>CAJWCO010000056.1 GCA_913031145.1 uncultured Cellvibrionales bacterium | reverse complement strand
CGGCTCGGTCGACCGCTCGATAGCTCGCAGGTCATCACTCATCGTGAGCGCGCTTGGTCTTCACCGATCTGGGTGTCAGGAGCAGAATCGAAGTCGCTCGGTGGGTACGGCAATGCGAGTAATAATTGATCTAATAAGGGGTGTGCAATGAGTATTAGTCAGGTGCTATTGAAATACTTTAATAAAAAGCAGTCAGAATCGACCGACAAAAACCACACGCGATTTCGCAACGATATTTGCAATCACTGGGATCTAGACTATCTCTCGCTTGAAGAGCTTGAGCAAAAACTCAGTGCCGGTTCGGTAGAGACCACCATCGCACGATGCAAAAAAGACGATTAGGCGATAATTTTGACGTGGTTATGTCGTGCCGCAGTTATGCTAAAGAATTAAAGCAGAAGGTGGTCGAGCCCGACCACTAAAAGTCCCAAGCCCGCGCTCCAGATTGCACAGGCAAAAATGTCCAGTAGCGTAAAGCGTAAGCGGCCAAAACCGCTAACGCCCACCAGCAGGGGGACTTTACTTCTGACTGCGGTAATCAGCCTGCCAAGGACCACTGAATAAGCACCATATTGGCGGATAAAGCGTTCGGCTCGCTGCAATACATCGACCCGTTTTTGCGCAAAGTTACTTTGATGAAATTTTGGGCCGACCCAACGACCCATATAATAGCCGAGATGATCGGCAATGCATGCGCCACAAAAGGCTAACGGGAGCATGATCCAAAGACTCAAAATCTGCTCTGCGTAGAGGAGTGTACAGACCGAGAGTAAGACGATACCAGAGACAAATAGACCGACGCCTGGGCACGCTTCCAAGAACGCCAGAAGGGGCACAAGAACCCACCCTAATTGTCGATTTGCGTTGAGCCATTCAACTGTAAATGCTTCGATGATCGTTCTCCATTTGGCCTTGCAGAATAACATATGCGCTGCGTTTGTAGCGCAGAAAAGATCCTGCAACGACTGAATATTACAGTGACGTGAGTATCGCTTGTTACCCAGACAACACAATATTTTTCAAGCGCTGCGGTTCTTTTTACTTTGGCGATCTCGATTTTCTGTGGATCAATCGATAAGAATTTAGACACTGACTGCGGTTCTGCGCGCGCAGTTTGAGGCGTTGTAGCTTTTAGCCGTTTGATTTCAGCCCACCCGGTCGTCAGTTGGGCGGTTCATTCACTGATGTGCGAAAAATTGTGATTGCTTGCTAGTCGAATAGGTCTGACGGCAATAGATGTTACAGAGTTTGCATTTAAGAGCCTTGGTGTTTTATGGCCTTGCGTCTAACAGCTTCGCATATGTTTTTTACGGGTGTTGTTCCTAAAAAACAGATCGAATACTGCATCATCTTTATGTGTCATAGCTAGCCTTGACGCGCGTAAATACCCTGCTTCGCTATTGCCTTCAGGCTCATCTTAGCTTTGCGGTTGATTTTAGCTTTGCGGTTGATTTTAGCTGTCAGGTTCACAGCGTTTGAGGTCTCGTTGCGCTCCATCCGCCTGAACAGACAAAAGTCCCTCGAGGATGAGACGCGTAAAAATAGCCCATTGATTTTGACGCCGCGTTTAGCTATTCTATTTCGAATATATCAAGATCATTGTCTGTGGCTGAGTGCCATCACCGGCGAAAAACACGTGTCGAGCACGACGCAAGCAGTTAAAAAGTTAAGCCCGCGAAGCGTACCGTTAACCCAGCATAATGTATAAAAAATCACTTTCAAGAAATGAGGAGAAGTCACACATGATAAAAGTATTTATTGCAGTCCTCACCCTATTTGTGCCCTTCACGTCGATTGCCGATGACCATCAGGTTGCGGACGCTCAAGCGTCAGTTGGGATACCTAAAGGGGCCGTACAAGTCATGCACATTGCGGCACAAGATCCGCAAGCATATACCGACTATTTACGGGCTAATCCTGAGCTTTTCAAAGCGCTTGGTTCACTAGCATCAGGGGTCTGTACGACTCAAACGGGTCAGGACTACATGGGTCAGATGTTCGTTTGGAATTTCTATGATTCGGTACAGGGTGCTATGGAGGCGATCACTAAATATGACCCTTACAAGGCACCTCGCAAGTTAACTGCGATGCGTGAGATTAAATACTCAGGAGTGTTTAAACCGTTGAAAACCTTTGATCTTTCCCCCGGTTTTGAACGCCTGGTTCGCGTGAGAGTGGAACCTCAAAATGTACCGGCTTTTGTCGCGGCGGCCACACAGTTCGAAGCAGAAACTCAGGCGGCAGGGAGTAACGTGCAAGTCGCGGTCTTTGCGCCGATTGCTGCAGGGACTCAAGAGGTGGGCTTGCTAAATGTGCGATTTATCGCTGCATCCGCAACTGACTTAGGCGCGTCTGTTGATGCATTTCTCGCAGCGCCCGTTGCCCCCGATAGTGGGTACATGAAGATGGTGCAACTCGGCGAGATGGTCACCGACACGATTGAAGTTTGTCAGCAGGTTTTCAGCGCTGACTAGAGATATGCACCACAGGGTAGAAACGACGGCTTAGATGTTTTGGTAGCCCAAGGGTCTGGCATGACCTTGTACCCGAGGTGTGCTTTTTCCGGTGATGGCTGTTGCAGGCTGATTCTGGCTACCAAGGTAACTGGTCAAGATCTAAATTACCCCCGCTTAAAATGACGGCGACGCGTTGTCCGCTGAAGATCTCGGGATGATCCAATATCGCGGCGAGGGGTACCGCCGCCGAAGGCTCGACCACGACTTTTAATCGTGTCCATATCAGCCGCATGGCTTCGACAATGCGCGCTTCAGAGGTGAGCAGTATATCGTCCACCAAGTTGCGAATAAGCGTAAAGTTGCGAGCGCCTAGGGTGCTGCGAAGCCCATCAGCGATGGTGTTGGGTACTGAGTGTGTGACCCTGATGCCGCTATTGAAACTTTCCCATGCGTCGTTGGCCATTATCGGTTCGGCCCCAATTACACGGATGCGTGTCGGGCAGCCAGGTTCCTTAGCCACGATCGCCGACCCGCCTAAAAGACCGCCCCCGCCAACGGGTGTCATGAGTATGTCGATAGGCTTTGATAACTGTTGGAGTGTTTCTAGGGCGGCCGTGCCCTGACCCGCAATAATGCGATCATCATCATATGGATGCACTAACACGCGCTCATGGGCAGTGATCAATTGGTCAACAGTACTTTCACGAGCACTTAAGGTCGGTGCACAGTAGGTAATTTCAGCACCGTAACTTTCGACAGCCTGCTGTTTTACCTGCGGCGCATTATCCGGCATGACTACGGTGCAGTGCGCGTTCCGCAATTGGGCAGCCCATGCTAGGGCCGCGCCATGGTTACCAGACGAGTGCGTAATGACCCCACGCGCAAGCTGAGCTTCATCCAGTGAGAAGATTGCATTACAGGCGCCGCGCGCTTTGAATGCACCAATTTTTTGTAAGTAATCGGCTTTAAAAATAATGTCGCAACCGGCTAATTGGTTAATCAGGCGGCTGCTGATCAGGGGCGTAAAGTGTGTATGGTTCGCAATGCGCGCATACGCGTGGCGAATATCGGTGATCGTGACACCCATTCAGCCGCCCCCAGTCAGAGCTTTAAAGTGCGCTACCTTATCGGCCGATTGGGTATTTAGGACGTGCGACCTCTCTCGGCAGCAATGCGCAAGCGCAGGGCATTAAGTTTTATAAAACCCTCTGCATCAGCCTGGTTGTAAGCACCACCGTCATCGTCAAAGGTCGCGATATTGGCATCAAATAAGCTGTCGCTTGCCGACTGACGTCCGACCACACTGACACTGCCCTTGTAAAGTTTAAGGCGAACACCGCCATTGACCACAGCTTGACTCTGGTCGATTGCTGCTTGCAGCATTCGGCGTTCAGGTGCCCACCAATAGCCGTTGTAAATCAGTTGTGCATATTTGGGCATAATCTCATCTTTTAAATGTGCGACTTCTCGGTCCAGTGTTAGCGATTCTATGGCGCGATGTGCTTTGAGCATGACCGTTCCTGCCGGTGTTTCATAACAACCGCGAGATTTCATGCCCACATAACGATTCTCAACAATATCTAATCGACCAATACCATGAGCCCCTGCCACTTTATTAAGATGTTCAATAACGGTTGCTGGTGACATTGGAATGTCGTCGACCGCGACGACATCGCCGCCCGCATAGCGCAAAGTCAAATACAGCGGTGTTTCAGGCGCGTGCTCGGGTGCTACAGTCCAACGCCACATAGACTCTTCTGCTTCAGCCCATGGGTCTTCGAGGTTGGCGCCCTCATAAGAAATGTGCAACAGGTTGGCGTCCATAGAATAGGGTGATTTTTTGCCACGCTTCATCTCGACGGCGATCTGATGCTTCTCACAATAGGCCATGAGCTTGTCACGTGAGTTAAGGTCCCATTCACGCCACGGAGCAATCACACGAATGCCCGGTTTTAACGCATACGCACCAAGTTCAAAGCGCACCTGATCATTGCCCTTGCCAGTGGCGCCGTGCGAGATGGCATCGGCCCCAGTTTCGTTGGCAATTTCGATCAGGCGCTTGGCAATCAACGGTCGGGCGATAGAGGTGCCGAGCAGATATTCGCCTTCGTAAATCGTGTTGGCACGAAACATCGGAAAAACAAAGTCACGGGCATACTCCTCGCGAAGATCATCGATATAAATTTCAGTCACGCCGAGTTTTTCAGCCTTTGCTCGCGCAGGTTCAACCTCTTCGCCTTGGCCGATGTCGGCGGTAAAGGTCACGACGTCACATCGGTATTCTTCCTGCAACCACTTTACAATAACGGAGGTATCTAACCCGCCGGAGTATGCTAATACAACTTTATTGACTGACGACACGAGGCGGCATTTCCTTTTTAGGTGATAGATACAAGAGTTTAACCCAAGCGCGGCACCGATTCACTTTTTCGTCGATGGTCGCGTGCTGTTCAAATCGAAAAAAAGGAATAGCTCAGCAGGATACTGCGATGCCTTAAAAAGGTGAATCATGGAGTCGCGGTGAAGCGGGTTGTGAAGCACCCAAAAGATCGCTAATAAAGGCGACCCCTTGGGGCGTGCTCTATGGCGCTATTTAAAAATTGTACTGGCCGCGAAGGTACCACGATCCTCCCTCATAGTTTGCGGCCGTGCGACGGGGGTATTGCAGGCCGACACTTTGACGGTTTTCGTTGGGCGCATTAATCTCGTCAACGTACTCATCAAATATGTTTGAACCGCCCAAGGTTATGGTCAGTGCGTCGGTCATAGCGTAGGCAATTTCGAGATCGACATAAACGATTGCATCG
>CAJWCO010000055.1 GCA_913031145.1 uncultured Cellvibrionales bacterium | reverse complement strand
CGCCCGACTACGGGTGGTACAGGTTCCATATCGGGCTTACCAAACACTTGCAGATGACTGACAGCCATTAACGTTTCCCGATCAATCGCCCAGCCTTCAATATAATTTGTGGTGATAACCTGAAAACGTATTCGCTCCACGCCATTTTCAAACTTCACACCTCGCGTCCACTCGCCTGTCCTAAACGCGGTAATATCCAGACGCCCCGTATCGGTATCAAGGAGTATTTCGCGATCCTCGCATTTAATAAAGACAATACCGCCTTCATGTGCCAGCGCCGAATTGGCACTAACCCACAAAAAAAATGATAATAAAAGTCGTAGCTTTTTCACACACTGCTCTCCACGCTGAAAGATTACTTTGGATATCATGTCAAAAGCGCCAATTCAGTACAAGAAGTGTTTTCACTGTCGTTTCCCTACACACAGGATCAGCGTCGAACAGGGGGCTTCTCGTGCGTTGTTTATGTAAAAGCAGTGAACTGGCACACCTTGACATTAAGCGGCATTTATTTGTGTAACGCTGTATCCCTGCTCGTTCCAGAATAAAATGCCAGTGCAGAGTCTTTCAATCTTGAAAATCTGAACGACAAGGTGTCGAACAAATAATTTTGGCGCAAACGCCACGGCGCACGATCGCCCTGCTTCGGAAATTCATCGATTGAGCGCGAGATATACCCCGACGAAAAATCTAACAACGGCGAGGTTTTCATGTCTTTATGATGGTTGATCGCAATGCAGTGGGTGAAGTTATGCCGATCCATATAACTCAGCAAACGACATACGTGCTCACTTGTAAGATCGCACTTTAATGTCCAAGACGCATTGGTGTAACCAAGCGCCACGGCCATATTAGGGAGTCCACTCAGCATCATTCCTCGATAGCCGAGTGTCTCAGGAATAGGCGTCGACTGACCATCGACAGAAAAACGAATCCCACCGAGCGCGAGCATTTGAAGCCCTGTTGCGCTCACCACAACATCGGCTTCTAGGTGTTCGCCCGATTCTAGCTGAATACCCGTTTCACTGAATGAGCGTATGTGATCTGTAACAAGGGTCGCCTGACGCTTGCGAAGTGCTCGAAAAAAATCGCCATTTGGGGCCAAACACAACCGCTGGTCCCACGGATTATACTTGGGCGTAAAATGCTTGGCCAAATCGACTTCAGAATTAGTTTGTAAGCGAACCCAATGTAAAAGTTTTCGTTTCATAAAGTCGGGATAACGCCGACTTATCGAATAAAGCAAGGAATGGGTTGCCCAATTTTTCCAGCGGGTCAGTTGGTAGGCAAGGTTGGGCGGCAACCATGATCGTAACATCTCGGCGACAGAATCAATGGCAGAACTGGATATAATATACGTGGGCGAACGTTGTAGCATAGTCACCTCGCGCGCGGTCTTAGCCAATGAGGGCACCAATGTGATCGCTGTGGCGCCGCTGCCGATCACCACAACGCGCTTACCCGTGACGTCGAGATCGCTAGGCCAATGTTGCGGATGAACCAAGAGCCCTTTATACCGGTCGGAACCTGGGTAATCAGGCAGATACCCCGCGTCATACCGATAGTAACCCGTGCAACTATACACAAACTGACACTGCATGGAATTTTCACTGCCATCAGCGCTCGCCAGCGTTAACGTCCAGCGCGCCGTAGTACTATCCCAAGACGCTTCCGTGACCGTCTGCCCATATCGGATATTCGAATCCACATCGAAGTCGCTGGCGGCCTCCCGGATATACGCTAAAATGTCGGAGCCCTCGGCAATCGATTTTTTTTGTATCCACGGCTTGAATGCATAGCCGAGTGTATGCATATCAGAATCTGAGCGAACGCCTGGGTACCGAAACAAATCCCACGTGCCGCCCATGGCATCGCGTGATTCCAGAATAATATAACGTTTATTAGGAAGATTCTTTTTTAAATGGCAGGCTGCTCCAATTCCCGATAACCCAGCACCGATAATGACTACGTCAAAAGTCTCGCTTGCCATGAAGATCTCAGAACCCCATCAATAAAAAAGCCAAATGCTATCACGCAAAACAACAGGAAACGACAGGAAACGACAGGAAACGACAGGAAACGACAGGAAACGACAGGAAACAGTTTAATGACAGCGCAGCAATCCAGTGGGCGCACTAAAACCACCATCCTCGCACTTGTTTGTCCAGTGACTTAGAGCACGTTTTCAACTGCGCACCGTACTGCGCTGTTTTTCGTTTAACTTTCTCAGCAACTTTTAGCAAGGTGGGTTTTTTATTGTACGAGCGGCGTTTATAGCCACCCCAGCCCTCGTGATAAGCAAGATATTGACCATAAGCGTCCCACTTAGACACGCCAACCGCACTGTGCGTCTTGTCGGTATACCAGCCAACAAAATTGATGGCGTCTCCAAAGTCATCCCGATCATGACCCCAATTACCGGTATCTTTTCGATAGTCGTTCCATGCAGGATCTTGAGCTTGTGCATAACCGTACGCGGAAGAGCGACGCGGTAACGGAATAAATAAAAATTTTGGGCGTTTTGGGCGTACCTTCGGCCGATAGCTGGATTCTTGATAAATAAACGCCATCATCAACGGTATTGGTGTTCCCCAGCGTTTTTGCGACGTCTTAGCATCTTTGTACCAGACCGTCTGACCCTCAAAGATCGAGCATAAATCCTCCGTGTTACTCGGCCGATAAGTACTGCACCCTTGTATCAGACACAAAGCTAAAACTATGACGAGCGCACGCATCGACGACTCCACTTTTCAGTTAACGCCGAACATCCATATAATTTAGCGCGAGTAAATAAAGAATCACCAACCGAATTGCTAATGCCGTCAACACTCCCAATAATGGCTCTCCTGCTAGGGCCGCCAAGTGCAGCTCCGCATCGCTCCACAAAATACTGCAAGTGATTATCAGTGACAACACGGTCACCGTGCGGAAATAAAGGTTTTTCCAGAAGCTGATATAGTAAATAAAGGCAAATGGAATTAACACCGCCATCCTAAAAAGAATTATTTGATCAATGTATTCTTCGCCTTTCGTTGCGTCATCTGGAAAAAATGTTCGAACATGAAATTCAGGTGACACGATAAGCATTAATAAGCGCACACAGAATAGCGCGGTCACAATTAACGTTCGAATGAGTATTTTTTTGCGGATGCGCTGGAGGTATTGGTCCTCCACTTCGTAGGCAGGTAATAACGCACGCATTTCTTCTTCGCTAACAACTGGAGTGGTCATTTTCCACCTATCTTATCGTTCCTATCCGTGGGATCTTTCGAGTTTTCCTTTCTGACACGTTAAAAAGATAGCACTAAACGAAACAACAATGCAAAAAAAGCGGTGAAAATCCCTTAAAATAGAATCAGCCCAGTCGTCCCAATGACCACATAAAAAAGAGGCAAATTCGACCCCCTTGTAAATTTTGAGCGGCTTCTTAACGACCGGTGATAGCGCGCATTTCGGGCGTTCTTCGTGCGAACCAACGGCGGCTGAAACAGCTATAGACAAGCTATTTACGCTCGACGTTAGCCCCTGCCCAGATAAAGAGGGGCTGAATGGCTTGACCTGCACATCGCTGTCGTTGCATCATTGCGCGCGACGCAAAAACCGAGCGCAAGATTGGCTTCGCGCCCGACAAACGCACAAATACTGGCTCTATGAACAACAAGCAGATAACTCGATGACGACCATGCCCGAACCAGCCAACAGTTACATTTTCACTGGCACCTGCCGCGCCGGAAGCGGTGTTGTTGCGGCTGTAACCGGGTACCTCGCCGAACGGAACTGCTATATTCGAGCGTTGCAACAATTCGATGACGAATCAACCGATAAATTTTTTATGCGCGCAGTCTTTCGCCCTCAGCAAGGGGCTCCGAGTATTGAAGCAATCCGAACGAGCTTTGGCCCTGTGGCCCGCAGATTCCAAATGGACTGGCACATGCATGATCCGCAAGTCCCCGTCAACACCCTGATCATGGTCTCGCAATACGATCACTGTCTCGACGATATTTTATACCGCTTGCGCAAAGGTGAGTTTAATATGTGTGTGTCTGCCGTCGTGTCCAACCACGCCGACCTTCGGCCCATGGTCGAGCGCGAAGGCATCCCTTTTGTACACCTGCCAGTGACTAGCGCAAGCAAAGAACAGCAGGAAACCCGGCTTTTAGAGATAATTAAAGAGACCGATGCCGAGCTCGTTATACTGGCGCGTTATATGCAGATTCTCTCGCCGCAATTGACCGACCATCTACAGGGCCGTTGTATCAATATTCATCATTCTTTTTTGCCTGGATTCAAAGGGGCAAAACCATACCATCAGGCTTTTGATCGGGGTGTAAAAGTGATCGGCGCCACCGCCCATTATGTCACCGCAGATCTTGACGAGGGACCTATCATTGAGCAAGTTGTCACACACGTTGACCACAACTACACGCCTGAGCACTTGATTCGAGTCGGTCGTGACAACGAGTGTATGGCACTTGCGAAAGCAGTCACTTACCATATCGAACGCCGAGTGTTTTTGGATGGCAATAAAACCGTCGTTTTCAGTGGTAGTTAAACAGGCCTGCTCACGTGGGTTCTACCCGTAACGGCATTACAAATCGCTTAATCGGCAAACCATCGCGCGCGCTTAACTCATTCATCAACGCGTAAATAATTAAGAGATCGGGTAGCGCTCTAGCACCGGCCCCAGGGCCTCTTTCAATGGTTGTAGATGCGTTTCAAAATTTCGCCACTGGTCGAGGCCGCTTTTGAAAATGGGTTGGCGCACCTGCTCAGAACTCGGAGTCCTCACAGCGCGTTCAGTTTTGTAAAAACTTAAGCAAGCGGGCTCAAATGGTAACCCGCAGTAGTCCAGAATCGTCTTAACCTGACTTTCAAAATCATTGACGACCGTTTCATATTCCACCTGCAATATCTGTTCAGGAAATCGTGCTTGCCAAAAATCCATTAAATCCACGTAATCGCGATAATAACGGCCCGCATAAGCAAGATCATTGGTAAACTCCTGGCCTTCCGCAAACAGCTGCTTGTATCCGCTAAAGCAACATGCCATTGGATGACGTCGTGCGTCAATAATCTTGGCATTCGGTAATATCAACTTTATCAAACCAATATGACGGAAGTTATTCGGCATTTTGTCGATAAAGAAGGGGGCGCCCTGTCGGTGCATTTGCGTATCTTTTAGATACTTTTCCCCTAAATCCCGATAGGTCTCCGCTGATAATTCGTTCAAGATTCGTGGATAACGATTTTCACCGGTCAAACGGTCATCACGGCGAAAATCAGCCACCATAGACAAGATATTGGGGAGCTCAAGTGTGCCGTCCACTTGGCTGTGCGACGACAATATCTGCTCTAATAATGTTGAGCCTGCGCGCGGCAAACCAAGAATAAATATAGGATCTTGTGCTGTGCATCCCGAGTCTGTAAATCGATCGATACGTACGTCTGAAAATACGCTTTTTTGTTGTTCAAACTCGCCCGTTATTTGTTCAGGCTTATATCGACTACTCGCCTTCTTAGCGCTGTTACCCGCAGCGTAATGCGCAAACGCAGACGCAAAATCGTGTTGGTCTTCTAATGCCTTACCCAGTGCAAAGTTAATGTAAACGCGGTCCATGAACCGTAGCTCGTGACCCTTCAACTGCGTTTGCATCTGCGCGATGTCTTCGTCAGTAAAAGAGAACGTCTTCAAATTAGCCAGTGAATGCCACGCTTCACCAAATGCAGGTGCCGTCTTTGCGGCGGCTCGATACGCGTCAATGGCGTCATGGCTGTTGCCGCAAGTTTTGAGTGCGTGCCCTTTTGATGTCAGCGTGACGGGATCACCTGGCATCCGTTGCAATACTTTGTCGAAATAGTCAAGCGCACTCTCGTAATCCCCTTTTTGCATGCACAAAACGGCATACAACGACTTGTAATGAACATCTTCTGGGTATTCCTCAATTAAGGTTTTAGCCGCCTCATATGCCAACGCAATCTTTTGGCGTTTACGCAGCACCTCAATATATTCGACCCGAAGAAGGACGTTGTCTGGCGCCAGTTTAAGCGCACTCTCAAGCAAAAATTCCGCATCTTGCATAACATTTAGCTTAACGCCAATTGCAGCGAGTAAACGCATGGCCTCGACATGATGAGGCACTTTGATTAAAAACTGACGGCACAACTCTTCTGCTTCAACGAGGCGCCCTTGAGAAATCGAATCCATAGCCGCAACAAGCGTGGGTGGCATTTTTGCCACACGCTCAAAATAGGGCATCAAACGAGCGGCCTCACTCTTCCGCCGATATTTCAGCAAGATGTCGATTTGGCCCTTCCAGCTTGCCACCAGCGAAGCGTTAGTTTGCGTCGCACGTGCATAGGCTTGCAACGCTTGTTGCAAATCGCCGATCGCCCGATAAACATGCCCCATTTCCTGCGATGCCCGACTGTGCCCCGGGGCAATTTTTTTAATCTTACCCAATGTCTCAAGCGCTAATTCATAACGCGCTAAATACCGCAAACACACTGCGGCATAATAATGCGCATCGACGTTCTGAGGTTGATTCGATAAAACGTCCTGGCTCATGAGCAATGCGTCTTCAAAGCGTTGCTCGCGCATCAGTGTTTCAACCGCTACTTTCTCTGTTTTATTCAATTGGTATCCGCCAAAAAATATGCCCCTCGAGAGGGGCATAAAGTTTCACTTACCACGACATAAAAACGCTAGCGCATTAAAAGTTTTTTGTAAAACGCATGCCTGTCGTTCGCGGCATCGCATATGACACACGCTGTCGGTCAAACACAAAGTTTCTCGACAACTCCGCTCGCTCATCCGTCAGGTTATCAACAAAGAACTCCGCACTCCACGAGTCTGCGGTAATACCTGCTGTGACGCCTAGCAAGGTCCAACCGCCAATCTCGTCTCGATTCATACGAATAATATCACTGTATGATTTTGCTGAATGCGATACATGCGGCATGACATGAGCAACGAGACCCGATTGTAGATCCCATTCATAACGCGCCTGCA
>CAJWCO010000054.1 GCA_913031145.1 uncultured Cellvibrionales bacterium | reverse complement strand
GGCATGACATGAGCAACGAGACCCGATTGTAGATCCCATTCATAACGCGCCTGCAGATTACCCTGAAATTTCGGAGCAAAAGCTAATTCATCGCCCAAGCGAACATCATTAGTGGGCGTGATCACCTTAGTAATCTCACTGTCTAAGAATGAAACTGCTGCACTGAGGGTGAGACCATCAATCGCTATCGGGGCCCACAACAGGTCAGCTTCTAACCCAGTCACGCCAGCATCTGCGGAGTTATCAGAGAAGAAAAGATTGGTAATGGATGGATCAAAAATAGTCGTTTGAAGATCGTCAATATTTACGAAGAAAATATTGCCGTTAAAACGCATAGATCCGTCCAACAAGTCTGCCTTCCACCCCAGTTCGATATTGGTAACTTCGTCTGTTTGAACCTCAAATGGCACATTGTATCCAGTGCCATTCGAAGCACCCCCCGGGCGATTCAACAATCCAGGACGGAAGCCCTCTGAATACGTTCCGTAAACCATAAGGTTGTCAGTGGGTTTGTAGTTCAACGTGAGCTTTAAAATAGTGCCGCTGGAGTTGGCAGTATCAGGTGCATCAATGGCTCGAATAAAACTTCGAATTTCTTCATCTGATATCGCATTGCCTGCGTTGACATACTGACCGCGGTTGATACTAAATGCATCGACAGCCGACAGTGCTGCCTTGACCTCATCAAAAGTGACACCGCTGTCAAAGGTTAACCGCGTAGCCGGTTTACTGTCACCAATAAATGTCAGACTTCCATCACCATCATAGAGATCACTAATGTTGGTACCAAAGGCATTACTTTCTCCCCACACCATCATTCCGAACGTACTGTTTGCGCTACCCACTAGGTCTACTTCGACGTCATAGTAGCGAGCACCAACGGTGAACGACAATTGATCATCAATGTCAAAGGTCAGCTCGCCGAAGACACCCAACTGATCGTCAGTCCTCATGATATCGTTTCTGAAAAGTTCATCTGGAGCAAAAGCATCGCGGCGCGCATAGCCATCATCGGCGGCAAAATTATCGCCACGTGCTGCCGGGCCAAGAACCGCCGGGCCAGAACTAAAGTCAAACGTCGCTTGTGCAAATCCCGGATAACGAAAACTCACCCGCTCTTGAACTTCAGACTCACTAAAAAACGCTCCCGCCGTCAACCTTAAGGATTTGTCCTGATCCGAAGTGAACCGCAACTCGTGCGTGGTTACCTCCATTTCATTCCTCACTGGAGCGTACGCTATCGGCGCATAACAGTTTCCGTTGGGAATATTGGAAAGTAGTTTTGGCTCATAGAACGAGTTGTACTCGGGGTATGAAACAGTGGTGTCACATGTGTAGTAAGGTAAATATTGTGCCGTGTACAAGTAGTCCGTGTAGTCGACCATCTGGTCAGTCTCGCGCTTCGTGTAGGACCCGGCATACACCACATCAAGCTCTCCAATACGCCCTTCCAACTTCAAGCTAATGTTGTCGAAGCTATCTTCCATGTGTTCGTCGGTATATCGTTGAATGGATAGCTCATCTGTGCCCAGAGTCGGGTCCGCCGAGAAAACGCCGTCGGTCTCAAGCGTTTGGCTTGCGTAGCCCAACAACAAGCTCCAATCGTCGCCAATATTGGCAAGTGCGCTCAACCGAAACCCTTCATATAAAGACTCATTAAAGTCATCCTCAACCAACGCACTGTTGTCCGCAGCCTCAAAGTTAACTAAGGCGTAACTCGCAGCATCCGCGGGGTCTAGCGGAACTCTACCAGCTTCATACACAGGTGCAACGCTCGTTCCCTCGGGACGAGGCACCCCATTGATGTAAGTCGCAGTTTGCATGCCCGCGCGCGCTACTGAAACCGGCTCGCCATTGGAGCGGACGGTACCTGCCTCTCGAAATCTTGCACTTTCTAATGCTGTCACCGTACCATGCACATTGTCGATATAGCCGCCCTTGTTGTCGCGGTAAACCACACCCCGTAACGCCAACGCATCATTTACGGGCAAATTAAACACAGCTTCAATATTATTGTTGGTCGCACCACCGGAAATGGTGGAATAGCCAGCCTTCACCTTGCCATAAGCCTCAGAAAAATCCGGCTTATTAGTGATTAGACGTACCGTTCCCGCTTGCGAACTTGCACCGAATAGTGTGCCCTGGGGTCCGGCTAATACTTCAACCCGATTCAAGTCAGCGGCGTATACATCCAGATTTCTCCCTGGCTGAGCCAATGGCTGCTCATCGAGGTAAAACGCCACATTGGGCGCTAATCCAGACACGCCTGCGGTCGTTAAATTCGGGGTCGTCGAAGCAACACCGCGAATATAAATCGTATTTTGACCCGGGCCACTGCCGCCAGCAGTCACGCCAGGCAACTGAATAAGGTAGTCTTCAAAATTAGACACACCCAATTGATCTAGTTTTTCAGACGTTAGCGCTGATACAGCTACTGGAATGTCCTGCGTACTGGCCTCGGTCTTTGTTGCGGTAACAATGACTTCTTCTAATTGTGCAGCACTTACCGCAACCGCAGTACCGACACCCATGCTTGCGGCCAGCACTGATGCCACGGCTTGGCTCAAACTCTTCTTACGAAACATACAACTCCCCTTCGACGATTAGTCGTTCCATGAAATTTTGGTCTTGTTAAAATAATGAGCTTCCAATACTCCAAAAAAGTGCTCAACCGAAAACACTTTCGCTTGCTGCTGCGACAACTTCTGCCACAGAAACGTAAGTAATCAGCTCCTTTGATTTACTAAATAAACTGCGTTGGGTTAATTCATCCTCTTATCGACGGACCTTGCAGCCAAACTCGGTATGAAATTCGGCTCTCCTCACTTCTGTTAATGCTGTCCCATTGGCGGTTCGCAACGCGTCAGACGTTTCTAGCCGCTGTCCTTTAGTTAACACGTTATCAGCCATTTTCTTGCGCATAAAATACTCGTTGCTTATATTTTTAGATGCAAAACGCATAACGCTTAGCCGACCTTCCTAATTTCTTGCTGCGAAATAACAATTCTCTGACTTCTATACAATGTCCCAAGCGCTTGTTTATACTTTTTCTTCGATACTTTAAACTGCCGATATATCGCGTCGGGCGACGCTTTATCTCCAAGCGCAGACGTTCCCCCCTCGCGCTCAAGATAGCGCATGATCCGCTCACCCAACTCATGATCATTCTGCAATGATGCCTGCGATATCAGCAGGTCTAACTTGCCATCCGGTCGTACCTGCTTAACAAACCCCGAGGCTCGCTCTCCCACTCTTAACGGGCGGAATGCGTCATCATTAAAAAGCAAACCCAAATAGCGATTGTCAACGACCGCTTTGTAGCCGAGCTCGGTGCGGGTAACGATTTGTAATTCAACAGATTGCCTGGGCTTTAGCCATGGTGCCTGCTCACTGAGATGCTGGCTAAGCTTACTAGATGCCGCGATCCTGTCAGTTTCACGGTCATGAAAAACATACACCAAATAAGACTCACCGAGTTTCATCGGCACCTGTTGCTCGCTTCTGGGTACTAAAAGGTCTTTCGCCAGACCCCAATCAAGAAAGGCGCCGACGGCATTGACATCAACCACGGTCAGAAGCTCACAGCAACCAACGTGCGCTCGCGGTGATTGCGTGGTTGCTATAAGCCTGTCATGGGAATCAAAGTAAAGGAACACACGAATGCGTGTGCCAATTTCACATGTTGGGGGTACATCGCTTGCGGGCAGGAGCACATTACCGCGCTCGGAACCGTCTAAATATACCCCAAAATCTACTTTTTCTACTACGTCTAACTGATTAAAAGTGCCGATTTCGACCACTTAAACCTCAAACTGCGCGCCCATGCAAGAATGTGAATTCTTACAGCGCCGAGGCGACACTATAACGGATTTGGCTTTCGCTTTCCAGCCGCCAGATATTGAGGACTCACCGCAGACTTACTTGACGCCATTGCTTACTTCTAATATTTGCCCCGATAGACACACCCACTGGTGCACGTTTCGTTGATCGTGATAGCACTAAGTTCCGGTAATCTGGGTTTTAATTTTTCCCAAATCCAGCGTGCTACATTTTCGCTCGTAGGGTTTTCAAGCCCCTCAATGTCGTTCAAATAATGATGATCAAGCTGCCTATAGAGTGGCTCAAAGGCACACTTAATATCGCTAAAATCCATAACCCAACCCGAGTGATCACCGACGGGTCCTTCCACATGAATCGATACAAGAAACGAATGTCCGTGCAAACGCGCGCACTTATGCCCCGCCGGTACATTCGGCAGACGATGCGCAGCTTCAATGCTAAATTGCTTATATATTTCCATGGCTCGCAAGCTTTTGTTCGACAGGCTTGTCATAGTAGGTTCGTGGACAGACGATGTACATGAAAATTGTTCGTCAAGCGCCTCTAGATTCAGCACTTTGAAAGGTATTTGCATTTTGCAAAAGTAGCAGCCTCAACCTTTATCAAAAAAGCACTTAAAAGCACTTAAAAGCACTTAAAACTATCAGCGTAACGCCCTGAATACTCGGAACAGTTAGTCTGAGCCCGCGTGGTGAATTTTTTACGCCACAACTCACCATTTAATGAGGGGCTATCTATTTGTCTGCAAAGACCTCTCGCAAAAAATCTGTCAGCAATTGCCAAGAGCGCCTGTCCGCGTCACTTGAGTAAACAGTACCAAATGCAGGGTCATTAGCTTGCCGATTAGTAAACGCATGCATCGCATTGCCATAAACATGGAGTTGCCAATCAACATGCTTTTGCGTCATTTCCGCGCAAAAAGAGCTTATCTGGTCTTCTCCGACCATAGGATCTTGCATTCCGTGCATCGCAAGTACCTTTGCAGAGATGACGCTTGTAAAGTGATCAGAGCCATGGAGAAACCCGTGAAAGCTGGCGCTACCGCAGAGACTTGACCCGCTTCTCGCTAAATCTAGAGCGACTAAACCCCCAAAGCAGTATCCGCAGATCGCTATTTTCGGTTTTATAACTCCAGGCAATCCAGAAACAGCCGTGTGCGCAGCGATCACTCGGGCAGCGAGCTCCTCTCGATCATCTATCAGAGGCTGCATGAGCGCTGAATTCTCTTCGATGCTATCGCCTTTTTTGCCGTCTCCATACATATCGAGTGCAAACCCCAGATAGCCGAGCTCCGCTAGCCTGTCTGCAATATTTTCTGCAAAGCTGTCTCGACCGCCCCAAGCATGTGCGACTATTACAGCGGGATAAGCCTCTGCCGCTGGATATGCTGCGTAACCCACAAACTTTTTGGATCCTACTGTGTAATCAATTACCGCGGAGCGCATGCTTAACACCTTAAAAGAAAACGTTATACAGTGGCCGGTAATCTTAAAAGGCTGTGTAAATATTACAAGCGTATCTTTTTTAAGCCAGGGCATTTATTCAATCAGGCTAAAAAAATTGTTACACAACGCGTAACGTGAGAAACATTTCAAGCACCCCATGCCTTACTCCGACAGTCCGATCTTGTTAGTCACGTCACATTGAGTCGTGCAAATCTTAGCTGGCCGTTTAAAATGGGTGGATTCCGGCTTGCCGAGCTTGAAGCGTGTTACCCAATCTACTCAAAATAATAGCCGAACCAAAACAACAAGATATGAGCTGCTCAATAATCTTTTCGAGTCAGGAGATTAGTATGTTTAACGTTGGAATAATTGGTCTTGGGTATGTCGGCGAAATACACCTGCGAAAATTTTCGGGTCTACCTCATGTGAAAATTGCAGCGTTGGCAGATACGGACCCGCAACGCCTCAGTCATTTCTCAAGCAAATATTCAGATGCAAAACTGTTCATCGACTACAGCACACTATGCGCTGAAGAAAGTCTTCAGCTAGTCGTGATCTGTTTGCCTAATCACCTACACGCCGAGGCATGTTTGGCAGCTCTTAATGCGGGCCACCATGTTCTTTGTGAAAAACCAATGGCCATTAGCGTTTCAAGTGCTGAAAAAATGGTTGCAACTGCAATTGCTAAAAACCGATTTTTATCTGTTGCTATGAATTTCCGTTGGGACTTTTTTGGGCCTGATGTGTTTTATGTGAAAAAACTCATCCAAGATAACGAGCTCGGAAAAATTTACTACGTTCGCATCCAGTGTCTTCGGCGAGTTACATTTCCTGTTTCTGGCGCTCAGCGTTGGAATTTGTCAAAAGAAAAGTCGAGTGGTGGTGCGCTCATTGATCTTGGCCCGCACATGTTAGATCTGGGAATGTGGTTAGTGGACAATTATGAGCCGCTATCGGTCACCGGCACAGTGCATAATGGACTCATTCAATATGCACCCGTCGATGATTTTGCAAGTGGTTTGATAGCCTTAAAGACTGGCGTCGCGATCCAATTAGAAGTCGCATGGAGCTGTCATAATGAACCCCTTTGGCAAATCAGCGTATGGGGCGAAAAAGGCGGCGTTATGATCAACGCTTTGGAATCCGAGGGTCAACGAGTTGTTCGATATTCACATGAAGGCGGCGAGCCTGTTCGATTGCCGATAACATTAAATGCGGAAAAATGGGCGGAGGACGATTCGTTACAAGCACATGTTGTAAATCGGATGACTACAGGGAATGCCGCAGACTGTTCTGCTGACAAAGCTCTGGAAGTGATGCGAGTCATTGAGGCCTGGTATGCCTCTAGCGATTCCCAAACTAGCCAATTGCTTGGGCGGCGATAGAATTCTCAAGACGCTGGAAGAGCCATATCACGCGAAAGCCGGATTTGACCATGGTTCGGTCTAAGCAACGCTTTATAGACGTCGGAAAAACGATAAATGAGGAATCAACAGGTGTGAGACGTTGAACTTTCACAATTTTCAAACAGCGTAAAGATACGGATTTGCCTCAGAGTATCTGAAAAATAATTGCCAAATAGCGCGAACCCGTTATAATCACCGCACCTTAAAAGATCAGCTTGAACATCTTTTTTTTTGAGGTTGCCACAGGGGGTTTGTAAACACAGAGATTAGCTGTTTGAAAGCTACATTTAGGGACTTTTTTGGACTGCGACCTACAAGCGGAATGTCTTATAACTCTGAAAGGCACAATAAAATTGCCATTGGGTGGTTAGCTCAGATGGTAGAGCATCGCCCTTACAAGGCGAGGGTCACAGGTT
>CAJWCO010000053.1 GCA_913031145.1 uncultured Cellvibrionales bacterium | reverse complement strand
ATATTGGCTGCCGTTCGAAACCCGATGTGCGACGATGCTAGCGTGACATCCTGCCCCTGCCGTGCAGAAGGCCTATAACGTTGACAATAATTGTCTGCACACAAAAATGAACCGCCCTTTATCGTCTTCACGGTAACGCCCGGCTGGCGTGGATCATATCCCTGCTCAACTGAAGGCATCCGACGATCCGCCAAGTACGGCGTTGCTGTCCACTCCCAAAGATTGCCGGTCATATCAAGTAAGCCGTAACCATTGGGCGCAAAACAACCCACGGGCGCGGCACCCGAAAAACCGTCATCACCGAGGTTTTTAAACGGAAAATGGCCCTGCCACGTGTTCGCTTTAGGTGCGCCCTCATGGGGTGGCTTATTACCCCATGCGTAGGTTGCACCGTCCAAGCCACCACGAGCAGCAAATTCCCATTCCAACTCAGTTGGTAAGCGCCTTCCCGACCACTGCGCATACGCCTTGGCATCTGCGTGTGTGACCTGCACAACGGGATAATGGTCCATACCGCGTATCGAACTGTCGGGGCCAAGCGGATGACGCCAACTGGCTCCTTTCACAAACTGCCACCAATCAACGGGTGAGGCCTCGGTTACGTTTTCGGGCACCAAAAATACCACAGACCCGGGCACTCTATATTCTTCCGGAACATCGGGGTATTGGTCGGCCGAAAGACCTCGCTCGGCATCCGTTTTATAACCTGAAGAATCAACGAAAGCGGCAAACTGACGGTTTGTCACCTCAGTCAAATCAATCTCAAAACCCGCGACGGTAGCTCTCCGCGCAGGCCTTTCGTCTGCATAGTAGCGATTATCCCCGAGTTGAAAATCGGCGCCTGCAATAACCACCGACTGACCAATACGAGACGGATCCAAGCACGCCTCACCATCCTGTGTTGACGGCAAGTCACTACCGCACCCGGCCAGCAAGCAAGAAAAGACCACCGCGGATATTCGCTTCGCCAAGCGCGTGACGTGTCGGCTGTATAATTCCCCCAACCCACCCTGAGCGAACCACAAAAAAATCCTGACATATACAACTAAAGGTCTAATCATGAGATGCACTCGCTAATAAAATGGGCGCTTTTGGCGCTGCAGCGATCAGTTCACGGCTATAGGGGTGCTCGGCCCTTAACATGATCTCTTCGGCATAACCCTGCTCGACAATCTTACCCTCTTTCATCACGGCAACCCGATGGGCGAACGAGGGAATTAAAGTGAGATCATGCGTAATAAACAAATACGCAATCCCGTCTTGCTCTTGTAATTCACGCAATAAGTGCAGAACATCGCTACGCAAAGACACATCAAGCGCGCTCGTTGGCTCATCACAAATGATCAGGCTCGGCTTAACGGCAAGGGCTCGCGCAATCGATATTCGCTGCCGTTGGCCTCCCGAGAACTCATGCGGATAACGCAACAAATGCTCATCGCGAAGGCCAACACGATGCATTAAGTTTCGTATGTGATCGTTGCGTATTTTTGCGGGAATGTCACGCGTTAAAGCCCGCATGCCCTCATCAATAATCTCGCCAATGGTCATTCGCGGATTCATCGACGAATACGGGTCTTGAAATATGATCTGAATTTTACGCCGATACGGTCGATACGCGCTATCAGTCAAATCATGGATAACGTGATTGCCAAAGGAAATCTGTCCTCGCGTGCGCGGGCACAAACGTAAAATAGCGCGCCCAGTCGTTGTCTTTCCGCATCCAGACTCACCCACTAATGCCAGCGTCTCGCCTTCGCCAATATGGAAACTAACCCCGTCGACCGCCTTGGTATACCCAGTCACTTTTTGCATAAAGCCCGTTCTTTGCGGAAACCACACACGCAGATTGTCCACTCGTAACACTTTTCTGTCGGGCTCAATACGCAGATAAGTATCAGTATTGGGTAATGCATTAATCAGACCCTGACTATACGGGTGCTTGGGTGCGCGAAAAAAGCGATCGCAACGTGACGTCTCAACGATCTTACCGCGACACATTACCGCAACACGATCTGCAATTTGATTGACTACAGCCATATCATGGGTAATAAATAAGATCGCTAAGTCTCTCTGCACACGCAACCCCTGTAGCAGTTCCAACACCTGTTTCTGGATGGTTACATCCAGTGCGGTGGTGGGCTCGTCCGCAATCAGTACATCTGGATCGCATGCCAGGGCCATAGCAATCATGACCCTTTGGATCTGCCCTCCGGATAGCTGATGTGGATACCAGTTCAATCGTAACTGCGGATCGGGAATACCGACCTCGTCAAGTAACTTGAGCACATCGGCCTGCGTGTCTTCCGCTAACAGGTTACGATGCAGGGTAAGCACTTCAAGTAATTGCTCCCCCACCGTCTGAACCGGATTCAGAGCGCTTTGCGGCTCTTGAAAGATCATTGCAATTCGTCGTCCGCGTACTCGATTCATTTCTGATTCGGTCATTTCAAAAAGGGCGTCTGACCCCAACATCACTTGCCCACCGACAATGTGCAACGCGTCCGGCAAAAGCCGCATAATGGCGAGTGCAGTAATTGATTTCCCCGATCCGGATTCACCCACTAACGCCAAAATCTCGCCCCGGTTGAGCTCAAAACCTATGTCATCTACCAATGGCGATGAACTATTTTTCGGGTGAATCTTAAGATTCTTTAGTGTCAATATAGGCGTATTCATGTGTCAGTGTCTCCAGACTGGGTCATCCGCGGGTCAAACGCGTCACGAACCCGATCAGAAAATAAGTTGGCCGACAGAACCAAGATAAACATAAACATAAACGCAGAAAAAATAGACCACCAAACCGTCGGATCGCGAGACAACTCCTGCCGCGCCGAGTTGATCATATTACCCCAGCTATTAATGGACTGATCGACACCTACACCAATGTAGGACAACACAGATTCGGCAAGCACAAAGGTACTGAAGTTTAAGACCACTGAAATAATCACCAAATGCATCACATTCGGCAGAATGTGTTTGATGATAATGCCTGCGTGACTCACGCCGAACGCAGTCGCCGCCGTAACATAATCCAATTGACTTACCTTTAGCGTTTCAGCCCGTAATAAACGGCAGAGTCCCGTCCAACTCGTGAGGCCAAAAATCGTGCACAAAGCTAGGAATTTGAAATCAGCACGGTACGCGGTCAAGCTGAACGTCTGCGCATGATTTTCGATATAGACGTCAATGACCAATACTGCCGCGGCGATCAGCAAAATGTCAGGTATCGAGCTCAGCGTGGTATAGAGGTACTGAACCGCGTCGTCAACACGACCCTTGAAATACCCAGCACAAATTCCCAGCCCAATCGCGAAGGGCAATGTTAATAGCGTTGCTAGCGACCCAATGAGTACGCCCGTGCGAATCGACTTGATACTTTGATATAGAACATCTGCACCGACTTTATCGGTCCCCATAATGTGGTAGTGCGACCCCAGTTCGAGCACCCAAACCCAGAGCACTACAATCGCAAATAAGAGCCCATAAATGGTCGCCTTTGGTGCGGCTGATGGGGCGACATGACGCCGCTGCAATCGCAGTAAAATAGCGACCAGAAAACTCCCGTACAGCGCACCCTTAGCTATTGCTAGCCCGCTCCGGCGAGCAATATCTGCCCCCCGCTCGTCTGCATTATTTAAGTGACGGCCCCCGTACTTGAGACGAGGATAATCACGGTAAAGTTGGCCGTCCTCAGTATGCATATTCTCTTTTGCAAAAGCGTATAAAGCGAAAGGTGCTGAATACGTTTTTTCTTGCTTATTGCGCTGTTCCAAATGAACCCAATCTAAAACGCTCAGCACCTCACTGCTGTAAAAGACCTGATCATCCGCCCCCTTCGGAAGTGCTTTCTGAAAATGCAATGAATCCAGCAGTGCAATGAAAACATACACGCATAACACCAAAAACGTCGCGCTACCCATCTTGCTGCTGAATACTTGAGCCCAATGCGCTCGGGTTTGCGGGTTGGGTTTAAACAGCGTAAACAAAAGCACCAGCCCAATGACCAACAGATAAATAAGAATATCGCTCCAAAGTACTATAGGACGCATTATTTGAGCCTCACGCGCGGATCTACCAACGTGTAAGAAATATCCGTCAGTAGTAGCCCAATGATATAAAGTACGGAACTGAGAAACACCATGCTACGCACAATAGAAAAGTCCTGTGCGCGAATCCCGTCAATAGTAAAGCTACCCAAACCAGGAATACCAAAGAATGACTCCGTAACAAGACTCCCCAAAAATAGAGCAGGTATCACCACGACAACACCCGTAAGAATGGGAATCATACCGTTTGGCAACAGGTGCTTGAACAATATCGCAACTTCTGACACGCCCTTGGCACGCGCTGTGCGAATATAGTCTCTGTTGGCTTCTTCGAGGAAAATGATCCGGTAAACTCGCACCCCTCCCCCCAAACCCGCAACAATCCCAATAATGATCGGCAGAATTAGGAATTTAAGTGCTGACACTCCCGGCAAATAGCCCGATACAGGCACCAAATGCCAGAGCTTTCCCACCAAAAATTGGCCTCCAATAATGTAAAACATCGAGGAGATCGAAAACAGGGCAACACAGCACGTCATCGCTGACAATTCAAACAAACTGGCACGAAACATGACCACAATCAGAGCAAGGCTAATCGCGACTGATAAGCCAATGATGAACACCGGAAGGGCAACCGCTAGGCTAGGCAACATGCGCCGCTTGATCTCGTCACCGATGAGACGACCCTCATCCGTCTTGCCAAAATCGAACACAAACAGTTTGACCGACTTGCTAAAAAAAAGCGTCTCAGTCAGGCTCTTCAAGCCCGTTGATTCGGCGTTCCAAAATAATGGTTGATCATAGCCACGTTGCTTTTTCCACTCTTCGATCGCTTCGGGTGAAATGTGCCTAATCCCCAGCTGCGCCTGCGCCATTTGATCGGGCGAGTTGACCATAAAAAAGAGCCCAAAGGTAATCAAATTAACACCCAAAAGAATCGGAATGGCATAGACAAACCGCCGAGCGATGTAAGCCCACATGGTCAGTTGATCCTCTTTAACTGGCGGCGTCGATAAGCCCTGTATCCGGGCACCCCCGTCACTAAAACAACCCCCGCACACAGCCACAACGGCCAGAAAACGGGTCGGTTCCACTCTCGCCTCTTTTGCGCACGAAGACCTATATCGATATTCTGATACTTGAGAGTCACCTGTGACATGCCGTGCGCTTTGTAATTTTTTGTCCATGCGTTGCTAAGCACAAACGAACTCGGGTGAAAACCCGACGCCCACGGTACGTCACGATGATAAATAGCCACCATCTGCCGGATGATCTCTAACCGTTGGGGCGAATCAGGCATCACCTTCATTTGATTAAATAATTTATTGTATTCAGAATTATTGTAATTACTGGAATTGACGCCTGAGCCGCCACTGCCAACGCGACTGTTTGGGCCATACAGCAAAAATAAAAAATTTTCGGGGTCAGGGTAATCCGCAAACCAGCCCCAAAAAAATATCTGCGCATGCCCTGATTCCATTTTGTCTTGAAAGCGATTGTAATCCGTAGCACGAATGTTCAACTGAATACCCAACTTGGCAAATTGCTTGATTAACCAGCTTTGACGCGCGGAACCACCACCTGTTTGCGTCGTATCGAAGTTAAGAACCAATGGCGATCCGGTCACTTCGTCGCGACCATCGGGGTAGCCAGCCTCTCGCAGCAATTGTTTTGCATAATCGATTGGCTTTTTCTGTGGAGCGCCGTCCCAGTCAAAAACCTGACGGTTGATACCCGCTTCACCTGCACTATATCCGGTAATTTCAGGAGGTATAGGGCCCATCGCAACCTCGCCGCTACCATTCCGAAAAATCGAGATCTGCTCGAACTCATCGTACGCCACTGCAATCGCAGTCCGTAATTTTCGCTGCCGGTCCGTGTACCCTCCCACCACAGGGTCCAACATATTAAATCCTACATAGTAAATTGCAGGTTCTATATTAACGCTAAGCTCAATACCTTTAGCGCGCATTTCGTCACTCAACGAAATGCCATCAACGCCCACATTAACGGCTTGATCAAAACTGTCGCTGCTTACACCTGAGCGATCGTAGTACCCTTGTAAGAATTTTGTCCAAACGGGGATTGCTTCTTTTTCCAATCGAAAAATGACTCGGTCTAAAAATGGCAAAGACTGACCAGCCGCATCAAGCAGCCCACTTTCTACGTCGTCCGCGCCGCCCTCACTGGGGTAATATTCGTCGTGAAAATTAGGATTTTTCGCCAGCACTATTTCACTGCTGGCATCGTGCTTGATCATCATAAAGGCACCCGTGCCTACGGGATGAAAAGCCAAACTAATATTTTTATCCTGCTGTCCAGGAAGATGATAAAAACGGTCGACCTCGGCGGGCACCGGCGCAAAAAAATGAAACGCCAGCCAGTATTTAAATTGCGGATACCGACCCTGCAAAGTCACGCTAAAACTGTGACTGTTTATTTCCCGCACTCCCGCCAAAGGCAGCGTCCTGAGGTCAACCCACTCACCAGACTGTTCCTCGCGTTTTTCAACAATCTGTTGCCGGAGTGTTTCAAGACCGACCACATACTCGGATACGATATCCCATATTGGTAGCTGCAACTGCGGATCTGCCATACGTTTTATCTGGTAAATGTAGTCTTTAGCCACTAACTCCTTCGTCCCAGTGTGCTCAAAGTCTTCGATGCGCCGATAACCGGCCGCATCTTTCAAGTTAGCAAAATTATAGCGTGGCTTTCCTTGCGCATTTAACGCAAATGCTGCGTGTGGCTGAAAATTAATCCCACGTTTAATCTCAAATGTGTAGCGTGAATATGTTGGCGTCGTGTGATCTGCAGGTAACCCATGACCCGATTCGTCGAGATATTCAACTGTCGGGAGTTGCGTCAATGTCAGTGGTTTTAACACGTAAGGGCGCTGCAGATAATCGTACTGTAACGGGGGCTCATAGATCTGGTCGATGAGCGTAGCCTCATCCTTATTATAGGATCGCACTGGATCAAGATTTTTAGGTGGCGACGTAAAAGTCAGGTACATCACTTTTTCGTTTTGGCCTACCTCAGCGTGCGGATTATTCCACTCGCCATTGTCGCAGGCGGTGAGGAGCGCCAGCAGCGCAACGACTAT
>CAJWCO010000052.1 GCA_913031145.1 uncultured Cellvibrionales bacterium | reverse complement strand
AATGCCAAGATGAACGAGATCGTGAATCGCTTCATTGCTTACAAAAGAGAAGAGCTACAACTAGAAAATTACGAAGATGAAGAAATTGAAAAAATAATTGAACATATGATTAGCAACGAAAAAGACGAATATTACGATTATTCTAGCGATGAAGATGATGATAGTGTATACTCCGACGAGGAGTCCTTTTGATTTAAGTTAAATAATCGTAATTATTATAACATATTTAAATAAATAATACACGCATGGACAATAATGATAACAATAATGATTATGAAACTAGTCAGGTGATTAATATTAATGCTGAAGATATTGAAGATAACCTAAATAATATTCTAGAAAATAGCAATACATTTAAGAAAAACAGCAACATTGATGTAATACGCTGTATAATTTTTTATGTGGATGGAAAAAATGTAATGAGTTATAAAAAATATGAAAAGCACCCCGCCAAGCCCGCCGACCAGCATACGGTAAGCGATAATAACAGTGCGCTCTTGATAGTCGGTGGAAAGCTCGGCCCCAATGGCGCCCCAAGGAACTGCGAAAAAAGAAAAGCTGACGCGAAGGGTTACTGTAGATATAAGCATCCATGCCGCCAAGTAATAGCTATCAAGGCCTTGGGGTGGTGAAAAAAGAGCAAAAATTGCTATGCAGCTTGGAGCGATGGAAGCCAGCATAAGGGGATGTCGTCGTCCTAAACGGCTGGAAAAACTATCTGAGAATGCTCCAACTATTGGGTCAGACATCGCGTCGAAAACCAGCGATATCGCGATGACCACAGCTGCTAGAGTCGCTGACATGCCCAGTACTTGGGAGTAGTACAGCAACAATAGTGTGTTAAAAGCCCACTCTTTGTGCTGGCCGGGAAGTGCGCTGAACCCCTGTGCAAATTTAGTCCAAAACGGCACCTTGCCCACACGTTGCTCGACCCTTTGAAATTTTGGCGCCGTGCCTATTTCCTCTGTTGATGTGTTTTCGCTCACAATGTTGGCCTAGGGCGCTTTAAGGCAGTCGTTTTTACTGCGATGGTGCATCGGCTGTTTGCTGTTTTCATCGCTGGTGCATGCTCCCCCATGTCTGTGCCGTACAGTTTATCTTTGTTCAATCAAAAACATTCGAATTTAAGATGATGCGGTCGTTGCCTTGTCGGCGAGTAAATCCCTTGCTGTCAAAATACTCTAAAACTTCGATGGCGACATTACGCCCAATCCCTGTTTCGTCGCGAAAGCCGCGCACCGTCAGGGGCTCTGAGGCGGCCATTCGTTGAACGATTTTCGCAATCTCTTTTAACTGGTTGGGCAGATAGTAGCGATGATTCGCTACATTAATCAGTAATCCCGTTTTGACCAATTCATTCATTCCTCGCTCGAGATTTGCTTGAGCAATGTTAAAGCGTTTGGCGAGGTCGCCCGTGCTTGGGGCTTGGTTTTGGGCGAGCACTGGCTCCAATAGGTCCCATAATTTAACGAGGTGGTCGGGCAGTTTGATGGTTTGACCTAACAAACGGTATTCGCCACCGGTGTGGCTGAGGATTTTTTCGTTGACCAGTTCGTTGAGTAGGGGTTGGCGGAAGGTTGGCGGGATTGCGCTGTGCAATTGGTTTTCGCGCAGCGCTTGATCGGGCTGGCTTTCGAATTGTTTCACCAAGGCGGTTTTATAGGCCAACCAATGCTCGTCACTCAGAGCGAAGTCATCGTTTCGATGCAGAGTGTGTTTTTCGAGTAGTGTCGTGTAGTCGGCCGCGCTGAGGTGCCAGAAGTCGCGAAAGTGCTTCAGATCGGTGACGCCAACCTGTAAAAGTGCCGACAAGCTGTCTTTTGGGTTCGCTAAAGAATAGGCGTTGATGTGCTGTTGCCGGGTTGCGTCGTGTCGGCGGTGGGGCACTGTTGCGTCGGCAAAGATCACTGTGCCGCCCCCTAATGTTGTGTCTAGGCCGTGGTCACGCAAGATCAAACGATCATTGCGATGACAGTAGATGGGCTCTTCGAGCACAAGATCGATCCGCGCGGTCTGTCCCGGTTCAAGACGCTGTCCCGGAGCTAAGGCAATCCGTCCCTGGCTGTGATGAGTGGCGTGGTACGCGTGCACTGGGGTCCAGTGCTTTACTGCACGCGGGAACCCCTCGCCCACCTGCAGGTCGAGGTTCAGGGTTTTATAGCCTGCAGGCGGCGTTGCAGTAAGCCAGTCTCCGCGCTGGATGTCTGCAAGTTCAAGGCCGGCGATGTTCAGGGCGCAACGCTCGCCGCTTTGGGCGGCAGTGGCTTCTTGGTCTTGGGTGCGGATGCCTCGCACCCGAACTAACTGCCCAGATGGGTAGTGATGCAGCCGCTCTTCAGTATTTACCGTGCCACTGTGCGCCGTTCCAGTAATCACCACGCCAGCACCTTTAACATTGAAGCTTCGGTCTATCGCGAGTCTGAAGGGCTGCTGTTGTTGCAAATTTTCGTGGTGTTCGGATTGTGCGCGCAAATGTTCCAACAGCGGGGTATAACTCGCGGCATCTTCGATCGACGTGGTAAATATCGGGCTGTCGTGCAAAAACGATTGCGCAACCAAATTTTGTATTTCCTCGCTGCATTGCTGTAGCCGCTCGGTTGCCACGCGATCACTTTTGGTGATGACCACGCAACCTGCCGCGATCCCGGTTAGACGTAAGATGTCCAAATGCTCGCGGCTTTGTGGCATTGGGCCGTCGTCAGCCGCAATCACCAACATGGCGTATTGGTTCGCGGCCACACCTGCGACCATGTTGTGGATAAACTTTTGATGCCCGGGAACGTCGACAAAGCCAATCTGTCCATCATCAATATAAGCGAAGCCCAAATCGATCGTCAGACCACGCTTTTGTTCTTCAGCCAAACGATCCGTATTAACGCCGCTTAAAGCGCGCACTAATGACGTCTTGCCGTGGTCCACATGCCCGGCCAATGTGACGATCATTGGGGCAGGCGCGACAGTTGTTCGATGAGTTCGTCCACGGGCTCGGCGCAGCGCAGATCTAACCACACGCAGTCGTCTTTGATGCGACCCACTACCGGTACCGGTAAGGCGCGCAGCTGGGCGCTGATGTCTTTTGCGCTCATTGAGCTGTGGCGCAGTCGCAGGGCTAGGCTGGGCAATGTTTTGTCGGGTAAAGCGCCACTGCCGATTTGCGCTTCTGCGCGCTCGATGTCGCAGGTGTAATTGGTTGAGAATGCGGATTTAAGCCGTTGGGCGGCTTGCTCAAGCTCCGCCACTGGACGGGTCATTATTTTTAGGATCGGTATGTTGTCGCTAAGGCTGTCGGGGTCTTCATAAATTTTTAATGTCGCTTCGAGTACGGCGAGGGTGATTTTGTCCGCTCGCAGGGCGCGCTTCATGGGGTTTTTGCGTATGCGCTCAATGAGTTCGCGCTTGCCAACGATAATGCCAGCTTGAACTCCACCGAGTAATTTATCGCCGCTGAATGTTACGAGATCGGCGCCTTCGGCAAGCACCTCTTGAGGCGTGGGTTCGGCAGGCAAGCCGAAACGGGTGAGGTCGATAAGTGTGCCACTGCCAAGATCTACGCAGCTGGATAAATTGTGGGTCTGCGCCAGTTGTGCGAGTTCGCTGGTGGTGACAGATTCCGTAAAACCTTCTATGTGGTAGTTGCTGGGATGAACCTTAAGCAGCATAGCGGCTTCGTCAACCACGTTGGCAAAATCGCTAAGTCGGGTTCGGTTGGTGGTGCCTACCTCCATCAGCTCGCAGCCGGCTCGTGTCATCAGTTCTGGCAGCCGAAAGCTGCCGCCGATCTCGACCAGTTCACCGCGGGAAACCGGCACCTTTTTGCTTAGGGCCAGCGTGTTCAATACCAGCATTAATGCCGCGGCGCAGTTGTTAACCACGGTTGCAGCTTCGCAGCCGATAATGCGACATAAGCGCGCTTCGACTACGGTGTCGCGTTGTCCGCGCTTGCCGGCTTTTAGGTCGTATTCCAGATTCATCGGGCGAGTAATTAACGGTTCAATCCCGCGCCACAGTTGTTCACTTAATACGGCTCGGCCGAGGTTGGTATGAATGATCGTGCCACTGAGATTAAAGACGGGTGTGTAATCTGAGTTATTCAGCGCCGCCGCCACAGCTTGAGCGTAGCCGGCAGGTTGATCGGCCCAATCTGGCAACGTCTTGGTGGCACGCATTTGCGTTTGCATATCGCGCAAGATGCCTTTGACCGTTTGTAAGCCATGACCGGCAATGGACGCTTGCAGCTCATTGGCCTGCAATAGAGTGTCGATGGCCGGCAAATCACGCAATTCGGGCATAGTGTTGCTCTTGGTATGTCTAATAAAACTTGACTGCAGGGCCCATGGATCTCGCAATCTCGATGCAGGATTGCGAAGATGACCGCAATCGAGGCACAAAGGGTAAAACAACCATGAGCAAGGAGCTAGGTCGAGTCGCGTTCATCGGTCTTGGGGTAATGGGCTATCCAATGGCTGGGCATTTAGCGAAGCGCGGAGTCGCCGTAACCGTCTATAACCGCACCGCAGTCAAAGCCGAGCAGTGGCTGTCGCAGCATATGGATCATGGCGAATGCGCGGTAGCCGCCACACCACGGCAAGCCGCAGAGGCCGCCGAGGTGGTGTTCATGTGCGTGGGCAATGACGATGATGTTCGCAGCGTCGCCTTGGGCGAAGACGGTGCTTTGGCAGGTATGAGATCAGGCGCGTGTTTGGTGGATCACACCACCGCATCGCAACAGTTAGCGTTAGAACTGGCGACAGCGTGTTCAGCCGCAGGGGTCGGTTTTCTTGACGCGCCCGTGTCGGGTGGTCAAGCGGGAGCCGAGAACGCCGCGTTAACGATCATGCTGGGCGGCAATGAGGACGATTATCAAAGGGTTCAGCCGTTGCTCGATGTGTACGCGAAAAAAACCGCGTTAATGGGGGCGGTTGGAGCAGGCCAGTTAACGAAAATGGTGAACCAAATCTGCATCGCTGGCGTTTTGCAAGGTCTGGCAGAAGGCGTGCATTTTGCCCAAGCGGCTGGATTGGATGTGGATGCCGTGGTCGATGTGATTGCTCAAGGTGCCGCTCAGTCCTGGCAGATGAATAATCGAGCAGCAACCATGGCCAAGGACGAATACGATTTTGGTTTTGCCGTGGATTGGATGCGCAAGGATTTGGGCATCGCCTTGGAAACCGGCCGCGAACTCAATGCGCGCATGCCCATGACTGCATTGGTCGATCAGTTTTATGCCGACGTACAGAATATGGGCGGGGGCCGCTGGGATACCTCCAGTTTATTGCGTAGGCTTACCTAATAATGCAAACAAAAAAGGCGCCTAGGGCGCCTTTTTTATCAGCGGTGTCGAATCCGATCAGTTCGGATAGTCGCGCTTGTCGTAGCCTTTGTAGAGCTGGCGTGGTCGCCCGATCTTATACGGACCGCTGATCATTTCATTCCAGTGGGCGATCCAACCGGGGGTTCTGCCGGTGGCAAAAATGACGGTGAACATCTCTACCGGAATGCCAATGGCTTTAAGGATAATGCCTGAATAGAAATCGACGTTCGGGTAAAGGCGCTTTTCGACGAAGTATTCGTCTTCCAGCGCGATTCGCTCCAGCTCCCGAGCCATAGCCAGAACCGGGTTGTCTTCTACGCCGAGCTCTTCGAGAACTTCGTGACACGTTTGCTGCATGACCTTAGCGCGCGGGTCGTAGTTTTTGTATACGCGATGTCCAAAACCCATGATGCGGAAGGGGTCGTTCTTATCCTTGGCTTTATTTATGTATTCGGGAATGTTGTCGACGCTGCCGATCTCGTCGAGCATATTCAATACGGCCTCGTTGGCTCCACCATGCGACGGTCCCCACAATGCAGCAATACCCGCAGCAATGCTGGCAAATGGATTGGCTCCGGTGGAGCCTGCCAATCGCACGGTCGAAGTCGAGGCATTTTGCTCGTGGTCGGCGTGCAATAAGAAAATACGATCCATTGCTTTAGCGATGGTCGGGCTGACTTGATAGTCCTCGCAGGGTGTTGCAAACATCATATGCAGGAAGTTTTCTGCGTAGCCCAAATCGTTGCGCGGATAGATAAACGGCTGGCCCTGCGCGTGCTTGTAGCTCATTGCCGCCAAGGTTGGCATTTTTGCAATTAAGCGATGCGCGGTAATTTTGCGATGCTCCGCGTTATCGATGTCTGTGGAGTCGTGGTAAAACGCCGACAACGCGCCCACCACGCCGCACATAATCGCCATGGGGTGAGCGTTGGGGCTGAACCCGGTGAAAAAACTGCGCAACTGCTCGTTCACCATGGTGTGGTGTTTTATGGTGTCGACAAATTGGGCGCTTTCTTGCGCGTTGGGCAATTCGCCATTGAGCAACAGGTAGCACAATTCTAAGTAGTCTGATTTCTCTGCCAGCTGCTCGATCGGATAACCGCGATGCAAGAGCACTCCGTTGTCGCCGTCGATGTAGGTGATTTCGGAGTCGCAGGAGGCGGTAGACACAAATCCCGGGTCATAGGTGAAGTAACCTTGGGATGTGAGTTTGCCTACATCGATGACATCGGGCCCAATTGAGCCAGAGTAAATGGGTAATTCTATGGGTTCGCTGACGCCGTCAATGGTAAGCGTTGCGTGTTTTGGGGCTTGATCAGTCATGGTAAAAGTCCTACGTCCTCCCAGTGGTGCGCTGTGCGCGCATTTTTAAAATAGACCCGACCTTTTCGAGCTTGCGCTTAGCGGTTCTCTCAGCGCAATTCAGAATTTATTGCTCGGTTCTGGCCCAACGCGTCTGCCTTGCCTAGCAGTGGACGAAAAATCTCGGTTCATCAGGTCGCGTTGTATTCGATCTCATGTTTTCTAGATGCTGTTTACGTTCCTTAAACTCAAACATCGAGTTTCCGCCATCATTTACGAAAACGCGGCGTTTTTCCAGTTTGACAAATTGATTTTGCCGGCTCGGTGTTCTGAGCATAGAGCAGAACGTCAAAGACTAAAGATGATCAACAGTTCGGGTACTGGCAGACCGGCAGAGTTCAGTGCTCAGAAATCCATTCAAATTATTCTCTTAGAGAATATATTGATTGTTAATTATTCCATTTAAAGCGGTTCGCTTCATTGTTAATGTCCTACCCCGTTTGGGTCACCAAGCACGAGGCTATCTATTGGGCTTGTTGAACTAGAAGGACTAGCCGTAATAAGCCGCGCAGAAGAAACGCGGGTCGACACGTAATTAGACAATACGTTACGAAGCTAATTTGGATAGGGTTCGCGGGTCGAACTTTCCATGTACTCAAAGGGTTGGCGGTATACGATACGCAAAGAAGAGTTTCTTCAATAATCGAGAATCAGCACTGCTAAACAAGTAATGGACAAAACTCGACCAAAGAATCTTTGCGCAGTTGCGGTGTCCAATTCATAGGCGGCTTTGAGTATGATTGCAGCTCCAAGCTTCGCGAGGTCAGCCTCGCGCAGATCGGCGTTAAGAACGATAAGCTTGGTTCTTTGTTAACAGCTCATAAGCAAAAAGGTTTGGGCACCATCAGAGCCAAGGCCCGAGTAAATCAAAGCAAACGACTACATGGAAATTGAGCCGATTTTTGGCGTTTTTGGCTGGACCTAGATACGTTGATCGTATTGCGGGAAAATACAGCGCGTTTGAATAGGGAAGCAGGTTGACTGAATTGCGAGGCAGGCTATGAAAATGGATCGTCCGGGT
>CAJWCO010000051.1 GCA_913031145.1 uncultured Cellvibrionales bacterium | reverse complement strand
CGCCTCGTTGACATCGAGGAGGTCGGTGATTCGAATTCACTCGTTCCTACCGCTTCCGAAAGTGAGTTTTAGTCTCTATAAAGAAAAGCCAATCACTTCGTTCTGTAGCTATTTATTCACTGTTTGTAGCGGAGTTTCTGGACGCCCATAGGAGGCTCAATGACTTCCGCAGGGGCATAAAATTCGACGTTGGTTTCGCAGATTCAGCAATTAAATGACCATTCGGGTATGGCCGAGATAAACTGTCCGATCAAGAGTGCTTCGCGAATTAGTCTGAGTTTTCGATCGTTCTGGATTCAGAAAGTGGGATGTTTGCTTACGCGGCTGATTTAGGCGTATCTTCATTGAGCGTCGACAGGACAGGGCAAAAAATAAGGGGTCGACAGCGGTAAGGTGTTGGGTGAGGCTCTTTGTATTGCCCAATTAAAGGGGATAAGCCAACATCTCTTTTTTACCTGCTTTTACCTGCGACATCGGACGTCATCATCATTGTGTTAGCGCTAACCAATTGCACCGGAATACCCCAGACGTCTCGATACGTAGCGTGTGCGTTCCTTTGGTAAAATGTTTGTTAGGCCCCTTTAGCGTTGTCCATCCAGTGGCCGATGCGGTACTGAAATCGCCTAAATCATAGAGCAGTTCGCCGTTTAACGTGACCCGAATATTGGGATGAGTTGTTATAAATAGACGTAGACTCATGGCATAGCCTCCGTCAGTATCAAGGACTATATCGTACTCAAGAAAGGCCGGCGTTGATGCCGTCAGGTCGACGAACCCAGTGATATCGGTCGACGGCTGGTGCACAAAACCTTCAAGTCGTTGAGCACCTTCTGCCTCTATGCGCGCGGGAAGCGGATAAGAAAAATGGGCGCCGGGGATGCCGACATACAAATTACCTAAAGGTGTTAAAACCCCTTCGTCTGCCAACAGATCTAAATACGGAGCCTGGCCGAGACCCTGCCGGCTTCGCGCAACGAACCAGGCGTAGCGGTAAACCTGATCGTTCCTCTCAAGCCAGCGTACAGTTTCTGCCAAGTAATCCATTTGCTCGCTAATATCAGCTGGACCGCCCCCATCGACCGCCGCCCATTCAGTGACCCATATGGGCTTCTCATAGCGTTCAAAGCGTTGCACATAGCGCTTAAAAAAATCGGTATCTTTCATGTATCCATGGACCGCTATATAGTCGACCCGACAGTCGGTACAGGCTGCAAAAAACGCATCGAGATACACCCAAGGATTACCGTCATCGTCCGTGCCGGGAATATCCACGTCTCCCGGTGAAAAATTGACTGCAGGCGATACCAACTTGAGGTTGTAATCGTCGGCAATACGCTCGAGCCGCGGCCACAGAGCGGCAGCTTCTGAAGGCGTTAGATTTGCCTGGCTCGCAAAGTTTGGCTCGTTAAAGCCTAAAAGATATTTTACATCTGCATGGTTGTCTAAAAATGATCGAAGAGCCTGCTCGTCGAAGCGTTTACCCCACGCCATGGGTACAAAATCAAAGCCGTAATTAGTATAGGCGTGTTGCACGTCAGGGTCAGCAGATATACCCCAGTTGTACCACCACACATTCCCCGCACTCAAAGCCTCGAGATCGGCGCCCGTCAACGCTTGCTGCCCACCGCGTGTGCCATATGTAAGACCGCGTTTTTGGCTCATTTTCTGAGTTTGCACGATGCTTGGCGCCAGCGAATTGAGCTGGTTGCGTATTTGCTCAGGTGATGTCCGGTAGGCATCATCGCCGATAACACCTTCAAGCAGGACGTTGTCTTCATAACCCGATAAATAACGCCATATTAATAGACCATCTGTCAGGGCATTCTCGCGTGCGTCATCATCGATATCTGCCAATGAACCTAACTGTAAAATTCGCGTAGCGACGGCGTCTGCGCTGGTGTATTGAGCATCGGTGCCAATTGCACCGTCAATCAATGCATCATCAGAAAATCCAAACAGATGGCGCAGCAGGAGGAGTCCGTCTTTAGATGCTTCATACCGCCCATTACCATCAAGGTCTAACGAGCTGGAGGTATTATTCGGCATTGCTGTGTTGTCACTGGCAGGCACAGGGGTATGCGTGCCTAAACCAGCAGTCAAGAGCACGAATAACAGATATTTGTACACCGAGTGAACCTCTCATAATATTGATCACTCAAATTATACCGATTGTCCGTCGAAATCGAAGACAAGAAAGCATAGTAAATTTGCATTCTTTTTTACGATCACAACCCCGCCGCGCCAAAGTCTACCCTTTGGTACACTCCTTTTCGGATACTTTTAATAAAATTCGAATCGGCAAGAAAACCTGGGGTCAGCAATACCCAGTTTCACGTTGTATGCTTGAGTGTCGGCCTTGAAAGGCTTGGGTGCAGACATGTGTATGTTCGTCCATTAAACAGCGTGCTTGTAAACAGTGTGCTTGCCTGAGCACATAATGTGCAGCACGAGCGCCCGCTAGTTTTTTGCCGATACCGAGGGTACAGTCTGAATCCGCCGGCGAACTTGGATGGCTTGCTCCCGAAGTGTCGCAGCTGCGTTACCAGGCACTAACTGAAAAAGCCCTTTTGGAACGAAGTCCGTTAGGATTGTTTGTAGTGTGGTGAGAACATCATCGGCGGTGCAAATGTCGTTTTGATAGAGATATTCTAGGGTTTTCCCCAAAGAATTTGTATCGTTGATCGTTCCAAGGATGTGATGTTCCAATAGCGAGAGCTCTTGGCGATAGACTTGTAATTCCTCGCAGACAAGGAGCTGTGGCGGATCCGAAATCAGCATGACAGTCGGCAAGAACTTAAGATTCATAGACAAAAAGCCCTCTGGCCCTGCATCAACAAGTGCGTCGAGTTGTGTTGGGGGGAGCTGAGGTTGTTTGCGCAGTGCGCCATGAGCCGTCTCTGCGTTGATTACTGCAACATGCTCTGGGCTTTGCACTTTCAGATAAGGCGAAAACCCTTCGATATAGTCTTCCATTGCATAAAAAGTTGAGGGTGTGTGCTCGATAAAAGTTCTGACGAGAAGACTAAAACCGTCACTCCCCATCGCCGCACATGTTTGTGGGTAGGTGTCTACGATGGCGTCATACAAGCGTTTGCGACACGCATATTAATAGACATTGAGTTGCTTATTAGCGGCAAAATCCTCTCGGTGATGAGCCCAAGCACCGGGTTCTTGGTTTTTTAAAACACAGGACTGAAACTGACCCATTAACGCATCGAAGGGGGTGGCGTTAGCCGCATTGGGTTGTGTGTGATCGCCGCTGAAGTCAACCAGTGCGCTCTCTTCATTAAACTGTCGAACACGGTCTAATTCTGCCCGTAGGGTCGCTAAGTCTGGAATATTATTGTCCCATTCGACCATCGTGTTTTTCTGGCCTTTGGTGCGCATGGTGTAAGCATAGAGCGCGAGCACATCCTGACTGACTTGACGATCATGGGTATCGATAGTATGCGTGCCGTGATATTCATGCCCAGCTAAATGAACTTGGCCAATTCGATGGGCGGGTATTGCATCGATGTAAGTTTGAGGGTTTAGTTTGTGGTTGAAACAGGTGACATAAATGTTGTTAATGTCTAGGAGTAATAAGCAATCCGCCTGTTCTAATAGCTGGATAATGAAATCCCATTCGGTCATTGTGTTTTCAGAAAATGCCAAGTAATTCGACGGGTTCTCCAATGAAATCCGCTGACCCAAATAGTTTTGCACTTGATGCACTTTGCTGACCATGTGCGTTAGCGCATCCTCCGTATAGGGCACCGGAAGTAAGTCGTGCGTGTTGATATCATTGACGCCGGTCCAGCAGATATGGTCCGATATCCATGCAGGTTGCAGCCAATCTGCTAGCGCCTTGAGGCTCTTGAGATACGTTTTGTTGATCGGGTCGCTGCTGCCAATGGAGAGCGAAACGCCGTGCATAGCAACTGGGTAGGAGGCCCTGACTTTTGCCAATACCTCTCGGGGGTAGCCGTGATCATGCATAAAGTTTTCGGAAATGATCTCAAACCACTGTACATCTTTGGGTTGTTCGGTCAGTACATCATTCCAGTGTTGATTGCGTAAGCTTAGCCCAAAGCCGAGTTGAGGTATTGTATGCATGTTATCAGGCCGTTATTTCCACCATTTTTTTTAACTTATCGCCAAGGCGAGAGGCGCGTTCAGGTTAAATCGAAATGAAAAAGAGCCCAGCGGGCTCTTTTTCATTTATACACAAAATAATTGAATTGCACTGCCGGTTAACGAGCCGCCGACCAGTCTGCTACATTTCCCCTCGGCCAGATAGACCCACTCACCCGGATCTCCATCAAGCTTTGATTGGCCAGCGCAACTGTGCGATTGACTAATATTCGCGCAGTCATTTTTACCCGCTTTGACTACGCCATAACATTTTTCCATGTTTTTCTTGGCTGCTGCGGCATCGGTGCTATTTAGGCTGAGTATGCCGACCGTCGCGACTAACGCGGCAGCTGGGATGAACAATGCAATTTTTTCATGATTTCCTTCTCCATATTAAGGGTGACAAAATAAAGTTTTCCTTACTTTTTTACTCTTTCGTTATGTCTAGCAAAAACGTTACAAAAAACGCCCTACCATCATTTTGGGTCAGTTCGGGGAAGTGCTATCCCGAAGAGTCCAACGAGTAAAATAGGCGAACAACACTAGATAAAGATGTCGGCGAAGCTCTCCGACTGGTGTGTTACACACATGATTATGTAACCTGTGGCGCTAGCAGACAGTAAGGCCATGCAGCTAACAAAACCCAGTTGAGTAGGGTAGCCCTGTCTAATTTGCCAGAGTAAAAAACAGGCGACCGGTAGCGCACTCGAAATGACGCCAAGCGACATAATGGACAGTTGCAGGTTTTGCGCTGAGTTGAACGAGTCAGAAATTTTAATGTCTCCGGAAATCCATATGACAATCCCCATAACGAGACTGATCCAGGGCAATAGTCGGCTTGGGGTGTGATCTGTATTTCGGGGGACGGAAAATACCATTGCACTGATTCCAGCGCCAAATATAAGGATTATGCAGAGCAACAGTTCTAATGAATTAGCGGTGCTGAGACGCTGCTCTGGCCAATCTTCCCGAAGACCAAAGGCTGCGATCATTAGTACAATATAGCTGCCCAGAACAAGTATTGTGGCCGAACTTTGATGAAAAATTTTGAATGGACGCGCGACAGGCGTCTGCATGTTACCTGCGAGCTTATCAATCAAGCGTCGCCTTTTAGTCACTGAATTTAGTCGTCTCTGATCTCAGCAGTTTCATGGCTCGATGTGCGGACGTACGGACGTTTGACACCGAAATACTTCATGCTTGTGAAATTTCTTGTGCCGTATTTTCGTGAATATATAACATTTCAACGATACTTCGTTGTTTTGGCAGCAAACATGACAGTAACGTTGAGAGAAGATTATTGCACTCCAGAGTTTCTGCGAGATCGGAGTGGTCTTTCGTGTCGTCTGTGTCATTGAGTTGGCGCGTTTTATGCTTGCCCAGCCGATAGTGACCCCGTAAGTAGTCGTTAAAGCGGTAGTTAAAAATAGCATAGAGCCAAGGATAAAAGGGTTTTCGTGGGTCGTAAGTATGCCGCGCTTTGTGGACTGTAATCAGAATCTCTTGGGTCAGATCATCTATGTCACATTTTGTGTGGGTCCGAGTGGCTAAAAAGTCCCTTGCCAAGCCTGCCACGGCCACAAGGAGCTGCACTGTCCCCCGCTTGTGTTAACACCATGAGCGTCTGATGCCTAAGCTTGTTGTCGAGAGTTAGCGATGTTCCAAGTGTGTCTGCGGTCATGTTCATTCATCCTTGAGGAATAGCTCTTTATTTTGAAATTCACCTTTTTTTTTAGCGACCTATTTACGATTATTATAGAGTAAAAATAAGAGGGTGTGTAATTTTTGATCCCATTGCAACGAAGTGTTATGCAAGGATTAACTGATCAGTACAGGACGTACTATGAAAAATGCAAAAGTGGTTTATCGAAAGATTAGTCATAAAATGTACAAACTGCAGGATGTTATCCTAGCGTTAATTCGGTTTTGGATGGCCAAGGTATTTTTCCTGTCAGGGCTCACAAAAATTAGCCATTGGGACAGCACTCTGCTGTTGTTTGAATATGAATATGCGGTGCCTTTTTTGTCAGTCACGTTTGCTGCGTTGTCTGCAACATTCTTTGAGTTGGTGATGCCAGTCTTTATCGCGCTGGGCTTGTTGACGCGCTTGGCGGCGTTACCCTTGCTGGTGATCACCGCGGTGATCGAATTTACCTATGGCTCATTTTCAGAGCATATTTATTGGGCGCTAATGTTGGGTCTTTTAATAACAGGAGGCGCTGGCAGGTTTGCACTAGATCGTCGCTTTAAGTTAGAGGGGATCAACGATTAGCTCAAACCGACAGACAGTTGTGCCAGATCATTGTGATAGGCAGTGGCGATTCAACGAGCTTTTATTTGCTTGTTCTATCCTCAACGGCTGTAGATAAAAATCAACGGCCTTTTCGACTAATCATACGAATGTCAACAAAAGATGTCGTAAAATATAAGGGTAATCTTGCTTACAATCAGACGTCACACGTAATATTTTAACTGACTGGTCTAAACGATGGTGAAAAATGGCAAATTCTGAAAGAAGGGAGGGTGAAAAGTGTCCCATCGCGTTCCATGAAATGACTGATGAGGATACAGAGCACCTTCTTCGTTGCCGTATAGTGCCGGCGGTTTTGCGGTATCGCTGTGGAATACAAAAAATGGCAGGGGTTATCATAAAATAGCCATGGCATCACAGGAGTTGTTCCTTCACAAATCGCAGGCGCGGTGGCGATAATGTGTAAGGATGGATTTGGTATTTTTGCACGCGCATGGCTCAGTGTGGTTGAGTAGATGTGTTGTAGGCCTGTCTTATTCTGGATACGCGTTGAGTTATTGTGTGAACGAATAGAGATGCCAAGTTGGCAAGATGTATGGATCGTTAAGAGGTTGATTCGTTAGGCGGCGATGTTAAAAAATCGGATGCCGGGTTTCTGGCTTTGTAGAATTTGAATCGCAAAGGCCGCACTAGATAGCTGCGACGTGTTGAACTGGCTCAGTAAAAAACACTGTTTTGAGGACGCCCCTATCCCAATTATTATCTACATTACGGTGATTCTAGCGTTAGAGCCTAGCTATGAAGGCTTGGTGATTATTCTAATGACGCTCTACTATTATTATCGGTCGATCTACGCGTATGACTCTTTAATGCAGCAGACACTGAGACGTTTTATTTCGCGTAAGCAAACGGCAGCAGATGACGATGTTGAGACGTGAATTAGAAAGATGTTCGTCCAGACTGCCTCGCTCTTAGATAACTGTGGTAGACGAGCGTGCAAAGTCAAAGGACGCTCAACGTTACGCAAGTTTAACGCCTCGTGCAGTGGGGCGCGCAATTACCGAAAGAAGCCCAAATTCGGATGATCAATGGGCTCAACCGTGTGAGTTTTTCGCCACCTTAAGTGCGCGTTGTGTGGTTCAGATGGCAACGGGTACACGTCATATTGACGCGTTGTCGTGGGATTCTGACATTTTTAGGTAGTTTGATGGATACAGTCCTTTTACAGATTTTACAGATTAATATATTGGCAAGAACCGATAGGCCTTAGGCTATTTCGTTGGCTTTTTAAAAGGGTAGAAATTTTCTGTAGCCATCACCATCACCATCGATACGTAAACACCCATCTGCACATCACATTTACCCCATGACTGTGTCCACCATACGAAGATTATGGCATCCAAAGCGTGCTCGGCACTGGGCCGCCTAGGGTTTAGAGGCGTGGGCCCTTTTGAACCGGAAGCTATCCGCTAGCATGTTTATGCTGCTCTAAAACATTGTCTGTGATTCAGTATTTCAGTGATGTTCTTTGCGTATTCAGCAAAGACCCCCACTG
>CAJWCO010000050.1 GCA_913031145.1 uncultured Cellvibrionales bacterium | reverse complement strand
ACCGTGCCCTGCATCGATAACGGCGATTCATAAAGATCTAAAGGGCCTCACTGACCAACGATGCACGAGCGATGGTGGTCACATCTGTGTGGCCGGTCAACGCCATCGCAACTCGCATTTCATCATGAATGAGTTGCAACATTTGTTGCACGCCTAATCTACCACCAGCGGCGAGCGCAAAGGCCCAGGCACGGCCTAGTAACACACCATCAGCGCCCAACGCCAACATTCGGACCACATCAAGACCCGACTCAACGCCACCATCGGCTAATATCGTTGATTTTCCGTTCAAACGCTCAGCTATCGCCGTTAACGCCCGAGCTGTTGAGGGTGTTCCATCTAGTTGACGCCCACCATGATTGGATACAACGATGCCATCAACGCCGAGATCAAGAGCTTGCTGAGCGTCTTCGACATCTAAAATACCTTTGAGAATGATCTTGCCAGACCAGTTCTGGCGAATAAAATCGATATCATGCCAGGTAGCAGTGGGATCAAAATTTTTCTCGATCCAACGAATAAAATCGGCCAACCCACTGTCGCGCCCTAACTCAGGCGTTAAATTACCCAGACTATAGGGCCGCCCCCGCAGGCCCACATCCCAAGCCCAGCGAGGGCGTAAAAGACTTTGCCCAACCCGCCGCATATGATTCATCATCGTGTTTGAACCATTAAGGCCCGAACGTACATCACGATAACGCGCGCCCGGCACGGGCAAATCAACAGTTAGCATCAATGTATCACAGCCGACACGCGCCACACGTTGCAGGAGACGCTGGACAAAACAGCGATCTTTTATCATATACAGTTGAAACCATGGAGGGGGGGTTACGGCAGCGGCAACCTCTTCGACGCTACAAAGCGATACTGTCGAGAGAGTGAACGGTGTCTGTTGCTTCTCCGCAGCTTGGGCAGCCTGCACTTCGCCACGTCGGGCATAAGCGCCTGCCAAACCAATAGGCGCAAGGACGACCGGCATCTTACAAGGCTTGCCTAATAAGTGGCACTCGGTACTGACTTCGCCCACATCTTTTAAGACCCGCTGACGCAAAGCAATACGCTGAAGATCTTCACGGTTAGCACGGAGCGTCGTTTCTTGATAAGACCCACCGACAATATATTCGTATAAAAAGTGGGGCAGACGTTGCTTTGCTTTTTGCCTGAAATCAGAGATCGATGCGACGCTCATGGTGATTCTCCTTCATCCGAGTCCATTCAGTTGCTTAGGCAGGTGCTCGACAATAAATATCATCGCCCTTCACTGGAAGGCTCTCGTCTTGCCCTCTTGAGAACCCTTCTTCTTTCGGTCACTTCTCGTCCCGCATCACCCATATGCGCCTCACCACGGGACTCGGCTAAGACAATTTGTTTCTGGCGTTGTGAACTTCGCTGTTTCTGCCGCTCATCGCGTTTATCAAAACAATGTAAACAAGACTCGCCGAGTGAATATGATGGCAGATCTTTTTGTTCTTCGGTAATTGGCATCCGGCATGCATGACATTGGTCATACGACCCGCTTTTCAGGTCGTGATCTACAGCAACCCGATTATCAAAAACGAAACACTCTCCTTGCCACAACGATTGCGGTTGGGGAACCTTGTGCAAATAATTCAGAATACCGCCATGTAAATGATAAACCTCTTCAAAGCCTTGAGATTTTAGGTAGGCTGTCGACTTTTCACACCGAATTCCGCCCGTACAAAACATGGCTATCTTCGTGTTTTCGCGCACGTTTAAGTTCGCTTTTGCCCAGGTTGGGAACTCTCTAAAGTTTTTAGTGCCTGGGGCAATTGCACCTTCAAAAGACCCAATTTCAACCTCATAATCGTTACGGGTATCGACGACTAATACATCGGGGTCTCGGATAAGATCATTCCAGTTCTCAGGTGCTACATAGGTTCCGACCGAGTGCCGCGGATCAATGTCTTCTACACCCATGGTGACAATTTCGCGTTTTAATTTAACTTTTCTACGATAAAAAGGAATCTCATTATGGTAGGAGTATTTAAATTCCATATCCGCAAACTCAGGCATTTCGCACATCCATGCGAGAAACTCCTGCAGCGCTTTTGGATCAGCTGAGACTGTGCCGTTAATACCCTCATGCGCCAGCAATACAGTCCCATACACATCGCATTCCGACATTTTTTGCAACAACGGTTGACGTAAGGCCGAAAAGTGCTCAAGGGTGACAAATTTGTAAAGAGCGCAGGTTTTAAACCCATATTCAGCGTTATTATTTGCACCCTTCAGCCGTGCCTCAAGATCTGTATCACAAAACTCTGAAGCGTTGTCTGGTCGTCGGCAATCTGACATTATCTTCCCATCCTCGTGATCCTGACGCGAGCCCACTGCAGTGCAGTAGACCCGAAAACACCCCACAGTGTAGCAAACTTAAACTCCGCAAGTCGCCCGTTAAGCCCTTTCAAAAAGAGCACAAGCATGTTTATACTCACGGGCTAACCCGTTAGCTGCGTTATTCACCCACGATCATGCATGATCTTTATCTTGGGAGCCTGAAAAAATGGGCATTACAAAAAAAATAGTGCGTCCGATCAGCAACTATATGTACGTGAACATGCCCTCAAAATATATGTGGGACTGCGCTTTTATTAGCGAAGTCGGGCGAGTTGAAGTGGACCGCCATGGCAAAGCTCAGTGGGTCAGTGGGTTTTACCGAATTGTTATTAATCGACAAGGCATCAACGTCACATTTTTACGTGGAGATTTGGACCTACAAAACGAGCAAAAAATAATCATTTTTAAAAATCTGCGACGTTTATTGACACGTTCCATTCGTTACAAAGTTTACGCAGCGGCTCGGACACTGTAAAACGCAGATACCTGCTCACGTTGAAGTCAAACGAGCAAACCCGCCCCAAAACAATCTACCGACAGAAGATAGAAAATATCTGCGCGTAGTTTGCCGCCTGCTGCGACCAATAACCCGCGCGCTCAAAATGTGTGATCTCACTTTGCTCTAATGCCTGTTCTTGCGCTTCTATAATCGACCACTCACTATCCGCCAAGCCCACGAAGGTGACTACATCTGCCGCTACTTTCCGGCAATCTGCCGTGTTCCACGTGCCGAGGTCTTGATTGTAAGGTTCTGATCCCTGGTGCACCGCTCTTAACGCCCCAAGCGCAGCAATTTCGTACTCCTTCAAATATTTCGCAATCAAAAAGTTGTCTTCTCGCAACGCCTCCGCCAGCGGCGTGTAGCCCGCCTCATTGGGCGCTACCAAAGGATCTGCGCCCAACTCTACCAACAACTGTGTCGCACTCAAACTACCGCCCGCAGCGGCCCAACCCAGAGGCGTTGTACCGTACATGTCGGTCATCCGTTGATTTGCATCACACTCTGCATCACGACACAGTTGTCGGATTTGCGTCTCGTCCCCCAAAAACGCTGCCAAATGCAAAGGCCAGCGCTGTTCCCAACCTTGCGTTTGAAACCATGCCATTTTGTGGGCACGATCTCCTTCCACAGGGGGTTGCTCCAATCCACCCAGAGAACTACAGCCACTCGCCCAAACTAGCCAGACCAAAAGTAACACTTTGCGCATTGCTTGCTCCTCCCCAGAATTTCGCTAACGGGGGCCAATGAATCTCAGTTAAACCTTACCGTAAGGTATGTGGGACATGCAAATTGTGGCTGTCGCGGCAGGAGCAAGCCAGAAGACGGCCTAGACTCGCAATACAGCACACTGACGTCTGCAAGCGTAGGTCGCGATGCGGAGCTTGACTGGGATCCGGAACACGCTTAAAACATGCTAGTATCAGACGGAGAAAAGGTGGTTCTCAATGATCGAAAAAAAACGCGCTTGAAAAAACTCAACTGAGATTCTATCAAGACCCCGCATACTATTTCATGCTGAGTCTGAGCCTGCCCTTTTTAGCGTGGTTAAATCCTACAGCAACAGCACAACCCGTTGTCCATTTCTATGCATTTATTACACTGGTTTTTTTATCCGGTTGCCGAGGAGTTTATCTTTTGAGGTACGGTACAAGTTTGGCTTCAAAAACACTTCATGCAGTGCTGGGGACCGTTAACAGCCGCTAATATTGCCACGAGTGTTTTATTTTCAGCCGCTCACTTACTCTATCACCCACCTTTCTGGGCGCTTGCCACCTTCTTTCCGTCACTGATTTTTGGCTATAGCCTCGAGCGCTATAAAAATCTTAGCGCGCCCATCGTGCTCCACAGTACCTATAACTGCGGTTATTTTTTCTGGGGCGGATAGAAAAACCTCAAGTTTGATTACTTCAAAGGCCCGTCGTTTGCTGATATCTGTAACGATTGATTAATTTGTTGAAGAGCCAAAACGGGCGATACCGCCCGCGTGATAGCGCGCCCTATCACCAGATAATCACTGCCCTTGCTAACAGCATCAAGGGGCGTCATCACGCGACGCTGGTCATCCATTGAGCTTTCAGCCGGTCGTATTCCCGGCGTCACCAAAACAAAGTCGCCGCCACACTGCTGCTTCAATACCTCTGACTCACGCGCTGAGCAGACCACGCCATCTAGACCACTCTCTTGCGTTAAGCTAGCCAAGCGCTGTACCTGTTCTGCAACGCTGCTCCCACAGATACCCGACTCGCGCAGATCCGCGTCATCCATACTCGTAAGCACTGTCACGCCCATCAACAACATGTTACTCGCCCGCTGTTGCAGAGATGTTTTTGCGGCATTCATCATGCGTCGGCCGCCAGCGGCATGGACGTTGGTCATCCACACGCCCCTATCTGCTGCTGCACACACCGCTTTCGCAACCGTATTGGGTATGTCGTGAAATTTAAGATCCAGGAACACATCGAAATCAAGCGCCACCAATCTGTCTACCAAAGAGGGGCCAACCTGTACAAATAACTCTTTACCAACTTTTAATCGACAATCGCTTGGAGACAACTGCTCGACCAGCGCCAGCGCGTCTTGTTCGTTGCTATAGTCCAAAGCAACGATCACTTTTGACGTACACGCTGACATATCTCAACCTTATTCGCTAAGAGATTTTTTAGCCCGAGCCAGTTGGCGTTGATATCGCAGCAGCATAAACGAACTCGAAGCAATGCCCAGAACGGTCCCGACAACCAAAAACAACAATAACCAAATACCCAAACTGGCCTCTACCGTTTCAATAACGACAAAGTTCACGCTTATAAGCTGTGCATTGTAAAGGGCAAACGTCGCCCCAACAAACATCAGAACGCCCAGCAAGATCAATTTAATCAATAAAAAGAGTGCCCGCAATATCTCGTCCCGCCAGAAAATCTCGTGGTCAGCTATTGTACGCTGAACGGGACAAAACCACTACAGGCTCAACTACAGCACTTTTTACAAAATTTTAAGCGTCAGCCAAAGCGCTCATCTATAAAGCCTCGACAGGTAGGAGCGTCGCCCGTCCCTGCCGCCGTACCATCACGCGTTCAATCGTTTTGTCGCAAGAGCATACGTTGGGGACGATTTCGTCGCCAAATACTCCAAACGCTCAACATTAACAGGAGCAACCAGGTGCCATCCTTCGGCTCACCCGGAGGTCCGACACTGCAACCACCGCCCCGACTATCATTGCAACACGCCCCATTACCGACCCAAACGTATTCAACCGCCCTAAAGTAATCGGCGCAGTAGGATGATTGACACGCACAGATATCGCTTGCGAACCACCGTCTGTACTCGCTCTGGCAACCAACGTCGCGGTATATGTGCCATCTCCCTCATCGACGAACGCCGATATCAGTAAATTGTCGCACGGCTAACAGCCTATTAGTTCGAGATCAAGACCGAGCAAACCCACATTAGCCGCATTCACCACAGTCACCGTCAACTGTGCTTCCGAGTCCCCATTTGCATTAACAGTATTGGGGCCCACTGATACCGAGCTAGTCTGTTCATTGGGTAACGAGCTGTTAATGTCCAATTCGGCTATCCCACTCAACTGTTTAATGACGCCATCTGCGGTTTCATCGGCATCATTCGCTCCACCATCCTCAATCCGCAATTGAACGCAGCGGTCCCCTTCGGTCAAGTTCGGCTGATAAAGGGCACTACCCGGCTCAGGGCAAACGCCGCCACTACCCAGTGCTGACGATAAACTGTTGGTTCCGTTTAAAACAAAATCTTGCCACGTACCCTTTACAAAAACCCGCGGGAAAGCTGTTGTCGTTAGCGGGCTCAGTAACGGCAGAACAACATCGGTGGTATCTCCGACTGGGACATCCAGGAGTACGAAATCAACCAAACCCTCTGCATACTCGTACGGGTCGTCTAAAAAGCTGTCTACTCCCTCATTGGCCGCAGCCGCAACTGAAGAGGCTACCTCAAATTCACTGATGCCAAGCGTATAGCGCAGTTGTTCAAACACATTATCGATCTGTTGAAGCGCCAGCTCACCCAACCTGATAGTAATCAATGCTTGCGCATACAGGGAGTGAGCCACCTTATCAATATCGGGCTCATTCAGGCCTGTGATCTCATTGGAAGCATCGGGGTCACGAATCAATTGAATATTCATCGCCGTATTATTATCCAAATAATTAGGCACACCATCACCATCCTCATCGCCCTGCAGTTCAACACTATCTGCGATACCGTCCCCATCCGAATCGACTAAGTCACCCGTTTCGCTCGGCGTAAAGTCAAACGCCTGCTCAACCACGCCGAGAATAATTTCACCAGTCATGGACAACCCACCCGAATCCGTCACGGTACCTTTCAGCACGAGTTGTCTAATTCCGTTTGAGTAAAGAGGGCCTGCATCAAACGTTAATACATTTCGCGCGCCATCAACCGTATCCGTCACATTGCCCAAACTCGCCGCCGCTTCATCCCACATAAAAGAAAGGCTATCGTCCGCGTTCGGATCGGTCGTCAACGGCGTCACCGTAACAACTCCAGAGTCTGATGCAATCACCGTTGTGAAATCATTGGGTTGAACTACTGTAAATGACAACTGCGGCGCAATATTAGACTCGACAAGAGTGAGTCGCTGAGTTGGCAGCGCTCCCACCACAGCATTGAGAGGGGTTCCCAGAGCTATCTCAATCGTTTCATCATTTTCCACCTCCGCATCTTCGATAATACTAAAAGATATACTGCCATGAGTTTCATTTTGAGCGATGACAAAAACGTCAGGCGTAACGCTGTGGTCTGCACCTTTAAGCGCGCTTCCTCCCAGAGTGTAGGGTATCGTCACTGGGTAATTAACCGCCTTTCCTGTCAATTGCACAGCTATCGAAACACGGGTTCCATCACTATCATCTGAAGATTCACTGACCATAAAGCCCGCACCAAGATTAACCAAGGGCGTGATCGATAAAGTCTGAGTCCTCGACACATCGCGGCTTTGACTATCCAGTGCCCGCCACGTGAGAGTCTTGACACCGGAAAGGAACGCAATTGCATCAGGCGTCACCGTGCGGCCAGAATCATCAATAACCACATATTCTGTAAGGATAACTCCATCAGCATCAGCTAGCGTAAGGGTGATCGGGTATTGGCCACCTGTTACTTCAACCTCGCCCAACAACACGCCTGAGCCGACGCCCGTTGCAACCATCTCAATAGCCGCGGGTTCTATAATACCCAGCGCATTCGGACCTCCGTTGATCACAGGTCTATTGGCGTCATTCGGGCCAGTGTCATAAATCGTTTCCCAACCGTTTTTCAAACCATCGCCGTCATCATCACCATCACCATTCAACACAGGGTCATTTGGATCATCCGGATTCGATGGCAAATTAGCCTCAACACCGCTGGTTAGCCCATCACCATCGTCATCATTACCCCCGCCTTCCACCGGATCATCGGGATTTAGAGGATCACTACCGTCCGTGACTTCTTGTATATTTGTGATGCCATCATTGTCGTCATCACCTGTTGGGTTTGGTATCACGATAGTCAAGTCAGTGATCGTTAATATGGCCGAACCCTGCCCTTCTATCGATGCGTAAATGGCATTGCGCAAGATCAATAAAACCGTCTCATCGCCTTCCACTAACGTGTCCTGCCGAACCTTTACAAAAAACGTTTGTTTAGTCTCGTTACTTGGAAACGTCAAAGTCCCCGATGTGGAAATGTAGTCACTACCCGCTGTCGCCTGACCAGTAACATCTCTATCGCCGTCAAACGTCGCTTACTCTACCGTAACCTCGTTTGTTGGATCAGCTATTGACAAAGACACAGTGATTTCCACGTCCACGTCTTCATCAGTCTCTAAAAACTTGACATCCTGAATCGATAAC
>CAJWCO010000049.1 GCA_913031145.1 uncultured Cellvibrionales bacterium | reverse complement strand
CAATCGACGCGGAATGGGCTCAGGGGCGCAGTATTTTTGGCGGTCTGACCGCGGCGTTGGTTTTAGCGCACATCGAGGCGAATGCTCGCTCAGAGGGTTATAACTTAAGCACCACGAACGTTCATTTTTGTGGCGCAACTCAGTCACAAACACCCTGCGAACTGGCTTACCAAATACTCTCAGAAGGTAAGTCTGTTAGACATGTAGAGGGTCATTTAATACAAAATGGGGTAATTAAAACAAAGGTCATTGCCTGTTTTACGCGGCAGCGCGCGTCAGCCATCGAGATTAATCCGGAACCCAAACGATTCCCGATGACGCCTGAAGCTGCCCCTAAAATGCCTTTCGTCAAAGAAATGATGCCCAAGTTTTTACAGCACTTCGATTTGCGCTACACGCACGACAACTTCCCTTTTAAAGGCTCCAATGACAGCTTAATCTGTGGCTGGACACGGTTAAATGCACCCACTGAAGACCTCGTCGACAGCAGTATCTTAGCGCTGATCGACGCGTGGCCACCCGTGATACTTCCCCTGCTCAAACGGCCTGCACCCACAAGCACCATTACTTGGAATGTAGAATTTATACGGCCGCGAGATAAGCTCGACAAAGAGGATTCTCTCTATTACGAATGCAGTGGCATAGTCGCAGGGTCAGGGTATGCACACAGTTCTGGGAAGATGTTTCACCCCAACGGACAATTACTTGCTTTGACTCGTCAGATGATAGGAGTGTGGGACGCATGAAACTCGTGATCGTAATGGCTTCAAGTCAATACATCCGAGCGCCGACCTAACAACATCATTTAATCGCGTTCCGCGACTTATTAATCAGCCGCCGCAGTTCATCCCATTGCGTCACGGCAATACCGCCTAAAATAACTACCAACGCAATGATTAGCGAAGGTGTCATCGTTTCGCCCAACACAAACACGCCCAAAACAACGCACCAAACGGGAACGAGGTAGCTAACAAGGCTCATAAAAACCGGCCCAGCACTGCGAATAACTTTAATCCTCAATAAGTTAGCCAGTGCCGTTGGGAAAGCTGCCAGTAACAAAATAATCATGGCCGTATTGAAATCGACCGCCGGGGGAGCCCCTTCAAAAACCCAAGCATTTGCAACTATCAGAAAAGCGCCCATGATCAACGGGAGCGCCGCAACACCAATGCGATCAATGGGCGGTAAACGCTTCAAAAGAACCGAACTCAAGGCATAACACATTGCGGCCAATAGGCAGGCAACGCGACCTAAAGTCTCTAAAGGGTCGTCAGTGGAGGTAAAACTTTGCTGGCCAAAAAGAATCAGAATTCCGACAAAGCCGACCAGCAAGCCCAAAAATCGCGGTAAGGTAATTTTTTCGTTGGGAAGCATAATGTGGGCTAAAGGCAAAATAATCAGGCCGACGGACGCCATAGACACGCCCGCAAAGGCCGATGTCACGTATTGCTGGCCCCAGCTTAAAAACTGAAACGGTAGGGTTGCACTGAGCAGGCCAAAAAAGAACAGAGTGCCCCAATGACGCTCTGTTGATAGGTGTAGCCGCCAGCCATACATACCCCAAACAAACGTCGTCAACAGAGCCGCTATCACCACCCGACCCGCGGCCAACCACAAAGGTGTAATCCCTTTAAGTGCCACTTCTGTGAGTAAGAACGAACTACCCCAGACCACGCCTAGGACTGAAATGATTAACCAGTTTTCGGCGGACACGGCGGGTGCTTCGGATGCCTGTTTGGGAACGGCCTCATTCAACATACTTTGACTCGAAGTTGTGGCATGGATCCTCTATCAAAGTGATTGCGTAGGGGTTAATTTGCGTTGGAAAAAGGATGTGGTTTAAATCACGCAAGCGGTGCACGGATGACGACCCGCTTTGATCCTATCGAACTTCCACACTAATGAGTTAGCTCGTATGAATGCGATATGTTATGAACTATAGCAGATCAGACAGGGCATTGGCGTCAACTAACGCGGCTAACTCTCTAGCCCCGCCAATTAACACTCCACTGATAAAAATCATTGGAAAGGTGGGCCAACCTGTCCACATTTTTAATGCGTTGCGACGATACCAATGATTGAAGTAACTGCCGTACTCTAAGTAAACATGCGCGACACCTAAATCATTGAGTAGCTTGCGCGCCCTTTTTGGCGCTGGGTTTTGCGCCATACCCACCACAACCACTTTATGTGTGGCAATGGCCTGCTGCACTTCAGCCACAATGTCATGGTGATGTGTCGCAACAGTATCCGCAATCGCGGGGTGGATAAACTCGGAGTCGAAAATGGGACGAGACATACCTGTTCCTATAGAGCCAATCAGACTCATCGCAAGCGTGCCGAAAAAGGCCAAGTCAGCACATTAATAGGGCCTATTCCATGGTAACCGCAAACACCCATGAAAAAAATCCTTTGGTCACCTTGCGCGCTTTTATGAGTTTTCAAAGTATCAACTCAAGCGGCTGTTTTTTGGAAACTGACCGCGCAAGAAATCCATCTGGTCGCCACGAATTCGGCGACTATTAATCAACGCCAAATACTCTGCATTGTTGGGGTGAAAGGGTAATGCCACCAGCTGCATATTGGCCTCTTCGGGCGTTCGATTCGCTTTGTGCTGATTGCAACGGCGGCACGCTGAAACGACATTACTCCATTGATTCCGCCCCCCTCGTGAAGTGGGTTGAATATGGTCTCGAGTGAGTTGAATGCTAGTACATGCCCGGCCACAGTACATGCACGAATATCCATCTCGGGCAAATAATGTCGGGTTGTTTAACGGATGATTGGACCTCGGCCTCGCAAGTTGCTCTCCGCCGCAGGCAATAATACTCGGCAACTCGACCACCGACCGCCGCCCAGACATACGCGAAATACCCCCACGCACTTTGTACATTAGGTCCCCCAATGTCCAAGATACAAGGTCACGCGAATACAAACAGACGGCCGCTTCCCAATTCAACCAATCGATTGGTTGGCCTGCGAGGTTTAACCTCAAAATCCTTGCCTGCATGAATTTTTGTACTCCTCGAAAAAAAGTTCTTGCACCCCAGTTATCAGAATACGCCGATGCCCTGTTTAACCAATGTTCTCAGCAAGCCGAGTCAGCCTATTGCGCGGCAAGCAGGACGTCCAGTCGAGCGCACATCTAAACACAAGTGTATACGCGCGCGCTGGGCGAGCGATGCAATAATTTTTCGCGACATGTAAATTTGGGGGAGACTCACCTCGGTACGTTTATCCATCTATGAATCACCTTTTGCTACCGTCCAGCACATCAACAGTGAATCAGTGGGTGGCCCGTCCTCACCTATCAACGATCTTTGATGCGGTACATGACGCCATGAGCACCCAGTCAATTATCTAGATTACTGTCGGGCCATGAATTTTACGCGAGACACGAAAAGCACCCGTTTTACACGCTAACGAGTTTAGCGGAGCCTTACTCGTTCATTACATAACCCGAACCAGCCGGAATGTAGCCGGCTTATTGGCGTCCTACCACGCGCTGACTGAAGTAGCTGATGGACGGATCAACGGACGGGTAGGAACGTATGAGCCCCTTAATTTACTGGCAGTAAACGGCACCTGACTGGGACGGTTTAATCCCTCAAAGCCAATTCTTGTACTTTCGCCATCGGCTGCCAAATGTATTCCAGCACTGTGCGCTTGCCAGATAACACATCGACTGTAGCCGTCATACCTGGAATCAAGGTCACTGCAACCCCTGTGTCGGCAACCATTAACTCACTTTCTATGGCTACATCGATTAAATAATGACTCGCGCTCGGGTCGCGTTCATCAATGACGGCATCGGGACTGATACGAATAACGCGCCCATCGACTGAGCCATATTTTGAAGAATCATACGCCGATAGCCGAATACGCACCGCATCATCGCCCCTAATGCGCGAAATATCCTTGGGAGCAATGCGCGCTTCGATAATCAATGCCTCGCCCGTGGGAACCAATTCAAGCATGATATCGCCCGTATTAACAAATCCCCCCGGGGTGCGAAAATTAATGCGGCTAACAATTCCCTTCATCGGGGCGCGAATGACGGTTCGACTCACCCGCTCTTCCAACCGAGGTACCGCCTCACGAAATTCACTCTGCTCTGCAACCACCGAATTCAGTTCATCCATGGCTCGAAGACGATAATTTGCGCGGCTATTTTTTACCTCTGTCTCCATTTCCTCAATCCCCGAGCGTGCCTGCTCGATGGCAACTCGAGCGCGATCGCGCTCACCACGCGATTGTTCCAGTTGTCTTTGTAATTCTAACAGCCGTGTTGCTGGCGCAATCTTATCCCGCACCAAAGGCGCTACCACCGCAATTTCGTCTTCAAGAAATCCACCCGTACGCTCCGCGGTACCCACTCGGCTTTGTGCTGCAATCAAGTCTTGCTGACTTTGCTTCAGACGTTGCTCTAAAACTGCAAGCTGCCCCGCCAATTCAGAGCGGCGTGCTGCAAATAAGCTTTGTTCCGTCAATGCTACCATGGGCGAGCGCGCATTTAATGTGGCGGGCACTGAGAACGCCATACCGTCAATCTCTGAACGAAGCCGCATTTCTTTGAGATCGAGTGCAGCAAGCCGCTTTTCCATCCGGTTGAGCTCGCTACTGGCATCGACCGGATCAATCTCAAACAGCACTTCCCCCTCGGCTACGACCGTGTTCTCCGACACATATCGACGTAAAATCACTCCACCTTCGGCCGCCTGCACAAGTTGGTTCTGCAACGACGATATAATCCGCCCTTCCCCGCGCGTAACGTTATCAAGCTCAGCCCAATTCGCCCAAAGCATCGCAAACACCAACAGCGCAGCAACCGTAATGAGCACGGTCGAGCCTGCCAAGCCCTCACGACCGGCCATTTCACGCGAGAGTGCCTTAAAGTCGATATCCGACATATCGTTATCCCCCTACCGCGCTTGCGTTTTCAGTTTTTCAGGCGTCGTATCAGCAATAATAGCCCCCTGATCGAGTACCAGCACCCTGTCGGCGAGTTCTAAAAGGCTATTTCGGTGCGTTACCATGACCAGTGTTTTATCCTCAGCCCACCCTTTTAAACGCCCTAACACCGCCTTTTCATTGGCCGTGTCCATCGAGCTTGTCGGCTCGTCCAGTACCACAAGGTTCGGATTATGGAGAAGCGCCCGCGCAAGGTTGATCGACTGCCGCTGCCCACCTGACAGTCCCTCACCGCGTTCCTTCAATTCAAGATCATAGCCCTGCGGATGACTCGCCACAAAATCATCGACACCCGACACTGTGGCGATATCCAAGAGATGGGCATCGTCGTATTCATAAAATCCCATCTGCATATTCTCCTTAATGGTGCCGGAAAATAACCAAGTGTCCTGCAGCATAACGCCAATATTCCGGCGCACATCAGATGTATCGATCTGGCGCAAATCAACCCCGTCGATCAATACAGATCCCTCACTGGGAACGATCAAACCCGCGATTAAGCGTGAAATTGTTGACTTACCCGAGCCCATTCGGCCCACCATGACAACTTTTTGCCCCGCCGGAATTTTAAGTGATAAATCGCGGAACAGCGGACTGCTAGCGCCGGGAAAAGCGTAGCTGACGTTTTTAAACTCAATCGCACCCGACAGATGCGGACGACTCAGCCGCGGTCGGGCCGGCCCTTTCTCCTGATCAGTATCCTCTGCCATAACAGACGACAGCGAACGGTACGCCTGCTGTGCGCCATTGGCACGTGACATCGCCGAGGCCAGCTGCGATAGCGGAGCGAGCGTGCGCCCACCCAAAATGACCGCCGCTATCATGGCGCCCATGCTAATGGTTCCGTCTTGTATCAGGAACACACCAAAAAATATCGTGGCGATCTGCGCAAGTTGCTGAATAGATGCGGACGAGTTAATCGCAAATTGCGACAGCATTCGGTTCTTTAAGCCTAAATCTGATTGCGCATCGGAGGCCTCTTCAAAACGACGGCGCATTAAACGCCCAGATCCGGTGGCTTGAACGGTCTCAAGCCCGTTGAGAGTTTCTACTAAGACGCTTTGTTTAGACATATTGGTTTGCATAGAACTTTCCGCGATCCGCGCCAGAAAGGGCTGGATAGCCAAACCCGCTAATACCACCAAAGGCACCGCCACCAATGGCACCCAGGCCAAGGGGCCCGCAATTAGTGAAATCACCCAGATGAAAAAGAAAATAAACGGCAAATCCACCACGGCAATCAGCGTTGCCGAAGTAAAAAACTCGCGGAGGGTATCGAACTCACGGACAATACTCGCCATCGCTCCGGCTTTCTGACGTCGATTATCCAGACGCATGTTCAATATTTTGTCAAAGATCAAGCGAGACATCCGCGCGTCTGCGCGCTTGCCGGCTCGATCTACAAATTGGGCGCGCAGCGTCTTTATAATAAAATCAAAGCCAAGCGCAATCAGTACCCCGATGGTAAGCGCTATGAGCGATTCTATCGCTTCATTCGGTACGACACGGTCATAGACCACCATGATAAACAGCGACGTCGACAAGCCCAAAAAATTCGTGATAGCTGCAGCAACAATCACTTGGCCATACAGCCACTTGCCCTGCAGAAGCGAGCCCCAGAACCAATCATCTTTGCCTTTAACGCGCGCCGCCGCATGCACCTTGCGCGCTAAAATCATGTAGGGGCTTAAAAATTCATGCAGGTCTGCTTGGGCAACTGCCTCTTCGACCATCTCGGTAGCCTCTGGAAAATAGCGCAACCAAGTTGTTCCATCATCGCTCATTCGTTCGATCACAATGGCCTCGCCACTGTGGCTAAACGCAATCGCAGGACAATGCGAGGGCGTCAACTCTTCACTTTCCAGCTCGCCATAATTGGCTTCAAATCCGACATGACGCAGAGCAGACACCGCGGCTTTCGGGTCAAACTGCTCGCTGGTCAATTCCGGTAAATCACGGAGTGCGCCGGTTGAAAAGGCAAGTCCCGAAAGTGACAGTAAATGCTGAACCGACCGAATAAGATTGCGCTCACTCTCACTACCCGTGAACGCAACCGTTGGCGACTGCCCCTGCGTTGCTGGCTCGTCTACCACAGAATCCGTACTTTTTTTGTTCTGCTGCGGTTGAGTATCCTCGCTTGCTGAATTCTGCATAACCCCTTCATCGGCCACTGCCTACTCCCGCTTTTTCTCTGCCTGTTGCTATACTGACGAATTAACGGCCTACTAGCAAACCAACGCCACGCTCATTGAGCGATCAGCAGTGTGGAAAATGAGCGCATATTAGTGCCGCATGCTGTCATCTTGCAAGCCAATTAGCGCACTAAGTGCACCCGTGCGCGCAGCCACGGTCAGTAAAATAATGGCGCGTTCTGCCTGCATCGCGATTTGACGGTCTTGCGCGCGATAAACTTCTATCTCAGCTTCAACGACAAGACGCAAGTTCGACTGACCGGTCATTAATTGCGATCGAGATGTTTGTGATTCGGAGCGGCTCAAGCGCAGTTTTTCCGCCAACAATGGCGTTGATCGCTCAATGGCAACTAACCGACTTAATGCCGCTTGCAGGTCTGCCTCTAAACCACGTTGTACGTCTGTCAGCTGTGCATCCATCGCTTGCATACGCGCTTCTGCCGAGGCCAACTGGTTCCGGCGGCGACCCCCGTCATTAAAACTGTATTCCATACTTAAACCCACAGTGAGGTCGGTGGACTCGTTTTCTTCCCAGGGCGAACGCGCACCCGCTTGAAATAAAGCGCGCGGACGAAAAGCCGCTCGCGCCTCGGCAACCGCGGCCCTTGCTGCCAAGAATTGGGCAGCCTGGCTTTGTAATAATGGCGCCCCATGCCAGTCGTCAACCAGGGCTCGAGCTTTTTCTGCGTTTACCAGCTCAGCAGGTTTTTGTAGGTCGGACACTCGTCGTTTAAAGTACCTAGTAAATAACACGCGGGCATCACTCTGACCCGCAAGTAAACGCGATTCTTCGAGTTTGACATCGACAATCTGACGCCGTGCGCTATCGACAGATGCACGATCTAGCATACCGCTGCTCGCCATGCGCTCGATCTGATCTACCAGCGTGTCCATTTCTGATGCGCGCACGCGCATTAAGCGTAAACGCTCAGTGTATTGCCATTGGTCGATCCAAGATTTAGCGGCCTTGAGGGCGATTTCATTACCCTTTGCCAACCGCTCTGCTTGGGCAGAAAGCGCCATGGCGGTCGACCGATTCATAGAGGCTCGCGAAGCGCCGCCGTCATAAACCAACTGCGACAGATTTATACCTCCGGCGACGCCCGTGGT
>CAJWCO010000048.1 GCA_913031145.1 uncultured Cellvibrionales bacterium | reverse complement strand
CGATTGCGTTGATATAAGACCGATCGAGGACCCGTGTTGACAGTTTGTGGTCGTTGGCGTCTCGGCTAATAAAAGAGCCAGTCACTTTGATTTCTGAAATTGTTGAGGCTTGACTCTGTTGTGCCGCAGTCGGCGCACTGATGATTAGCGTCGCGCACAACACTAAGTGGATCAGGTGGCTAAGTCGTTGCCAGATAGCTTGGCCGAAAAATAAGTTCATAATGATATAAGCCACTCCAGGGCATGCCGGGTTGGGTGTGTGGGTTTTTGATGCGGTGGATGGTGCTCAATCCGGGACGTTATAATAACCGGAGCAAGCGCGTTGTCAACTCGCAAAGTATTTTAGGTTAACATTGGTTTCTGTGTTTATGAGGAGTATTAACGCGATGTGAAATGGGTTTATGCTCAGCGATCACTCCTCGGTTACGCGGTGGTTCTGGCTCTTGCAAACGCGGTGATAGCGATACTTAGGACGGAAATTTGGGTATTAATGTGAACGTCAGTGATCACTGAAAAAACCACAGAAACTCTGTTTATCGCCGGTGCAGGGATCAGTGCAGAAAGCGGTATTCCGACGTTTCGTGGAGTCGATGGTTTTTGGACCGTGGGAAGTCGTCATTATACGCCGCAACAAATGGCGACGCGGCGCATGTACCAAGAACAGCCTGCGGAATTCTTACTTTGGTACTACCGACGGTTCGCGCAGTACAGGCACTGGCAGCCCAACGCTGTGCACCTTTGGCTAAAAGTTAGACGTCTCATTACGCAAAATATTGACGGTTTAGACGGCAAAGCGGGCCATCGCCATTATATTCCGATTTATGGCCGTCTCGATAGGGTGCCGGTGTTGCACGAACAGGGAGAGCCGGTCGCATTGCTTCATGCTCCGTGGGATGAAGAGGCGTTGTCAAATGTGCCTGTGGGCGATGACGAACAGTTGAAGAGGCTTTTATTGGATTTTTTTCGTATTTCCTCAACCACTCAGGCCCCTGAAATCAACACGTCATTAAAACCGTTTGTGTTATTATTCGACGAGTATTATACCCCGTTGTATCGTATTTCACAGGCACAGCAGTGGATGCAAGAAGCTACGACTTTCGTTTTTATGGGTACGTCATTGAGTGTGGGCATTACCGAAATGGCTCTGAATATGGCCGCAATAAATAAGGCCGATATTCACATCGTCGACCCACAACCGGTTGATTTGCACGACGCTCAAGTTCGTCACCACCTTATGATAGCGGAGGAATATATCGCGCATGTGTTTTAAACTATGATGGAGTGTTTGGGCGTTTTGTACATCGCAGGCGCGCGCTGTGGCCGTGCTCCTCTATCCGAATTGCGGCATTATTTTTCACGGGAGTTCCGGTCAACGTATGGCTAGCTTAAATTTTGACGTTATCGTTTGTGGTGGGGGTATGACCGGGCTTGCGGTTGCCGCTCAACTTGCGCACCTCGATTTGACTGTGGCGGTCTTAGAAGATCGAAGGCCACAGCCGTTTTTACCTGAGCAACAGTATGATTTGCGCGTCTCTGCGCTCAGTCCGCAGACAATTCTATTACTGGAACAACTCAATGCCTGGCACAGGATTCAAACGATGCGATCCTGTCCCTATCGCCGCATGCGGGTATGGGAAATGCAACGGTTTGGCGATGTGACGTTTGAAGCCGGAGATATAGGGCGCTCGGAGCTTGGCTTTATCGTTGAGAACCGGATCGTCCAAACGGCACTTTGGGAATCGGTCGAAGCATTACCGCAAGTAAAAATACTTTGCCCGGCGGCGTGTCGTCAGTTTGACCGAAATGCTGGGCACATGGTTGCAACTCTCGAAGACGGGCGACGCCTTACGGCCAAGTTAATTGTTGGCGCTGATGGTGCCGATTCTGCAGTGCGCAACGCCTTCGACATCAGTATCAGTAGGCGTGAATATGAGCAATCGTGTCTGGTGGCGTCGGTAGCGACGCGAAGCGCTCAACAGGATATGACGTGGCAACGATTTACTCCGTTGGGTCCGCAGGCTTTCTTACCGCTGCTAGGATCACGAGGCAGTCTAGTTTGGTACCAAAAACGTGACCGTGTCCGGGAACTCGCGCAACTCGATAACTCAGAATTGGCCGAGCTTATTATGGCGGAATTTCCAAAGGAGTTGGGCGATATCGAGATAGCAGCTAAGGGATCTTTTCCAATCCAAAAACAACATGCTAAAACCTACGTGCAGCAGGGCGTAGCGCTGATTGGAGACGCGGCACATACGATTAATCCCCTAGCGGGGCAAGGTGTTAATTTGGGATTTCAAGATTCTACGCGTTTGACGGAGGTCATCAGCGGCGCCATGATCCGGGGTAAAGACTGGTCTTCACGCGCCGTGTTGCTCGATTATGAGCGGCAAAGACGTTGGGCAAATGGCCTAATGATGCGGGCGATGGATGGCTTCTATTATGGTTTTAGCAACAATAACGTCCCGTTAAGGTGGGCCCGCAATGGTCTTCTGGCAGGATCGAACACGCCCTTTATTAAAGAATCTGTCTTGCGCTACGCGTCAGGACTCGTCAGTTCCCCCACGGATCTGCTGTATCGCAAAAAGTGTTAACCCCCTGACTCGCTGAATTTACCCGGTAATTCGCGGCAAAGTAACGATTGCGTTAATTTTTATACGCCAATATTGTTCGACTCGTAATACCCAAGAGTTAAAGCCACAACAAAAATGCCAGCCAATGGTAATAAAAAACTGATTGCTACAGGAAAATCCATTTCGCACTGCCTTCTTAAGTTAACGGGGGTACTTGTTGCTCATTGTTTGGTAACGCTTATCCTTGCTCTATCGGTATGAATCGCGAGATAGGGGCGGCGCTCACATTGAGTATAGACCGTTTTTGCGGTTTTTCTGGCAATATCTTCTGTTGCTTTTCTTCCGCGCTCATTTGTGCGGTCTACGTTATATGACGTAGGCGGATGCGCCGATTAACGGATAGCCGCGCTTCGGTATTTCATCAATAATCGCTTGTGTTAAGTACTGCCGCTACTTTGTAAAAGACAAACGTTGTTGTTGACAAATCCTAGATATTACTTGCGCCGAAGGCTAGGCGGCGGGATGAGGGTTGTTAAACAACAGAACGTCATCTCGTTTTGGCGAGCTTTGCTAACGGCAGGCAAGTTTGACACCTTTATTACGCCTACAGACTCCACTCAATAAAACTGAATCCAAACCGCACCGAAGGACATAACATGAAATTTAGACAACTCTTAACTGCGACTACAGCCACGTTTTCTTTACTACTTTCACTGTCAACGCTCGCCGCCGACACGATTAAAGTGGGAGTGTTGCACTCCCTTTCAGGTACGATGGCGATCTCTGAAACCACGCTCAAGGACACTGTCTTAATGATGGTTGAAGAGCAAAATAAAAAAGGCGGTTTGCTCGGTAAGAAGCTCGAAGCAGTCGTTGTCGACCCCGCTTCAAACTGGCCGCTATTTGCGGAAAAAACCCGCGAACTGATTACTAAGGAAAAAGTAGACGTGATTTTTGGCTGTTGGACATCGGTCTCTCGTAAATCCGTCCTGCCGGTCATAGAGGAGCTCAATGGATTATTGTTTTACCCGGTTCAGTATGAGGGTGAAGAATCCTCGAAAAACGTCTTTTACACGGGTGCAGCGCCCAACCAACAAGCGATCCCAGCCGTCGATTATTTCGCCAATGAAATGGGCGTAGAGCGTTGGGTGCTCGCTGGAACCGATTATGTATACCCGCGCACGACGAACAAGATATTAGAGGCGTACCTGCGCGCCAATGGCGTGGCCAAAGAGGACATTATGATTAGCTATACGCCCTTTGGTCACTCGGACTGGCAAGGGATTGTTGCTGACATCAAGAAATTCGGTAGTACAGGCAAGAAAACCGGCGTCGTCTCGACGATCAATGGTGACGCCAACGTTCCCTTTTACAAAGAGCTAGGGAATCAGGGTATTTCGGCTGAAGACATACCCGTGGTGGCCTTTTCTGTCGGTGAGGAAGAGCTTTCTGGACTTGACACAAAACCGTTAGTTGGACACCTCGCGGCATGGAATTATTTTCAAAGTGTTGAGAGTGACGAAAATACCGCTTTTATCAGCAAGTGGAAAAAATTTATCAAGGACAGCAAGCGCGTGACGAATGACCCAATGGAGGCCACCTATATCGGCTTCAACATGTGGGCGCAGGCCGTTGAAAAGGCGGGTACAACGGACGTTGATTCTGTCGAGCAGGCAATGATTGGCATAACCACGCCTAACCTCACTGGTGGCATTGCTGTGATGAATGCTAATCACCACCTGTCAAAGCCCGTATTAATCGGTGAAATTCAGGCCGACGGACAGATAGAAACAGTGTGGGAGACCTTCGGAACCGTGATCGGAGACGCTTGGTCAGACTTCCTGCCGAGTTCTAAAAGCCTGATTGCTGACTGGACAGCGCCGGTTAGTTGCGGAAACTTCAACACCGAAACGGCCAAGTGTTCAGGTCAAAATTTTTGATGCAGTTGATCGTCAAAAGTTTAATCATCGACGAGAGGCCGCTAGGCCTCTCGTTTTTTCTCGGCACATGAAATTGTTAAGTCTGATTACGGGCAATAAGTTGTGAATATAAAACGGCGACTCTTGGTGTTTTGGGTTCTCATATGGAGTGCGATGGTGTCGGCTGGCGAAGTGACGCATGGCGAAGTACGTGAACTATCACAACGTCTGCCCAGTGCAAAATTGCGGACCTTACCCCCCATCGTCGAACAGCTAGAGCAGTGTGGCGAAGCGGCACTACCCTTGTTGCAAGCGATGCTTAAAGGCGATTTGTGGGTGCGCAGAAGCGATAAACTGATCGTGATTGCCGAGCGTGGTAAAGGGGCCGAGTTCACATTGGTAGACGCTGTGAGTGGTGTCCAACTTCCCTCTGTAACAAAGAAAAAAATCAAGAAAATTGTCATTAACAACCGTTTAAGAGTTCAGCTGCGCGACATGATCGCGCGAGTGACATTGGCGAGCGAAGACCCAGTAATCCGTGAAAGCGCGGTGAGGAATATGCTCAATAAAATGAGTGCGGACAATGTGGCATTGTTAGCGAAAGCGCGCCTGACTGAAAACGACCGTCAGGTTTTGGCGGTTATTGACTTATCGTTGGCTGTGTATGCGCTAAATCACAGCACTGATCGAAGCCTTCGACTTAATGCGCTGGACGTTATTGACGGCAGTTTAGAACCCGTCGTTGCGAATGCATTAAGCGCGGTATTAGCCGCTGATTCGTCAGGTGTTGACCTGGAAAAAGATGCGGACGTGCGCCTCAAGGCACAACAGGCCTTCTCAAAGATTCAGCGAAGGATCGATTTTTACGAATTGCTTGAGCAAATTTTTTATGGTCTGAGTCTGGGTTCAGTGCTATTGCTTATTGCGACGGGATTGGCGATTACGTTTGGCGTAATGGGTGTGATTAATATGGCGCATGGCGAATTGATCATGATCGGCGCCTATTGCGCTTATATGGTGCAGTTGCTGATGCCAAACAGCATTGAGTATTCAATTTTACTGGCTATTCCTTGCGCATTTGTAGTGTCCGGCAGTGTCGGTATTTTGATTCAGCGCTGTGTGATTCGGCATCTCCACGGACGTCCATTGGAGACCTTGCTGGCGACTTTTGGCATTAGCCTAATTTTACAGCAAGCGGTTCGCAGTATTTTCTCTCCGCTGAATCGGCAGGTTATAAGTCCGAGTTGGTTGAGCGGCTCGCTGGAGATTAATCCCATTTTCTCGCTAACCTACAACCGACTTTACATCTTGGTGTTTGCGCTGATTGTATTTTCTGTGTTGCAGCTTGTTCTGAAACGCACGTCACTGGGGTTACACGTCCGAGCGGTTTCGCAAAATCGGGGAATGGCAAAAGCCATTGGCATTCGCACCGAGCGGGTCGATGCTCTGACTTTTGGGTTGGGCTCAGGCATTGCTGGAATTGCCGGGGTGGCGCTTAGCCAGTTAACCAATGTGGGACCTAATCTCGGGCAAGCCTATATTATCGATTCATTTATGGTGGTGGTATTCGGCGGTGTTGGTAATCTATGGGGGACCTTAGTCGGGGGATTCAGTTTGGGCATAGCCAACAAGTTTTTGGAACCGACCACGGGAGCCGTGCTAGCAAATATTATTGTGTTGGTGGGCATTATTTTATTCATTCAAAAACGTCCCAGCGGGTTGTTTCCGCAAAAAGGTAGGGCCGCAGAGTGATGACCTTGGCAAATCAGTTCTCGCCGTTGCATGAACTGCGTAATAAAGCGCCGGTTTTTTTAACGGCATTGTTTTCCATGACCCTGTTTGCGTCGGTGTGTAATCTTTGGGTGCCAGAAGATTCGGCATTTCACGTCAGTACATACACCATCACGTTGTTGGGAAAGTACCTGTGCTATGCCTTACTTGCGCTGTCTGTCGACGTCGTTTGGGGTTACTGTGGGATTTTGAGTCTAGGGCATGGCGCCTTTTTTGCTCTGGGTGGCTACACTATGGGCATGTATTTGATGCGCCAAGTCGGTGATCGCGGTGTTTATGGCAATCCGTTACTGCCGGACTTCATGGTGTTTCTTAATTGGCAGGATCTCCCGTGGTTTTGGCAGGGCTTTGACCAGTTTTGGTTTGCTTTTTTCGCGACTTTGTTGGTCCCCGGGCTTTTGGCCTTTGTTTTTGGGTGGTTAGCGTTTCGGTCCCGTGTGGCCGGTGTGTATCTTTCCATCATGACGCAGGCACTTACCTATGCGTTGATGCTTGCTTTTTTTCGAAATGAAATGGGTTTTGGCGGTAATAACGGGTTAACCGATTTCAAAGATATTCTCGGTTTTAATCTGCAATCGGACCGTGTTCGCGTTGCCTTGTTTTTATGCTCTGCATTGATGTTAGCTGCGGCCTATTGCGCTAGCGTGTTAATTATGTCTTCGCGATATGGACGGGTGATAATGGGTATTAGGGACGCTGAGGCTCGCGTTCGTTTTATTGGCTTCAAGACAGAGACGTATAAAGTTTCTTTGTTTGTTTATTCGGCTGTTCTGGCGGCGATCGCAGGGGCTTTGTATGTACCGCAAGTCGGCATTATCAATCCAGGTGAATTTTCACCGCTTAATTCTATCGAAGTGGTCGTTTGGGTCGCGGTGGGTGGGCGCGGTACCTTGTATGGAGGGATTGTAGGTGCGATTCTTGTGAACTATGCGAAAACACGGTTCACCGCGATTTTTCCAGATCAATGGTTGTTCGTTCTCGGCGCGTTATTTGTCTTTGTGACGGTCTTTCTGCCGCAGGGCTTAGTGGGGGTGTTCAAAGATCAAAAACATTGGCTGTTTCGTCGGAAATCTGTTGAGGACGTCGGTGAATGAATAGGCTACAAGCGGTTAGACAGCGGTTACGGCGCGGACCCGCGCCACCTTTGGGTGCAGGCTCGGATCAGGAAATGGTGGATATCTCCCATCAGGTGTTATTGTATGTCGAGGGTTTGTCGGTCAGTTTTGACGGTTTTAAAGCGCTCAACGAATTGAATTTATACATTAATGACGGCGAATTACGTTGTTTGATCGGTGCTAACGGCGCGGGCAAAACGACGTTAATGGATGTGATTACTGGCAAAACCCGACCGGATAGCGGTCAGGTTTACTTTGGCCAAACGATCGATCTTTTGGGTAAAACTGAGGCACAGATTGCGCAGTTAGGGGTGGGTCGTAAATTCCAAAAACCCACGGTCTTCGAGCAACAAACAGTCTTTGCCAACCTTGAATTGGCGATGCGGGTAGAAAAGAATATTTTGGCGACGTTGGTTGCACGCCTGTCGTCTGAGAATCTCGATTCGATTAGCGAAGTATTGGACATTATCGGTCTGAAATCCCAACACGATGCGTTGGCCGGCGCTTTATCTCACGGGCAAAAACAGTGGCTAGAGATTGGCATGTTGTTAATAGCGGATCCGCGGTTGATGCTGGTCGATGAGCCCGTCGCGGGCATGACTGCGCAGGAAACTGAGCGCACAGCAGAGTTATTGACCTCGCTCGCGGGCAAGCGCACCGTTGTGGTGGTTGAACATGATATGGAATTTGTGCGGAGTATTGCTAAAACGGTCACGGTATTGCACCAAGGGTCGGTGTTGGCTGAAGGCAGTATGAGTGATATACAAAGTGATCCCGCAGTGATTGAGGTGTATTTGGGGGAAGACCCGTGATTAGGATGCGCGGAGTGAACCAACTATACGGTGGCACACAAATATTGTGGGATGTCGATTTGTCGATTGCCGCCGGTTCGTGCACCTGCATTATGGGGCGCAATGGCGTTGGAAAGACCACATTATTGAAATGTTTGATGGGCTTATTGCCGGTGAATACCGGTGAGATTCACCTCGCAGGAGACGACTTTACCCGCCGGTCTGCGGAAACGCGCGCGCGCAACGGCATCGGTTATGTGCCTCAAGGTCGAGATATTTTTCCGTTGCTGACAGTTGAAGAGAATCTGCGTGTGGGGTTAGCTGCGCGCACCGACAAGTCAAAAAAAATCCCCGAAAAAATCTTCCAGCTTTTTCCTGTTTTGGGCGATATGCTGGGGCGTTTAGGAGGTGATCTGTCAGGGGGTCAACAACAACAGTTGGCGATAGGGCGCGCCCTAGTCATTGAACCTAAAGTACTCATATTGGACGAGCCAAATGAGGGGATACAACCCAATATTGTTAAACAGATTGGCGATGTTATTCGCCTGCTCAATGAGCGCGATGGAATGACAGTGCTCCTCGTTGAGCAAAAACTGGCGTTTGCTCGCCGCGTGGGGCGTGACTTCCGGCTTATGGAAAAAGGTCGCGTGGTGGCTTCGGGAGCCATGTCTGAACTTTCAGATGAAATGATCAAAAAGCATTTGGCAGTTTAACCACGACAATGCACGATATTATTAACGATTAAGGCGTCTAATCATGAAGCGACGAAGATGGGTAATGATGAACATGATCACTCTTAACGGGGTGATGCTCAGTCAACCGGCATTGGCGCATGGTGCGGCCCATGTTCAAAGTCTTTTTGACACACTGGCGCATGCATTGAGTAGTCCGGTACATTGGGTTATGGCTATGGCTATGGCTATGGCTTTTGTGGCATGCGGCCTGTGGTTGTGGGTCAAAAAGGTCTGTGAAATGAACGCGAAGTCCTCGATTATGGGGCCTGCAGAAATAGCTCACCCTAAATA
>CAJWCO010000047.1 GCA_913031145.1 uncultured Cellvibrionales bacterium | reverse complement strand
AGACTTGTTTTTTACCCATGAAGATAACAGAGACACCTACCGCCGATTATTAGATGTTAAGCCTAATGTATTTTTTAAGACCATCAACTCCATACATGGACACGATGCCTTTTTGATTGAACACGATCAATTGATAAATTTACTGTATTGCCGATATGCATATCTCCAATTTTTACGGCTAAGGCCTGTTGATTTAATCGATGTCCGCCACAAGAACCACATGCTCGATATCATTGCGCCGCAGATGTTCGCTTGTTGCGATGCCACCTTGGCCTGCTCCGATCACTAGGGTGTTAATTCGTCTCATGGCGCCACCTATTCTGGTTGACCTTCTGGGTAAACCAATGCCTCACACCCTGCCAACTAATGATTTACGAACCACTGGTTCTGATTTAGCTAACTTAACTAAGTTTTAGACTAAGCAACGGTAAGTAAACTGCGTGCTTTCATTTGCTGTAAAGCACACGCAAACTTAACTCCAATTGGAATTTGATTCGTGAAATGAGAAACGTCTATGCCAAAAGATCATAGCGATCCCGTAGCAGATTTACGCAGCAACACGTCGGTGCCCTTCGAACAGGCGCGTGCAATGCCCACGTCGGTATATACCGCAGAAGATTTCGTTGAGGCCGAATTGAAGCATGTGTTCAGTAAAGATTGGTATTGTGTTGGCCGCGCGGATGCACTGTCAAAAACTGGATACTACGTAACGGCAGAACTTGCAGGTCAACCCATTGTGGTTTTGCGCGACGCTGATCATCAGTGCGCCGACTGCGGCACAACAGAGCCAAGCCTCAACAATTTCAGAAATCAAAGTGACTGGCTCTTTCATTAGCCGAGACGCTAACGACCACAAACTGTCAACACGGGTCCTCGATCGGTCTTATATCAACGCAATCGGCGCAACATCGATGTCCGACATTATTAGCACCTTAGCGGTCAGTTCTGGCGCTGAAAATCAGACGGATTCCCTAACGCAAGGATTTACGCAAGGAACTGGTAACGTTAATTTGCGCGGACTGGGCCTTAGCTCAACATTGGTATTAATCAATGGTCGCAGACAAACCCTGTCGGGCGCTTTGGCAAACGACGGTAGTGTATTTGTAGACACCACAAGCTTACCTATTTCGGCGTTGGAGCGGGTCGAAATAGTGAAGGAAGGCGCCACATCCTCTTACGGTTCAGACGCCATCGCTGGCGTTGTAAACTTTATTTTACGCAGTGATTTTGATGGGTTTGAGCTTACGGCCAGAACCCAACAGGTGCACGAAGGGGACCAACACGATCACACCTTTGGCCTTCTTTGGGGTACTTCTAACGAAAAAACCCACTTTATGGTAGCGGCCGATTATCTTCACCGATCGGCACTTAGCGCCACGGATCGCCCCGGACTCACCGGCAATGCCGTTAGTACGTTAGGCAGTAGTTTTACCACAAAGTCCGCTGCAGTAGTGGTGTCAGGGCCCTATGCTGGCACCTATACAGAAGAACAAACACTCCCCAATGCGCGGTGTGCCGACTATGCTGAAGCCGTGTCGATTGGCACCCTTTGCGGTTTTTCCTACGGCCCACGTTTTAATTTAATTGCCGCTGAAACCCGAGGACAATTCTATGCAAATCTCAAACACGAATTTTCCCCTAAGATGCGACTTACTTCGGAATTTGGCTTAAGTCGCAATAAAGTGACAGAAAATCCGCAATCACCCAGTTATCCAGATTTAACCTTTCCGACAATATCCGCCGACCACCCTAGCAATCCTCTAGGCGTTGATCTAACGTGGCTAGGCCGTCCATTTGCATTTGGTTATCCGTCACCCAACGCCCCTCGAGAAAATAACACATATAGAGCCTCGTTAAATCTTCAAGGCGATTGGCACAATGACTGGCAGTGGGATGCAGCGATAACCCATAGCGGCAATCAGTACACCATCTATCAACCCGACACGATTGCGTCGCGACTGCAAGCGGCCTTTATGGGTCAGGGCGGCCCCGACGGCAATGCATATTATGATCCGTTTATTCCCGAAAATAACACGCAGTCGCTGTATGACTATCTCGCCTATCAGACAGAAGTCAAACGGAAAACTGATCTCACTGTCGTTGATTTTGTTTTTGACGGCGAATTACTCACCCTGTCTACAGGTGCGGCGGTCGACTTAGCCATGGGCATTCAGGTGCGCAGAGAGAGTTACCAAACGCAAGCAGATGATCTTTACGAAATCACCTTTGACGAGAATGGAAACCCGCAACCTGTCGACCTTATTTTCCTTGGGGGCGTCTCTGAGTTAGACCAAACACGGAGTAGTTTTTCGGCGTTTACCGAAGTGCGCATTCCACTCGGTGATACCATTGAAGTCACCTCAGCGTTGCGTTATGAGAATCTCGACAGCGGCCGCAGTATCGACCCTAAATTAGCGGTGCTTTGGACTATATCTGATAAGCTGGCACTGCGAGCATCTATTAGTACGGCATTCCGCGAACCCTCGCTATCGCAAATACATGCGCAAACGGTGCAGCTTGAGCGCATTCAAGATTACAACTCAGACGGGTCGGCAAAAGGCGGAGCTGCCTTTGTGCGCGTTGTGCAGTCGGGGTCGCAGCAACTCAAGGCAGAAGAGTCCGACAACTTTAATTTGGGCGTTGTCTTAACGCCCAGTCCCTCTGTCGACATTCAACTAGACTTCTGGGCGATCGACTATAGCAATTTGATTACGATCGAAAACGCTCAGGGCAAAGTCACTGCTAACAGTTTCGATGAAGACATTATTCGCGGCGATGGTGGCGTTTTAGCCGGTGTTATCGTCGATTACTTCAATGCCTCGCGCGTCGACGTCCAAGGCACAGACTTGACCGCCCGATGGACTTTTAGCCCATCAATGTCGTTGGGCGTCGATCTCTCTCATTTAATCAACTACGAAATTACCCTGCCAAATGGGACGACCTTAGATGCTGCGGGCGAGTTAAACCGTACAAACTTTGCTCGATCACTGCCCAAAACCAAAGCGACAGTGGCGCTGAACTGGGCTCATGAAAATCAATCTGCCAACATTATCGTGCAACATGTCAGCGCATACAAAAATGGCGCAGAAAATATTGGTGTTTTCTCCACCGTCGACGCGCGCTATCAAACGAGACTTGCTCCCGAAAAGACACCAGGCGCATTTACGATCAACATCGGCGTGAAAAACTTATTGAATGAATCCCCGCCAATCGTCACCGACAGCGGTAATTTTAGTTTCGATGCCAGACAACATAATGTTTTGGGACGCACGCTCTATGTTGGAGGAAAATATACCTTTTAACAGGTGTGCCAAGGTGCCGCGCAACGTCCCTCGCGATCATTGAGAGAGCCTCTTTCTACCCTCAAAAGAAGAGTTGCAAGCGCCGGAGTTGAGCGCTTAATACAGTGCTATTGAGTAGGATGTGCGTATGACGAATCGATTCATCATCGCCTTCGCAAATACGGGGTCTGCTATGAAAAAATTCATCTGCGCTTTGAGCGCATTCCTTTTATTACTTGCAAATAGCCTAGCAACTTATGCGCTTGAAGTCGGTGACCGCGCGCCCGACTTTACGCTTCAAGCGTCTGATGGTGAGGTGTACACCCTGAGCGATTATGAAGGGAAAAATAATGTGGTAATCGCGTGGTTTCCTCGCGCTTTTTCCCCGGGTTGTACGCTTGAGTGCAAATCTTTTGCTGAACACGGATATCGGCTGGACGATATGGAGACCGTTTACTTTATGGCCAGCACCGACAATTTAAAGCGAGTGGTGAAGTTTGCCCAAGCGCTAGATGCAGAGTTCCCTATTTTGAGTGACGCGAAAAAAGAAACCGCAAAGAAATATGGCGTGCTGTTTTTGGGTATGCACAGCAATCGAGAAGCCTACTACATTAACAAAAATGGCATCATTACTCATATCGACCGCGATGTTGTGCCCGAATCCGCGGCGCAAGATATTATCGCTCAAATGCAACGCCTGAATGACTAAAAGATGCATGGCTCAAAACCTGTCGACTCTGCGCAATGCGGTTCCAAAGAGCGTGAACTTGCATGAACAAAGCACAGGGGTTACATTGAGGCGTGGTTTTAAGTTTAACTGACACGGAGAGTCAACAAATGAAAATAGCATTCGCTTTTGTTTATCTTACATTGTCGCTTTATGCCTGAGCAGCCACTCGTGAGCAGCTGCGTGTCTACGAGTTAAACGAAGATTGACTGGCGAGATGCAGGCACACGCACGAACTGCACCGCTATTTGCCTTGAGAGTCGAGAAACTCAACAGACGGCGAGCAATGAGTCTTGTTTTTAGCTCTAGAGCCTATTAGCCTATTGTTCATAACCCCTCCAAAAAACGGGGTATAAAAACGATGCGGACGAGGTCCGAAATTTAGAATGCGTACCGTGCACTCTGAGCTTACGCAGTAGCCTAGAGCATTTGAGCGACACACCGCGCGCCTAAAATTTGTACTCAATTAGAGCGTCGTTTTAAATAACGCAAGACAGTCTAAATTATCATACTAAAAATGGAGAATACTCATGATCTATGCCATGCCCCATACAGAAGGCGCCCTTTATCAATTTAAGGGCCGTTATGAAAATTATATCAACGGTGCTTGGACCCCTCCGACGAAGGGTCAGTATTTTGACAATGTATCCCCAATTAACGGTCAATCGCTGTGTCAAGTCGCCCGCTCAAGCGAGGGTGATCTTGAACTGGCGCTCGATGCCGCGCACGCCGCAGCAGATGTTTGGGGAGCGACATCGGTCGCTGAGCGCTCTAATCTATTACTTAAAATAGCCGACCGGCTGGAGACAAATTTAGAGCTGCTGGCGTACGTTGAAACTTGCGACAACGGCAAGGGTATTCGCGAAACGCTTAACGCAGATATTCCGCTGTTGGTCGATCACTTTCGCTATTTTGCGGGTTGTCTGCGCGCACAAGAAGGCACGGCGTCCGATATTGACGCTAACACGCTGAGCTATCATTTCCACGAACCCTTGGGTGTCGTCGGGCAAATTATTCCGTGGAACTTTCCCCTCTTAATGGCTGGCTGGAAGCTTGCACCGGCGCTCGCTGCGGGCAATTGTGTGGTACTGAAGCCCGCTGAACAAACCCCCTGTTCAATCATGGTGATGATGGGGTTAATCGGTGATCTTTTGCCTGATGGTGTGGTCAATATCCTTAACGGATATGGAGACGAAATCGGCGCCAAACTTGCTAGCAGCAAGCGTATCGCCAAGATCGCCTTTACTGGCTCGACGCCTGTTGGACATTTAATTTTGGATAGCGCCGCAAAAAATCTTATCCCATCGACAGTGGAACTGGGTGGAAAATCACCTAACATTTACTTCGAAGACATCATGTCACAGGAGCCTGAGTATCTCGACAAATGTGCGGAAGGTCTATTACTGGGGTTTTTTAATCAGGGAGAAGTATGCACATGTCCTTCACGCGCTCTGGTTCAGGAAAGTATTTATGACGAGTTCATCGCCAAAATTCTTGCACGCGCCAAAGGCATTGTCCAAGGTAATCCGCTCAACACAGATACGATGGTCGGGGCTCAGGCTTCGCAAGAGCAACTCGACAAAGTGCTGAGTTACATGGCGGTCGCGCGCGATGAAAAAGCCGAATTCTTGATGGGGGGTCAACGGGCCGTCGTAGATGATGAGATCGCGGGCGGCTTCTATGTGCAACCGACCCTCTTGAAAGGCAGTAATGATATGCGTATTTTTCAAGAAGAAATTTTCGGGCCAACGCTGGGCATCACAACGTTTAAAGACGAGGCGGACGCGCTAGCTATCGCCAATGACTCGGAGTTCGGCCTAGGTGCAGGTCTGTGGACCCGCGATGTCAACCGCACGTTTCGCATGTCGCGGGGCATTAAAGCCGGCCGTGTATGGGTGAATTGCTATCACAGCTATCCAGCACACGCAGCCTTTGGTGGTTACAAGAAGTCGGGCATTGGACGCGAAACGCATAAGATGGCTTTAAACCACTACCAGCAAACGAAAAATGTCTTAATTAGTCACGACATTAACCCACTGGGCTTTTTCTAGACAAGAGCAACCTAGCCTCGATTGCTCATCCAAGCGGTGGGCAATCGATACGTTCAAGACACCTGTCGCGTCCTTATGGACTTGCGCTGTCGGCTGCGCCCAGCATGGTCCCAATCCATCGCGTTTCTGTCTGACTTTCCAAACCGATTTTAACCATAATCGTTAGCGGAATTGATAACAGCATACCCACGGGGCCTAGCACCCAACCCCATAAAACCAAAGAAACGAACACCACCAGAGGTGAAAGGTTAAGCCCGCGTCCCATCCAACGTGGCTCCACCACATTCCCCATCAACATATTAACGACCGCAAATCCAGCAAGTGTTAATCCCGCCGGCGCAAAACCGAGCTGAACAATCGCTAATAAGACGGGGGGTACGGCAGCAATGACCGAACCCACCGCTGGAATAAAGTTGAGGAGAAATGTCAGCAGCCCCCAAAGGACCGCATAATCAACTCCCAAAACTGACAACCACAAAAAGATAATTAAACCCGTGATCAAGCTGATGGCGGTTTTGATAGCCATGTAATTATTCACGCTCGTGGTAAATGTTTTTAACCATTGACTGGACGTTTCGGGCCCGCGCGCTTGCGCTAACTTTTCCGCGAATCCGATATTCTCGGCAAGAATAAAAATTACGGTTAATAGAATCATCATGCCATCGGTCATGACATTGCCAAAAGATGCCAAGGTATTTGCCACAAACCGCATGAATGCACCAAAATCAAAGCTATTTTGCCATTGTTCCGCGCTCACCAAGATGCCGCGCTCGCTCAACCAATGCTGAAAGGTGCCACTCAAGAGCGTGAGTTTGGCTGAGTATTCAGGAAGATCTTGTCGGAAGTTCACCATGGCCGAACCCATCACCGCACCGAGCAAAAGCCCTAGCGACAACATTAGCAAGACCGCAATCATAATCGCCACGCCATGCGGTAAACCACTCCGACGCAACCCACTCACCAGCGGTGACACAACCATGGCAATAAAGACGGCCAAGATAAAGGGAACAACGAGCGTATCCGCCATCTTAAGCCCCCCCACAATAATCGTGAGCGCCGCAACAGTCACCAGCAATCTAGCGATCGGTGATACAGAATTCGTCATGGGTGTGCTCCGTTGTTTGAGATCCACGGCTTTATATCCCCGTATTCTGGTGGTTTCGTCGAGTATCTGCAAGTGAGCCCAATAAGCCCCTACAATCTGCACCGCCCCATGGCGAGATGAGTCGCCTTTTGAGAGCGACAACTTGGGCAATGGTGCCGATGAGTGAGGTACTCCGACGCATCACTCAACTGGATTCAATTCGGGCTGCATGGACCGCGCAGCGATCATCCGGACTGCCAATACCCAAAGTAGCGATCTGCTGAAGATAAACAACCATGCAGAGGTCTTATTCGTCACTTAAACCATTATGGTCATTTCTGGAGTTGCGGTCAGCACTTTGCGATCCCCAAAAAGAGCTGGAACAGGAATGACTGAGACTGTGGCCAAACCCAAAAGAACAGCCATAAATGCCCATCGTCAATGCTGCAGTCAACGCAAACTAACATTCGCTACGCCGACGAACGCTGGACTGCATAAACACTCCCGCAGGGTAGAAATAATAGTCGATCGCCAAAGCCATTGAGACGTTTAAAGTGGCCGGCATCAGGTGCTCATCTAAAAATCTCTACGCACTCAGTATACCTAACATGGAGCCAGCCACAGCCAAAAGCCGCTAGCGGAGTTCGAATATTGGGACAACCGCCCCATCGAAAATGTAAGTGCCTACCTTCTTTTTCTAAAATTGATCCGGATACTTTCCATCAAACTGATCATAATATGCGCGTATCTGCAGTAGGTCTGCTTCATTGTCGCCGGTGGGGTAAAACAGGTCGCCGATCACCACACGCCGCGTTGAAAAACTCAGCCCCACCATGAGGATCGGACAATCCAAACTCTGCGCTAAGCGCAAAAATCCAGTCTTCCACTTAACCACTTTCTTGCGCGTGCCCTCGGGCGTAATTCCAATCACCACTCCACCTTCTTCCTCCGCGATACGCCGCACATTTTCAACGATGGTCTTAGGTTCGGTGCGGTCTGTTGGAATCCCACCGAGCCACTTGAAGAGTCGGCGTACCACCGGCACAAAGATGGTATGTTTACCTAGCCAGCGCATCTTCAAATTCATCGCCAAGATACAGGCCATCGCTAATACAAAATCCCAATTTGACGTATGCGGCGCACCGATTAGAAGGCATCGCTTTAAGTCGGGTATTTCGCCTTCAAGACGCCACCCTAAACCTCGCAAAACGGTGTAACCCACCCATTGCGATAGGGCACCGCGGCCGGCGCGAAGTTGCAACGGAGCCTGTTTGGGCGCCGCTGAATGTTGTTTGCTGCTCATCATCGCTTCATCTCCGTAGCTGACCCGCACAGGGTAATCTAGTGCTCGCGAGTGGCCAAAAACTCAATGTCTGGGTGGCGCTCTTGAGCCAGCGACAAATTTACCCGAGTCGGTGCGAGGTAGGTCAAATGTCCACCCCCATCCAGCGCTAAATTATCCTGCGCTTTTGCTTTAAAAGTCTCGAACAATTTAGCATCCACGCTGGACACCCAGCGTGCCGAATGTACATTGACTGGCTCATATACAGCATCCACAACATACTCCGCTTTGAGACGGTATGCGACGACGTCGAACTGTAACTGGCCGACAGCACCGACGATGATGTCATTATTGCGCAGTGGAAAAAAGACCTGCGTACTCCCTTCTTCCGACAATTGACGAATTCCATTTTGAAGCTGTTTAGCTTTGAGGGGGTCCTTGAGACGAATGAGCTTAAACAACTCGGGGGCAAAGTGAGGAATACCACTAAATTTCAGTGCCTCGCCCTCTGAAAAAGTATCGCCGATCTGAATCGAGCCATGATTATGTAAACCAATAATATCACCCGCCTGCGCTTCGTTTACAGACACGCGTTCTCCTGCCTTAAAACTAAACGCATCGGAAATCCGCACATCTTTACCCGTGCGCACATGCTTCATTTTCATACCGCGCGTGTAGCGCCCGGAACAAATACGCATAAACGCAATTCGGTCGCGATGCTTAGGATCCATATTTGCCTGAATTTTGAAGACAAATCCGCTGAAGGCAGTCTCGCTTGGAAGCACCTCACGCTGCAATGCAGAACGCGCCTGCGGTGGCGGCGCCCAACGAACAAAATCGTCGAGCATTTCGCGCACCCCAAAATTACCCAAAGCTGTACCGAAAAAGACTGGAGCTAAGCGCCCCGACAGGTAGCCGTCTATCGAAAATTCATGCGTAGCTCCGCGCACCAACTCGAGTTCTTCCAAAACGTCATCGGCAAAGTCCCCGAGCGCCGAACGCGCTTCGTCCGAATAAAGTCCATGTACTTGGATATCATCACTCAGAGTTCGCCCCTTCCCTTGCCCATACACGTGAATGCGGTCTGTGTAAAAATTATAGACGCCGCGAAAACCACGCCCCATACCGATCGGCCAGTTGATCGGTGCGGCTTGAATGTTTAGCACTGACTCAATTTCATCAAGCAAGTCAATGGGATCACGAATATCGCGATCCATCTTATTCACAAAGGTGAAGATCGGCGTATCGCGAAGACGGCAAACGTCCATCAACTTAATTGTCCGTGCCTCGAC
>CAJWCO010000046.1 GCA_913031145.1 uncultured Cellvibrionales bacterium | reverse complement strand
CTTTTGAACTCGATGCGGATTTGTCAGTGGGTATGAATGAATTTGTTCTGCCTGTTGCAGTAACTGAACCGAGTTTGTTGCTGAAGGAGCTAACACTTGAGGCCATGATCCTCTATGAGGATACGCTTAAATCGTATGAATTGCCGTTGAAAGAGGTGGGCGATAGACCGGCTGTAGAGGCATAAAATCATATATTTTTCGGGTTCTTAATTAAATCTTAAACTAGGAGTAAAAAATGAAATTAAAAGTAATTATCTTATTTGCAGCGGCTTTGACGGCCCCATTGGCGTTGGCGGAAGGGCCTTTGAAAGGGGTCAAAATGGATGTCATGGGTCCAGTCGAAGGCAAGCTGAAACGACGAATAAAAGTGCCTGTGAGGCATATTATAACGCGCCACATGATAGAAAACGGGGCTCTAACAGAAGAAGAGTTGGCGGCTAGTCGTGAAGAAGGCAAAGAATTGAGACAGAGTTTTCGAGATGCTAGACAGGCAGGTGACGAGGAACAAGCACGGCAAATCAGAGAGCAAATTGCCGCAAGAAAAGTTGAAATGAAAAATAGCAGACAGACCTACATTGAATCAAACAGTGATTTAAGGGCTTCACTGGACGAAATGAGGTCGACCTTACGCGATAAAAAGCGCGCTAAAAGGGAAGAGCGAGGAATGCCTCCGCGTCCAGATCAAGAGAGTTTGAGCGATGATGTAACAGTGGTCAATGACTAGCGGTTTTTACTGACGTCCTCGCATGAATAAAAAACGCGAAGAGACCTTCGCGTTTTTTATTGGGTGAAGAGACATGACGTGTTAAGACCGTATTTGGTCGTAATCAGCCTTTTAATGTCGGTATCCGTGCTTGGTGCTGACACTGAAGGGGTGCGGCTTTTAAAAAGTGGTCAATTCATTGCGGCAAGAGACTTCTATCAAGAGGTGTATGACGTTGGCGGCAGCTCTGAAGAAGACCAGTTTAATTATGCTATGAGTCTGTATCAAACGCAGGCATATGAAGAAGCAAAAACTCGTTTGGTTGCATTGATCGAGCCTGAGAATAATTCGGTTCGCGTTCTTTTTGCGCTGGCGGTTATTGAACAGACATTAGAAAATTATGAGGCGGCACTGGATCTGTTTTCCACCGTTTATGAAAGTGGAGATGCTGAGTTTGCGAGCTTGGCTCTCGTAAAGATCGGTGAGTTAGAGGAAAATTTCGCTCCTGTGTCCCCCCTGTTCGGTTTTATTTCTGTGGCCGCAGGGCGAAGTGATGACGTTGAGTACCTCGATAGTACACAATTGTCAGGGGTGCGCGATGATTTTCATGAGATGACTGCGGCTGTATCGTGGGAGGGGAGAATCGCGAAAAAGCACAGCCTGTTAATTGAAGCAATGGCCTATAAGCGGTCGTATGCGACCGAAAAAAACCAAGATTTTGCGGTCTATTCGATTGCGCTGGACCACCAGCATTTGAGCTTCGGTGGTGATATTGCCTGGCAGTTAGGACACGAAAAGTCCTATGCTGGATCTCAACAATACCTGTCGACGGACTTTTTTTCCGTTGGTTTCAGTCGAGACTTTTTGGGCGCGCGGTTAGGAGTGGCCGTTGAGAAGAAGATCCATGATTCGCCGACCATTGATTACGCCTATGCCGAGGGTGTGGATAGGTTATATAAGATCAGCTGCCAAGGAAGATTAGGCGAGTTGATGCATTACTATATGACGTATACCTACGGTGAATTGGACAGAACCCCTTGGCAAATTCTAGGCGATTCGGTAACGGCTCCACCGACCACCTTAGACCAGTCTTCTATAAGAACGAACTTGAGCGTGGGATTGAGTTATGACTTAACGGCGGCGATTACAGTGTTTGTCGATGCAGATGTTGGCGAAAGAACATACGACAATTTTTTGAGCGGCGATGACGTTGCGACGTATGATAAGCACGACAAGAACGCTGATGTATCTTTAACCGTTGTCAGAAACTGGGGTCAAGCAATGGATGTTTATGTTTCATACAGCTACGGTAAAAAAGATTCTACCATCGACGTTTATGATTATAATGTCAGCGTGGTAAAGATGGGCCTAAGTAAGCAGTTTTAAGAAAAACTTCATGATCGTCACTCTGGGGTTGAGATAGACGCCAAAGAAGCGTCGCAAGTGGGCTTTATTTGGGCGCTTGCGGCCAGAGTAGTTAATGTTTGTTTTCGATTGGTGTTAATGAGTAGCATTTATGGTGTCTTTTGAGAGATCGTTGCCTAGGAGGGTGTGCGCAGTCTTTGCAGTGCTCTTGCTGGCAAATAGTGCTTTTTCTGTTGACAGCGATTGGGACGGGCTCACGAATGAGTGGGAAGTCGCCAATGGGCGTGACCCAAGTATTGCCGATTACCAAATTAGTGCGGGCACTTACCATACGTGTGCGTTGGACGATGCCGGTGTTGTGTGCTGGGGCTACAACCAACATGGTCAGGTTGTTGCGCCGGAGTTGATTGACCCCATACAAGTGTCGGCGGGCGGCGGTCATAGCTGTGCACTCGATCAATCTGGGGTTGTTTGCTGGGGCTACAATGAGTATGAACAGACCACAGTGCCCGCTCTCAATACGCCTGTACAAATTACAACAGGCTTTGACCACAGCTGCGCGCTGCATCGTTTTGGTGTCAGTTGTTGGGGAGCGAATCAATATGGCCAAACAACGGTGCCCCGGTTACGTCAACCGAGCCGTCTTTCAGCGGGATTTGAGCACACCTGTGCGATTGATAATACTGGTGTTGTCTGTTGGGGCTATAACGGTTCGGGGCAGACATCTGTCCCAAGTTTAGCGAATCCTTCGCAGATTTCGGCGGGCTTCAATCATACCTGTGCTATTCATGATTCGGGCGCTCGGTGTTGGGGCGACGATCAATTTCAACAATCGACGGTGCCGGCGTTAAATAATCCGACGCATGTGTCCGCCGGCTTTGACCATACGTGCGCGATTGATGCATCCGGTGTGGTTTGCTGGGGAAATAATGACTATGGCCAAATAACGGTTCCAGAGCTAGAAGCACCGTTGCAAATTACCACAGGTTTTGATTACACCTGCGCGCTCGATGCATTGGGTGTGACTTGCTGGGGAAACGTGGCTAGTGGACAAACGCTCTTGCCCTCAACACCCGAACCGGCCCAAGTTTCTATGGGTTTCGAACACGCATGTGCTCGGTATTCCGATAGCGTTGCCTGCTGGGGACAGGATGCCAGTGGGCAGGCGACTGTGCCCGCCTTGTCAAACCCTAGTGCGGTTTCGGCGGGATTCGATCATACGTGTGCACTGGACCGCTCAGGCGTAATTTGCTGGGGGTACAACGAATATGGTCAGACAGCTGTTCCTTCGCTGGCAAAGCCAACGAGCGTGGCATCGGGCGGCGATCACAGCTGCGCCATCGATGATGCGCGGGTGGTTTGCTGGGGTTATGGAGATAGTGGCCAAACGACTCCGCCTGTTCTATTTAACCCCTCACAAGTTAGCGCCGGCTTTGATCATACCTGTGCGTTGGACGACACCGGTATTAAGTGCTGGGGCGATAACGAGTACGGGCAACGGCTAGTGCCAGAGTTGGAGGCACCAACGATTGTGGATGCGGGTTTTAATCATAATTGTGCGTTAGATGCGAATGATGTTGTTTGCTGGGGTGATACACAGTTTGGTCAAACGCAAGTGCCTGAATTGAACGCGCCAAGCCATGTTTCTGCCGGATATGACCACACATGTGTTTTAGATGAGAACACGGTGCTTTGTTGGGGCAGCGATCAATATAGTCAAAGTACGGTGCCGACCCTTCTCAATCCTGTAACAGTGAGTGCTGGCTTTTATAATACCTGTGCGATTGATGACAGTGGGCTGGTCTGTTGGGGTAGTGAAAATTATACGGGTTTGATTGCCCCAGAACTTTTAATCGATCCCGATGGCGATAGCTACGTAACAGGAGAAGATGCCTTCCCGCTCGACGCGTCGGAATGGCTGGACACTGACGGCGACGGGGTTGGCGATAATTTAGACGTCTTTGATGACGATGCTAGTGAGTGGCGCGACAGTGACGGCGACGGCTTTGGCGATAATGCAGACGTTTTCGATGATGATGCCAGTGAGTGGCGCGATAGTGACGGCGACGGCATTGGCGATAATGCAGACGTTTTCGATGATGACGCGAGTGAGTGGTTCGATACAGATCAAGACGGCGTTGGAAATAATGTTGATAAAGATGACGACGGCGACGGCGTCAGCGACCAGCAAGAAACCCTAGATGGTAGCGACCCGCTAGATGAATTTGACTGTAACATCTGTTCGGAGCAGCCTCTATCGGGTATCGTTTATCACTGGCGTCGCCTAGCGCTACTTGAGTCGGTGACGTTGAATCTAGAGTGGTTAACTGAAGATGTCGTCAATGACATTTCGGAGGAGGCTCTATCGGATGCCTCGGGCTTTTTTACATTTACGAAGAAGCGGCGCGGCACCCATCGGCTAACGTCTCAAAAAGTCATTACTGCGGGTGAATCAGGCAGTGTGATTAGTTCTGCGGATGCCTTAGCAGCCCTAAAAATTGCCGTGGGCATCAATCCCAACCCCGACCCCGATGGACTGGGCCCCCGTGAGGCTTTGCCCGTATCGCCCTACCAGTACATAGCGGCCGATATTAACGGAGACGGGCGCGTAACGTCCGCCGATGCACTGGATATTCTCAAACTTGCCGTCAACCTTAGCACGGCCAAGCCGCGGCGTTGGGTGTTTGTTGCCGAGGACTACGACTTTTGGGACGAATTAGCAAATAACGGTGCTGGCGGTTTTAATGTCGATCGTAGCCACGTTAACTACGATAGCGGCGTTAGCATCATTGAGTACCCGGCGCAGCGTGAGCAGAATGTTGTGGGTATTTTGATAGGCGATGTTAATGGCTCTTGGGAAGCGCCCCAGAGTAGTTCTAACATTTCGGATAACCACGTAGCTGACTTGGTAGATTCACGCGGCGGGTCTCTTGCACAGTGGGGCAAGTACGATACGCAGTCGGCTGTCGCGCAACCCAATATATTGTTAATTATTGCAGACGATCAGGGAGTTGATGCATCGGCGCAATACCCATTGAGTGTGGATGTCCCCACCACTCCAACATTAAACAAATTAGCGTCCCAGGGTATTGTATTTGATAATGCGTGGGCGACACCCGCATGCACAACATCAAGAGCGACCATGATGACCGGTCAGTATGGCGTCAACTCAGGGGTGGTGAGCAATGACGATTCGGTTTCCTCTAATGCACTGACGTTGCATCGGCATCTTGCAAACAGTCCCAACTCTAGTAATTATGCGTCGGCTTTGATCGGCAAATGGGGTTTGGGTGGCAGCGGCGTTGCTGCAAACCACCCAGCCACATTGGGCATCGAATATTTTGCGGGCACGTTGCGCCGAGCTATCAGTGATTACAACGCCTGGGATCTTACCGTGAATGGGGTCACGACAGCGACGAGCGTCTACAACACAACGGCGTCCACAGATCTTGCCATTGACTGGATTGCAAATCAGTCGCAACCCTGGTTTCTCTGGCTTGCTTACACGGCACCGCATGACCCGATCCACGTTCCGCCTGAGCATCTGCATACTCGGAATTTGAGCGGTACCGATAGCGATATATCCAGTAACCCAAGAGCCTACTACCTGGCTGCAATTGAGGCCATGGATTCTGAAATTGGACGATTGCTGCAGTCATTTGACGAGCAACAGCTGGAGAACACCATTATTCTTTACGTGGGTGATAACGGTACGCCGACCTCGGTCATTGACACGACGGTATTTAGCAAAGGTAAATCCAGTGTGTCTGAAGGGGGGCTAAAAGTGCCGATGGTTGTGTCGGGGTCAGGGGTGTCGAGAGAAAACAGTCGTGAAAGTGCCCTCATTAACGTGACCGATTTCTTTGCGACAATATCGCAATTAGCGGGCAACGATACGCCTCAAATCGCAGATAGCATCAGTTTTATGGGCCTGTTCTCGAATGCGGACAGTCCTTCAAGGGAGTATAGTTATGTGGATTTTATAACTAACGGAATTACGCGCTGGGCCATCAGGGACGAACGTTATAAATTAATTGTCAGCTCGAGTGGAACCAAACAGCTGTATGATCTACTTAACGACCCTTATGAAGATACCAATCTTCTTCGTGCGGGTGATCAATATCAGTCAATTGAAAGTCGATTGTTCACTGCGGGCATGGCTATTCGTCCACAGACTGATGGTGCCGTGCACACCGCGGGCATTGAGTGTTCCTATAGTTATGACGTCTTCAATGACTCAGCGTGGGTTGATATGCAAAGCTGGGCCCATTGGCAATGCGATGAAAGTTTACGAACATTGATGGCCAATGGCGTACCGGACCATGCAGTGGGGAGATTTCCGAATGCGAACAATCCCAGTAGTATTGCCGCACAAACGATCTCTGAAACATTTACCTTAAGTCCAGAAAAGACCTCGTTGTCCACTATCTTAGGGGGTCCGCGTGGTGCCACCGGTTATATTTTAAACGGCGTAAAAATCGACGCAGGGACAGCGGGAACCTGCAGTGACAATGGCACAAGTTGCAGACTCGCACCACCCATACAGGGAAGCTGGAGCATTGAAGCTCTTGGGCAGGATTCATTCAACTTTGGAGACGATGCAAACCACGCGCATGTGCAACCCACAGGTGCTTATCACTATCATGGGATACCCGAGGGATTTGTTAGCAAACTGAACAAAGGTGTGGCGATGACTTTGATCGGTTGGGCTGCCGATGGCTTCCCAATCTATGCGCGTTTTGGCTATGCAGAAGCAATGAATGCGAGTTCGGAGGTTGTGTCTGTGCGCAGTAGTTTTCGCATAAAAACCGTCCCTGATGCCAATCGCGCGCCTGTTTCGTTGTATGAAATGGGTACCTTTACGCAGGACTATGAGTACCTTGAAGGCAGTGGTGATTTAGATGAGTGTAACGGCCGTTCAGGTGTCACCCCTGAATTCCCAGAGGGCATTTATCATTACTTTGCCACAGACGCGTTCCCCTTTTTACCGCGTTGTATCAAGGGTTCTTTATGATCTATCGCCAGCAGCAAGAAAACTGGATGATCTAGGTAAAAGCCGCGGCTCCGTGATTCAGTGAAAAAATAGTCTACCCCAACGTCAACAATCAATAGAGGGTCTCAAGGCGACTGCCCGGCGCTTTTAATAAATAAACGACCTCAGATAGCCACTGAGTGCTGGCTTTCATTCGTCTGTTCGAACTGTCATACTAAAAGAAGCGGGTTACAGGGAAAAAGAACTGCCTTATGCAATGCCCGAAGCACATTTCTGAGGGTATACTAAACTGTCATTCGGGTAGTGTTTTGTGCATATGATTGAACGCAACTTGTTAAAAATCATGTTACAACGGGCGGCTAAGCGAAACATAAAAAGTTACCCTCAGATGGTGTGTTTTTCTCACGATACGATATCGCAAAAAATATTTATTGATGGCCTATTCGAAAAGCGAGAGCTTTTCGCGTTAAAGGCCTTTTTAGACGAAGAATTAAACAGCTTTGAAAGCTGTCTCGATATTGGTGCGAATATCGGGAATCATTCATTGTTTTTTTCAAAAATTTTTCAACGAGTATTGAGTTTCGAACCCAACCAAGAGACGTTTCGGCTTCTCGCTATCAATGCAGGTCTAGCGAATAACATTCGTGCAGTTAACGTTGGTTTGGGGTCAAAAAGCGCCACACTTGCAGCGTCATTTGATCCTTTAAATAGGGGTGGAGCGGCGATCAGCGAGTCTTCGGATGCAAATCTTACATTCGAAATCATCGCGTTAGATGATTACTTAAGCGAAACAGATGAAGTCGTCATTAGTTTTATCAAAATGGATGTTGAGGGTCATGAGCTAGAGGCGCTAAAAGGCGCCGTAACAACCTTAAAAAAATACTGTCCCGTTCTCGCCCTTGAATTACATGCCAAAAAAGAGCCAGCTAAAAGCCTCGAAATCTTATCCTTCCTAGATCACAACGGCTATAAACACGCGCATGTCTTTGAGGCGAATTTTTTCTCTCAAAGAAAACCTAGATTCGTGAAAAGTTCGCTAAACCAGTTTGGCAGATTGCTTAAGAAGAATCATAAAATGGTGCTATTTACCGCACATTAGCGCAGGTTCAGCGCTCAAAGCACCCTCGGTTGCTCGGGCATTAGGTATCATTTTTAGCGAGGTGCTGGCGGTAAAAATCATCATTATGGGAATCCGATTGTCCGACAAAAACCCAATTCAGCTAGATAATGATCGCGCGGCTTGACGCGGTAGTTTTGTCTTTTGTGTTGTGAGATTGCAGGCGACTGCAACCCGGCAGCGCACTCCTTTTTAGTTGTTGGTGATGCGGGTAAAACTCGATGGCGCTGCGGTAAAGGTTTTACCATCGCTAAATACGATATTCTTCGGCTGAGAGCCGAAATTGTATACGACATACGTACGCAACCCATTGTTGTCAAAAGCGACAGCGGCAGGGTAGTTTGAGGTCAATTCTCCGGTACCGGTTTTGATTTGACCCAGCGCCGCGAAGGTATTGATCCAGTGGTAGGTGTGCGCTTTGCTCTCGCCGGCTTCAGCTGCATAGTTGGAGCCCAGAGTTGCATAATCTGCGATAGCTGCATTGGCGTCAGACATTGCCCAAAGATTCCACCATAGGTCGCGCCATTGATCGACGGGTAACCCGGATGGCTTGCCATTTGTGCTTTCGGAAAGTCCCAAAGAGATATAGTCGCGCATATAATCGGGGTATAGGCTTACATGGAAGATTAAACCATTAGATGGCAGTCCTTGAATTCCTAGTATGTGAGCATAGGCAGGACTGAACCAAGTGCTGAAATCTGCTCCGCTAGCCCATAGAATAGACGTGGTAATTTTGGAGTAACCGGGCGGGAAGTTGGCAGAATCTTCGCTACTATTGTTATAGCCGTCAATGTCGTTCCAGTACTGCCAATACGCCGTTGAGGTCGAGGCATGTAGGTAGATGCCTTTATCGACGAGCGCATCATTACCCGTGATGAGCCCATACAAAATAATTGCTCCATAAGCGTTGGCCGCCTCAGAAGTTGACTCGTTGTTGTTCCCCTGCAGAGCATCTGCCTTGCCGTCCGCCCAAGAAAAACCGTTCGCGGGGTCAAAGTGGCGTAGGTGCGGGAATAAGCTATCCCCCTTATCGCCTGCATAGTCTCGAATTAACAATTCAACCATTGGACCATATTGATCTTTACTACACCAAGAGGCATCATGCCGACAAATTTCGGCGGCAGCGCGCACAAAATAACCGTAATGAAAATGGTGGTCGGCTAGGCGTTGGTGCGACCCAAAGGCCTCATCTAGCCCTAATAAGGTGCTCCATTGCGCGTCGTAGACAAAATATTTATGGGTGTCTAAGCGACCCTCCGTTTCGGCAGTAAACCAATCGGCTAGCTGCGCTTTTAGCCAATTGAGGAGTTGTGTGGCTTCGGTATCCATGCCTATGGAATCAGCAATTGCCGCCAGTTCAGCAACTCTTCCATACGCCTTGCCGGACCAGTAGGTGTCTGTGCTGTTGATCCATGACGCGGCTCCTTGATCCATGAACTCCGCCACCAGAGCTTGCAATATGTCAGGGTCATAAGTCTGGCTAATAGCCGGCAGTGTCGGTAAGACTCCTACATAGTGGATTACATAGCTAAAGGATCGAGTTGCAGCAAATTTGATGATCCCACGGCTACTGCGGATTTGGTAATCCGAGGTAAGTTGGGGAGAGTGTTTCCAATGCATGGGGTGGAGGCCTGCGATAGTATCCACTACGGCGCCTTGGTCATCGCGATAGGTATGCGACACAGTGACTCTATTAGTGCTTCGATCGACGCTGTAGTCAACATCTACTCTGGCAACAATATTGCGCGCGGTAGCTGCAAAAAACTCACTCATACTGTCGCTCGGTATGCCGTCGAGGGTTGGCAAGTAGCTTAGCGTAAATGCATTGGCGCTATTATTAACAGTGATTTCATTGCTTTCGATACTTGAGAAACTGGTACTGCCTTCGCCACTAATAAGAAAATTGTTACGCACACCTGCAATATCTGTCCACACCCCGAGGTGATTATTCTGGCGATAAAACGTGCCTTTTTGACCACCATTCGCTGCATGCGTTCGCAGCACTGCACTGCCTGCGAAGACATTAAAATACACGTAAGGGGAGCCATGTACAAAGGTGGCTTCCATGACCGGGGTAGTGCCTGCCTTCCACTGCACAGTAACGGAACCCTCGCTGTGATTGGCTAAATACGCATCCAGATTATTGTGCAGCGAATTGGCAATAGCGATGCCGTCGAAGACTTCTAAAAAGGGTTCAGGACCATCGTACCTCGGGTAATTGCCAATCACTTTATAGCCGCCAGGAATACCCATCAGTCTGACCCCTTTATTGCTCACTCGGGCTCGAATGGGATCTGGTGTGATATAAGCGGCATCATTTGCATCGCCAATAGTCATTTCACCTAAAATTGGAATAGAGCCCCACCATTTGTGCGTTGGCACTGGCTGGTTGAGTGCATCTCCCGTGAGTTGCGGTTTTAGGGATGTTGGCGTGCCCGTCGGTACACCAGTGGCAGGATTACAGCCGGCAATAGCCGGTTTAACGAGCCCCGCGTTATAAATCCAGTTACCGTTGTCAACCGCGCATTTGTAACTGGCGAGATTAATTGTGTCAGACACATTACCCGCTCCGAACTGGGTAAGTTGATACGATGTCGTATTACCCGAGCCTGCCCCAGCCCCTCCGTTTGGCGGTACTGCACCATCGGCGATGCCAGTAAAGCGCACATTATCAATTTGATAGACGAGCCCAGCGCCCGTTCTGTAAGCTGGGAAGAAAACCATGGGTGCAGTGATCGCTTCTAGATTGAGACTTTGGCTGGCAATCAGCGACGATACCGGAAAGTGAATCGTTTCCCACTCACCCGACGCGCTAATGCCCGCTATCGGTAACTCGCCAGAAATGGCACTACCGCTCTCCGTCTTGAGGAAAAACCCTCCCGACAGGTTAGCCGCACCAGCTGTGACGATTTTAATATCAAATGAGAGGGTTCCGTTTGCATAATCACTCAGATCGACAGAGGGTGAGGGTCCCACGACGAGCCCCGCGTGTGCGGCATTGTTGAGGTAGGTCACCTCGAGGACCGGGCCGCGAGCTGGGTCCGTTGTAATTGCCCAGTCGACACTGTCGCAGGTCTCCGTATTGGAGGATTCGTCGGTGCAGTCAAGATACTCACTTTTTTCATCAAAAAACGACAATGCCTCACGGCCACCCCAAATATCGGCAACAATCCCATTGTCGAGTATGAAGGTATCGCCCTCATTTGTTTGGCTACCCCCGTCATCATCGTCTTGTATCACCGAGATGGCCCACTGAGTCATTGATCCACCAAATGATGCGAGCCACTGCGATAGATGATCTTCGTCGAGGCGAGCACTTC
>CAJWCO010000045.1 GCA_913031145.1 uncultured Cellvibrionales bacterium | reverse complement strand
CACATCGTCTAATGTGGTGCTTTTAATCCGTCTTTCCACACCCAAAGCGAATGCAACAACCCGCGCCTACGTCAGACGCTATTAAAAGCATAACCAACGCTAAGGTGCCTGAATAGCCGCTTTTAGTATGTAGGTTTCAAACCCTAAAAACTACACCACATGATGCCGGGCGCGCAAACTCGGCCGCTTTTTTAGTAGAGAACGATGCAAATATTCCATTCGATGCGGTCTCTGCATTTTGTGTGACAAGGCTCCAGCGATCTTTGACCATTTAAGCCGAACAGGACTGACAAATAATGTCGGTTTTATTTTACTTAATGGCATTAGAGCACTGATAAAGTTTTTAATGCTCGCCAAGTTTGCGGCAGATAAAATGCGATCTCAAGTATACCCGTGTCTTGGTTATGCTGTTTCGACCCGCGTGTTGCGATGGTACTTTTTGAGAGCACTCAAGATCCCAATTTCACGGGTTTTCAGCGTCGTAACAGCACCCACCCCCAGAAATTTTAGTATTGCCTTATGTTTTCGGCGTTATTGTTGTTGTGTTATGTGAATCGAGCGCTCAGGTACTCGAACACGTCTTTCACGCATCGTTATTTTGGTTCATCGTTTATTTTCACAAAAAAATTTCATTGGTAATTTCACGGTGAACGTAACAACTGTGAGTGCACAACTTTTTTTATTCGTGAGAGTATACCTCGTCAAAAAGAATGCACTCTGGATGACATCTTCGCAAAGCCAGCAAAAAGCCGCATAAAGGATTCTGATCCCACAACAACACTCAAAATCGCAAGCGGCATGTGCGAATTATAATAAACAAATACCCCGATACAAATTTTGATACCATGAAGTAAGTGATGCGTATGAATAGCCAAACAGAACGCCTAAAAAGTGCGTTCCTTACTTGCTCATGGTAATGATACCCTTGCGATTGTCTTTTTCATAAAGGCGTCGATCGACAACACCCAGCGCACCCACCACTGTGAGGCACCCCGTTAGTGAGGCAAAAACTGATTGCGTTTGGATTAATCGCTGGTGCAGCCGTCATTGCATGGTTGATGCATATAGCCTCGCCTATGCCGGCGAAAGCACCCGCGCCCGATGCCACGCTGGCAGTCGAAACGCAAAAATTATATCGGCACGACGTGGCGCTTAAGGTCAAATCACAAGGCTCGGTGCAACCCCGCACCCGAACGACTATGGTCTCTGAAGTGGCAGGGACTATCGTTGATGTCTCTGATCATTTTGTTGTCGGGGGTACGTTCTCAGCGGGCGATGTAATGATTCGGCTCGATAAGGGCGATTATGCCGTCGCCGTGCAACGTGCAAATGCCCGTCTGAGTAGCGCTAATGCCCTGCTTGAACTCGAGAGAGCAAGAACCATTCAGGCAAAAAAGGAGTGGGCAATGACCGGACGCCCCGAGGCAGAAGCACCCGCTTTAGCCTTGCGCACGCCCTACCTCGCAGAAGCTGAAGCGGCGGTACTACAAGCAGAGTCGGAGGTTCAACAGGCGCAGTTAAAACTGCGACGCACCGTTATTCGGGCACCTTATTCTGGCATGATAACGAAAAAAATAGCAGATCTGGGTCAGTACATCTCTCCGGGTTCGCGCTTCTGTGAAATCTTTGCAACAGACCTTGTCGAAATTCGCTTGCCGCTGACAGAAAAAGACTTAGCGACGATGGGCGGCGTATCCCCTGACGTCATAAGCCGCGCTGCGCCGGTCGAACTGATGGGCTCTGTGAATGGTGCAAATCATCAGTGGCAAGGAAAGATGATTCGATCTGAAGGTGTCGTTAACGAATTCAATCGCGCTCAGTATGTGGTGATCAGTGTTGCCGATCCTTATGGGCTGACATCGAGCGCAACGACGGCTCGAGCCCCGTTACTTGTTGGCACGTTTGTGCGCGCCACGTTGCCGGGAAAAACATTAAAAAATGTTTTTTCGGTTCCCCGCAGTGCGTTACTTCAGGGGTCACAAGTGGCCACTGCAGACGCGCAAAATCGACTCCGTCTAAAGTCCGTGACAATTGTATTCTCAGACGATGATTACTACTACGTTACAGCGAATATCGACGATGGAACCACATTTGTCGTGAGCGCTATTGGTACGGCAATCGAAGGCCTTAAATTGCATATTGCCAACACCGGCGAACAGGACCAAAACCACTAGTGGACACACCCTCAAAAGGTTTGATTGACTGGTTTGCACGTAATCCTGTTGCAGCGAATCTGGTTATGTTCCTTGTATTTTTCGCGGGCGTACTCTCAATGTGGAGCATTAGCAAAGAGATGATTCCACGATCTGATCTCAATGTGATCCGCATTTCTGTTCCCTATCCGGGCGCCGCACCGATCGAAGTGGAAAAAGGGGTTATCTTACCAATCGAATCTGCGTTAGAGGGTTTGCAAGGGATCAAATCTATTACGGCTAGAGCAAATCGCGATAGCGCCAGACTGACATTAGATATCGAACCGAATGCAAATATTAATGAGGTGACCACCCTCGTAGAAAACCGCGTCGATGCAATCACAAATTTTCCTGAAGACATAGAAAACCCGCGCATACAAAGATTAGACACCAACATGTGGGCAATGGGTGTGTCCGTTTATGGGAACATGACCGACTCTCAAAAAAAATCCCTCGGTGATGAAATTTTCAACGAGTTGTTGGCCATGCCCGAGGTTAAAGAATTACGCTTATGGGGTGCAGGGGACTATGAAATATCCATCGAGGTCAAAGAGGATCAACTACGCGCGCTCAATCTAACCCTGAGCGAGGTTGCATCGGCAGTAAGACAATCGTCGTTAGACCTGCCGGCTGGCGTAATCAGAACCGCCAGTGGCAATATTTTAGTGCGCACCGAAGGAAAGGCCTACACTGGTCCCGACTTTGCAAGCATTGTCGTTCGCAGTAACACAGACGGTACTCAGTTACGCCTAGCAGACGTAGCTGAAGTAAGGGATGGCTTCAAAGAAACCAGCTACGCGAACCGGTTTGACCGAGCCAATGCGTTTACCGTCGGCATTTTTTCTCTGGAAGGCCAAAATCTGCTCGACATCAGTCAGGTCGTCAACGCCTACGCCAAAGAAAAACAACAAACATTGCCAATCGGACATAAGATCGCTGTGTTTAATGATGAGGCGTATTACTTAAACGGCCGGCTTACAATGATGGCGGAAAATCTCCTCATGGGCGGCATATTGGTCGCGCTCGTATTGAGCTTGTTTCTGAATATACAGATTGCGCTGTGGGTCATGGTCGGCATACCACTCAGTTTTGCCGGCGCCCTGTGGCTCATGCCCCTAGGCGGTGTGACCATTAATATCATGAGTTTATTTGCCTTTATCATGGTGCTTGGTATCGTTGTTGATGACGCCATTATTATTGGCGAAAGCGTGTTTAGCGAAGTCTCTGCAGACTATCAAAAAGAGCTTGGCGCGGGCTATCCACCAAGCGCGCCCTATATTGCATCGACCGCATCGGTCATTACAGGAACCCAGCGCGTTGCGACGCCTTCCACGATTGGCCTCCTCACCACAATGGCAGCATTCTTACCGATGATCTTTATCGGAGGCTCCTTCGATGGAATCGCCAAATCCATGGGTATTGTCGTCATTTTGAGTTTATTTTTCTCACTGATCGAGTCTAAACTCATCTTGCCCGCTCACCTCGTTGGCTTTCAAATCAACCGTCCACCGTCAAACTCATTGAATGCTTTGCAAGCGTTGCAAAACAAGGTTTCGGGGGCGTTACATGACTTTATTGACCACTTCTATCAGCCACTACTGAAAAGTGCCGTCCAACATCGGTACATCACGCTCGCGGGCTTTTTGAGTCTCTTAATTATTGTGATAGGTGCCACTACGAGCGGTCTCGTGCGCCACGAATTTTTTCCGGTGGTGCCCGGCGACGACGTCAAAGCGCAAATCGTAATGCAAGACGGGGCGTCCCAAGAACGGATGATTGAAACCATTGCGGTGATCGAAAATGCAATTTATGCGATCGACGAACGATACCGAGAAAAGTATCCAGAAAGCGCGGGTCTGGTTGAGCATGTGGCTTTTTTTGTGCGTAATGATATCGATGTCATTTTTCGTACGGTACTTACCAAAGCCGAGTTTCGCAACATAGATGCTACAGAAATCGAGCGCTTATGGCGGGAAGAAGTCGGTATTCTGCCGAATGTTCGCAAGCAACGCTATGTGGCCAGTGAGGGGCCCTCTGGCCCTCGTATCAGCCTGTCGCTCTCGGGTCCTAACCCCAATGAGCTCTCCCGCGCTGGTATGGAACTTCAGCAGTATCTCACTCAATTTCAGGGTGTTTATGACATATATAACTCGCAAGGCGCGGGTAGCAAAGAACTGTTGATCACCTTAAAACCCTTCGCATCGCAGATCGGCGTTAGCCTGATGGATGTTGCTAAACAAGTCCGACACGCATTTTACGGTGAAGAGGCGCAGAGGATTCAGCGCAACTCTGACACAGTAAAAGTGATGGTGCGCTATCCCATTGAGCAACGCAGGTCGATTTCAACACTCGAAAACATGCATATCAGAACGATGGGCGGTGACGTCGTAGCGATTGGCGATGTGGCAGACATTCAGTTAGGCGTCGGTGTTACGGCCATCGACCGACTCGACCGCAAGCGAACCCTCACGGTAACTGCCGAAGTTGATGCCGACACGATTGAAAGCAGCGACGTTGTCCGCGATGTGCGGGAAACGTTTATCCCAGTGCTCTTGCAAAAATACCCTAGCGTCGAGTTTCGCTTAAGTGGCGGTACCCAAGAACAAGATGATTACTACCTAAAAATGTTGGTCAGTGGTGTCGCCTCGCTATTTTTAATTTATTCGCTGTTGGCGGTCCCGTTACGGTCCTATGTCCAACCGATTATTATTATGTCTGTGATCCCGTTTGGTTTTATTGGGGCGGTGGCTGGGCACGTGCTATTTGATGTCACGATTAACATCCTGTCACTCTTTGGCATTATTGCCCTGGCGGGCGTTGTGGTTAACGACAGCCTGATCATGGTGGAATTTGCCAACCGCGAGAGAGTCGCTGGTATGGCATGCGAAGACGCGATTTACAGTGCAACTCGAAAGCGCTTTAGGGCGATTCTGCTGACCACACTCACAACTTTTGTTGGGCTATTGCCGATGCTGTTCGAAACCAGTGTACAGGCTCAATTCGTTATCCCTATGGCGTTGTCGTTGAGTTTTGGGATTGTTTTTGCGTCTGCCATTACGTTGATTCTAGTGCCCTGTCTATATGTGATGGCAGAAACTAACCGGCGCTTTTTCGGCCTAATTTTGAGTGTTCCATTGGCGTTTGCCCTAACCCATTTCTTACACATGATTGGCGCAATCACGCCTTTATTATTAAACGCTTTGCTGACCGCAATTGCATTGGCTCTCGCCAGTATCGTTGTTGCCAAGCTGACTGGACGTTTGCCAGAAGTCGACTCGTAGCTCAATATCCCGTGTCACCTCAATAATTCAAGCGATCGTGACTTCTCACATCTGTCGCCCTGTGCCAGAAGGGTGCGCGAGCGCATTAGGGTCAAATAAACGACGTTCTTGCTTGTGTTGCGATCTATACGCGTTCGGGGGTATTCCTTCGGACGCGTGATCCAATGAATTTTTGCCAAAGTGGCCTCATCAAATTCGGACATATGCCGATTACTTACAGAAGAGTGGGAAATCGATTAGGTGTACGCCGATTATCGGCCCACAGGTTAAATTCTCAGAGGATGAAAAACATGAAAGTACGCGGGATCGTTTTAAGTGTCTGCTTTGGGCTGAGTGCTTGTGGCGGCGGAGGCGGTGGCGATAGTGGTGGCGGCTCCTACGCATTGCCAGAGGCAACCTCAGAATCCAGCGCCGAAAGCGGGGTATACATGGCGAGTACGGGTGCAAAAGTCACGCTCTCCCCGGGTGGAAGCGCGGTGTATGAAGATCCCGCCGATAATTTTTGCGTCGGCCCATACACAACCTCTGACACTGACGAAATGACCTTTGAATTGAACTGCAACTCGTTTAAAACAACGACCCAGACCGTCGAGCGCTTTCAGGCAAAAATGACGATGAGTCTATTTCCGTTCTTAAAAGCGACAGCCTTAGATTTTGAGGTCATCACTGAAAATACTAATTTGGAAACTATTAAATTCGCCGCCCCCGCGTATGGCGATGACTTTGCCTTCAAAAACGCCGCGAACGACGAGGGTATGATGACCTTAGGCGCCAATAACGCTAATGATGATCTGACGTTGTGGTCATTAAATCCCGGGCATTATTTAATGTCAAAAGGGCCTGACACGGCCTTCAGCTTAGTTAAAGTCACTAACGATATGAAGATCGAAACGCTCCGAGGTTCGTCGATCGGGCTTTTGAAAAATGAATTTTTTGATGACTGGTGTGCGTTTTCAGGATCCGTCGCGTCCTACATAGATAACGGTAAAGGACAAAGTGCAGCGATTGTTTTAGACGCGTCATTGTCAATTACGGACTGTAATTATCCCAGTACCATGCCGACCGATGCTGCGACCCCAACCCAGCAGGAACTTGATTACGAGATGTTCTACAACGATCTAGTGCAAGAGGGATCAGCGTTGCTCTTTCCCTATGCGCCCTCTGAGCCAAAATTCAAAGTGTTCGTCACTGGCGCTGACCAGTCGGATGGCAAAAGCCTTGGCCATCTTGTGTTCGATGCTGTATGCCTCGAATCAGGCGCTGCACCGCCTGCGCTAACCGATTACTTCATTTCTCCTGCCGACGATTTCACATGCAGCCGCGAGCAAGGATATTGGATGTTGAGTCATCCTACACCACCCACAATCACGTCGCCCCAGCAATTCACTGTGGACGCGGGTACTTTCACGATTGGTGAAGTGAGCGCAACATCTGCCTACAATCCCCCCATCACCTTTGCTTTGACCGGAACTCTGGCGCCAGAAATCGTTCTTACCGACAACCTCAACAGTGCGAACGCGAGCCTTGCCTTTGTCGCAGGAACAACGACCACGGCGGGCGAAACTTACACCGTAACGGTTGCGGTGACGGACAGCATGGGATTAAAAACGTCCCAGACCATCGAGATTCGCGTGAGATAGCACAAGGATTGTCGTGCAAAGAAAAATTGTTGGGCGCCTTTCGGGCGCATTATATAGGGTTATAGTGCTCGCGGTCTCTGCCCTGCTAGCCAGCTGCGGCGGAGGCGGTGACGGAGCAGCCAATGCGACAAAGACCAGCTCAGCTGTGGTCAATGACACCAACCAAGCCCCAACCTTATCCCCCCCTGATACGCTTTTGTATCTCGAAGGTACCGCCGAAGCCATCGCTCTGACCGCAGTCGATCCCGATGACGACGCCTTGGCTTTCTCGATATTATCTGGCTTGGATGGCGAACTATTCTCGATGAGTCGGCAAGGATCACTTTCTTTTAGGATCCCTCCTGACTATGAAAACCCGTTGGATGGTGACCAAAACAATGAATATAAACTGTCAGTTCGGGTGACGGATGGCAATCTGGGCGATGCTGTTTTAGTGTCGATCCGCGTGGTTGACGCCATTGAAGGGCGGGTGGGTCTTACACCGATTGCCGGCGCAACGGTTTTTCTGGATCTAAATCGGGATGCCATTCAGAACGCCAGCGAGCCTGAATTAGTGACGAACCGCGACGGAACTTTCTTCTTTGACCCTTCCGTCCACACAGACACCGAAAATACTCAAATAATTGCTCGTGGCGGAGCGGATGCGTTCACGCAACGCGAGCGAAATAATCGTTGGTTAATCAGCGATCTGGCCGAAAATGCTGCATCGACCCTACTCACACCCCTTTCGTCGGTACTCGCGCTAACACCCGACCAAGACAAAGAGCTGTTATTGACCAACTTAGGCGTCAATGCGACCGCCAACAGCCTTATTTCAACAGATTATTGGAACGTCTCCAATACCGAAAGTGCCAATAAATCCCATACCCGACGAATCAATCAAAAAATCGGCATCATGCTTGATAGCGCTGTTAGTGTTATCGACATAAGTTCGGACAATACGCCCTTAGCGGCCGTTTTTCTAACAAAAATGGCGCAAGAAATTGGCCTTATGGGGCTTGAAGAGGGGGCCTTTTTACCGCTAACAACAACACAATACGCCAACTTGGTAAACCAATCTTTGGCCGCAATCGATCAGCCCGAGCTTCTTAGCACTGCAGAGGTAGAAAGCGTTTCTTCACTAATAAGCGCCGTTGTTAATGTGATCGATGACCCAGTAAATCCTGACAGTGATGAGGTACAGGCGCTTTTAAAAGAGCTCACCAAAGCACTCGATGAATCCCTCTACAGACTTCAGATAGGAGCCCTTGAACCTACGGATTTTGCTAATATCTACACCCTTGAAACACTCGTGGATCGAGTCATGCTAACGGACAACTTCCCCGATTTAGACGGCGATCAAATACCTGATGAAATCGATGCCGACGACGATGGCGATAATGTCATCGACTCCTTAGATGCCTTCCCTACATTGGCTGCAGAGTGGGCCGATTCGGACGGAGACGGTGTTGGCGATAATGAACAGTTAGCGAGCGCGATGCCGGAAACTGAGGAAAACCTGGCAGACAGCACTGAAAGCACGGATGAAATCCCGACCAGTGAGCCAGACGTGTTGGTACCAGATGATACGAACAATGACAACGGTGCAGACGATTCAGGCAGGCATATCACGCTCGGCAATGACACCGATCGAGACGGTTTAGTTGATGCCATTGAAGCAGACTTGGGCAAGAACCCAACGATCTCCGACTACGATCTCAAAAGTTATTACGCACACAGTTGTGTAAAAACCGATGAGGGAATCAGGTGTTGGGGGTTTAATAACTACGGTGAGGCCGACGCTCCCATCTTGCGTGCTCAAGTTGTCGACTTCGACGTTGGCTATCGCCACAGCTGTGCCATTCACGGTGAAGAGCGATCGATCAAATGCTGGGGCAATTTATCGTCACCCAATAACGGAGCATTTGATGCCGGTGGGTTCAAGAGCCTTTCGTCAGGGTCTGATCACGTCTGTGGGCTCAACGAGTCAGGTCAGGTTCTGTGCCATGGCAGTAATGTATTTGGTCAGGCCAGCGCTCCCGACATACCCGGAACGGTACAACAAATTGCCGCAGGGTCTAGACACACATGTGCTTTGTATGTCCCTGACGAGGCTGCCGCCAACGTCGTTTGCTGGGGACGCAATAATCAGGGTCAGAGCGATGTTCCGGCCTTTTCGTCTGCACCGGTTTTTCTCGTCGCAGGCTCAGAGCACAACTGTGTTATTACTGCGCAGAGCGACGTTGAGTGTTGGGGTCGAAATGACAGTGGCCAAACGACGCCACCCCCGTTGACTGCTGCAACGACGCTTGGGCTTGGGCGAAACCATTCGTGCGCCATCGATAACTCGGGAATTGTCTGTTGGGGTCTCGATTCGTCAATGCTGACACCTCCAGCTGTGGCGCACCCATCGCATGTCAGTGGGGGCCAATACCATAGCTGCGCACTGCATGCACAAGGCGTATCCTGTTGGGGAAATAATTTTGGGGACGCTATTAACGTACCCAGCGACCTAATTTTCAATGATTTTGACGGTGACGGCATTTACGACATTGGGGATACACAGCCCTTAGACTTTGCCTTACAGTAATCGTGGATTCTATCGTTTTTGCGGATGCCTTGCTCACACACCTATGTCGATGCTGACGCACTACCAGACGGGCCTGATAAAAGCGCTTTTTCACGTTGCAAAACCAATGCGCTTTTTAGCCTAAACGTTTCTAGCCCGCTGTGCGAATCGTCTTATTCACCCGACGTGTTAAGTGCCCTATTGATTCGTCTGAGATTCGACTATCTGGCGACTACACAGGCCTGAATTAGCAATGACACTGACACTTTCGCTCTCCTCGGGACAAATATTGGGACACGGTTTTAGTGCTTTTCCCACCGCCCCGCAGTGCCGAGCGATACTCACCGATAACCTCGGTCCTACGCGAAACCAGTATCTGCGAATTGTCCGCCGAACGGACATCGCGCATTACCGTCGCTCTTACGCGCCCCGGGAGTTTGGGGTCGAGCGGTCGCGCAAGTACCACCGAAATCGACGTCGACTCCAAAAGCGTGAACTCAAGTCCCTGTAGAAGCTCTGAGTCCAGCCACCTGCGGGAGGTATTATCCAAATCCCAAAACGCTCCAACGCCTGGGCGCGCGACTTGAGATGTGTCTGATCCGGCGCTAGTCTGCAATTGACGAACGTTGTGGTCGTCCGCCACAAAGTTGTTGCGCGGCCCCGCCTCCCCGGTATCAGGATAAAAACTACAAAGGGCGATAACAAACCACGGTAAAAACCGATGTAATGCATTTCGCGTCAAGAGTCGCGTCCACAGACTCGAGCACCTACGTAAGTCGATTTGGCCGCAAAGACACTTTGACTGCATCTATTGCATGCTCACAAGCACTCCCACGTAAGGTATTACCGACAAGCGCCAGATCTTCATGAGCAACATGATGCTACGCATACAGTCGTCCAAGGTTCAAAAGGTATTGAAAGCCCGCGACATTGGATACCCTTCGATCGCCCGCTGCTACAGGATAAATACCGTACTGACGCCTAGTGTGGGCGCGCAGAAAACAATGGGATGGCGATTGAACACGTTCAAGATTACGACCGCTAGTGCCAACAGAGGGATCATTACAAACGACTTTTTGATATGCCCAAGCGCCTAGCACGAATCGAAATCGCGCAGTAAAAAGACTTGAAGAAAAGGGTGAAAGGTGCCCTACCAATGCGCTATGCGTCGTTTTCAAGGCGCGCGCACAGCTGTTAAAGAACGCCCTTGGTGACCAGCGCAGCCGTACTGTTTTAGCCAGGAATATAGGGAAAATTTTTACGGCTTTATCCGCAATTGACCCCGCCGGGACTCCATACGCCATCTCTGTCGTATTAACACGCCGTGTCGTCATATCGGCTCTCCTGAGAAATAATATCCTTTGACACCTCAGTGCGTTTTTTAACGTTTTAACACGAGATATCGTCGTCCTTGAAAACAGTAATCTTATAATTATTAAATAGCGTATTGGCCTTATGTATCTTGCTTTCCATCGTCCTGACAGCCCGGTCAAGACTCGAGTAAATTCGGTAGTTACGACTGTGAACTGCCACAAGTGTATACCACGCGACATCGTTGCCGTATCGGATCTGAACAATCCAACCGTGTGTATTCAACTCAACAAACTGGATTTCAGTCACTTCGTGGGAACGATAACTCAGCGCTGTCAAATCAGTGATTAGCATGGTGGTACCCTAATTTTACATTCAGCCATGCGTTATACGTTATTGCAAATACGCTTAATTAATACCCCTAAAGCTGTAATGTCTGTGTTATTAAGCGTTGCTTTTGTATGATAAACGGCTGCTTCGTTCGTATATTCCATACACTATATTCCATAAAACTAAAATTTTATGAGGAGTGAGTCACAAAATTAGTACGGAACCTGCACACGAAATCGCACATATAAAACTCTTTCAAAACTTAAAATTAGTTAGTTCTACTCAATGAGAATTCGCCTTACCTGCGCCACATAAGCACACACTGTGCTAAGCGCAAGGGTGCTCGTTCAAATACCCCTGCAATACAGTGCTCTTGTTCCATCCAATATTGGAAAAAAACAGAGCGGAAACTTTTGTAGAGTAACAAAAGCAAAAAAAAGTGGCTGATCATGCACACTCATTTCAAATGATTTTTGGAATTTTTTCACCGCATTTGAATAACCGCTGGCACAAAAAAATAGTCAATTTATGCAAAAAGGAGCCCTCAAAATGTACAACTGATAGCGCATAGAGCCGGTCTGTCGCAACCCTAGGACTTAACCTCGCAAACAACGGCTAAACGCCGAGTTAAGACATGTGTGCATACGTTGCCGAAACAAAATTCTAGAGGCGTTTTAGAGCATTGAGATCTTTGTGGTCCTCAGCATCTAACCATTGGTCACTCTCTATCTCGACAAATTCGTCCACGAACCCGTCGAACTTATTATTACCCAGCCTTTTTTTGACAGTTTGCAAGGTCTGCTGAATCCGAGCTAACTGCTCATGGGTCTCGTCTGCCACTTTTTCGAGGGTAGCCAGTCTTTTAACGATAATCTGCGCAGTGACAAACCAGCCAATGCAGAGACCCACAGTTATAATCGAGAAAAATAATAGTGCACCATCTTTCCACATAAGCAGATCCCTCAATGTTGATCACAGTAACCCGGTTGCGCGACCTCTGATACTTTTCACGTTAACGGCCCTAAAGAATAGCTTACGAAACTGCCAGTTGCCAGTCAGCCGCTCATACGATGGGTTACGCTTAAAGACTGGCGGTTTTTTTGACGGCGCCAACGGATCGGCAGCATCCGGATTGAACAAGACGCTGCCACATCTAAAAAGTCACTAAACATCCAGTTCCAAAATGTGCCCGTGAATGATCGACAGCCGCGTTGCCGCACCCTGTTTTGACGTATGTAACAACTCAAAAATTAGAACCCCAAACTCCTACCGCTGCGGATCTACAAGACCTAAATAATGAGTGCCGGCAGGCCGCAAAAAATGTACGCAAAAATAAAAGCGTAATCAATTTATTCATATATGCGGGATCATAGAGGGCGAACTTAGCGCATGAGCAACACCTTAAAACTTTATATCGCCGTTGTGGTTGTGCTAAGTCTATTACTGTTAATCGGCCACACCACTATCAACGGACAAGGCCTGCTGGTAATCACATTACTTAACTGCTTATTTTTCATGAACCGTGCCCTGCATCGATAACGGCGATTCATAAAGATCTAAAGGGCCTCACTGAC
>CAJWCO010000044.1 GCA_913031145.1 uncultured Cellvibrionales bacterium | reverse complement strand
TTCCACGTCCACGTCTTCATCAGTCTCTAAAAACTTGACATCCTGAATCGATAACACCGGCAGCAGTTCCGGACCCTCCAAAATCGTTAGCGTAACCACAGAAGCTGATGCATTAATTACAGCCCCCACAGAATTTGATAACGTCACTGTCGCAGTCTCAGAATCCTCAGGCGAGGTCAAATCAGATAATACTTCCACCTCAATCGTGCCACTTATATCACCAGCAGGAATCTTGAGCGTATCACTAACCTCCGTGTAGTCGGAGCCTGCAGTCGCCGTAACCGCCTGAGTATTGTAGTCAACAGACACTTCCTGTTCAGAGACAGCCGACAACGTCACTCGGAAAATAGCCTTCGTACCCTCCGTCGCCATAACATGGTCAATCGATAAAACCGGCACATTCAGCGCAGTAGAATCGTCGTCATCATTGATCGTTAATGTGTGAACGAAGTCGCTACCCAACACAGCGTTCTGGGGATCTGTGAGTGTTAAAACAACATCCTCATCGCCTTCCTTTAATGTGTCGTTAATAACCGTTACAAAAAGCGTTTTTTCAATCTCGCCAACTCCAAACGTCAAAGTGTTAGGTGCCGAGGTGTAATCTTTACCCGCTTCCGCCGAACCCGTGACAGCATACCCGACTGTTATTTTTAAATCTGAGGGTGCCGAAAGCCGAACCACTACCTTTGTCTCTGCTCCAGGGGACTCGTCAACCGAACTCGCGTCCTTTAAAAATGTTATCTTCGGTGCGTTAACCGCCTGTATATCCACCGTTTTTTTGCTAGCTATATTTCGGTACCACGTTAGCTGTCCTTGCACTTCTCCTGCCGACACCACGTCTAATTTGCCATCTCGGTCAATATCGCCGGCTGCGGCGTTTGCGTTGCCATCACCCGTCGAATAAATGGCGTTAACGACACCGTCTCTGCCGACAGTATTATTGTTGTTTACTGGACCTACAAAAACTCCTTCCGCGCCACCCTTATACCAACCCACGGTAGCTTGTGCCTGTAAAAAGGTGTCTTGTCCTTGCGCGGATATCGCCGCATATAACACGTCCTCGACGCCATCCTGATCGAGGTCCGCGGTTATCACTTCGCTAATGCCTTTCTGCCCGCCTGAGGGCTTTCCCGTAGCGCCGAAATTAATTACGGACAAATCACTCCCACAGAAGTCGCCCTGTGCTTCCCCATTAACGAGTGTCGCTCCTTGGTTTTTGAGCCATCTGACTCGACCTGTTTGGAAAGGAAGTTCTCGACTCGCCCCAACGATAAGGTCTTTCCACCCATCGCCATCCAAATCAGCAACCGCTAAAGAGGTGTACGATTTTTCTTTGTAGCCAACACCTAACCACCGATTGTAAATAGTTTGCTTATCACTGAATTCAATACTCGTTAAACCGTTAGCTGTGGTGGTTGCATTTCTATACCAAGCCACGTCATTTGTTTGAAAGTTCGCCACAGCGACGTCCAAAAAACCGTCGCGATTGAGATCAGCTGCCGCCAGACCGTCGGGTTGCCGGTCAGCCCGGGTTACAACTTGCTTCCCACACACGGGGGTATCAAATTCCTACGTCGGGTTCCCGGTAGGGCTCAAAATGACTGAATCGCCAAAATATTCTTGGGCTTCAATACCAGTATTCTCTAAAAATACCACTCTGTTTTGTTTCTAAGCCGCCACAACTAAATCTTGCCTGCCGTCTTTATTAAAGTCTCCGGCGACGACCGACGCAATATCGAACCAAATAGTGTCTGTCTCAATTGGTCGAGGAGCTTCGCCAAACATATCCCCTTTACTCTTGTAACAGATTTTTTCGCCCTCACATTGATTTCGAAACCAGTAGAGTCCGGTGCCTGCGCTTTTTCCGCTCCCCCGACGCGTCATTACGATATCTACCCAGGTGTCGCCATCAACATCGACAGCGATCACCGATTCTACGGCGTTAATATCGGACTCTAAAACAGCGACGTTTGAGAATTTGTTTGACCCAAGATGTCGCTTATAGAAAACCACATCGGCTATAGTATTGTCGTCGTTTTTCCCTGCGGCGACCAAATCGAGATCACCATCCTTATCGAAATCTTCAAGTACTACAGAGTTCGCGTTCGGAATATCCTGCGGCGCACCAATGAGCTCAGGGCCGCCGGTAATCTCAGACGACGCAATCGTGAGGACATCATCCTCATCCTCAGCCGTTTGTCCCGTGTAGATAAGCGCCTCTAAGGCTCTATTAACGTCGCTTTGACGCCCCCCAAGCGTCAACGTGTTGGTATTATTGCCGCCGGCATAAATCTGCTCCTCGAAACCCGCAGGTAATTTTAGCAACCCCGTTTTTACCGATAACTGCAGTGATGTGATGTGTTTGTGTTCATCATTAACAATGGCAGTATTGGCGTCTTCTACGCTAATGCCGGAAATCGCCGATTAGGTGTATTGCGCATTGAGTAGTTCATTTGGAACAGCCACGACTGGAGGCTCTGCCTGTGCACTGACACTTGAGAGCCCCAGCATCAAACCCCAAATGAAAAATGCACTTAATCGGAAGGTTTTAAGATTCCGACTAAAAAATGAAACGTAAACACCTCCCGCTGTCTGAATCGCACTTAGGCTCGCGACACATCTACCGAGAACTAAGGAAACATATCCGGCACATCCTATTGCTAATTTTTGAAATTCCATTTGTGAAAATCCCTTGATCCTTCACCCCTAGAGCGCATCCTATTAAACTTCTTGTTATCAAAATTTTGAGTCGCTGATTTCCTCGGCACATCATCCAAATGAACCCGCCTCGATCCGTCAAGTGAACCTGGTAGAGCGAGCGAGTACTGTTGCTAAATTATGCGGCCAACATCTACGAAAGATGCCGTACCGTACAACTGCCAAACCCTGCGACGAACACACGTTAAGTTCCCTGCGACGAGCGCAGGGTAATTCAGAAATAAAGCTCGAGAACTTCTTTAAGTAGACATTTAGACGCCCAGAAGCTCGAAACCCTTGAAATGGGTCACAGTAAGCAGAAAACTCTGCAACGCTGGGAATTTGTTTTTTTGGACTTTTATTCATCCCTGAAAAAATCCTCGGCAATCACTCTTGTAAAGGCCCTTGTGGTAACGCTCGAAAAATCCTTTCTCGTCCCGCGATACACGCCTTTGGCTCCTAATCAACCCACAAACAGGTACTCTGTTTACGTCGTCAATATCATATTTTCGTGCTGATTAGGTTGGTATCATAGCATAAAAACATATCGTGATAAGATATTATTTTCATTCTTTTTTGAAGTGGAAGAAGTGATAAGACGACCGCTCGGGCATGTTTTCATTTAAAACACAGACTTACATGACAATAGGAGCGCTTTCAGGGTGACATCTTGCAACGTGTGCAGACTCTGCAAGACGCAGGTTTAGCGCAAAAAGCCTAAGACGGCAGAATAAAAATCGAACCCCGGGGGAAAAACGCGGCTCTTCTTAGGAAAATCTAGCAGACCCAAGAACGTTATTTTTTGGCAGCACCGAACCGCTTATTGAACCGGTCAATGCGACCGCCTGCATCGAGCACTTTTTGTTTGCCGGTATAAAAAGGGTGGCATGCAGAACACACATCTAAATAAAGGCTTTGCTCTCGAGTCGAGCCCACTTTGACCACATTACCGCAACTGCATGTTGCAGAAAATTCATGGTAGGCTGGGTGGATATCAGTTTTCATCATATACTCCTCAATGCTGGTCGCCACTTCATCGTCTATTTTCATCACAACGCCCCGTCAGGGCTAGAAAACAGAGTAAAGCACCACCCGCTCATTTTTCCGAGCGCGGATAGTAACATATTACATTTTGGATTCAAGAGGACATCGATATTTTATGGGCCAACCCGTCGCTTTGATCGCCCGCATTGCAATTGCCTCGCCACTGCGCACGTTGTTTGATTACACGCTGGGCGCGTGTTGTGCTGACCCTCCAAACCTGCGACCGGGAATGCGCGTCAAGGTGCCCTTTGGACGCCGTCAGGTCGTAGGTCTAATCGTAGCGCTCCACAATGGGAGCGAGGTACCTAAGGAAAAATTACGGCCCATCGACTGCATCTTAGACACAGAGCCAGTCATTGACCCCACCATGTTAGCGCTTGTTGTTTGGGGGGCTCGCTACTATCAATACCCGGAGGGCGACGCATTATTGCAGGCATTGCCCTCGTTGCTGCGGCGCGGCGAACCGTTACCAGAATTGCGCAAAACCGTTTGGCAATTGACCCAGCAGGGTCTCGATGTGTCCCCCCAAGCATTTTCCAGAGCCCCCAATCAGAGGGCACTGATCGAAGAATTAAGGAACAACGATGCGGTGGAAGATGGCGTATTATCTAGCCAATTTTCGCGGCCATTGATGCGTCTCTTAACCGAACGCAATCTAATAGAAAAAAAACTCATTGACGAAACGCTCCCAAACACGAAGACCATCCTCAAAGAGACGCCGCGCGCGTTAGAAGTGCAGCAGCAGGCCATCATGCATCGCATCGTATTTGCAGGTTTCCACTGCTGGCTCATTAATGGCGTTACGGGCAGCGGTAAAACAGAAATTTATCTACAATTAATCGAACGTGGACTTCGCGCCGGCCGACAGGCGCTGGTATTAATTCCAGAAATCAGCTTAACGCCACAGACCCAGAAACGCTTCAGCGAACGCTTTGCAGTCCCGCTGGTGATTTTACATTCTGGCCTGAGTGACAAGCAACGCGCCAAAGCCTGGGCGCGCGCGCGAAGTGGGCATGCAACCATCGTCATTGGTACCCGCTCCGCTATTTTCACGCCCCTGCCCAACTTGGGCTTGATCGTGGTCGATGAAGAACACGATGTTTCTTACAAACAGCAAGACGGTTTTCGCTACTCAGCGCGCGACCTTGCCGTTATGCGCGCTAAACGCGAAAATGTGCCAATTGTATTGGGCTCTGCCACACCCTCTTTGGAGTCTCTTTATAATTGTGAGATTCAACGGTACACGCAATTGCACCTGACCGCCCGCGCCGGTGCCGCCAAAACCGCCGAATGGCGGGTGGTTGATATGCGGGCGCAGTCGTTAAATTCAGGCATTGCAGAAACGACGCTCGACGCAATACGAACGACTCTGGAACGCTCGCAACAGGTCTTGGTATTTCTTAATCGACGCGGTTTTGCGCCCGCGCTGTTATGTCACGCCTGCGGTTGGGTTGCAGAGTGTCGCGACTGCGATGCTCGACTAACACTTCACCATGATCGCTACCGTCTGGTCTGCCATCATTGCGATGCGCAATCACCACCGCCGGAGGTGTGCCCAAATTGTCAATCTCAGCAATTAGTTGCAACAGGCGCGGGCACCGAACGCAGTGAACTCGTGCTACAACAGCATTTCCCAACGACACAAGTCTTACGCGTAGACCGCGATAGCACGCAAAAGAGTGGTTATATGCGATCCGTGTTCGACACCGTTCAAAGTGGTCAGCCCTGTATCCTTGTAGGCACCCAAATGCTTGCAAAAGGTCATCACTTTGAGCAGGTGACTCTCGTGGTTATTTTAGATGCTGACAGTGGCCTGCTGAGTCCCGACTTTCGGGCTGTAGAGCGCATGGGACAGTTACTTACGCAAGTAGCTGGCCGCAGCGGGCGCGGCACCCTCGCGGGGCTCGCTTTGGTGCAAACCCACCAACCTGACCATCCAGTCTTACAATTACTCTTGCAAGAAGGCTACGCGGCTTTTGCACACCAAGTGCTCAAGCATCGCAAAGTGCAGCAATTACCGCCTTATCAACAAATAGCCGTCGTGCGCGCCGAAGCAAGTCACGCCGCCGCCGCCGAGAGATTTTTGCAACACGCTCGTCGCGAGGCCCAAAAACTGGCGCCGCCCTCGTCTAGAATCGATTTTTTGGGTCCCATGCCTGCATTGATGGAACGTCGTGCTGGTCGCTATCGTTACCTGTTACGAATCGATGCAAACCATCGTAGTCAATTGCAAGACTTGCTCAACCGTCTAATTCCATCCTTAGAACGCTATAAAAAACCGCGCTATCTGCGCTGGTCTGTCGATGTCGATCCTCATGATTTTTAATACTCTTTGGCTCAGTGCAGTATTTTTGCTCTGAAGCGCCTTCTTCCTCTACAATCCTAGACTGTCGAAAGGATCAACGCATGTCACGCAAAAAAAACGCGTCAAAACGCACAAATAATTCAGATACCACTTCAAGAATATCATGGCAAATCGTGTTTGTAAGCGGGTTGGTAATAGGTGCAGGACTCATGTACGCGACCGCCCCCTTATTACCTCCCGCGACCGTAATCCCAAAGATCGCCGATACAGCCGCCGAGTTGTCTGCCAAAGATAACCTGCCAAATCTGGAGTTTACCTTCTACAAAGATTTAAAGAATGCCGAAATAGACGTTACCGAAAACCCGCATACCGCGACTCCCAAAAAAGAATTTTCGTATTTGCTACAAGCAGGTTCATTCAAATACCGAGAGGACGCAGATAAATTGAGAATCGAACTACTTTTACTAAATCTTAACGCCGAGGTAGAGGCCGTTACACTGAGCTCAGGTGAGGCGTGGCATCGCGTACTGGTTGGACCCTTGGCAAATAGGTCTAACGTAGCTGCAGCGCGGGCCAAACTAGCCGAAAATAAAATCGACAGCCTGTTACTTGAGCGCGAAATCTGACGTGTTTTGGTCTTGTGCATTATCGTAATCGCGCGACACGCCATTTTCTCTTTGTTGTAGCGCTCTGTGCGTTCAGGACAACCATCGGTTGCGCAGTCGAACCCACCACCCCACAAGAGCCTCTATTTGATCAGGCCATAGCGCTGTCTTGGGAAAAAACTGCCGCGTTGTTTGATGGGGCGCGCGCCCTCGACCACATTGCCAATCAAATCGCGTTCGGACCCCGCACACCCGAGCGTCCTCACGCAAAGCAAAAAACGCTCGACTATATAAGCGCACACCTGAGCAATATATCGTATATTCAGCTCCACCACTTTCAAGTAAAGGGCCTTTCTGGCACCAATATTTGGGCTCGTATCTCAGGAACCTCGCAGGAAGACGCGCCCCATCTGCTGTTGGGTGCGCATTGGGACACGCGCTCTCATGCTGACCGCGAGCCCGTTAAAGCTTATCAACGGACGGCCGTTCTAGGTGCCAATGATGGTGCCTCAGGCGTTGCTGTGCTCCTTGAAGTCGCCGAACAATTGGCACAACACCCAGCCCATGCTGTTGTCGACTTACTGTTTTTTGATCTCGAAGACATGGGCAATATTGACGGTTTTCACTATGCCATGGGCTCTCAAGCCTTTGTCGATGCACATCCCGATTATCGTCCGGACGCGGGTGTGATTGTCGACATGGTGTGTGATAAAAACCTACGTATTTCCAAGGAGTCGTATTCGATGAATCAGGCGCCCAAAGTGATGAGCCGCATTTGGCAGAGCGCTAAACGACAACGCGCTGATGCCTTTACAGAGTCACCCGGTATGGCGGTGATCGACGATCATCTACCCTTTCTCAATGCAGGGATTGCTGTGGTCGATTTAATCCACCTACCCTTTCCAAAAACCTGGCACACGCTCAACGACCGCATAGAGCACTGCAGTGCCAAAAGCTTAAGCCAGGTCGGGCGCGTGGTTTTGGACTTTATCTATCACTACGTACCACTTAACCAACAGAGCAAACCCGTTACAACACAGCCTTGAGTGCATCGAGGCAATAGTCGACATTACGAGGGTGACTGGCATGGCCCATGAGGCCTATCCGCCATACTTTGCCCGCCAAGGCACCTAAGCCCGAACCAATCTCAAGATTAAAATCAACCAATAAGCGATGCCGTACAGCCGCATCGTCTACCCCGTTGGGAATTGCAACTGCATTTAATTGCGGTAATCGATACTGCTGATCAACAACAAAATGGATGCCCATATTTTCAAGACCTTTTTGCAACGCCAGATGATTGTCACGATGACGCGTCCAGGCGGCCTCCAAACCCTCTTCTTGAACCATCACGAGCGATTCGTGTAAGCCATATAAGCTATTGACCGGCGCAGTATGATGGTAAGCCCGCTTACCATCACCCGCCCAATACCCCATCACCAAATTGAGATCGAGAAACCAGCTTTGAATCTTGGTCTTACGGTTGCGAATTTTGTCCGCAGCACGCTGATTAAAACTCACCGGAGACAGACCCGGAGGAGCCGACAAGCATTTCTGTGAGCCGGAGTAAATCGCATCAATCCCCCAGTCATCGACATATAAGGGTGTCCCCACCAGCGATGTAACGGTATCTACGATCGTTAAACAGTCGTGTGCATGTGCTAAGCTCACGAGCGTTTTAGCGTCTGACTGGACGCCGGTAGAGGTTTCAGCGTGCACAAACGCCACCAGCACAGCCTCTGGATGCGCATTCAGCGCGTGCTCTAACTTGCTGGGATCGACCGCACAACCCCAATCGTCTTGCACCATTACCGCGGTGCCACCGCAGCGTTCCACATTTTCCCGCATGCGACCACCAAACACACCGTTTTGACAGACGATAATGACATCGCCTGGTTCCACTAAATTGACAAAACAGCACTCCATTCCTGCCGAGCCCGGCGCTGAGACCGCGAATGTGAGTTCGTTTTGCGTTTGAAAGGCGTACTGCAAAAGTTGTTTGATTTCATCCATCATACCCACAAATAACGGATCCAAATGCCCCAGCGTAGGGCGTGCCATCGCTTTGAGCACGCGGTCACTGACATCCGATGGCCCAGGGCCCATTAGTGTTCTTTTCGGTGCATGAAATGAGGTAATACCCAACGTCATCGATTTATTGCTCCCCTGCTAGACACTCGACATGAGCGACGTATGATCTAGGATTGAGCTATATAGATCAACCTTGTAATCACTCGAAAGATCATCAATCTCATTGAGTTTATCTCTTAGGTCAACATGTTTTTATGCGCGTCATAGCGGCCACACACCCTGTATCGCCGGTCGATCTATGATGCGCACCCTGTGCGCAAGACAAAGTTTAGTTGTTTTGTCTATCAATGAAACCTACTATTGATTGCGGGGTCTAAGGGGTTATGCTAGTAAAAGGAAGCGAATCAAAACCCTGCAGAGAACCGACCCACGGGTTGTGTGCGTAAAATTTAGGCAATCAGTCGCACAAACAGAAGGTGTTCGTTCTTTGAATTACAGCTTCTATAACCTCTACCTAATGGAGGACAATAATGATGTCGTTGAGAAAGCCATCCATGTTATTGCGAATCAAGCGTGAGCCGTTTAAAAAAGTCGCCCTTTATTCTGCGCTCCTGTTAATGTGCGTCCACTGGGTTCATGCTGATGTGCCAGAGGCGAGTCTACCCATCGAGCAATATCATAATGCTATTGAACGGGTCGAGGCGGAACAAGGCGCATACGCAACCGAACTGGCCGACCTTTATTTGGGCCTCGGTCGCGCACTGGTCAATGATGATAGCTTGACAGAGGCGCAACGGGCCTTGCAACGCGGCATGCAGATTGAACGCGTCAATTTAGGCCTAGACAGCTTGAGTCAAACGCCCTACCTATATCTGCTTGCTGATCTCGATGCAAGTGCAGGTGACCACGAGGCTGCTCAAGAGGCGTTGGACGCCATCTATCGGATCAGCGCCAACAACTTCGGCGCCACTGATGCGCGAATGCTTGAGCCGCTCAATCAAATACTGAGCTGGCAATTACAGCAATACCACAATAAGCCTGCAAAAAAAGCGTTTGCGCACGTGATCGCTGCCGAATACGCAGCGCAGCGCATCGCTCGTGTACTCAACACAAATATTCCGATGAGTGACCCGCGAGCACCCAAGCTCTTCAAAAAACTCGCGACTGTGCAGTACCTCATCGCCGAACATGTCGACCGCTATGGTCTCCCCTCCGAATCGGGCTTTCAGATCACCAGTGGCGCCTCAGGCTCGACATCAAGCCAGTCAGTCACTGGTCTGACGTACTATCGACGCGGTAAGTCGGCACTTGAAAGTCGTGTCAATGCTCTAACGCAGCAACCTGCTGAAGATCCGATCATTCAAGCGAGCGCTATTGCTGACCTTGCAGACTGGTACCTGCTGTTTGGTCAAATTCAGTCGGCTCGAAAAACCTATCAAGTAGCCTATGAAACGCTGTCGGATGATCGCGTCGATGCGGATGTTCGCAACACTTTTTTTTCTGAACCCGTTAAAATTGACTTTAGTGCAACATCCCGGCAAGACCCGTCGAATCAAAAGCCTGTCCAGATCAATCTCTGGATCACCGCCACTGGGCGTGTCAAAAATATTGAGTTTGTCGACCCCAAAGAGAAGCTCGAAGAGCAGGAAATACGAGCGATTCGAAGCAGCGTGCGCTCGAGTCGCTTCCGGCCCCGACTCACCGCGGGTATCCCTGAAGCCATTGGCTTGCAGCTATCATGGGCTAATCCCGCCCAAGTAAACGGGTAGCCTAGTGCATTCCACTACGCAAAATAGAGTCGGCAAAGATGCCTATTTTGAGCTATTAATAAATGTATCAGCGCGCTCACTGATAAGAACCACCGACCTAAACTCGTAAAGAGGATATGTGCATGCCTTATTTTCATTGCCACAAACCCGCTCAGGGATTCAGAATCTGGAAGGTTGCAAGCCTCTTACTTAGCACCTTCATTTTAGCAAATTGCGGTTCGATCGAGTCGATCCCCACGAACTCGAGTCAAAGCACCTCGGGTGGCGGAACAATGGGCAGTATACCGAGCGGTGCGAGTCCTATGCCCAGCGTTCCCAGCGGAAGTCCTTCGACGGGAGGAAGCAGCCCTTCCGGACGTTCAGACGGCGCTTCCATTGACGATCTGGATACCGAGCTCGACGATTCTTTAGATAATTTCGACGAACACGTGGGCGGCACAGGCGCTAACTCAACCATTGACATTTTAGATCCAATGGGCAGTTTACCCTCGCAAGATCCAAGTCAGCCAATCTATGAAGAATTTGACGTCAGTGGCGGTAGTATTGCGGACCGAGCTGAGCAAGGCCCCGACTCTCAAGAAGCAAGTAATGGAAGTCGCTCAAGTGGTAATGGCGGCGCTGGTGGAGGGAGTTCCAATGAGCGCCCTAGTAACGCATCGATACTCCCGTTACCTGACGATATCGGAGACGGTCGAGGGGACAACATCGTTGAGAGGCAAATTCGTGAGGCGGCGGCGCGCGAAACCGACCCAGTGCTTCGAGAGAAACTCTGGGATGAGTATCGCCGCGTCAAAGGTCAAGGATAAACGGTATGTCAGAAATAACGTGCCATCGCTTTAATCACTCCGATCATCAGCGGCGCAGAATAGCTGCACCATCGCTTTGCATTGGCATGGCGATGTGGCTCCTGTCTCAAGCCGCTAGCGGTGCAATCGACAAAATTACCTCTTCGACGCCGGCGACATTATTGATGCCAGCAAAGCCGGTGCCTGTAGCCGCCCTGCTTGACATCGGCATCGTTGCATTTGACGACGGGCTAGATCTTACCAGCGAAGATGACACCGTATTTCCTGAGGTGCGCTTGGCCGAGACCATTTACTTTTCGAGCCAGTTGTTAAGAGTACTGGAAAAAAGTGGGGGCTGGGGAGCTGTTCGGGTCATACCAACGGACGCTGTTGTCGTCGATGTTTACCTACTTGGCGTCATTGTGCATTCTGATGGCGAAACGTTAGAAATTGAAATGACGGCACGCGATAGTAGTAACCAAGTGTGGTTCACTCGGCGTTATAAAACGACCGTGGGAACCTATGCTTATGATCGCCGGCGAAAGGACAATCAGGACGCCTTTCAGAACCTATTCGTTCGCGTTTCAAATGATTTACTGGGCTATCGTGAGTCGTTGGGTGATGCACGAGCAATCGCTATTCGACAGCTCTCTGAATTGCGGTTTGCACAGCAATTTTCGTCCGATGCGTTTAATGAATACACTGAAGATAACAGCGACGGAACTCGCCGTCTCGTCCGCCTTCCGGCGAACACCGATCCATTGCTAATGCGTGTTCGAAAAATCCGCGAGCGCGATTATTTGTACATCGATCGGATGCAGGAATACTACGACGGATTTGCTAAGCAAATGCACGGCCCTTATCAAGATTTTCGCCGCGCGTCGTTCACGTCAGTCGTTAAATCTCGGCAACTGAAAAAACAGGGCCAGCAACGTATTGTTGCGGGAATCGGAACAATTATCGCAGGCATCTATGGGCGCCTCGAGAGTGATTCTGGCGCAGGCCGTCTAGCCAGCAGCACGACTGCGGGTGCAGGGGGCTTGCTCGTAAAATCGGGGCTCGAACAAAAACAAAAAGCTGCTAGCTTAGACGAGTCGGTGTCCGAAATGGGCTCGTCGCTCGAATCCACTCTTGCTCCGCAAGTGATCGAGCTAGAGGATCGGACTGTTACGCTCACCGGCAACGTCCAAGCACAATACGACCAGTGGCAAAACCTACTCGCACAAATCTATCGCCAAGAGCGCACATTACCAAATAATGAATGATCTATCACGGACAGAAATACCGGCCACACCAGCCAATCATAAGGGGCGGCTATTCGTCCTCATTGCATTGACTGCTGTGGTTTTGGGCGTACTTTTGTTACTGCCTCACTATGTGTCAGAACCTTGGCTCGCAGCCACCACAGAGACTCCCGATTCACAGTCTGACACCGGCGTACTGACGCCCTCTCAAGCCATACAGAACAAACAATTTCGTAGCGACGCACAATCCGTACTGGCAGATATTATCACCCTGCGAACCGACCTACAGGAACGCGGCGCAGCCGATTGGGGACGCTTTGAGTTCAACAAAGCCATTGACTCAATTGAACGGGGTGATAACCGTTATCTCGACGCACACTATGCGCAAGCCATCTCTGACTATAATCAAGCCCTTGAGTCACTCATAAAAATTGAGGCAACGGCAGTTACGGCGCTAGCGCAGGCACTCAAAGTAGGCTTTCAAAGCCTTGAAAACGGCGCGATAGACGCGGCAGCGACAGCAGTTACAACCGCATTAGCCATCGCACCATATAATCCTAAAGTACTCGAATTGGCATCACGAGCAGAGCGCCTGCCGCGCCTTATGGCGCAAGTTCAACAAGCCCAACAATTATTGAATGCTGGGCAATTCGATGAAGCCCGTGAGGCGTTCCTGCGCGCTTTGATGATCGATAAAGCCCATGGGCCGACGCAAACCGCAGTCGGCGATTTAACTCGGCAATTGCGCGATCGCGACTTTAAAGATGCCATGAGTCGCGGTTGGGGACACTTGAATGAGCGTCGATTTTCCGAAGCCGAGCAAGCCTTTAATCGCGCTGGCAAGACTTATCCCGATCAAAAAGCGGTATCGCAAGCCCTTGAGCAACTCAAAATACGCCGAATACAGGATCAAACCCGCGAACAAATCAAGCGTGCACTGATTTACGAAAAAGAAGAAAAATGGCAGCAGGCACTGACTATTTATAAAGCGTTACTCGCGGCAGATAACACTTTGACGGAACCTCGTGTACGCCAAGTGAATGCGAGTATTCGTGCTGATCTTGAGCGCCAAGTCACTGCACTTTTAGCCCAGCCATTAATCCTCTCTGATGAACGTCAGTTTGCGCGCGCCGAAAAGTTGCTGACTGACTTGCAGGGCCTGCTGACCGACGGTAGGAAAGCACCGCGCTTGGTGTCACAAATTAACGCGTTAGATAGCGCGCTGAAAGGTGCGAAAATACCTGTGGAAATCGTCTTTCAGTCTGACGGAATTACCGATATCACGCTCTACCCAGTACAAAAGTTAGGTCGTTTTATCGACAAACAACTCAGACTAAAACCCGGGTACTATCGCATCGCTGGCGCGCGCGAAGGATATCGCGACGTTTGGGTCGAGTTTACCGTGAAGGGTAATTCCAATACGATGCCGATAGACATTCGATGTCGTGACGTAATTTAGAGGCGCCGCGCGCAAAATAAACCCCACGCATGCGTCGTTATAACTGAGATACACCCATGGACACTCACAATACCGACAAGCCCGCCCTGCAAGTCGTCGATTATCAGCCGCTCGCAGGCGCCGTTCGCGAACAACGCGGCCCCATTGCAGGGCGTGTATGGTTGCTCGGCTTCGTCGTGT
>CAJWCO010000043.1 GCA_913031145.1 uncultured Cellvibrionales bacterium | reverse complement strand
AATCGGCGAAAAAGAAGGTGGTTTTCTTAAACAAAAAGAGCTCGTTTTAAACATTGTGGACACGCGAAATGGACAACCGTTGGGACCATGGAGAAACCAAGCGCGCACTCGCTTTTTTTCAAGTCCGCTAGGTGATTTCGTGTGGCAAGTTCACCCACAAGGACATCGGTGGCGCTCCCACGACGCGCAAATAGTGGTAGATTTTTTTAAGACGTATCCTAAAAAGAAAACCTAGTAGCGCGCTAAACAGAGGTCTGCATGTACAGGGGAATACCCATAGATCTCCAAAGAATAACGCGCCTTTTAAACCTCTTAATCGCAACCGACCAAAAACAACGCTATCTTTTTACTCGCTGAGCACACTCAAGACTGCCTCTCTGGCGCCGCCAAGTCATAAAGTGGCTATGACGAAAGACATTAACGCTTGATTTCACTAAGTCAGTAATACCACGCTCGTTCTCGACTCTATCTAAAGACTCACGACGCTTAAAATTTGGGTTTACTCAGCTATTGTTGACCACAGCATAGCCGCACCGATCAGCATTAGGAATATAGCGAAGATTTTCTGCAGTTTTTGCGCGTTCAATTGGCTACCCAGCCGAACGCCCACCGGAGCAAATAAGGTGGTCATCGGTACAATGACTAAAACACCAGGAATACTTACAAAACCCACCGTCCCGACTGGCGAATCTGCTGGGGAGCCCGAATTTAAGAGCATCATGATCGCCCCTGGCAGAGCAATCACACAGCCAAATAATGCCGCCGTTCCAACCGCTCTGTGCACCTGCATATTATACGAGGTCATTATAGCGACACCCAAAGTGCCCGCACCTACACCCATCATCACTGAGGTCAAGCCAATAACAGCTGCCAATCCCGATTGAACGACAACAGAAGGTAACTGATCCCAAACCACCGTCGTGTTGGGTCGAAAAAGCCTATTGAGTGCGATCAGAGACGCAACGCTACCGAACAGGCCCGTCAGCACCGAGCCGTCAACACGCGTAGACACCCATCCGCCTATAACTACGCCAAACAACATCGGAACCGCCCATCGCCTAAACAATGGCACATCGACATTTCCGTAGCGATAGTGCGCGCGGGCCGACGCGATACTGGTAAAAATAATGGTCGTCAGAGAGGTTCCTGTTGCCATCAGTATAGCGGCCGCCGCGTCAACACCAACAGACTGGAATACCCAATAGAGTACTGGGACAATAACAAGGCCTCCGCCGACTCCCAACAAGCCTGCAATGAGCCCCGCAACTATACCCGTCGTCACCAGCGCCATAAGCAAAGGCAACCCATTGAGTAGCATGTCAAAGTTCAAGCACAACGATCCTTTCATCTATTTTTGGTGGGCATCCTAAGATACAATCGCCCCCCTTACGAGCCGAGGTAACAAACGGCAAAAAACCGGCGCCAGGCCAATGCACGCGTCGATGACGCGTTAACAAGGTGATAGTAGTGCACTCTAACTCTCGTGTCATAATATGTTGGCATGTTTGACGTGCGTTTTTAGCCCTGGCTGTTTCCATAAAATACAGAACTTTTGTATAAATCAGTGCCGCACATCGTCAAGTCTGTGTGCCTAAAACCCTCGAAAAATACAACAACGAGCACGTCACTTAAGTCGTCTAACGTGATCTTTAACAAACACAGTTAATCAAAATGAGATGCGTTTTTAGCCACACAAATAACCACCGGCCAATCGGATCGAGAAACATGTAAACTTTCAGCCGTCTCTTAGTGGCTATTACTTTTTAGCAAAAAACACGCACATATTGACTCAACACCCGCGTTTATCTTGCACATCGTCGCTAGATTGACCTAAGAAAATAGCGCAATGGGGCGTATTCAACGGGCACTATTCCCTAAATTTCTTAGTGACAGGCTCGATACAAATTTACCGCGATTGGGCGGGAAATGGCGAGCTTGAAGTTAGGACGAAGATGGAAATTTTTACCTATTAACGCTGGATACGGAGGTGTACAACTTCCCTTCAAAACACTCCCCCTTGGGTTTTCTAAGCGTAAAAGCTCACCCGATTGATCGTTAGTTAAAACGCTCGCCATAATTGTAATAGTCTGCAATGGCAAGACCCGCTGCAACACTTGTGAACGGATCATGCTCAACCACTTTACCTGGAAATTGATGCTCTAGAATCTCAACCACCGCAGGAATAAGCGAAGAGCCGCCTGTCCTCAAAACGACATCAACGTCACTCGGCTGTACCTGCGCTTTATGCAAAACTACCGCGATAGAACGCTCTAAGCTAGCCAACATATCGGAAATCAACACTTCAAATTCCCACCGTGCAATTGGCACTTGAATGTCTATTTCTGGAATATCTAAAATCGCTTCGTTGGACCGAGAAAGTTCAGCCTTGCAGGTTTTGATTGCCTCAAAAACCTGATAACTGTAATTCTGATTAATCAAATCATACAATCGCCTAAATTTAATCGCGGCCTCGTCAGTTTGACTCATTCTTTGAATGACTGGCGCCGTGTATTTATTTTGATTAAGCATGTAACTCACGGGCCAGTTAAGCAACAAGTCCTCAAAGTCGCTAAAAGGAAATAGCGTCTCTATTTCTACCCCGTCAACCACTCTTCGCCAGCGCTCGCCGCGACCTAATAGGGGACAGATGATCTCTCGAAAGATTGCCTGATCGATCTTATCACCCCCCAGTCCCAAGCCATGCGTCGCCTCAATGTCAAAGCCCTGACCACAACGCCGAAGAACACAAAGGTCAAGGGTGCCACCGCCAAAGTCTAGCGTGAGGACTCTTTGCCCCTCAATTTTTGGGTTTTTATACAAATAACTGAAGGCTGCCGCGACGGGCTCCGGGCAATAGAACTGATCCAAAAAGCCCGCGTGACGATAGGCTTCACTGAGGCGTTCGAGGGCTAGCTGATTACGATTTTTCTCGGAGCCCTCAAAATTGACGGGATGTCCAATGCATGCGCGCGCGACATCTGACATAATTTCCGCAATAGCAAGACGAATATCCACCAGAATCGGCGTAATCAAGGCGACAAGACGAAATCGGCGCTCGAATATCGGGGTTCGTTCTGCTGAATCACTACCCAATAAACGCTTGGTACCGCGAAATAGACGCCCCGGTAAAGCGCCATCGTGAAACGCCTGACCGTATACCGTCGTTGTTTCGCTTTCGGCGGCAGGGCCATCGTTGCCACCCGCGCTCGTTCGAGCCTCGCCGACCACCTCGGCACTCAACTCAACACGACGTCCTCGATTGCCGACAATATACTCATCAATCGCATCTTGTCCCGTGGTAATCGAAAAGTCGCGTTCTATGTAATTTGCCGAAGGCATAATCGCGTGTGGGGCGGCTAGCTTGACCAAGGTCAACTTCTCGCCGTCAAAGACGGCGGCCGCACTGTTGCTGGTGCCAAAATCAATACCGACACCCAATTTCACTGGGTCCGTTTGTAAGCTGTCTGTCATCTGCTGAGGGACACGTTAGAATGAGCGGCACATAATAGCGCAACTCCGCGCAACGTCCGAGTCTGAATTGGACGCAATGACGTAAACTTCGTAGCGAAGAGACGGACATGCCGCGACAGCAGCGACCGTGGTCATAGAGCCGTTTGACTTGCGCCGCTAATAAAACGCCTCGCTTGGGTATTGGCTAACGACACTAAGCATTGAGATTCAGGCACTACCACACAGAAAACCTACGAGAGTTACATCAATGACAGAACAAAAAGAGGGGTGGTGGCCTCGGTTATTGCACCGAATAGACCGAGCCGTTACTGAAGACTTAAGTGATTTCGATCCTGACGCAGACTGGGATACGCGCGTCAAGTTGCCTGAATGGCAACTCGCAAGGCTGAAAGAACGTGCGCAAAAAGCGCGTGATGAACACAGCAAAAAAGCGGGCAATTAGACGGCTCACCCGCAGTTTTCGGCGTTGTTGAGCGGTTAAACTCAGTCTTCTACGGCGTCTTCGACCGGCGAAGCGCGACTCCCATATAATGCGTACCATCCAATATAAACATAGCACAACATTGGCACCAGAAAGCTGAGTTGAATACCCACACTGTCTGCCACAACGCCCTGAATCAAGGGCACCAAAGCGCCGCCGACAATCCCCTGACACACCAGGCCCGAGCCTTTGCTAGTGAGCGAACCCAACCCTTTAACCGCGAGCGTAAAGATGGTTGGAAACATAATCGAGTTAAAAAAGCCTACCGCGAGAATCGACCACATGGCGATATTACCTGAGGTACTCACGCTCACTAGAATCATCACCATGGCCAGCAAGGCGTTCGCAGCCAAATATTTGGTGTCGGCTATTTTCGTCATCATCGCCGAACCGACCAGACGCCCAATCATCGCGGCGCCCCAATAGTACGCGACCATCTCGCCTGCATCGACGGCACTCATAGCCGCGATATTCGACTCCGCGAAGTAGTTAACAAGAAAACTGCCGATCGCAACTTCCCCCCCAACATAGAGGAAGATCGCCAAGGCTCCAAGCACCAGCGAGCGATGTTGCCAAATGTTCCCCTCAGCGCTCGCTTCAGTCGTTTCAACGTGTTCCAAAGTTGGCAATTCGATACGCCGGAAAACGAAGGCCGCGGCCACAAGGAGGGCTGCGATCATCAGATAAGGGCCTTGTACTGCAGAGGCGTCTGCCGTTACCGCACCCAAAATCAGAACCGATCCGATCACCGGTCCGACGGTCGTCCCCAACGAATTCGCCGCTTGTGCAAGGTTCAGTCTGCTCGCTGCAGTTTTCTCTGAGCCCAACGCCGCAACATAGGGATTCGCAGCAACCTGCAACACGGTAATCCCGCTGGCTAGGACAAAAAAAGCAAACAAAAACAACCCATAGATATGTAAGCTGGCCGAAGGATAAAAAAGTAAGCAACCAAACGCGGTGGTCAAAAGACCAAGCACGATACCTTGCTGATAACCAACGCGGTCAATCAACCGACCGGCAAACGGAGAGACAATAAAGTATGCGCCAAAAAAACAAAATTGAACGAGCATTGCTTGCGTGTAATTTAAATCAAATGAGTCTTTCAGGTACGGAATCAAAATGTCATTTAAAACCGTAATAAAACCCCAGAAAAAGAACAAACAGGTCATTGCAATAAATGCAAAATTTTGTGCTGATTTTCCAAGAGTCTCTGTTGCAGCCACTTCAGGGCCTGTTGAATTTGAACCCGCCATTGTTATTCCCCAATATCTTCGTATTGCTTATGCATTAGGGGAAAGAGCTTAGTGGTGTTTTTCAAGCGATGCAATATTTTGCGGGCGATCCGATGGTGATTCACCGCAAGGAGAGGCATATCGAACGCAACGGTCGGAGAACGTCCGCAGATCTGTTCAAAAAAGTATCAGCTAAACCTGTGTACCGCGACTAGCAGCGATCGAGAAGTCTTTGCGGACGCCGTCTAGTGCCCCAGAGTCATCGGCGAGGTGACTATCTTCGTCATTGACGCCAAAGCGCAATGACATTTTCTTTGTCGCATAAACACGCGTCCCTAATAAGCCGTCCCAGAGCGAAAGTACGCTCCCCAGATTGACGTTTTTATGGTCCACGCTGTGATGTAACTGATGTTGCGCGGGACTGATGAAGATTCGTTCCAAACGACCAAAAGAAATCCAAATATGCGAGTGCCGTAAATTCGCTGCCGCAAAGTTGAACAGGAATCCGAAGGCGTCCACCCCAAGAATTTGTAAACCCGTAAGTCGCTGTGAAAAAAGCCATATAAACACGCCGGTCACGCAACCGAAAACTATGAAACTCCGGGTAAAATAGAGAAGATGCTCTACGGGGTGTACCCGAAATACCGTCATCGGCGTGAGTACGGTGGCGCTGTGGTGAGTACGATGGAAATACCACAAGGAATCAAAACGATGCATACAGTAATGCAAACCAAACCTGCTTAGATCCTCAATCAGCAAAAAAACAAGGCTGAAAAATAAAGCAATCCAAAACCACCCAACCTCTATGGTAGGAGCGTCTCCAATCGTCTCTTGAAGAAACCCACCAACTAAAACAGTGACAGCTAAGTGGCTACCAAAAACTGGAATCAGTAACCCAAGCCGCATCACTGAGTTAAAGATCATCAAAAACATGTCGTACAAACTAGACCGAGACAGCCAATAACGCGGATTCATCAAGCCCCGAAGCTGAACCAATGGTTGAAATCGCCCCTCTTGATGCGTCACAACGAAGGAGGCAATCGCGAGTGCACTCAGCAAATAAACCCAATAGACACGTTTGGCTGGGTCTAAGAAGAACTGCGCGGGTTCCAACATCCAATCAATAATCACAGTAGGTCCTATTTAGAAAAACCGATATTTCACTTGTCCCAGCAGCGAACGAGGCGCGTTGGGACGAGCCCCATAGGGCCTATGCGAGACAATCTTCGCGGTGTCACTGACGTTTCTTGCTGACAGCTTAAGTTCCAAGTTGTCACTCACAAACCGCGTGACGGACACATCGACCACCGTCAGGGCGTCTACAGAAAGTGCTGATTGAATAGCACCCGAACCGGGTATTTCACGCATCTGATGCTGATACTTCACCGCGAAGTCAAACGCCCATTGACCGGTTAAAACGCCGACATCAAGACGCCCAACATGCTTCGGTATGTAAGGCAACTCGTCACCAGCGCGCACCAGCCCCCACTGAGAGAACTGCGAAAAAAAGGTATCCTTGAACGCTGAGTCAGAATACGTATAGCTCAACTGCATTGTCAGCGAAAGAGGATCGGTGACCATCCAACTGCCTCGGCCAAACACCTCAATGCCCTCGACTTCAACTTGACCGCCACTGAATTCCTCGCCGATGCTGCAGTCTGAGTCGGAGGCGCGGCAACGCCCAAGCAAATTGTCATAATCGCTTCGGAACGCGATCATTTCGGCTGACTTATCGCCATCAATAAAGCGAATACCGTATTCTTGATTGACGCTCTCCTCGGCATCAGCCCCTGACTTGCCGGGTCCTGACGGAGAAAAACCCACATATACACCGCCAAAAATGCTCATTCGTTCAGTTAATTGCCGATGCAGTCCAATGCCTGGTGCAGTGATCGACTGGTCATTCCCAGCAATGCCGTCGGTTAAGAAATTGTCCACTCGACCTCGAATGTCTTCGTGTCTAACGCCTAGATTAAAAGTCCAGTCTGCCCACTCAATCTCGTCTGACACGTAGAGCGCAGTAGCGGCCGAGTGAGCAAAATTGTCGGTTTTGTAGGTGCGGGGAATCTCGTCGTAAATTAGGTTTCCGGCTCTCATCAAATACCCTTTCAACTGATGGCGACGACGAACCTCGTCCTCGTGAAACCTCAGTCCAACGCGAATAGCGTGCGTGAGACCGAAAAAACTTTTGTGTTGTAAAAGGTCAATTTGTAATCCTTGAGATCGGTATTCTCGGCTATTATCTGTCACATCAATGGTTAGATCTGTGAAGTCCCCAATAAGTGAATCTTTCTGTCCTATTAAAGTGTTGTACGCGCTCGTGTAAGCGCTAGGATTACTCAACACATCCTGTGCCTGCGGGCCATCGATAAAACCACTAAATTTGTTCCAAGACCGATAAAATTCGTTGACGTAAAGTTTCGCGCTGAGTTCTAAATCGTCTTCGATTGCGAGCAAATAACTTACATGAAGCTGCTGGTGTTCCGACTGGAACCGATCTAGCTGGGAAGCCCGGTAACGGCGGCTAGAAGTCGTTTCGAAATCTTCATCCGACAATCCCAAGTAAGTCTCGTCGGCGTCCTCATCGGCAAGGCCCAACTTCATGACAATTGTCTGTGGGGCAAGGGTATTCAACGTCCATTGAATTTTTAAATTGACGTCATTTCGAACAAAACCCGTGTTCCCCCCGTCGTCTAACTCCTTAAAACCGTCGCTACCGTAGCTCAATCCCTCTAGCAGGAGCCCAACATTCCCCTGCACATAAGCCGCAGCACCCTCCACCTTGTAATAGCCATCTGATCCCCCCATCACATCGATTTCGACCCTATTTTCCGCTGGCACAGCGCGCGTTAATAAATTTACTGCGCCGCCAACGGTGTGAGGACCCGATCGAATCACTGATGGCCCTTTAAGAACTTCCAACGCATGTAACCGCGAGGGGTTGGTAATGTAGTAAGCCGCTGGCGCAGAATACGGAGCCGGCGCTATTAGCACGCCATCTTCCATTAAGGTGATTTTTTGACTGCGATCCGATGTCGCTCCTCGAATGCCAATATTTGGTCGAAGCCCATAGCCGTCTTCTTCCCGAACATACACGCCTGGCACTTGGCTGGCGATCGCGTTCAGATCACTGTAACCGTGCTTTTCCAACTGCTCTGCATCGATGTAAATACCAGACCCGGGGAGTTTATCTTTGCTGTCATTGGTTCCAACAATTAACACCTCGGTGACAATCGCGCTTTGAGCATCCGCGTAGCCAGCAGAAGTAAACAGCATCAGCAAAGATATTCGAGTGACCCATCTAATCATTATCGCCTTGCACTCCGTCTGGTAACGTAACACCGAGGTAAGCAACGAAATCAACTTTTAGTTCATCTGTAACTTTCTTCAAAAGTCCGCTGAGCGAACATGCATCAGAGCCCGATGCACTGTCAGGGTTTGCAAATGCATTCGTGCAAGCCGCCATATCGTCTGTGTCCACAATGTTTTCAACGTGTTGTTTGATAGAGACGCGAGGCGAGGACGCCAACATAGCATCAATTTTTGCGATAACAGCAACAACAGATGCTTTAAAATTGGACGACCAAACGCCACTACCCGCTTGTTGATCAGCCAGGGAGTCAAGCCCCGCATCGAAGATATCGTGAAACTGTTGGGCATTCGCTTTAATGTTTTCAATTGACGTTTCGCTGAACGGTGACTCAACCAACTCAGGGCAAGTGAGTTCTGCCGCACAAAGATTATCAACCCCGAGTGGTGCGCCCAACTTTGACGATTTTGAATACTTTTCAAAGTAAAACAAACCATCGGTCATTAGCTTAAAGTAGGTACCTATCTCAGATGGGTCCAAGAAGACCGCCCTGTCTGTTTCCCACTCACTGTGGATAAATGCTGCGTTGGCTGCTATATCGCTGGCGACTGCTTGCGTGAGCGCACATCGCTGCGCTTTTCGTTCAGCTTCCGATAACGACGGCCAACCCGCCACCGTTGATACGTTTGATCGACATGTGTGATCCAAGTTTTCACTGAACAAAAGGTACTCAACTGCCGACAAGCTCCTCTGATTTGCTGATGTAATTGCAACATCGAAGTTGGTTTCGTTATGAGCTCGCACGACCGCTACATCTGTTGCGCACGTGGATAACTGACTTTCCGGCGTATAAAAATAGACTCTGTTTCTGAGCGACTTGTTGTTCTTTGCAGACGGCCCTATGATATGAATCTCAGTCTTCTGAATTGCCCCCATCAAACTCTTCCATGATCCTTTCGCAACGTCTAATTTAGTGCCCTCGTCAGCCGTTCCGATAGCACTGCAATAAGAGGCCACCGGCCCACCTTCCGACGCAAAAAGTGCCGATTGGTCGGCAACTGCTTTGTGATTTGGTATCACAATGGTGTCAATAATACTGGTGAGGACCGAGTGCTTCGTCACTGGCGCCGATGAGTTAACCACGTTGACTGTGCGAACAATCTCTATGGCAATGTTACCTGCGGCATCAGTCACGTTGTAAAAAACCTGGTACTCTCCAACCGCTGACGTATCTACATCAGTCTCGTCAATAATTACATTCTCGCCAGTGTCCGACGTCGCGCCTTCCTCCAAATAGTTGCCGTTGAGCTGGATGGTTTGGGGGTTGTCGCCACTGAGATTGATGACGGGTGCCGTAGTATCATTGTCACCGCCCCCCAAGTCACCTGTGTCCGTCACGCCCCATTGCGCCAGTGAACCGCCTTGCGACGCAATTAGGTTGGTTAAATAACTGTCGGTCAACTTATTGGCACCCTGTGGTGCGCTCCAATTCCCGTTAACGTCGCCGACGAGAACTCCAACGGCATTTTGAACGCGCTTTTGCGGGTATTTAAACGTCATCACACCGGCGTCCCACGCTATATCTTCTCGTGATGAAGCAAAGCTCTCGGTTGCTTCGTCCCAAAAATCGTAATCCTCCGCAACAAATACCCATCGCGGTGGCTGTGCAGAAGTAAGCTGGACCGCCATCTTTAAAATTGCCAAAGCGTCTGCCGAGGTCACACGTCCGTCTTCGTTGATGTCTGCAGCAATCAATTGATACGGTGACACGTCTCCGGCTAGGCGGGGGCCAGAGCCGTCAGGGTCCTCATTGGGATTGATACCCACCGACAGTTTTAGCGCCGCCAAAGCATCGGCAGAACTGATCACACTACCCGATTCAGTCGCACCAATTTGCTTACTTATTGCCAGGCTGTTGGTTCCACCATATTTTTTACCAAACATGTAATAACCGCTTTCGTTTGAGAGCGTATGGTCTGTCATCTCGTTTTGCCCACCACCCACTAAGTTCAGACTCACGTCGCTTAATAGGGAGTGATTTTTCCAGTGATAAGCGATCCCCGACACGGGTTCGCAAGCATTACAGTCAGTCGTATCTAAAGAATCTGTCCCGTCAAGTAATTCCTGAACGTCACTAATACCATCGCCATCATCGTCAGCGTCGGTATCATTACCCACGCCATCTAAATCAGTGTCGAAAATCTCGAGTGGGTCTAACGGGAGTGCGTCGAGATTGTCGTCCACGCCGTCTTGATCAGAGTCGCGGGAAAGAGGATCTGTACCGGCAGCGATCTCGTCACTATCTAAAATCGTGTCTCCGTCGTCGTCCAAATCAATATCGTCAGGTCGGCCATCTAAATCGGTATCGGGAACAGGGTCACTAACGGCGAACGCAGCGATCATGGACGAATGCAGGTAACAGTAATATTTAATCGAGTTTTGAGGAAAATTTTCAGGAATAGAGAGCGTTAGGGTTTGGCCTGCCTGAATAGAACCCACACCGTCAACTAGATCATTTGATGACGTGCTTGACAGCCTAGCTGCCGAAAGGCCCGACTTCCATGAAGCTCCGATATTAAACGCGTGACCTGAATCCGTTCGTTGAAAGATGTAAGTCGCGCCCCGTTTCAGATCAACCGTCATTGACGAGCCATTTTCCGTCTCAGAAAAAATATAATAAGGCGCAGAAAAAGGATTGCTATGCAAACGGACGAATACGGTCGCCGAATCGTCGGCACTGCTATATAAACTGGTCATACTGACCCAAAACATCCATACGATGGGCAATATGCGTACGGAAACTGGTCTAGATTTCATATCACTTTCTCTTATGATTTTCACGTTTGGAATCGGCCACTTGGAAGACTCAAAGTTTCGGTTGCTGAGCCTTTGGAACACACTGAGCATGACGCGTGCAAATTTTATCGGTTATTCACAGCCCTTCAGTGTTTTCCGCCATTGTTGGCGATTGTAATTCGATGTTACCAGCAGCGATTGAGCTACACTTACACTTACACTTACACTTAGAGTAGCACGGCTATCCTTACGCTCCCCTTTAAATACTAAAATGCTCGGCAAGTCAGATCACAGCTGGCGGTCTATCTGCCAGTTTCTCAACCGAGTTAGGGCCAACAAACGTTGACCCTAACTCGATAATTTACACTTTTCACGTGCACGCTAACATCGTGCTCACGAAGACACTGCAGACTACCAAGCCAATGTGTTTGCATCTGAAAAGCCGTAAGCTTTTTGCAGAACACTTCTAACCGTATTGAGCTTACCTTGATAAGCATAAATTGCGTCAGTTGCAGAACCTGCAGGGGGAACGCCCATTTGGCTACCATTCGCCAAAACCGGACCGTCGCCTAACAAATTACTGATCATTTTCAAATCATCCAGATCTACCGACGCCGCGGGGTCTCGAAAAGGTGAAGCAGGGCTAAACTGCAAACTCATAACAAACCCTTTCAGTTCAGACCAATGCTTTGCCACATTTTCGAAATTGGCGAGCGACGCTGGGAAGCCGTTGTCATACTCCGCCATGTCATTTAGAACATCATTGACGTAGTGAACTGCGGTCGCCGCAATACACTTTTCCCACACTAAAGATGCCACTTGAATGTGTTCTTGAAGTTTTGCGTCTTCGGCTGCAGTAAGACCTGGCGCTAACTTATTAGCCCCTTCACTGATAATTTCTCGCGCCGCAAGCATTGCGGTCATTATGTCCGTTGAAAAATCAGTAGGCGTCGGTCCCGAGGCAGAGCCTGCATCGCGCTTCGCGCAATTTTGCGAATGCGCCATGTTGTATTCACTGCGCACATCAATTAGCCCATCTCCGTCAGAGTCATGATAGCCTTTGTTCCAGCCGACACGACCACTTTTCGCGCGCGCTTCCAAATCGGTGTAAAGCAAGTTGTCCCGAGCGGCCCCATAATAGCCAAAACCTTCGTCGAACTTGTGCTCCCCGTATGAATAACCCTTGGTACCGTCTTGTTCCGCTAGAGCACTCACACCATCGCTGTTCGAACCCGCAAAATTGGTCTTGAAGTAGTCATTTGTTCCTTGAGAAAAATTGACTGCACCCATCAGAAATTTCTGCATAAGCTGCCTAAAATTGCGCCCATGAGCGTCCGTGTTGACGTTTGCAGATGATGTCGCACCTGAGGCGTCGACAACTTGAACAGCAACGCCGTCCGATGCCAATGCCGCTTGCGAAGCAATCCATTGATCCACCAAATTAATGGGTAATGCTGGACTTCCCTCGCTCCATCCGAAGAATTCTCCACCAATTAATTTTGACGTTTCTCCTCCACCATTACCGTTGCCTCCAGCGATTTTCCCATCGAGGTTTTTTCCTGTTGATATCGCACCGTAAGTGGCCGCGTCTTTCAACGTCACGTTAGCCGCATCAGTAATATAAGTGCCGATGAGCGTATCGGCGACGTCCGCGTCGGTACCTCGAATAAAAAAGCTTAAATTTTCTGTCACGCCGTCGATCGTGCTAGCGGCGTCATCAACCAGAACACTCGTCATGTAGTACGCCATGTCAGAAATTAGAAGTTGACGCGCGGTTTGGCCTGTATAGCTCACTGAGCTGGTTGGCTCCGGTGAAAAATAGGTGTTGGTGAATTGATATTTCATGCTTTCGGTTAATTCGTTCGCTGATTGTCCATCCTCACCATCCTCACCAGCCGGCCCTTGCGGCCCTGTTTCGCCCTGTGGTCCATCCTCACCAGCCGGCCCTTGCGGCCCTGTTTCGCCCTGTGGTCCTTGCTCGCCTTGAGCACCCGTCTCCCCTTGAGACCCTTGAGCTCCGGGCGCACCGTCCTTTCCATCAGAACAACCGGTTGCAACAATCACTGTGAGAACCATAAAAAAATATTTTAACATGCTCATTCTGCCATCCTTATCATCACGTATTTGCTTAATCAAGTATTTGCTTACGAAAAATGCCGCTCGCGACCTCGCTCATCAAAAATCTTAATTTCCAGAGCGCGAAGAGCCAACCACGTCAAGAAACGAGAACGGGTGGACCGAGCGCATAACTTCAGCGCAATGATAATCATTACTAAAGCTGAATGCAATTAATAATTATTATCATTAAAGGCTGCCTACTCGCCTGTACAAATAAATTCTCTAAACGTAGATCTATTTCATTACAAATTATATCGCTGGCAAGCAGCGAACTAATCCAAAAATTTGGAACCTCCGTAAAGCATTCAAGTTATTTAAAGATTTGCGGTATGATGCACAGCTCACTCAAACAAGCAAAGTTCCCAACGCATATGAACGAAGCGGTTCCAGGACTCGGATCTTCGATGAAGCGGTCAGACACGTGGAGCAAGCTGCTTGTGGACGTAGGCTGCAGCAGCAATAGAGAATCATTCGCATTGCTCTTCAAGCACTACGCGCCCCTAATAAAGAGCTTTGCTCAGGCGAGTCGGCACGAGGGTTGGTACCCAGGCTTAAGCGAAGACCTAGTGCAAGAGGTGATGATCAAGGTGTGGCAGAAAGCTGCCAGATATAACCCAGAGAAAGCGTCAGCAACAACGTGGATTTACACAGTTGCTAGAAACTGCCGGATCGATATGTTACGGCGGAAAAGTAACACGCAGCATCTGCCATTGGAAAACGAAGACTTTTGGCATGAACCCGACGAGGAAACGCCCACGATGCTGCTGCAGCAAAAGCGTAGTGAGGAGCGTTTGCAGGCGGCGCTAGCGCACCTGCCGAAAGAACAAGACGAAATACTACGAAAAGTGTACTTAGAGGGTAAGTCACACGCTGAAACGTCGGAGGAGCTCGGGCT
>CAJWCO010000042.1 GCA_913031145.1 uncultured Cellvibrionales bacterium | reverse complement strand
ATCAAGGTATGAAGCCCACCATGGAGGTCAGAGAAGGTGATTCGGTAAAACTTGGGCAGCTGTTGTTTACTGACAAAAAGAATCCAGAGGTTCGGTATACGGCGCCAGCGGCGGGCAAAATTGTGGCAATTCATCGGGGTGAGCGCCGGGTTTTTCAGTCGCTAGTGATTGATGTCGATGGTGACGAGGAAGTTGTTTTTAAGCGCTACAGCAGTGATGAGTTGCAGAGTATTACGCGGGAACAAGTGCGCAACAACCTATTGGACTCGGGGCAGTGGGTGGCGATCAGGACCCGTCCTTATTCGAAGGTACCAGTGCCTACCAGTGTGCCCTCGTCCATTTTTGTCACGGCCATGGACAGTAACCCATTGGCCGCGGATCCGGCGGTTATCATTGCTGCTCGTACCGACGAGTTCGTCGTCGGTTTGCGTATTCTGACCCGATTGACAGATGGCCCTGTCAACGTTTGTACCGCGCCGAATTCTGGGGTTCCAGGTGCGGATGTTGATGGCGTAAGGGAAATCTCATTTAGTGGACCACATCCCGCGGGTCTGGCGGGCACGCATATCCATTTCGTCGATCCGGTCAGTGCGAATAAAACGGTCTGGACCATTGGGTATCAGGACGTCATCGCTTTTGGTGCGTTGTTCGCGAGTGGTCGCATCGATACCAGTCGGGTGATCGCTTTGGCCGGACCTCAGGTATTGAATCCACGGTTGGTTACCACACAGCTCGGCGCTAATTTGAATCAGTTAGTGATCGGTGAATTAAGCAACGATGAAAATCGCATAATTTCCGGGTCCGTTCTGTCAGGGCGTAAAGCCGCGGCAGAATTCGCATTTCTGGGGCGTTACCATGGGCAAGTGTCAGTGATTCGCGAGGGGCGAGAGCGGCAGTTTTTGCATTATCTTCGCGCGGGTGAGGGCAGTCATTCTGTCCTACCAATTTTCGTGTCGGCGATGTCTAAAAAGTTACAACAGATGACGACAAGCACCAACGGGAGTGAGCGTGCGATGGTGCCCGTTGGGACTTACGAAGCGGTTACACCGCTGGACATACTGCCCACTCAATTACTGCGCTCACTCATTGTTGGTGACACTGAGATGGCGCAAAAATTAGGTTGTCTTGAGCTAGATGAAGAAGATGTGGGCCTATATACCTATGTCTGCGTAGGGAAGTATGAATACGCGCCAATTTTGCGCGAGAATCTAGTCAGAATCGAAGCGGAGGGCTAGGCATTGTTGCGAGAAATACTGGATAAATACGAACCGCACTTTCTTCGCGGAGGCAAATGGAACCATTTTTACGCCTTGTATGAAGCGGTTGATACAGCGTTGTTTAAGCCGTCTGATGTCACCAAAAATAGCGCGCATGTGCGCGATGGCGTTGATCTTAAGCGGGTTATGATTACTGTTTGGGTCGCTACGTTCCCAACGATGTTCTTTGGTATGTGGAATGTGGGTTATCAAGCAAACAGCATCATGGCTGAGATGGGAATGGCCTCTCAAGAGGGATGGCGCGGAGCGTTTATTGGGTTGCTAGCGGGGTATAACGCGACCAGTATTTGGGACAACATCGTGCATGGCGCAGCGTACTTCTTGCCGATCTACATGGTAACGTTTTTTGTCGGTGGTTTCTGGGAGGTGCTCTTTGCCAGCGTTCGCAAGCACGAGGTCAACGAGGGCTTCTTCGTCTCATCAATTTTATTTGCACTGTGCTGTCCGCCAGATCTTCCATTGTGGATGGTTGCGGTAGGGATTAGTTTTGGTATTGTGATTGGCAAAGAAGTTTTTGGCGGAACTGGAAAGAACTTTCTGAACCCTGCTTTAACAGGGCGAGCGTTTTTGTATTTCGCTTATCCGGCCTACATGAGTGGTGATGCCGTGTGGACGGCGGTTGATGGATACACCGGCGCGACCATGTTGTCGGTTGCTGCGTCGGATGGCCTAACGGGACTACAAGACTCTATAGCCTGGTCGGATGCGTTTTTCGGCACGATACAAGGCTCAATTGGTGAAACATCCACATTCGCGATTTTGTTGGGTGCGGCTCTTCTTCTCACGATGCGAATCGCGTCATGGCGGATAATGGTTGGCGTGCTTGCAGGTTCGGCGTTTTTGGCAACGTTGCTCAACAGCATAGAGTCAACGAACCCGATGTTGGCGTTACCGTTTTACTGGCACTGGGTCATTGGGGGTTTTGCATTCGGAACAGTTTTTATGGCCACGGATCCGGTATCTGCGTCGATGACGAACACGGGCAAGTTTTATTACGGGGCGTTGATTGGGGTCATGACCATCTTAATTCGCGCGGTTAATCCCGCGTTTCCGGAGGGCATTATGTTAGCAATTTTGTTTGCCAACCTGTTTGCTCCGCTCATCGATCACTTTGTGGTTCAGGCAAATGTAAGTAGGAGATTGGCACGTGGCTAGTGAGTCGATTGGTAAAACACTCGGCGTGGCCTTAGCGCTATGCATTGTTTGTGCCGTTGTGGTATCTGCTGCTGCTGTCATATTGAGGCCCGCCCAAGAGGTGAATAAGGCACTCGACCTTAAAACCAATATTCTTGCCGCCGCGGGGTTGTTAAAAGTCGGGGTCGATGTTGAAAAGCAGTTCGAGCAGATTACAATCCGTGTCGTTGATATGGAGTCAGGGCGTTTTAGTGATGCCGTAAACCCACTGACTTACGATCAGCGCAAGGCGTCAAAAGATCCGGCGATGTCTGTTGAGCTGGCGGCAGACGCAGATCCCGCTAAAATCAGACGCCGCGCGTACTATGCGACGGTTTATGTTGTCGAAGGTCCGGCGGGAATTGAGAAAATGATTCTGCCCATCAAAGGGTATGGGTTGTGGTCAACGCTGTACGGATTTTTGGCACTGGAGTCGGATTTTGAGACGGTCGCTGGCATTGGATTTTACGAACATGCAGAGACGCCCGGTCTCGGGGGTGAGATCGATAACCCAGGGTGGAGGGCAAGTTGGGTGGGTAAGACCGCCTATGCCGCAGGCGAAAGGGTCATTACGGTAATTAAAGGTAAGGTTGATCGTCAGCGCGATGGCGCCGATTACCAGATCGATGGGTTGGCTGGTGCTACGTTAACAACCCGCGGCGTGGACAATCTGGTGAAGTACTGGCTGGGTAATGACGGTTTTGCACCGTTGATTCAACATCTAAAATCGCAAGAGGCGTAACTATGGCAAAGACCAAAGACATATTGCTCGAACCCTTGGTGGCCAATAATCCCATTGCCCTACAGATTTTGGGTATTTGCTCCGCACTGGCGGTCACGTCGAGTATGAAGGTGTCATTTGTGATGTGTATTGCGTTGACGGTGGTTACCGCGTTCTCGAATTTTTTCGTTTCTCTGATTCGTCATCATATTCCGGGCAGTATTCGTATCATCGTGCAAATGACAATTATCGCATCACTTGTAATTTTGGTTGATCAGGTATTAAAAGCCGTGGCGTATGATATTAGCAAGCAGCTATCAGTGTTTGTCGGGTTGATTATTACCAACTGTATTGTCATGGGACGCGCTGAAGCGTTTGCGATGAAAAACCCTCCCATTCCAAGTCTTCTCGATGGCATAGGTAATGGTCTGGGTTACAGTTTGATATTGATGCTCGTTGCCTTTGTTCGCGAACTGTTTGGCGCGGGCTCGATCTGGGGTTATCAGGTGTTGTCTTTGACCACAGAGGGTGGCTGGTATGTCGCCAATGGCATGATGTTAATGCCGCCGAGTGCGTTCTTTCTGATCGGTCTGATTATCTGGGCATTACGGGTTTGGAAAAAGTCTCAGATAGAAAAATCAGACTTTAAGATTACGGCAAACAGTCGCACCAGTGGAGTTGCTTGATGGAACATTATTTGAGCTTGTTAATCCGCTCCATCTTTATCGACAATATCGCGTTAAGCATGTTTTTGGGAATGTGCACATTTATTGCTTTGTCAAAAAAGATCAATGCGGCCATAGGTTTAGGTTTTGCGGTGATTGTGGTTCAGACTGTGACGGTGCCGGTGAACAACTTACTGTTACAATATTTTCTCGGCGACGGTGCATTGGCATGGCTTGGACTGCCCGAGGTCAATCTAAGTTTTTTGGTCTATCTATGTTTTATTGGTGTGATCGCGGCGATGGTACAAATTTTGGAAATGGTCTTAGACCGATATGTACCAGCGCTTTACAACGCGCTCGGAGTATTTTTGCCGTTAATAACCGTCAATTGCGCGATTTTGGGTGGGTCATTACTCATGGCAGAACGCGGTTACAATTTTACTGAAAGCGTGGTCTACGGCTTAGGATCCGGCACGTCGTGGGCGCTTGCGATCGCCGTATTGGCGGGTATTCGCGAAAAAATGAAATACAGTGATGTCCCAGAAGGCCTTCAAGGGCTAGGCATCGTATTTATTACCGTGGGTTTAATATCTTTGGGTTTTATGTCGTTCGGCGGAATAGACCTGTGAATATTGCTAGAGAGAGTTGTTGTAATGAGTGTTGAAATTATCCTTGGAGTGACCATGTTTACGGCCGTAATGCTGGCCCTAGTGGTCTTCATTTTGGTTGCGCGAAGTCAATTAGTGGCCTCAGGCAATGTGAACATTGAAATTAATGGTGAGAAGACCATTACCGTGGCGGCCGGCGATAAATTGTTACAGACGTTGTCGAATGCGGGTTTATTCTTGCCTTCAGCCTGTGGCGGCGGCGGCAGTTGTGCGCAGTGTAAATGTATCATTTCAGATGGCGGCGGTTCGATGCTTCCAACCGAAGAGAGCCATTTTAATCGACGTGAAGCACAGGAAGGCTGGCGATTGTCGTGTCAAACGCCTGTCAAACAGGATATGAAAGTTCAGGTACCTGAAGAGGTGTTTGGGGTGAAGCGGTGGGAGTGTGTGGTTGAATCAAATCATAATGTCGCCACGTTTATCAAAGAACTAACACTGCGCCTCCCCGAGGGCGAGAATGTCGACTTTCGCGCGGGTGGATATGTCCAACTGGAGTGTCCCCCGCATCATGTAAAATATGCTGACTTTGATATCGATGAAGAATACCGCGGTGATTGGGAACGTTTCGGGTTTTTCAAGCAGGAATCGATCGTCACCGAGCCGGTTATACGTGCTTATTCGATGGCTAATTACCCGGAAGAGAAGGGCGTTGTAAAATTTAATATTCGCATCGCGACGCCGCCGCCCGGATCCTCAGGCATTCCTGCAGGCGTTATGTCATCGTATGTGTTTGGCCTCAAGCCGGGCGATAAAATTACCGTCTACGGCCCTTTCGGCGAGTTCTTCGCGCGCGAGACCGACAATGAAATGATTTTTGTAGGAGGTGGTGCGGGTATGGCACCGATGCGGTCACATATTTTTGATCAGCTGAAGCGCATTAAATCAGATCGCAAGATCAGCTTCTGGTACGGTGCACGCTCGTTACGCGAGTGCTTTTACGATGATGAGTACGACATATTAGCGCGCGACAATGAGAATTTTAAGTGGCATTTGGCGCTCTCTGATCCGCAGCCTGAAGACGATTGGAATGGCCTGACCGGATTTATTCACAATGTGCTGCATGAACAGTACCTCAAGAATCACGAAGCACCAGAGGACTGCGAATATTATATGTGTGGGCCGCCGATGATGAACGCGGCAGTGGTGAAGTTGTTGAGCGATCTGGGTGTTGAGGATGAAAACATATTTCTTGATGATTTTGGTGGATAGCAAAACCAGTAGCGAATTTAAAACGGGGCCCCTACGGGTCTCGTTTTTTTTTGTTGGCGCTATTTTCGCTGCGCTGTTAGGGGGTTGCGACAGCGGGCCCGAGGTGATCGAGCTGACCGGTGCAAAATTTGGAACACACTACAACATCACGGTGGTTGCCGACCAACCAGCGCCCAGCGATTTAGCGGCGCAGGTAGAGGCGATTCTTGACCGTGTGGATGCGTCGATGTCGACCTATAAGGCCGATTCTGAACTGAGTCAGCTTAACGGAGTAGCACGTTCGACGCCGCACGCTATTTCTGCTCCTTTTGCTGAAGTTTTAGATGTCAGTGCTGACGTGTGGCGTTTGAGTGCGGGGGCTTTTGATCCTACAGTGGGGCCGCTTGTAGACCTATGGGGTTTCGGACCTTCGCAAACGGGCGACAAAATACCGACATCGACGGCGATTCAGTCAACGTTGGCAAGTGCGGGTTTTGATGCGGTGACTTTACAGTCTACAAATACAGGCGTTTTTTTACGTAAGAGTCGGCGTGTGCAGCTAGATCTTTCGGCCGTCGCAAAGGGTTATGCTGTAGATTTGATTGCAGATTATCTGGAAATGAACGCACTCCCCGATTATTTGGTTGAAATTGGTGGTGAATTGCGTGTGAGCGGAAATAACCCGCAGGGGGAGCTATGGCGGGTAGCTGTTGAGATTCCGCAACTGACGGGCGGTGTTGAACGCATTCTGCATTTACAGGATGTGTCATTAGCCACGTCGGGTGATTACCGCAACTATTTCGAGCGCGATGGAAAGCGCTATTCGCACATGATAGATCCGCGCAGTGGTTATCCCATTGATCACGCACTGGCCTCGGTTACCGTCGTGATGCCCCGCTGTGCAGAAGCGGATGCATGGGCCACGGCATTTTTTGTGATGGGCGAGGAACAGGCCATCCAACGTGCCAACGAATTGGGTTTAGCGATCTATTTGTTGGTGCGCAAGGACGACGGCTTTATTGCTCAACATAGCCTTGCCTTTGCACCCTATATGAAAGAAGATTCAGCATCGAGCGACTCGATGTTGCCCGCGCTAACGCACTGAGGTTTTCCTGCATGGCTGAAATAGTTTTAAGTATTCTTTTTTTTATTGTGTTGATAAGCTCCATGGCGGTGGGTGTCATTTTTCAGGGAAAGCCTATAATAGGGTCTTGCGGCGGTGTCGGTGCAGCGTTGGGTGAGGCCGATTACAGCTGCGATATTTGCGGCGGTGACACCGCTCAGTGTGATCAGGTGGTACCGGCTGATTCCTCACCGGCGTCGCTTACATACCCTGCGACGGCCTTAGTTGAGCCCTCTGTCTCTGCGACTGCTCCCCGGTAAAAAATGATCACGGTTTAACGCGCGCTTAATGGATGCGGCTGCTGAGTTGTTTGCGCGATGGGTTTGGGGTTTAATCCCGAGATGTTGACAAATTTACCGTTATATATCGGTCTTCGTTATACGCGCAGTGTACGCGCCGACGGATACGTGTCCTTTGTGTCAGCTTTTTCTATTGGCGCCATGGCTCTTGGGGTGACAGCCTTGATTACCGTATTGTCTGTGATGAACGGCTTTGATTCTGAAATTAAAGAGCGCTTATTGCGGGTTGTGCCGCATGTGATAGCAAAGCCTGTTGCCGCCCTGAGTGAGTCGGATTATGACCAACTGATGGCGCGGCTGAACGAAATTGAGGCGGTATCATCTGTCGTACCGCTGGCACAAACGTATGCAATGTTGTCCGGTGCTAGCCGTCAGATGGGTGCGGTTGTGCAGGGAATCGAGTCAGAAAATGAGGCCTTTAACGGACTGAGCGACGATTTTATTGCGGGCGATTTGCTGGCCCTTGAAAGCGGGCAATTTGGGATAGTTTTAGGGGGTCAGATAGCCCGAAAACTGGGTCTTTTTATGGGTGACCGTGTCCAGTTAACCCTCCCGCATCTGAGCGTGTCCCCCGCAGGCATCTTTCCTCGCCTTAAGTCGGCTGAAGTCGTAGGCATTTTCGAGGTCGGCGCACAGGTCGATGCCTCGACCGCATTCATGCATCGGGAAGATGTGCGCACACTGCTGCGCATGGGTGCGGGTTATCAAGGTGTGCAGATTCAATTGCATGATCCTTATCAGGTGCATGCGGCAGTCGCTGAATTAGAGACTTTATTACCACCAGCGACTGAATTACACACGTGGCAAGGCAGTATGCGCACTTTATTTCGTGCCATGCGGATGGAAAAAAGCATCGTAAGTTTGTTACTTTCGGTCATTATTGCGGTGGCTGCGTTTAATATTGTGGCGAGTTTAGTATTGATGGTGTCTGACAAGCGTGCGGATATTGCGGTGATTCGAACGCTGGGAGCAAGTTCAAGTATGGTGATGCAAGTTTTTGTTGTTCAAGGGTTGGCCGTTGGCTGTTTAGGGATAGCGATCGGGGCAGTCGTGGGGTGTTTTTTGGCCGCAAATGTAGGAATGCTGGTAACCTTCATTGAAGGTCTTTTGGGTATGCATTTATTTGACCCATCAATTTACCTGATCAATGTACTGCCGTCGAAAATTCTTGTATCCGATGTGATTCAGGTGGTGGCTATGGCGTTTGCGCTCAGTTTATTAGCGACCTTGTATCCCGCTTGGCGTGCCGGCCAGATTATGCCAGCAGAGGCATTGCGTTATGACATTTAAGCCGGTCCTCGAAGTCTTCGGTCTTAATCGCAGCTATCGTCAGGGAAGTGATGATATTCAGGTTTTGGTTGATTTTAACGTCCAGGTGTCTGCCGGTGAGCGCGTTGCAATTACTGGTGCGTCAGGATCTGGAAAAACCACGTTATTGAACTTATGTGGGGGTTTGGACGATCCGAATTCCGGTTCTGTAAGTGTCTGTGGCATAGATTGGCGAACGCTAGATTCCTCTAAACGTGCCCGGTGGCGCAACCGGCATGTCGGTTTTGTCTATCAGTTTCATCACTTACTGGGTGAATTTTCGACTCTCGAAAATGTTGCCTTGCCCGCTTTGATAGGACATTTTTCGGTTAAAGAGGCGACGCAGCGAGCGACACAATTGCTGGAGCAAGTTGGGCTGCAGCACCGGTTGGCGCATCGTCCGTCAGAACTGTCGGGGGGTGAGAGGCAGCGAGTGGCTATAGCGCGCGCTTTGGTCATGCAGCCCTCCGTCGTGCTGATGGATGAGCCGACGGGAAATTTGGATGGCGCGAATGCGCGCGCAATACTTAAACTCTTGCTCGATCTCAATCGAGAGCTGCAAATTTCTTTTGTCGTGGTGACGCATGATCTATCAATTGCGTCGCAAATGGATCGCACCATTCAGTTAGACGCGTCGAATCCACAGGGTGAAATCCCCGTTGTTTAGACCGCTCGAAATCTTTCTTGGCGTGCGCTATACGCTCGCGCGGTCGCATCCTAATCACTTAGTGTCGTTTATTTCGTCGCTGGCAATTATGGGCTTGGTGACTGGTGTCGCCCTATTAATTGTCGTGGTCGCCGTGATGAACGGTTTTGAGCGTGAACTGCGCACGCGTATTTTACACGTTGTTCCTCATTTGATCTTTATTAATGATAGGAACGATCCTGACTGGCGTTTGCATAAAGCGGCGCTTGAGGTGGCAGATGGCGTGCTAGAAATTAGCCCTTTTGCCGAGTTAGAGGGGCTGCTTTATGCGCGGGGAGAGACGCGCCCAGTGCGTATATTGGGGCTTTCACAAGAGGCCATTCCGCAGGGCTTTGCGCAAATGCAGGCGGCCCAAGTATTGCCTTTCCCGCGCGAGAATCAGCTACTTCTATCGCAATCAATGGCAACTGATTTGGGTGTTGCCGTGGGTCAGTCGGTTCGCTTTATATTTCCAGGTAGCGAGTCTGCAAGAACGCAGCTTCAGCATTTCAACGTCATTGGTGTGTTTACCACGCATACAGAACTCGATCAGATTGTGGCTTTGGGTGAACTGTCCGCCGTCGCAGAAATCGCCGGGGTGTTGCCGGGGGTTAGTGGTTTACGGGCGCAATTGACCGATCCTTTTGACGCCCGACGCCAAGGCTTCAATCTGCTTGGAAGTTTACCCGAGGGGTACGGGTTTAGAGATTGGTTTCAGACGCATGGTAATCTTTATCAAGCGATTCAATTATCTCGCAATATGGTGGGGTTGCTGATTTTTATGATTGTCGCAATTGCCGCATTTAATGTTGTCTCTATGTTGATGATGTCGGTGATTGATAAACGCAGAGATATTGCAGTGTTGAAAACATTGGGGCTGTCTACACGCTCAATCGTTCAGGTTTTTTTCGTGCAAGGCCTTTTGATCGGTCTAGCGGGTATTAGTTTGGGGGTGATCTTGGGCGTTTTGGGATGCCAGTGGTTAGCTGAGCTGATTATTTGGATTGAAGATATATCAGGCACTGTTTTTCTGGATACCAAAGTTTACCCGATTGATTATGTGCCTGTTGATTTACGGGTGGGTGATGTGGCCACGATTGCGCTGATGTCGGCGCTTTTAAATACTCTTGCAACGGTATTTCCGGCATTGCGCGCGAGTCGGATCAATCCAGCGGAGGAACTTCGCTTTTAGTCGGAGATGTCTTGGTCATGAATGAGTTGGAGTCGTTCGATATTGCGTTTTTCCCAGTTTTGAAGGACTTTCCAGCGCCATAGCTGTAAGACCAATAGATAGCCCAGTGTCGCTAAGATCACGCCGCTAAGTAGGCTCCCAACCATCAGCGGTAGCAGGATCTGAGCGCCTACATGGCGGAACCATTCAAAGCTTAAAGAAACCGTAAAATTAATGGCTTCGGTGTCGAGCAAAAAGCTACCAAGACGGTAAGTTAGGTAGAACATCGGCGGCATGGTGAGTGGGTTGCTGATCCATATGACTAATCCAGCAATCGGTAAATTGCCCCCGAGCCATAAACACATGAAGACGGCAACCAACGTTTGTCCTGGGATGGGGAAAAAAGCGGATAAAATGCCTATATAAACCGCTAGCGAGACCGAACGTCGGTTGATATGTAAAAGGTTTGGGTCGCGCATTAACGACTTCAACCACCGCAACGACGGTTTCTCAAGTGCTTGCGCCATATTGGGCACAAAGCGGTGAATGGTCTTGCGGGGCATGTGCGCTTGGCCTTTACTGAAGCGTTACCTTGGTATTATGCACTAATTCAATGGTGTCAAATAGGGCATCAATGGAATGTCGGGCTAGAGCATGTTGACATTTTCAAGCGCGTGTAAAAATACTTTTGCAGGTACGCCGCCTGAATAACCGCCGAGAGATCCGTCGGCTCTGATGATTCGATGGCAGGGTACGATAATAGCTAAGGGGTTGCGCTGGTTTGCGTTGCCGATTGCGCGCGCGGCTTTTGGATGCGCGATGGCTTGGCATTGCCAGCCATAACTGCGTGTTTCCCCATAGGGAATACGTATGAGTTGTTGCCATGCCTGTCGCTGGAATTCGGTGCCGTTGAGTTGAAATGGCAAGTGAAATATTTTTCGTAACCCAGAAAAATACTCATGAAGTTGAGTACAGGCCTGCTGTATAATTATTGCTTCAGTGGTTGAAGCGGACACGCTTTGGTGTGTTCCCATTGTCTGCGAAAATCTCAGTTGGGTGAGGCGGCCATTAGCGCAGGCTAATGTCACTGGCCCAACCGGAGTCATGGTGGTTTTGTGCATCGTCTATGGTCCTTACGGGCAGCGCCGCTGGTTGCGAAACCGACGCGCCCCTCGGGGAGTAATTGGATGGAGCAACGACGTCTGGGAAATCTATTATAGGGCAGTGAGTGGTGACGTGTGCATAACACAATTAGGAGTAGGGCATTGACAGGTTTACTTATGAATAGACAGGGACCACGTTTGTGACAGATCGTGGACCGCCAGCACTTCTCATCAGCCAGCTTAGCAAGGTTTATGCCGATGGATATGAGGCGCTTAAAAATATAGACCTCACCGTGCAGGCGGGCGATTTTTTCGCTCTGTTGGGTCCCAATGGTGCGGGAAAATCGACAACAATCGGTATTATCTGTTCGCTCGTTCGTAAAAGTGGCGGGTCAGTTTCTGTGTTTGGGTATGATATTGATAAGGACTTCGCTGAAGCCAAAATGCAGATTGGCGTTGTTCCACAAGAGTTTAATTTTAATCAGTTTGAGCGGCCGATCGATATATTGGTTACGCAGGCGGGTTATTACGGCATTAGTCGCAGTGTTGCCCTAAAGAGGGCCGAGGTCTATTTGCGACAGCTTGGCCTGTGGGAGCGCCGTAGCGACGCCTCGAGAACACTATCAGGCGGTATGAAACGTCGTTTAATGATCGCTCGTGCGCTCATTCACCAGCCCAAGTTGTTAATTCTTGATGAACCCACTGCGGGTGTGGATATCGAGTTGCGGCGTTCCATGTGGGATTTCCTGCGCGAAATCAATCGCGCCGGCACCAGTATTATTCTGACGACGCACTACCTCGAAGAAGCTGAGAGTTTGTGCCGCAATGTAGCGATTATTGACCATGGGGCGATCATTCAGAATACGAGCGTGAAGGCACTGATTAAGCAGTTAAATGTCGAGACGTTCGTGCTCGACGTGCGAGACGTCTTAACGTCACTGCCAGAAGTTACCGGATACCCTATTGTGCAGGCAGACAGTCACTCACTCGAAGTGGATGTGGCGAGTGGTCAATCAGTCAATCCGCTCTTTGCGGCGCTAGATCAGCAGGGGGTCGAGGTTCTGAGTATGCGTAATAAAAGCAATCGGTTGGAAGAACTTTTTGTGAGTCTGGTTGAGAAAAAATTACCGGAGAAAACCCAATGAGTCGCTATGAAATATGGATCGCCTTTTCGACCATCGTCGTGCGCGAAATCAAGCGTTTTTTACGAATTTGGCCCCAAACGCTCATTCCTCCTGTGATCACAATCGTCTTATATTTCTTGATCTTCGGTAATCTCATTGGCAGTCGAATTGGGAATATGGCGGGGTTGCCGTACATTCAGTTTGTTGCGCCTGGGTTAATTATGATGTCGGTAATCACCAACTCATACTCCAATGTTGTTTCTTCATTTTATGGGTCTAAATTTCAGCGTAACATTGAAGAGCTGCTGGTATCGCCGACGCCAAATATCATTATTTTATTGGGTTATGTGGTGGGAGGCATGAGTCGGGGCCTGGGTATTGGCGCCATTGTTACCGTGATATCGTTATATTTTATCGACTTTTCCGTTCACAGCGTGCCTGTTACCCTTGCGATCATATTGATGACGTCAATGATGTTTTCGATTGCGGGATTACTAAATGCCATTTTTGCAGACAGTTTTGACGATATTTCTATTGTGCCCACCTTCGTTCTAACGCCCTTGACTTACCTTGGTGGGGTCTTTTACTCGACGCAATTACTGAGCGAGTTTTGGGGCGATGTCGCGCTACTCAATCCAATACTCTACATGGTGAATACTTTTCGGTACGGATTTTTTGGCGTGACCGATATCGATATTGCTTGGGCATTTTTTATGGTTGGGCTGTTTACATTATTTTTGTTTGTGACGACCTTAAGGCTGTTACAAGATAGCTCTCGATTACGTAGCTGATGGTCGACTATTCAGATACAAGCCTTGGGCATGTGACGCGCTACGGTGCCGAGCTTGATGCTGAATTACTGCATCCAATTGGGCGCAGTAAGGCGCGCCAAAATAATCGCGCGTTAGACGTGGCTTTTCTGGGCTTTGACCTATGGACTGCTTACGAGCTGTCGTGGTTGAATTCACGAGGATTGCCGCAAATGGCGATCGCGGAATTGAGTGTGTCGTGTAAAAGCCCAAATATTGTTGAGTCAAAATCAGTTAAACTTTATCTTAATAGCTTGAATCAGGCGACTTTTGATAGCTGGAAAACAGTTCAGGCCCGCCTAATTAAAGACTTTTCAGCGGCGATAGAGTTCCCCATTGAGATCAACTTATATCCGATCGATACTTATAATTTGCAGCGGCCAATGTCGATGCCAAGCGGCTATTGTCTAGATTCCCACGATGTCGACATTAAACAGTACACACCAGACACGCAATTATTGAGCGTTACTGACGGTGCCGCGACGACGGAGACACTTTATTCCCACTTATTACGCACTAACTGCCCTGTGACCAATCAGCCAGACTGGGGCTCGATTTATGTGTCCTACACAGGGGCCCCCATTAACAAGGACGGGTTACTCGCTTACATTGTTTCATACCGCCAACATCAGGATTTCCACGAGCAGTGCATAGAGCAAGTTTTTCAGGATATCTGGCACGTTTGTCAGCCGAGTCGGCTAGCCGTTTATGGGCGCTACTTACGGCGTGGTGGTATTGACATTAATCCGTTTCGCAGTTCATATCAGGTCTTACCGCCGTCATTCAGAGAGGTAAGACAGTAGGTCGCGCGCGCCCAGATTGCTTTTAAAGAGGGGTTTGTATACAGTCTGCACCCTCAAAACGCGCCGTCTGCGCGCGCGTTGTAGAACCGGAGAGGTGGCCGAGTGGTTGAAGGCGCACGCCTGGAAAGTGTGTATGCGTTAACAGCGTATCGAGGGTTCGAATCCCTCTCTCTCCGCCACAATCTACTTGCTCAGTTTCACTGTTCCTAACACGCAGTTTCTGATAATTTGCTCCCTATCATGGAGGTGGTTTCGGATAAGAACGTATTAAGTGGATACTCCAAAATCTTTGCGTTGGAGCCCTTAAATAATATCGATCTGTGAGGCCTTTGCTTTCCATAAACTATTAATCACCAGAGCTTTCACATCAAAGGGCTTAACTATGAATATCAACAACTTTTTAAACAAAACATTAATCCTCGCATTTTTGGGCTTTGGTTCACAAAGCTTTTCAAACGCCGATGACACGATTAAGGTGGGAGTGCTCCACTCGCTCTCAGGGACCATGGCAATTTCTGAAACCACGCTCAAAGACACTGTTTTGATGATGGTAGAGCAGCAGAACAAGGCAGGAGGTTTGCTTGGAAAAAAGCTTGAGGCTGTTGTGGTTGATCCTGCATCAAATTGGCCATTGTTCGCGGAAAAGACTCGGGAATTAATTTCCCAGAAGAAGGTGGACGTGATCTTTGGTTGTTGGACTTCGGTGTCCCGTAAGTCAGTGCTTCCAGTGATTGAAGAGTTAAACGGCTTGCTATTCTATCCAGTTCAATATGAAGGCGAAGAATCCTCAAAGAACGTTTTCTACACCGGTGCAGCTCCCAATCAGCAGGCCATTCCGGCCGTGAAGTACCTCATGGATGATATAGGAGTTGAACGCTGGGTTTTGGCCGGCACTGACTATGTTTATCCCCGCACAACAAACAAAATACTGGAGGCCTACCTTTTATCAAGTGGTGTAGCAAAAGAAAACATCATGATCAGCTACACCCCTTTTGGGCACTC
>CAJWCO010000041.1 GCA_913031145.1 uncultured Cellvibrionales bacterium | reverse complement strand
ACGCACTGAAGCGCCGCCGCCGCCGCGACTGACCGTCGATATTCAAGAGGCACAACCACAACCATACCAGCTCTACATTCACTCTCAGGGTACGGTTACACCCAAGCGCGAAATAGATTTGGTTGCGCAGGTGTCTGGCCGTATTGAGGCGGTTGCTGATAACTTTGCCAATGGAGGCTTTTTTGCTCAAGGCGACATGTTGATCCAAATAGAAGCCATCGATCACAAACTGACCCTGGTCAATGCACAAGCGCGCGTTGCGCAAGCAGAAGAACAGCTTGCCATAGAGCGGGGTCGCGCGCGTCAGGCCAAGCGAGAATGGCGCGAGTTAGGCGATGAAGAGGCCAATGCGTTGTTCCTACGCAAGCCCCAGCTAAAGGCCGCAAAAGCTTCATTGGCGTCTGCATTTGCTGAACGCGACCGTGCGCAACTGAACGTAGCTCGTACGACAATCAACACGCCCTTCAGAGGCAGAGTCCGCAATACACTAGTTAATGTAGGGCAGTATGTGTCGCTAGGTTCGCGCCTAGCATCCATTTATAGTACCGACACGGTGCAAGTACGCCTGCCTTTAAGTGAGCGAGAGGCGCAACTCGTAGAACTGCCGTCCGCCTACCTCAACCCCCAAGAGAAAAGCTACCCACACGTGGTTGTGGAGAGTCGACAGGACGGTACGACTCATCAATGGCACGGGCGTATTACCCGGACTGACGCCTCGATCGACCTTGAAAGCCGGATGACCTTTGCAGTCGTTGAAATAAAAGATCCACGACTCAGGGCATCCACGCCATCGAGCCCTCCACTTGAGATCGGACGCTTTATTGAAGCAAAGATTCGTGCAAAAGTGATTGCAGACGTCGTGTTGATACCTCGTCACGCGCTGATCCAAAAAGATCTAATCCTCACGGTTTCATCGGAGAACACGCTGCAATTCAGCCGTACCGAAGTGATCCAAACAACGAGTAACGAAGCCATTCTCACTGGCGTCGCAAAAAATACTCGCATCGTCACAACGCCGGTACCAAACGCCTATCGCGGCATGCCCGTAAATGTTCGCATAGCGACACTCCGCGCGGACGGTGACTTAGCCGATGCCGAGGCAACGGTGCGATGAAGGCTATTGTCTCTTGGTTCGCGCGAGATCCTGTTGCTGCCAATTTGTTAATGATCTTCGTTCTAATTGGCGGAGTTTTGGGAAGTATTGGAATCGGGAAAGAGGTCATTCCATCTGTTCCGCTCGACTCCATCGTGATCCAAATGTCTTATCCGGGTGCTGGCCCAACGGAAGTAGCGGAGCAGATTGTTGTTCCGATCGAAGAGGCCGTCTACAATCTTGATGGGGTTTCGTCACTGCGCTCAAATGCGTGGCAAGGCAGCGGCCGAGTCAGCGTTGAAGTCGAATCCGGCTTTGACAAAAACAAGCTTATCAGCGAAATACAAAATAATATCGACAGCATTCAAACTTTTCCCAGAGATTCGGAGCGCCCACGAATATCTGAGGAAATCAACCGGACAATCGTTATGCGCGTGTCCTTGTCAGGGGACGTCGAACAAGTCACCTTAAAACGGTATGCGGAGCGAATCCGCGATGACCTCTCCCGTCTCCCAAAAGTCGATTTTGTTTCGCTACAGGGAACGCCTAGACCGGAAATCTCGATTGAACTCGAAGAGTTGGCCATGCAGCGTTTTGGAATATCATTTGACCAAGTAATGAGCGCAGTGCAACGTTCCTCGATAAGTGCGCCCGCAGGCTCTATTCGCGGCGAAAATGGAACCCTCCAGTTACAAACACGCGGCCAAGCATTCTCGACAGACGAATTCAACAAAATTGTCATCAAAAGTAAACCCGATGGCAGTCGTATCACCGTTGGCGATGTCGCAACGGTTCTTGAAACGACCGAAGATACCTATTTTTTGGCGCGATTAAATGCTGAACGTGTTGTCTTTATCGACATTGCGACGGGCGAAAACCCTGACGTGGTGGCAACTACTACCGCTGTTAAAGACTATATCGAAAATCAAACCGACTTTTTACCAACCAATATCAAAGCCACTGCTATCCACGATTTTTCAGTGATGTTTTCTGACCGCTTATCACTCATTGGCAAAAACGCCTTGGGTGGCTTGGTTTTGGTTTTTATTATTTTGATGCTTTTCTTACGCCCGCTAGTCGCTCTATGGGTATCCGTCGGCATCGGCATCGCTTACGCCGGCGCTCTGTGGCTTTTGCCCAGCGTGGGTTTGACGCTCAACATGGTGTCAATGTTTGGCTTCATGTTGATTCTTGGAATTATTGTGGACGACGCTATTATTGTGGGCGAAAGTATATACCGTCACCAAGAAGAGGGCTATGAGGCATTAACCGCTTCAGAACAGGGTGCGCACACAGTACTGGCGCCGGTTTTACTCGCTGTTGCAACGACGATTATTTTATTCATTCCCATGCTCTTCCTGCCAGGCGAATTTGCCCGCATGATCTGGTCAATCCCGGTCGTTGCGTTAGTCGCGCTAAGCTTTTCACTTGTAGAATGCCTGCTAATTCTTCCCGCACACCTTGCGCACATGCCCCCAGAACTGCCGCCAACGCATAAGATAGGTCGCGGATTGACTTTAATACGTGCGCGCTGTGCCAAATTTATGGCAACGCTGTCTGGCGAAATTTATCGGCCACTGTTAGTGCGCGCGTTGGCATGGCGCTACCTAACAATCGTCTGTTTTTTACTCGCGCTGATCTTCTCACTCAGCCTACTGAGTGCAGGCCATGTCAAGCGGAGCTTTATGCCCGACGTTCCGTGGGATTTTGTGGGTCTGGAAATTCGCTTGCCCGAAAATTACTCTAGAGAGCAAATGGTGGCGATATTGGAGCGCGTTGAACGCGCTACTGAGGTGCTTGAGACCGATGAAAACCTGCGGCAAAGCGGCTATGAAGGCGAGATTTCAGCGCATACCCTTTCCTTCCTTTGGGGTCATACCGTTTTGGTCTGGGCAGAACTGGCGCCCGGCGTTTCCAAAGTGATCGACCCGCCAATATTTGGCGAGCGTTGGGTTCATCATACAGGGGAAATTCCGGATGCCATGTCGTATCAAGCCCTTGCCGGCTTTGGCAGCAAAGAAAATCAAGGCTTCTCCGTTTTGCTCAAGTCCGACAATGCTCGCCAACTACGCGAGGCGAGCGAATACCTGGAAACTGCCCTGAGAGAGATTAATGGCGTAACAAGAACCTCTGACGATAGCCAAGGTGATCGTCTCGAACTGAGCATACATTTACTTCCTTACGCAAATAATATTGGCGTGAATCTCGCTGAAGTGGCCACGCAAGTGCGCCAGGGTTTCTATGGCGCAGAAGCGCAGCGGGTCGCGCGAGGCCGTGATGATTTGCGGGTACTGGTGCGCTATCCGGAAACCCAACGCCGGCAAGTCGATACGTTTGATGAGATGCGTATTCGCACGCCTAACGGCGCAGAAGTCCCGTTTTACTCGGTCGCCGACGTAGAATACGTGCCAAGCTATGGCCGAATCAAACGAAGTGACCGCCAACGCGGCGTGACTATTCGCGCTTTTTCCGAAAGCGATACCGTCAATGCAGACACGCTAGGTGAACTTGTCCACGGTGACATACGTGATGAAATCACGGCTCGCTTTCCCGACGTATCAGTAGAAAAATCAGGATCAGGTGCCGATGAGGCTGAGTTTTTTAGCGCGGCTACCTCGCTAGTAGCAACGGCACTCTGCATCATTTACATGCTGATGGTAGTATCCTTCAAGTCGTATCTAAAACCCCTGGGCGTGCTGACTGCGGTCCCCTTTGGGGTGATGGGCGCAATATTCGGACATGCCCTACTTGGGCTAGAATTTAGCGTCATGTCATGGGCAGGCGTATTCGCAGCGGCCGGTGTCGTCGTTAACGATAACTTAGTCTTGATGGCAAGGATTAATCAACTAAGACAAGACGGCATGGATCTTGATGGCGCGCTCACGAAAGCAGGCATCGACCGCTTTAGACCGATTATATTAACCTCTTTGACCACGTTCATAGGCCTTATGCCCATTCTCTTAGAAACAAGCCTGCAAGCACAATTTCTCATTCCCATGGTCGTTTCTCTGAGTTTTGGTGTTCTTTTCGCTACGCTTGTCACATTAGTTTTTGTCCCCGCACTGTACCTGACTGCCGCGCGATGGCGAGAATATTGGCGATCTGCAGGTGCCGCGATATCAAACAGTTGAACAAAAACAGGCCATCGCAGTAAGCAGGCGGCGCTTTACATCGACGACAAATAGGTTAAAATCTCGCGCCAGCAAAATGATTTGCTGGCGTATGTTGTAGCATGGAGCGAAAAACTGCTGTAGGGCGGCATCCGTAATACATTATCGGTAGTGAAATAGGTCCGTCCTGAGCCAACGCGGTGCATTAAATCTGACCGTCCCCATTCTTGCCCGCTGAAGGGAATCCTTAGTGTCCTTAAACGACCATCTGAAACGCCTCACTAATCCCGAGGCTACGCCACTTTTACTCGACATCACGCGGGGACTTGAGAAAGAAAGTCTTCGGGTTACCGACGCCGGAGACCTGGCCACCTCAGCTCATCCAACGAAACTGGGTTCCGGCCTCACCCACCCGTCGATCACCATGGACTTTTCAGAAGCGCTACTGGAATTCATTACCGAACCTTCAGAGTGTATCAGCGCTATTTTCTGCGAACTCGACGATATTCAACGTTACGCCTACCACACACTAAAAGGCGAAATACTCTGGGTTAACAGCATGCCGTGTCGGCTAAGTCGCGAAGAAGATATACCGCTGGCGAATTTTGGCCACTCAAATATTGGACAAATGAAGCACATCTATCGAAAAGGCTTAGGCTATCGGTATGGGCGGTCTATGCAAACCATAGCAGGTGTGCATTACAACTTTTCCGTTTCTGACGCATTTTGGCAAGACATACAACAATCAAGTTCGGTGCTACTGCCGTTGCAAGAGATCAAAAATCAAGGCTACTTCGGGCTGATTCGCAACTTCCGGCGTCAAGCATGGCTTTTACACTACTTACTCGGCGCTACGCCCGCGGTGTGCAGCAGTTTTACCGCGGGTAAGGAACACGATTTAATTCCTTTTGAGGGCGACACCGAGAGCCTTTACACTCCATTTGCTACTTCTTTGCGAATGGGCGATCTTGGCTACCAAAGCCATGCCCAGAGTTCACTCACGATTAACTATAATGACATGACAAGTTACGCATCGGCGTTACGCCAAGCGTTAGATCAACCATTTGCGCCTTATAAAGCCATCGGTATTAAAGACCGCCATAACCACTATCGCCAACTTAACACGCACTTATTGCAAATCGAAAATGAGTTTTACAGCTCCATTCGACCTAAACGAACCACCGTATCTGGCGAGCCCCCACTGCATGCGCTACAAGAGCGCGGTATTCAGTACATCGAAGTGCGCTGTCTCGACTTGAACCCATTCTCCGCACACGGCATTGACGCAACAACCGTCTGTTTTCTTGATACCTTTTTACTGTTTTGCCTACTGTCGGACAGCGCGCCGTCTGATGTAGAGCAAGAACGAGCCATTCTGTACAATCATCGGATGAGCATTTATCAGGGTCGCGATCCAAACGTTTTACTACGACGCAATGGGGCAGACGTTTCTCTGCGTAGGTGGGGCCAGCATATTTTAACCGCAATGAAGCCTCTGGCAGAACTGCTAGACCGTGCGCACCAGTGCGAAAACTATACGTCGGCGCTTCTAACGATGGAGAGTCGCCTGCTGGATTCGCAGCGGACGTTATCAGCACGTGTACTCGAAGAAATGCGCACGCGCGGCGAAAGTTATTCGGCTTTTGGACTCCGCATGAGCCAGCAACATGCAAAACATTACAGGGAGCAGCGACCCGCAGATGCGTTGCTGAATAAGTACAGATATCTTGCTGAGCAATCATTGCGAGAACAAAAAGAAATAGAGACAAGTGATCAGATGTCATTTGAGCACTACTTGCACAACTATTACACACAATAAAAACGCGCGAAAAGGGCCTACAGCATGTACTTTTTAAGTTACCGAACTGTCAACTTCGGCGCAGCCTTAGGTTGCGGGTTGATGACCCTTTACGCGGTCCTTTACCTGCAGAACTATCTGGGCCTTGAGCCCTGCTATTTATGCATTACGCAACGCGTTTTCGTGATTGCTTGCGGGATCATTTTTGCCCTCGCCGCCGTTCATAATCCCACCGGACGCGCCCGACAAGTCTATGCGATTGCTGCGTCTTTAAGCGCCATGGCAGGGGCTTATTTCGCGAGTAAACAAGTTTGGTTGCAAAGCCTGAGTGAAGATCTCGTGCCCTCGTGTGGTCCCCCTGTCGATTACCTGTTTGATACCTTTTCCACCCCCGAAGTGATGACAATGTTGATGCGAGGCGATGGTCAATGCGCCGAGATCCAATGGCAATTTCTTGGTTTAAGTATACCCGCGTGGGTGTGGTTAAGTTGTGTCGGTTATTTAGGTATTGCGCTGTTTCAATTGTTGCGCAAAGACTCGGTATTGCGAGCGTAAAAAACCGGTTCATTAGAGTTGCATCGCACACACTTAATACGCTTCCTAGAAGACGTAACCTCGCGCCTGCTTTAGTTGCAAGGGATACCCCAATAGATTATTCTGCCGACTTGACTGTGAGGGGTAGGAAATAACTTGGAGAAAGATTTAACACACAGCGAAATTTGGGCACGTATTATCGACGTGATCGACCATTGGGTAGAGCAGCGTGGTATGTTGCTTACGCAGTATGCAGACCTTGCCAATATTAAAACCTTCAGTGCCGAAAACGCACTGCACGGCGCCGCGGTCCAAGGATTTTGTCAGTCAATGGTGGATTATTTATCCCTAATACATTTTGAGGTCTTTGAGCAGGTCTCGCAAAATCAAATCTTTCCGCGTGCTCAATACCAGCAAGCCATCATGGAGTTGATGCGCGGCATACAGATAAGCACCGATGCACTGCTTGACTTCAACGACAAATATCTTGCGCTCGATGATCTCGACACACTAACGGAAGACCTGTCTGCATTAGGAGAAGAAATGGCCCAGCGCTTCGAGCTTGAAGACCAGGTCATAGCGTTACTTCAAGATTCCCGCAAAGAAGAAGGACAATTAATGGTTTGAAAGTGCCTCGTTCCCGTCAACCTCACGGGAACCTCTGATGTTGCACTCAACCCGTTAAAGTCAGTTTTTATTCGCTAGCGGTTACGTTGGCATTCAATAGTTCGACCTCAAACAGCAAAGTCTGATTGGGTCCAATGGGTCCTGAACCTGTGCCGGCAGGGCCGTAGGCTAAATCTGCAGGAATCACCAACTCCCAAACAGACCCTTCGGGCATTAACTGCAAGGCTTCGGTCCAGCCAGGGATCACCTGGGTCACGCCGAACTGAGCGGGCACCCCTCGTTTGCGCGAGCTATCGAATTCTGTGCCGTCGATCAACCGGCCCACATAATGCACTTCTACTGTACTCTCTGCGCTCGGTTTATCGCCACTGCCCGCAGTGACAACCCGATATTGCAAGCCGCTGGCCGTCGTGGTGACACCGTCTTTGGCTGCGTTTGCACTCAGAAATTCTGCACCCTCTTTAGCATTTCCCTCAGACTGCAAAGCCAACGCTTCTTCTTGAGCTTTTTGTTCAACCGCTCGCTTTTCTGTCATTTCCGTCTGATAACTCGTGATAGCTTCCGCAATTTGATCTTCGCTCAATTGTGGATCTGTGCCTGCCAAACCATGGAGGATACCCAGTTGAAATGCGTCGTTATCCACTTCAATACCCATTTGCTGAAGGTTTTTTGCGCTATCCACGCCAAACAGATAACTGATTTTTTGCGGCATACTCTGTAGCTCCAAAGTACCCTCCGAGGCCGCGTCAGTAGTTTCAGTCTTTACCTGATCGCAGGCAGCTATCGATAACAGACCACCCAAAATAAATAGCTTAATAATATGCATTACCACTCCCCTCAAGAACCCAAATTACGCGCCGTCCAGTCCATCCCTTGTTAGAGTTGTACCACCAACGATCGCCCGACGGCGCTAGTGTATGCGATTTAGTTGATCGTTACGACTGCTCTACCGATTTTACGTAGACTTGATGATCAGTCGTACAAAAATGCTTTGCTTCAAGCCTCCCGGGCAAATAATAAGTCCCATACACCGTGCCCGAGGCGCTCGCCACGTCGTTCGAATTTAGTCTCGGGTCGATAATCAGGTTTTTCTGCGTAACAATCCAGCCCGACGCAATTATAATAGCCCTCTGCATGAGTCATCACATCGAGCGCATGCTCTGCGTAAGGTTGCCAATCTGTAGCCATGTGAAAGACACCACCGACACGGAGGCGACTGCGTAAAAGTTGCATAAAAGGCGCTTGCACGAGACGGCGCTTAAGGTGTTTCTTTTTATGCCATGGGTCTGGAAAATACAACTGTAACCGATCCAACGACGACTCGGGGATACACTCTTCTAAAACATCAACCGCATCGGCCATATAAATGCGCAGATTGTTTAACCCCGCGTCGGTCGCCTGACGCAGTATGCTACCTACTCCTGGCGGATGCACCTCAACGCCCACAAAGTTGCTATCTGGCGCCGCTCGCGCCATCTGCAAGAGCGAATCTCCCATGCCAAACCCTATCTCAACAATGAGCGGCGCAGATGCGCCAAATGCCTGCTCTACATCTAATAAACCATCATCAAGATGAAGTCCGTAGTAGTCCCAACTGTGGTCAAAGGCAAGGCGCTGAGCCGGCGTCATACGGCCCGCTCGAATGACATAACTGCGAATGGCCTTATCCCGAAACTCGGTTTTTATCGGCATCTATGTCTCCATAGATGTTGACACAAACAGCAGTAACCAGCCCAAAATAAATGCGCTGCCACCGAGCGGTGTGACCCAGACAAGTTGGCGCACGTCAGTGATCGCAAAAGCATAAAGAGACCCGCAAAATACGACGATTCCAAACGTGAACAAGCAGGCAACCCACAATTGCCGTCGCGGATGCAATGTGACGTTCAGCAGGCCCAGTAGGGCCAACGTATGCATGCAGTGATAAAAAACCGCCGTTTCAAAGATAGAGCTCTGCGCGTCTGTTAATCGATCATCGAGCGCTTGCGCCGCAAACGCACCTAGTGCTATCACCAAAAAACCATTAACTGCTACAACTCTCACCCATAGGGGTTGGTTTATCATCGTCGTCCCAGTGCGGGCTGATCTGCCAAAGCGGGGCGTTCACTACCCCTGCATCAGGGCACGAATTCGTTGCATCGCATTTTTTTCAAGTTGTCTAATTCGTTCGGCAGACACTCCATACTCTTTTGCCAACTCATGCAATGTCGCCTTGCGATCGGCTAGCCAGCGACGTTCAAGAATGTCTCTACTGCGATCGTCAAGGTTTGACACAGCACTGCCTAGGCGCGCCGTGTTGTCTGATTGATACTGACTGGTTTCGTTAATCCGCGCAGGATCAGCACCATGGTCTTCAAGGTAGTAGACCGGCGCAATCGGTGTGCGGTCATCGTCGTCATCACCAGAAGCATCGAATGAGGGATCACGAACAGCCAGTCGCACCTCCATCTCGTGCACATCTTTCAGTTCAACACCCAGATCCGCCGCCACCGCCATGGCTTCTTGTTGATTTAGCCACTGCAGATTTTTTTTCGCTCCACGCAGATTAAAAAACAACTTGCGTTGTGCTTTTGTCGTCGCCACCTTAACAATACGCCAGTTGCGTAGGATGTATTCGTGAATTTCCGCTTTGATCCAATGCACAGCGAAGGACACCATGCGCACGCCTTTTTCAGGATTGAAACGACGCACCGCCTTCATCAAACCCACGTTTCCCTCTTGAATCAAATCACCCAGCGGCAATCCATAGCCACTGTAAGAACGCGCTATATGCACAACAAACCGCAGGTGCGCCAAAACTAATTGTCGTGCCGCTTCCAGATCATCCTCATAATACAAGGCTTCGCCCAATCGACGCTCTTCGTCAATCGACAGAAGCGGTACGGCAGAAGCGCCCTGAATATAGGCGTTTAGGTTAGCTCCAGGAGTCATCCACTCCATGGAAACGATGGCTTTTGACATCGGCTCTCCTTATTAAGCGTTAGCCACAAACAAATTTGGGGACTTAGTTTACCACATTTGATAAACCTAGCTAAACTTTATTACGCCACGAACACCCCTAGGGTTCAATACCTCTTATGTGTCGCTGCACCGCCAGCCACGCCCCAACCAAGCCCAGTAACGCGCCCCCACCCAAGAGCATTGTGACACTAGAAAAACTCAAGCCCTGCAACACAAAGCGGCTTTCGTAAAGCCGCGACAAGACTTCAATTGAACTATTCAACCAAACGACGGCTAGCGACAACATGACAGCGGCACTGACCCCGCCCGTAAACCCAAATAGCAATCCCGAATAAAGAAAAGGTCGACGCACGTAACTATCGGTCCCGCCAACGAGACGGATAACAATAATCTCATCGGTACGGTTTTGAATAGTCAAACGAACCGTGTTGGCAACCGCGAGGAGCACGCCCAGACCGAGCGCAATGCCGAGTGCGGTAATGAGCTTTTCTCCAATCTCGAGCATCGATCTCAATCGTTGCAACCACTGCATATCGACCTGAACCTGATCAACGCTAGGAAATCCTTGAATTTGGTCGGCGAGCTGCCCCGCGAGTTCAAGTTCGACGTTATCAGGTTGAACTACAAACACCGCCGGCAAAGGACTCTCATCGAGATAATTCAACGCACTACCAAACCCTGATAACGCCTGAAACTCTGCTAACGCTTCGTCCGGCGAAATAAACGTAATCAATGTGACGCCACCGAGGGTCTGCAACGTTGCATCTAGCTGGGCAATCGCCGAATCGTTCGCGTCCATCTCAACAAATACCGTAATTTGCGTTGAGGCCTCGACGTTACCGCTCAAACGCTCGAGGTTTTCCACCGCCAAAAACAGTGCACCCGGCAACGCCAAAGCGATGGCAATAACCATCACAATCATGGCACTTTGCAACGGTTCGGCAACCATGTCACGTAACGATTGTGTCAACGTCAAACGATGGTTGGCCATTCCCCCACGCCACCGATCAGCGATACCCAATGGCGGGTTAGCGCTAGCGCCGCGCTGGGTAGCGTCGGACGTCTTACTCACCGTCGTAGTCTCGCTTGCCGCTGTCTTCGACCAAGCTTCCTGCATCTAAGCGTAAAATACGCAGGCGCATGCGGTTGATCAATGACACATCATGGGTGGCGATAAGCACCGTCACACCCACTGTTTGAAACCGCCGAAATAACGCCATAATTTCTGCCGACAACTGCGGATCTAGGTTACCTGTGGGTTCGTCCGCCAGTAGGATTCTGGGTTTGTGCACGATGGCCCTAGCAATCCCCACGCGCTGCTGTTCCCCCCCTGAGAGTTCTGCCGGCTTCAATTGCTCGCGCTCCAGCAGACCGACGCTGTCTAGCGCTGCCCGCACCCGACGTCCCATTTCTCCACGAGGATACCCTGACACTTGTAAGGGTAGCGCCACATTGTCATACAGTGAGCGATCCATCAACAATCGGTGATTTTGGAAGACCACGCCGAGTTGGCGACGATACGTTGGAATTTGCGCCTTGCTTAACTGATTCAGATTGGTGCCATTGATAAACAAATCACCCTCGGTAGGGCGCTCCATTAACATCAATAATTTTAATAAGGTGCTTTTTCCTGCACCTGAACGGCCCGTCAAAAATGCCATTTCACCCGCCTCCATATGGAAGCTGATATCGCTAAGCGCTTCGAACCCGGTATCGTATCGCTTACCTAATTTATCGAACTCAATCATAAGGCGTCGCCAGCGCCGAGTAGCGCATCAACGAACGCCTCGGCCTCAAACGGACGCAAATCACATGATGCTTCACCCACCCCGATATACCGAACAGGTATCCGGTACTTGTCTGCAAGCGAGAAAATCACTCCACCCTTCGCCGTTCCGTCCAATTTGGTCAATACAATCCCGGTCACACCCACGGTATTGCTAAATTGCTCCATTTGGGCGAGGGCGTTCTGTCCCGTCGCAGCATCCAGCACTAATAACACCTCGTGGGGGGCTGTGCTATCGCGCTTCGCCGCAACACGCGCCACTTTAGCTAATTCGTCCATTAAATTATTTTTATTGTGCAAACGTCCCGCTGTATCGGCTATCACCACATCCACCCCTTTTGCCTGTGCCGACTGCAGCGCGTCGTAAATCACCGATGCGCTGTCTGCACCCCCGTGCTGCGCGACTACTGGGATGTCATGAAGCTGTCCCCATGCTTGTAACTGCTCAACTGCCGCAGCTCGAAAAGTATCACCTGCAGCCAATAAAACCGAGCGATCTTGACCCTTAAGACGGGCTGCGAGTTTGCCTATCGTCGTCGTCTTGCCCACCCCATTAACGCCTACCACCAAAATGACCGCGGGCGCTGGGATAGATTCCAAGTCCAAGGGTTCCTCACACACCGACAGCAGGTCTATTAAGATTTGGCGCAACTCAGCGCGGAGGACTTCCGCATCACGCAGCTCGCGGCGATCCAACGCGGTGGTTAACTGCCGAATAATTGTGTCGGTCGTTGGCACACCGACGTCGGCTTGCAACAGGGTCGTCTCTAATGACTCCAGCAACGCCTCATCAATAACTTTAGCCCCTAGCAATAAATTCGCTAGCCCCTGACTGGTGCGCGATAGCGCCCCACGCAGTCCCGCGGCCTTCGTATTTTCGCGTTTCTCCGAAGACGCCGGACTTGCCCTTCGGAAACGATCCAAAAAGGATTTTGTTGGCCGCACCAAGGGGGTTTCTTTGCCGGAAGGATTATTCATATCTACTAATTATTCTAAGACTGTCACCAATTGGGGTATCCTATCACTAACCTTTGCAAAAGAAACATAAGTCACCCAACGGGACACAAAATTTTTGAAAGATAGCGCACTAGGTCGACTCAAGTCGGCTCGGAAAGTCCGCATAATCGGTGGACAGTGGCGACGCCGACAACTGTATTTTGAACCCACCGCGGGTCTGCGTCCCACTGGCGATCGGATACGAGAACAACTGTTCAACTGGATCGGCCCATTACTGGAAGACACTCACTGTATCGACCTTTTCGCAGGGAGTGGGGCGCTGGCTTTTGAAGCACTGTCAAGGGGTGCTAGGTCATGTTTAGCCATTGAACATGACCCTACCGCCGCGCAATGGCTGCGATACAACGCGCAACAATTAGGCGCGTGCCAGTTACAGGTGTTACACGCCGATTGCTTGCGTGTGCTAACGCAAACTCCTACGCAAAAAGCCGACATCGTATTTATCGATCCGCCCTTTGCCATGAAATTCACCCAAAATGTGTGCCAAAAACTCGAATACCACGGATGGCTCACGGCAACAGCTAACGTTTATTGTGAACTAGCCGCGGGGTCTGCACCGCTGCAAATTCCGCCTAATTGGCAACTAAAACGGCAAAAAATTAGCGGTAACGTAGATAGCCGTGTTTACACACGTATTGAGCCGCGCGAGTAATTTGGTTAATATGCGACCTCGGCAGACCGCGGTGGCTTCAGCTAATGCGCAAGATTGTATATCCCGGCACCTTCGACCCTATCACTAACGGCCACATCGACTTAGTCGAGCGCGCGTCACGGCTCTTTGACCACATTATCGTCGCCATTGCTTCGAGCCAACGTAAAAACCCGTTGTTTGACCTTGAGGAACGCCAGAACTTGGCGCGTGAGGCACTAGGGCACCTCGACAACGTTGAAATTCAAGGGTTTGATTACTTGCTCGTCAACTTCGTAAAAGACTGCCAAGCAGACGGGATTCTGCGTGGTCTGCGAGCTGTTTCCGACTTTGAATATGAATTTCAACTCGCTAATATGAACCGAGCTCTAGCGCCCGATGTGGAGAGCGTATTCTTAACGCCAGCGGAGCCTTTTTCCTATCTTTCGTCTTCGCTGGTGCGCGAAATTTCGTCTCTAGACGGCGACGTGTCAAACTTTGTTCCCACGAACGTCGTAAACGCGCTTGCCAATAAATTTGCCGCCCAATAGGGCCCGCAGAGCGGTGTATTTAGGTCTGACAACTCACGCAATAGACCGAACTCCGCTGACCCAAGCGCTGTTCGCGAAGTGCCAAAGAGCAGTTCAGGCACGGCTGACCCTGACGTCCATAAACATTTAATTGCTGCTGAAAATAGCCGGGTTCACCTTTGGAATCGACAAAATCACGTAACGTTGTTCCGCCCTGCGAGATTGCCCGAGCAAGCACTCCTTTGATGTTCGTCGCAAGGCGGTCATAGCGCATTCGACTCACCCTGGCTGCACTGCGATCGGGTCGGATACCAGACAAAAATAGTGCTTCAGCCGCATAGATATTCCCCACTCCCACTACGACTGCGGCGTTCATGATAAACGGCTTAATTGCGACTTTTCGACCCCGCGAGTGTTTGTACAAAAGATCACCGTGAAATTCTGATGAGAGGGGTTCGGGGCCTAAGTTCTTGAGTTGCCAATGCTCATCTAATGACCACTGACAACTGCCAAAACGTCTGGGGTCGTGGTAGCGAAGGCACCGATCCTGTGTGGTTCGCAATTCGATATGGTCGTGCTTCCGCCAAGCAGAGTTTGCATCGACGATGCGCAAGCTTCCGCTCATGCCAAGGTGAATAAGCAAAGAACCTCGCTCTAATTGTATCTGTAGATACTTTGCTCGTCGTGTCAACGAAACGATAAGTTGACCGCTAACAAGCTGATCAAGATTTTCTGTCACCGGCCAACGAAGTGCTGGCTGCCGCACCGTGACGGACGCAATATGTCCTCCTACAAGCCACGGTTCCAAACCGCGCAAGGTCGTTTCAACTTCTGGCAATTCTGGCATGGGTTTCTCAGTAAAAACCGCAAGTATCGTAAAGAAATCATCGCGCGTCACACTCAGCACGCAGATATTGTGCACCATCGCTAAGCGCAGTATACAATAGACATGCAAACTAGCAATTTATAGAAATATCAGTAGAATTGCCCCTCTCGTGTAGAAGTCGTGTAAATCTGTGGACTGAAGTTATGGCGCTTGGAAAAAGACGAAAAGAAGAAGATGAGTCACAAATCGATATGACTCCTATGCTCGACGTCGTATTTATCATGTTGATCTTTTTCATTGTAACCGCATCCTTTGTCAATGAAGTGGGTATACAGGTCGATAGGCCTCCCGTTTCCGACCAACCCCCCCCTGATTCTGAAAACACCAACATTGTCTTTCGTGTTTCAGAAAGCAACGAAATTCGCTTCGAAGGCCGTCGTATTGACATAAGAGCAGT
>CAJWCO010000040.1 GCA_913031145.1 uncultured Cellvibrionales bacterium | reverse complement strand
CAACTTTTTCTTTAATGCTCAGCGCGCCTTGGCTCATACCCACCTCTTGGTTTACTGCTCGATTAATGCGTTGCTTGTTTTTGGCAGCTAAATTCGCTGACAAACCTTGAAAATCAGCCTAATCTGCGATCACATCTAACAACATTAATGAAATGTTACCACAACTGAGGATATGTTAGCACAAAGTAGTCAAAGTGACTATATGCCCCGTCCGATGCTCCCTAACATGAGCGTGTTATACCCCTGCAAAGAAACCGTTAAACAGGATCGAAAAATACCGGACAATAGAGAACTCCCAATTGACAAGAGCTACGGCATATGACACATTTAGACACATTTAGACACATAATAGTCCTGCTGACTATTTGATTAAAACAAAAATTTACACACCAAAACTTTAAACAGGTGATCGGTGTCGGCAACAGTTTAGTAGCTGTTTTATAGTGCAAAGGGTTGCCGTAAAATCAGAAGAGGAGAGAGAGCATGTCAAAAATGCAAAACAAACCAGTTTCAACGGCTGCAGTTATGGCCATGATGACTCTACTAATCGCGTCTTCGCCAGTGCTGTCGCAGAGCGAGGGCGATGAAGCAGCGGCAGACGGCGAACTCGAAGAGATTGTCGTAACCGGAATCAGAGCCTCATTGCTCGACGCGATCAACAAAAAGAAAAATGCTCGAGATATCCGAGATCTCATCACATCTGAGGACATCGGAAAGCTCCCAGACAACAACGTAGCAGAAGCGCTACAAAGAATCACTGGCGTACAAATCGGACGAGACTTTGGCGAAGGTGAAGAGATTTCTGTACGTGGTATTTCCGGCGTACGCATTGAACTCAATGGCATGACTCAGATTGGTTCTGGTTCCACAAACAACGCTCGTGGCGTCAGCACTTTTTCTAGCCTTCCAGCAGAAATGTTTTCCAGCTTAGAGGTTATTAAGTCTCCCAGTGCGGATCAAACGGAAGGTGGCCTTGGTGCAATCGTGCGCTTAAACACGACCAAGCCCCTTGATAGTAAGAATCGATACGTGGGCTACTCAGTAGAATCTCGATATTCCGATATCGGAGACGCCTTCAAGCCAAAAGGCACGCTCTACGCCGTGGACCAATGGGACATAGGTAATGGCACCCGCTTTGGCGCATTACTAAATGTCCGTCACGATCAAAAAGTCGCCCGGCAAGACGCGATGTTTATTCGAGGCTGGATCCCCGTGAATACTGGAAATCTACACGCAAACACGGAAGGCCTTGCCGCCACTGATTATGACTTTAACGGCGATGGCGTCAACACGCCATTCGAAGAGAACGAGCAAGGGCAAATCGTCAACTTAAATGATGGGATTTTTATACCCCGCAATATACAACTGCTAACCAACAAGCAGGACCGCGAAAACAGTGCCGTCAAACTCACGCTTCAGTACGAAACGGCCGGCGGTTCAGACTGGATCTTGGACTTGGACTGGGCGGAGTCCTTTCGAAGCGACATTGGTTATATGCATAATGCCGGGTTGAATGGGCGACAAATTGCGCGTGACTTCAGGCCAGCAGACGGCCAAAGCGACTATTATGGCGATATTTCAGACTCTCAAACCCTGCTCAAAGCGATCGTGGGTAACGTGAGAGGTAACGGAAGTCTCGATCGAGGCGCAGGTATATATATTCAACCGAGACGACAGCCTTTTGAGAGCGAAACAAAAGGGTTCGCATTGCGCAATGAGACGCAAATCAGTGATCGTCTGGTGATGAATGCCGCATTTTCTATGGCCGAGGCTGAGCAAATTCAAAATCAGCTGTACGCCACTGTCACATACGGCTTCAGCCAACTGCCTTATACCCGTTTCGACTTTTCGACGGGCAATGATCTGCCGGACATTACTCATCACACACGACAGTTCGAGCTGACCGACGATAATCGGATTAACCCGATGGACAGTAGCCAATTTAAAATGAATGGTATTACTTATCAACCACAAACAGAGGGTAACGAAGCCCAAGAACTCAAGCTCGATTTCGACTATGACTTTGAATGGTCGGCATTTAACCAGGTGGAGTTTGGAGTGCGCTTTGCAACTCGTGAATCGCGCCGAAGCCGCGCACGGTCGAGAGATACACTGAACAGCTCAGAAGACGGAGACTTGGCAGGTCTGATGCTGACAAGCGCCAGTGGAGATTCTATTGATGAGCGCCTGTGCCCTCAGGGCTATTGGGACATCAACACAAGGTCATGTGGCGACAGTCGTATCATTGGTCAGCCTTATGATGATGTGTTGGATGGCGCTTCAGGGAACTTTGACATTGACTACGTCACACTAGATGCGGAATGGGTCATGAATATGGGTGATGAAATGCAGACAATTGGGGGAACGCCCTTCACCGCCGACCCAGGTTGGGGCTATGACATTGAAGAGGATACAAGCGCCGCGTACTTAAAGGTGAACTTCGATGGTGCATTCTCGGGTAGCGGCCTACTGACGGGGGAGTTCTTCGGTGATATTGGGCTGCGTTATGTTAAAACTGACCTCCTTGCTTCGGCTTTTTCTGATAGCGGAAATGGCCTCGCTCTAGATCAAGTGAATAACAGTTATACAAATTTACTGCCGAGCTTCAACATTACTTTTCCTATGGCGGACAATAAAACGCTGCTGCGTTTAGCCGCCAGCAAAGCCATGGGCCGGCCTGGAATGTTTGCAATGGCGCCAATCGGCACGCTACGTTTTTATGAGCAAGCTGGCAATTTAGGCAACCCCTACTTAAAACCTGAGGTGGTCACCGCGTTTGATGTATCCATTGAGTACTACCCCGAATCGGGGGGGATAGCTTCATTAGCTGTGTTTAATAAAGCGTATAAGGATGCAATAGAGCAAGGCTTCAGATTCCGCTGCTCTTCGCCATTACCCGGAAATGGCCGAGACATGGATAGTGGTCTTTACGCTGATGCCACCGAGTGTCCTGGTGACTTCAAAAATTATGATCTACAGGGCGATCCGCTAATGCCCGCAAACAATATTCAGTATCTGGATTTTCCGACCAATGCGGAGCCGAACCCCGACTATAATCCAGTGATCAACTATCGGTTAGTGGGACAAGTAAATGCTGGAGAATCTACCGTAAAGGGTGTTGAACTGGCTTTCACGAAACCGTTCGATCAACTGCCTGAACCTTGGAACGGAATCACGTTACAGACGAACTATACATACACTGATAACTCGCTATTTAACCGGTCAAGCACCGGCACGGTCGTTGGCATGCAGGACTTCTCGAAAAATAGTTACAACATTATAACCTCGTTCGAAAAGGGTCCATTTGATGCAAGACTCGCCTACAATTGGCGCAGCGCGTACTTTGACAACTTAACGCAAGCAGGCGGTGCGCAGATCAGTAAGGCCTATGGGCAACTAGAAGCCAAGATTGGCTATAAGCTCGATGGTTTGGGCTTGAAAGGGTACAGCGTTGATTTAAGCGTCACAAATCTTACGGGACAACCCAGAGAATGGTATCAAGATATCGAAGAGCGATTTAGTCGCTACGAAGTAAATGACCAAATGTGGTACCTAACGCTCCGAGGCCGTTTGTAGCCGTCATCCGAGTATTCTTCAGAAAATGGGGCCTTGGCATTTTGGGGCTCCTACCCCTCATTGAGTTATTTTTATGAAAAATATAGTAGGTTTCGCACTGGCTTTTACGAGTATTCTTATTTTTCATCTGCAAGCCCATGCAGGCGCCTTCAATAAGATCGTCATGCCGGAAACGTCTAAACCCAACATCATCATCATGTTGTCTGATGATACCAATTGGTTCGATATCGGCGTGTACGACCGTTTTTATGATTTTACGCCGAAGAATGCCAATACCCCTCACATAGACCGCTTAGCGAGCGAGGGCCTCATGCTAACGTCTGCGTTCACCGCAACAGCGCTGTGCTCGCCGACTCGTCAACAGTTGTACACGGGCTTATTTCCAGTTCGAAGTGGCGCCTACCCACAACACTCTGATGCAAACGTCGGCACACTCAGTGTAGCGCACTATTTTCAAGAGCTCGGTTATCGCGTTGGCCTTGCCGGCAAGCGGCACATCTCACCGCGTTCGGTATATCCTTTTGAGTACCTGAGTGAGGGAACCAAAGGTGCCGATGGTGATGCCACATTCAGCCTTGACGAGGTTGAGGAGTTTATCTCTCGCGATGCTAAAGAGCCGTTCTTTCTCATTATCGCCTCCCACAACCCACATGGCCCCTACAACCGAGGTGATCTGTCTTTATTTCCGGCAAACCGCCTCAATGTGCCCCCTTTTTTAGTCGATACGCCCGCTATGCGTAACGAGTTGATGAAGTACTACGCCGAAGTGAATGATCTTGATAACGAAGTCGGCGCAGTCGATACGCTGCTTGAGCGCACCCAGACCAAGACCAATACGCTCTTTATTTTCACCAGTGAACAAGGCGCCGGCATGCCCTTCGCCAAGTACACGACCTATGACACTGGGTTAAAAACCGCTTTTATTGTTCGCTGGCCTGAGCATATCAAACCCAACACACACAACGATGCGATCGTGCAGTATGTTGACGTTGTTCCGACCTTGATCGATGCAGTGGGTGGTGAAATTCCTGACGGTCTCGATGGGACGAGCTTTTTAGGTGTACTTGAGAATACAACACAAAAGCACAATGAGTACGCATACGGCGTTCACACCACGCGCAATATTCATGAAGGCTCAGACTATCCGATTCGCTCGATCCGAGATACGAGGTATAAGTTGATCCTCAACCTTTTATCTGAAAATGACTTCAGTAATTTATTAACGGTGAATCGTTCGAGCTATCGGGGGACGCTGGGCGACTGGCAAAAACGTGCCGAAGCAGGCGATAAATGGGCACAAAACAGAATTCAAGCATACATCAACAGGCCCCCTGTCGAGCTTTACAACATTATCGACGATCCTTATGAGCTGACCAATTTAGCCGGGCAAGCGACACATAAACCTACCATCGACAGGCTATCGACCCATCTCTATGCGTGGATGGAGAGCCAAGGCGACCAAGGTATCGCGACAGAGCTCTCTGCCTGCGAGCATACTGCATCCTACAAAGCCTGCCCCTAACATCTAGGAGAAGCTCTCAATGAGGCAACACGGATACTGGGTCATCCTACTAATGCTCATTCTTAGTCATACGGCATTTGCAAACGAGCGCCAACCGGCTAAGGCACTCGCTCCACCGAATGTCGTACTCATGCTGTCTGACGACACCAACTGGTTCGATATTGGCGCGTATGATGGGGTATATGATTTCACCCCGAAGAACACAAAAACCCCCAACATCGATCAACTCGCGAAACAAGGAATGATGTTTACGTCTGCATTTACGGCAACCGCCGCATGCGCGCCATCACGTCAGCAACTTTATACGGGTCTATTCCCAGTTCGAAGTGGCGCATACCCACAGCACTCAATCGCCTATAGTGATACCAAAAGTGCCGCCCACTACTTTAAGAACTTAGGCTATCGCGTCGGCAAAGCAGGCAAACAACACGAAGGGCCGCGGCAGGTTTACCCCTTTGAGAAAATCGGCATGCCTAATATGAAAGGATCACAGGGTCTGGCCTCTTTTGACCTTGAAAAAGTTGACGAATTTATTAACCGCGACCGCCAGCAACCTTTTTTCTTAATTATCGCGTCGCACAGCTCCCACGGCCCGCACAACAGGGGCGATGCCTCACTTTTCGATGCAAACACGTTAAACGTGCCACCTTTTATGGTTGACACACCTAAAACCCGAGAGCGACTGGTCAACTACTACGCTGAAGTCAGCGATCTCGATAATGAAGTAGGTTACGTGAATGCCCTTCTTGATCGCGCTAGCGTGACCAACAACACCATATTTATTTTTACCAGTGAACAAGGTTTTCACTACCCCTATGCAAAGTACACCCTGTACGATACGGGGGTAAAAACTGCATTTATCATCCGTTGGCCTGAGCACATTGCCAAAAATACCCAAAGTGACGCCATCATTCAATATGTTGACGTAGTGCCTACGCTCATTGATGCGGCCGGAGGTAAAGTACCATCGACTCTGGACGGAAAAAGCTTTTTGCCCGTACTCGAACAAACCTCGCAATACCATCATCAGTACGCCTTTGGTGTCCACACCAACCGCAATGTTGCTTGGGCCAATGACTATCCGATCCGCTCAATAAGAGATAACCGCTATAAACTGATCCTTAATCTCATTCCTGAAAATAGTTTTGTTAGTCCACAAAATAATCCGGATGCGCCGTCCACAAAGGGTGGGTGGGCGATGCTGCTCGATTGGCAAAAAGCGGCTGATAACGGCGACGGATGGGCAAAAAAACGTGTGCAAAATTTTAACCAGCGGCCCCAAAGAGAGTTCTATGACATGCATGCAGACCCCTATGAGCTCAATAATTTGTCGGGTGATGAACAATACGCCAAAATCATCGAAGACATGACGCTCGACCTTATTGCATGGATGGATCATCAGGGAGATCTCGGCGTTAAAACCGAGCTAGCCGCCTGTTCGCGCAAAGCCCCGTTTAAAGAAACCTGCCCTTAACAGAGACATTCCTTTCGATTAACACACCAAAGAGCTACTTATGAAATCACGCTTAACGAAAATAGCAACAGCAACAACATTTATGCTGACACTTCTATGCGGCAATATCTTTGCCGCTCCGTACGCGATGAACGACCTCACAGCCGAGAAGGCAGGGGGAAGCGTGATGGTAAAAGGCCGCTATACATCGGGGAATCTCACTTTTCTACGACCCCCAACCGGTCGAGAGGCAACCGCAAGTGATTGGTGTCCTGACTGCGGAAACAAAGCGGCCGGGCGTGATATGGCGCGGGTTGGTAGTGTTTATTTTCGCAGAATGTCCTACGACAAGGCCGCCCTTTGGTGTCGCAGTGCTGGGGGTCGATTAGCCACGGCCAGCGAGATCACTCAATACTTAATCCCACTCGTGGGTCGCTCAGGAAACGGAGTTTGGGAGTCCGAACTTAACTGGCCGCAACAAAATCAGCCTTATTGGACGGCAGACACAACGAATGAGAAAAATGCGCAGGCGTTTATTACCAAAGATTACAAGACCGGCGATGATCTCTATACCTTTCAATCGCGCGACCGAACAATGCCGTTTTGGCCCTTGTGTGTGACTGACGAAGAACCTCTGTCAACCGCCGCACCCCGACCCACTCGGGAAGCTTTAAACTTCGTGCATATCATCGTCGACGATCTTCGCGCTAAAGGCTTATCGATGTACGGTGATAGCGCCATAATCACGCCTAATCTCGATAAATTTTCCAGCGACAGCGCCGTATTTGACCGCGCTTACATTAACATTCCCACCTGCGGCGCGTCACGAGCAAGTATGCTATCGGGCCTATACGGAAAGCGCGATCGCTTCGTTGAATACACCGCCCGAATCGACAAAGAAGCCCTCGGCATCGTCACTCTTCCAGAGTATTTGAAAGACCATGGCTACCTGACCCTCTCCTACGGAAAAGTCATTCATTCAAAAGGAGACAGCGACCATGCGTGGAGTGATAAACCCTGGACGCCGAGTCAACCCCTGTACGCCAAGCCGGAGCACCGGAAAGCCAAGTCTAAAAAAGCCTGCAAAGAGACGGGTGTCTGTGATCCCGCGAAAGGTGGCCGAGCGCCTGCTTACGAAATGGAAGACGTTAGCGATACCGCCTACCACGATGGACTCGTTGCAGAAGCTGCCATTACAGCGCTCAATACGTTGGTTCAGGCAGCAGCCGATACGCCATTTTATATGGCGGTAGGGTTTTACAAACCGCACTTGCCGTTCACCGCACCCAAAAAATATTGGGATTTGTATGATCGCAATGCGGTGCAGGTTTCCACGACACAATTTCGACCCGACAATGCGCCCGCCGGTGCATGGCACAACTCCGGCGAAATCCGCAATTGGTACACAGGGGTCCCGAGTGCACCAAGCCCGTGGACACAAAACGTTCCAAGCGACGAAACGCGTTCCTTAACGCACGGGTATTATGCCGCCGTCAGTTATACAGATGCGCAGATCGGTAAAGTCCTAAAAACGCTCGATCGGCTCAAGTTATCGAAAAATACTATTGTCATTGTGTCGAGTGACCATGGATTCAGCTTAGGCGACCACACACTTTGGAATAAGCACTCGTTATTTAAAATTGCCACAAAAGTGCCGCTAATGGTTCGTGGGCCGAACATTCCTCGCGCGAAAAATATCGCAGGGGTCGTCGAATATGTAGACATTTATCCAACCGTCGTCGACCTTGCGGGCCTTGAAAAGCCAAGTCATCTACATGGCAAATCATTCAAGCGCAATCTTTATGATGCCTCGCTTCCGACCAAGCCTGCCGTCTTTCCCCGCTATCAACGCGGAGATAACATTACCACCCAACAATATTCTTACTCTGCTTATTTCGGTGGCAACGGGCCCAAAGATCACAACCGCATGACTGGACATATGCTTTATGATCATGCCAACGACCCACTCGAGACGAAAAATCTGATCGACAATCCCGCCTATCGCGATACCGTATTAGAATTACAAGGTCAGTTGGTGGAACACATTAAGGCCCATGATCCAAAGAGAAATAATCACCGATTCTCTTTGCTACGGCCTCAAATAAAAGATAGCGACTCTTAAGGTACCCATAATGCACACCCACAAAAAACTGTTTAGCCGCCGCATTGCACGACAACTCGGGGCCATCGCGTTACTTTTCGGTTCGTTAGCTGCCGCGCAAGAACGGCCCAACATCCTCCTCATCATGTCTGAAGACATGAGTGCGCGGGTCGGTGCATTTGGAGACAAACAAGCCGTCACCCCAAACTTAGACCAATTGGCAACACGTGGCACCCGTTACCCCAACACCTTCACGACAGCAGGCGTATGCGCGCCCAGCCGAGCTGCTCACATTTTGGGTGTACACCAGATGTCGGTCGGCGCGCACCATATGCGCACGAATTATTTTAAACCATCCGCCTATCGTACCGTGCCTCCGGCAACGATGAAGGCCTATCCTGAACTGTTGAGGCGTGCAGGTTATTTTACTTTCAATAACAGTAAATTAGACTACCAGTTCAGTACCCGCGAGCACAGTGGTGGCGGGCCCTTTACGATTTGGGACAGCGATAAACGTGGCGCTTCGTGGCGGGACCGCAGCGACGATAAACCCTTCTTCGGTTTTATCACGCTTTTTGATACTCACGAAAGCAAAATCTTTCCAGAAAATGTAAAAGCTAGTAATGCAGATCGCGTGAAGCCTAACATCGTATCGCCAGCCGACGTCATCGTACCGCCCTACTTCCCAGATTCACCGACAGTGCGCAACGATATCGCTCAGCACTACGCCAATATTCACTACATGGATAAGATCGTGGGCGAGATCTTATTACAACTGGAAAAAGATGGCGAAGCCGAAAATACTATCGTCATCTGGACGACGGATCATGGCGATGGGCTTCCCCGCTCCAAACGAGAAATCTACGACAGCGGTATTAAGGTGCCAATGATCGTTTATTGGCCCGAACAATATCGACCGAAGGAAAATACTGCGGGTGGCGAAAATACTCGCCTGATCAGCTTTGTTGATCTTGGCCCGAGCGTTCTATCACTCGCTGGCATCAAAGTTCCTGAGCATATGCATGGCGCTGCGCGTTTAGGGCAAGTTAACGCCCCTGACCGCACCTATGTCTTTGCTGCCAAAGACCGTCACGATGAATTATTGTCGCGCGAAAGAGCCGTGCGCAGCCATAATTTTAAGTATATTCGCAACCATTTGCCCGGCTCACCGGGTGGTAACCACATGAATTACCGCGACCGCCAAGACATTATGCAAGACCTGTGGCAGCACTTAGAAGACGGCAAACTGAACGCCACGCAGCGCCTATGGTTTGAACCCAGCCCACCCGAAAAACTCTATGACGTGATAAATGATCCCTACGAAGTCACAAACCTCGTCAGTCATCCGGACCATAAAAAGACACTCGCAACTCTGCGCAGTACGTTGCACGACTGGCAAAACTCGGTGGGCGACATGGGTGAAATACCTGAAATAGAGATGGCCCGCAGATTTTGGCCAGACGGTCTGCAACCCACCACTCAAGTGCCCCTTCTCGCGCGTAATGCCAGCGGTTTGGTGACTGTCAAAAACCAAACCCCACATGCATCTGTTGGCTATCGCTTTGGCTCGGGGCCATGGTTGCTATACACCGCACCTGTGGCGCTAACAAAGGGCCAAACTGCCTACTTCAAGGCGGTAAGATACGGATGGGCAGAGAGCACAGAGACGTCGATAACCATGGAGTAGCCTGTTATCGCGCCCTTTGTAAACTGACTGAGAAAAAGGATGCCTTGTGCGCCAAACGCGTAGACAATTTTTAACTCGCAGTGTCCTCGCAGCAGGTGCTCTGACACCCCTGTGCGCACAAATTCGTGCTTTAGCTGTTGTGAATTCAGGGCTTGCTGACGCGTTTTCGGACGATTTTTCACTCGGCACGGCGGTCTCTGCGAGCACATTAACGACCCAAGATGCCAAAATGATGCGCTTAATTGCCCACGAGTTTAGTGCTATCACAGCTGAAAATTCAATGAAGTGGGAAAGCCTACAACCTACCTTGGGGAAATTTGACTGGCGTGAGGCCGATGCCTTTGTCCGCTTTGCTCAAGACAACAATCTACTGATGATCGGGCATACACTGGTATGGCATTCACAAATCCCCAATAACGTTTTCTTTAAGCCAAATGGCGAACCCGTTACCAAAAGCGAATTGTTGATGCGCATGGAAACGCATATCAACACCGTGATGAGTCGCTACAAGGGAGTGATCCCTGCGTGGGATGTGGTTAATGAAGCGATCGACCAAGGTACTTGGAGGAACAGCCACTGGCTCAAGATCATTGGAAGCGACTACTTTCAACACGCCTTTCGCTTTGCTCGGCACGCCAACCCGTCTGCTCACCTGATATACAATGATTACAATATGCACCACATCAACAAACAGCGTTTTTTAATCGAGCAGATCAAACGCTGCCGACAGCAAGGCGTTATCGTCGACGGAGTCGGCATGGAGTGCCATGCAACCCTGGACGACGGACCCACGATCGACGAAATAGAAAACGCGATCTTAACGTTCGCAGAGGCGGGTCTAACCGTGCATATCTCGGAACTAGACATTGATGTATTACCCGCAACATGGAACTATGAAGGTGCTGAAATTGACGTCAATTTTAAATATTCAGAGGCTATTAACCCCTACCCCGATGAGCTACCTGCAACTGTCGCGGAAAAACTAGCGACCCGCTACCAAGATCTGTTCAGGTTATTTGTCAAACATCGTGACAAGATCGCCCGTGTCTCGGTCTGGGGGACAACCGACAATGAATCCTGGAAAAACGACTGGCCCGTCGCCGGTCGAACAAATCATCCGCTGCTATTTGATCGCCAAGGACAGCGGAAACAGGCCTACTATGCGATTTCCGACTTAAAAGATCGCTGACAATGCACGCACGCGCATTGGCAGTAACGAGACACCCGCGACTATGCCTCTGAACCGACGAAAATTTATACTAAATCATGCGGCCTTAGCGACAGCATTACTCCCGCTCGGTGCGACAGTTCGTGCCAAAGCCGTCTATGCATCCGGCTTGTCGGAGGTCTTTAAAGACGATTTCTTTTTGGGGACCGCTATTTCAAATAAAACACTGAGCGGAAGCGATCCCGCGATGTTTAAACTGATCGCCCAAGAGTTCAATACTATTACCGCTGAAAATGCCATGAAATGGCAAAGTATCCACCCAGATCATGAGCGGTGGGACTGGCGACTAGCGGACCGCTTTGTTAAATTTGGGCACGAAGCCAATATGTTAATGATTGGCCACACGCTCATTTGGCACAAACAAACACCGCCTACTGTGTTTTTTAAAAGCCGAAAAAAGCAAGATGCGCTCATATCGCGCGATCTTTTACTCAAGCGACTGCGCTTACATGTGCAGACCGTCATTGATCGTTACAAGCGCCAAATAGCCCTCTGGGACGTCGTCAACGAGGCCGTGACTGATAAAGGCCGCTGGCGCGAAAGTCACTGGTACGACATTATGGGCGAGGAATTTTTGGAACAGGCCTTTCGCGCAGCTCGTGAAGCGGATCCCTCAGCGCACCTAATGTACAACGATTTCAATATGGAAAAGCGACAAAAACAACGATTCATCATTCACATTCTAAACATACTGCGCAAGAGAGGCGTAACAGTCGATGGTGTCGGTTTACAATGCCACGTGTCATTAGCGGCGAACGCTCCGTCCATCGATGCGTTAGAGGCCGCCATCATTAATTTCGCAAAAGCCGGACTTCGTGTGCATATCACTGAACTGGATGTTGACGTGCTACCCAACGCATGGAAATATAAAGGCCTGCATATTGACGATCTTCCCATCGACTCAGATCCGTTAGACCCCTATAAAAACGGCTTGCCAGCGCGTATTGAGCAGCAACTAGCCGAGCGCTACCAAGCACTTTTTGAGTTATTTATTAAGCACAGAGACAAAATTGCCCGCGTTTCGCTTTGGGGGACGTCTGATGATGAGAGCTGGAAGAACGACCGTCCCGTCATAGGACGAACTAATCATCCGCTGTTGTTCGACACCCAAAAGCGCTCAAAAAAAGCGTATGATGCCATTTATAATCTTAAAGTTAAGCGTGCACCTTAAGCGCCCTAAAATTTACGCAATTGGCCGGATGCTCGCGAAAAAGTCGCACAAGAGCGTTTTTGATTTTGAATAAAGACTTCACGCACTCTCTATGCATGGATCATCGGGTCCTGCGGTGTCTAAGACAATAATCATGGGTTAAAATTTTTATGGCAATAAATCGTAGACAATTCTTAGTTCAAAACCTCATGACTCTGGCGTCTTTGACGGCTGCCAGTCAATCGGCTCGTTCGAGCGCCGTTCGTGAGTCGGGACTGAGTGATATCTTCAAGCATGACTTTGCCCTGGGCACTGCACTTTCTAACCGAACACTTGAGGGTCATGATTCCGCGATGCTTGACCTTGTCGCACGAGAATTCAAGGCGATTACTGCGGAAAATGCGATGAAGTGGGAAGAGCTGCATCCGGCAGATCGCCAATGGAACTGGGATTCAATTGATCGATTCGTTGAATTCGGAAAAGCTAATGATATGCTCATGGCGGGACATACGTTGATTTGGCATCACCAAATACCTGATTCGGTCTTTTTCGATCGGAAGGGACGCGCCAACAAACGTGCGATCTCAAAAACCCGTCTGTTAGCGCGAATGAAAAATCACATTAGTACTGTGGTAGACCGCTACAAAGGTGCCATTACACTTTGGGATGTTGTCAACGAAGCGGTCAATTATGATCACTGGCGGCAAAGTCACTGGCATAGCATTATTGGTCCAGAATATCTCGACTATGCATTTCGCTTTACTGAAGAGGCTGACCCCAAAGCACAGCTAATATACAACGACTTCAGCATGACGGCTGTGGCTAAACAGGACTTTATAATTGAAAAAATCCAAGCCATTCGCAAGAGGGGCGTCAAAATCGACGGGGTTGGCCTGCAGTGCCATGTCCTACTCGATAGCGACGCTCCGTCGATTAAAGCGTTGGAAACCACGATTATCAAATATGCTCAGGCTGGTCTGCGAGTTCATATAACCGAACTAGATGTTGATGTGCTCCCCTTTGACAACAAAGGCAGTGGTGCTGATCTCCTTATCAATCGAGAATACTCGCCGGAGCGAGATCCCTATCGGGACGGCCTTCCACTTGCGATTTCAAGCGAACTTGCAAATCGTTATGCCGAATTATTTAGGTTATTTGTTAAGCATAAAGAGCATATAGACCGAGTGTCTTTTTGGTGCACCTCGGACGACGAATCGTGGAAGAATGACTGGCCCGTTAAGGGGCGAAAGAATTATCCTTTGCTGTTCGATAGAGACAGGCAAGCAAAACAAGCCTATTACGCCCTTCGAAATATCAAACTAGATTAGCCGCACTTTTAATTTACACCGAATACGAGCTCGGTGCGGCTTGTATAGACCTCGCCCTTTTTTAACGCGGTGCTTGGAAAGTGCGGTTGGTTCGGACTATCAGGAAAATGCTGTGCTTCAAGAGCCGCGCCGGCGAACGGTCGATATTGCACGCCCCCCTTTCCAATGAGCGTATCAGTTAAGTGGTTACCCGAGTAAAATTGAAGGCCAGGTTGGTCGGTGTAAACTGAAACGCGTCTGCGCGACTCTGGCGCATACAGTGTGGCTGCGAGTGGTAACGCGTCGCCCGACGATTTTGATACCACCCATGTATGGTCATAGCCCCGAGCAATCTTTAACTGCTCGTGTTCCGCAAACAAGCTCTCGCCAATTGGTTTGGCACGACGAAAGTCTGTGGCGTGATCAACGGGTTGAATAGCGCCTGTAGGGATAAAAGCCTCGTCGATTGGAAGGTAATGATCTGCATTTAGCATCAGTTGATGCCCTAAGATGTCGCCTTTATCGTGCCCATTGAGGTTAAAATAAGGGTGCTGGGTCAGATTTACGATCGTATCTTGATCCGATTCAGCGGAATAATGAATCGACAACCGGTTATGCCTGTCAAACCGGTACTCAGCGGTCACCACCAATTGACCCGGATAACCCTGATCACCGTCTGCACTTAACAAAACTAATTGCAGTACATCGCCTCGCGCGTCGCTGCGAACTTGACCCGACCACAGACGTTTGTCGAACCCGCCTGACCCCCCGTGTAATGAATTGTTACCCTCATTGGTATCCAGTTGATAGCAAGAGTCGCCGAGACAGAAGTGCCCCGATGCGATACGGTTTGCAAAACGACCAATAATACCCCCAAAAAAAGGGCCCTCTTTCACATACTGCTGTGCATGATCGAATCCGAGAGTGACATCGGCAATGACTCCGCAGTGATCTGGGACATGAATGCCAACGATAGCACCCCCCACGGACGTAATATCTACCCAAGCGCCAGTGCCGTTCGATAGTCGGTACACGTACGCATGCGTGCCGTCAACTAACTGGCCGAATGAGGTTTTCGTAATTCCTGCGACCGAGCTCGCCGACGCACTGAGTGGTCGTAACAAACGGGTCAGTAGCGCACTTTTAATCATAAATTCCCTAGGTGTCATGAACGTCTGCAGAAATGTTGCAGTGTGACGCAATCAGTCGCGACAGGCCGAACGAGGGCTTGGGCCGCCATTGTTGCGTTTGCGAAATCTTCTTACTGGCGCCGCCATCGGCACGGTACCCAAAAAAACGCAAGTACCCACGCCTAATGCAGCTCTTTTTGCTGCTTCCAAGCCATTCGCAGGCTAAATACATCAAAGTCAGTGATCGAGCTCGCGTTGTTCATAATGGACGATAAACTTCCTCTATCGGGGTACTTGCCAGCACTGTAAATATCGTCCAGAAAAAAGGTATGACCCATTTCATGAGCAAAAACGGTATATCGTGTCTCTCCCCGTTGGTAGTCAGTCACATTCCCGCCCAGCTTCAGGTACTGTCGCTGTGCTACCGCGTCCCAGGAGGTTTTGTGCCAGAACTTGGTGAGAAAGTGGTCGACATTTTCTGGGTGCTGATAGCCCGTCCAGCTCTCAGGATAATAGACGACACCCGAGTTATTGTTTCCATTACCGTTCACTTTAACGCGACTGAAATCGTCAAGGGTGTACCAGTTCTGAGAAAAAACCGCATCCCCCTCCCGATAGCTGACCTCCCAAGGAGAGCGCTCGTTGGTCCCAGAATAATTATAAACTTGTGGATACTCACCAAACACGTCGGTGAATGTGTCGTCGGTTGTAACGCCGGAGTTAAAGACAAACCCAAAGATTTTGACCTCGGCCTGACGATCAAAACTTGAGTCGTATTCCTGCAAATCTGCTATCCATTGATTTGCAATGAGCTGATAGTCAGCGCGCATCTGACTAATTGCCTCTGACGTTACCGAACCTTCCCACGATTCAATGTGAAAATAAATAGGCCATTGCCCTGTCTGATAAATGCTCCATAGCGGGTTTTTCAATCCGACAAAATTGTCTAAACAAATTTCCTGAAAACGCTGCCCATTCACCATAAACTGCGTCTTTTGGCTGCTACTGAGGCTCATGCCGCCCATAAATTGGACATAGTAATCAGGGTCTGCCGCTTTAAAGAAATTCCAAGCCTCACGATAAATATCGACGTCAGATCCGAAGTTAAGCGAGTGTCCCGCTCCTTCGGCAACGAAATAACGAACTCTCTGGCCGCCCAAACAATTATTGAAAGTATTTTCTTGTACGTCGTAATTACCCCAGCGCAACGAACGCACTGTCGGCGTCATATTACAATTAAAGTGAGAAGCCCAGTCTTCAGAACTTTCCTGTGCAGACATAAATACATGATTTGCTACGCCTGCCCCACCTTCTAAGGGTATTAATGAATCTTCGCTCCCATTGACTTGAAATACCGAGATCGACTGAGATGGCACTACATTGCCGATTGCGACAGTTTGTTGGCTGATGAGTGGCGCGATACCCTTAAATAGCGTGGTCTCCTTAGCTAATTTATTGACTAAGC
>CAJWCO010000039.1 GCA_913031145.1 uncultured Cellvibrionales bacterium | reverse complement strand
CATTGATATAAAACAAGAAAAAAGCGTGGCGGAGAGAGAGGGATTCGAACCCTCGATACGCTATCAACGTATACTCCCTTAGCAGGGGAGCGCCTTCAGCCGCTCGGCCACCTCTCCGAAGATGTGCGCGCGCATTATACCTGTATCTTTAGCGGTTTTCATAGCGCCTCTGCTTAAGTGGCCAGTGGCTTTTTTAGGCCCGCCACTCCGCCCTAAATCATTGGTTATTGATGTGCAAGCTACAGAATGATGCCCCAACTGCTGTTTCCTATCGGCGTTTTGCTGAACGGACGCTGTTCGGTCTATGGGTTTAACACACTTCGGTCAGCGATACTCGTTGACGCGCTTCAACATCAACGCGAAGAATACAGTGAAAAAGATAACTCGCAGCTAACCGAGAAAATATTGGATCTTGGTTCACTCTCATAACCCAACTCAGTTCAAAAGTTGCAGGAAGCCGTAGTGTGGGATCAAACCGAGAAGCTGGCTCTGCGCGGCCACTTTTTTGCTATTAAATCTTAATGCATGCGACTCGAAGATGTTTAACAGACTCGGTACTCGCTCCCCCCGAATAGGCGTATTAGGAAATCTTTAAATAGTGCGATACAGGCAGTTATAACCATTTAGATTCAATCAGTTATATAGTTTTTATTGACATATGTAACGTGCAAAACTAGCATGTTGGTTCGCTTAGTCATATGTGGTCCTCACGATGCTCGTGCCAGATTCTAAGGTTGAGGAAGTGTCTATCTCGTCGACCATGACGCAGCAGATCACTCAACTCAAGCAGACGGTCCGAAATGCAAACGCTGCCAACTCCATGATTCAGTTGGCAGAAAGCGCGAGCGCACAGATCGCATTGAGTCTTAAAAAAATGCTGAGTCTCGCAGAGCAGTCGTCTGACCCCTTGCTAACGCCCAGTGATAGAGCGGACTTGGACGACGAATTCCAAGCGTTAATTGTAGGCATTGCGCAGATCACTCGAAGTACGCAGTGGCAAGAAAAACAATTACTGGACGGAAAAAGCTATCCACATGGCATTAAGTTTCAATTAGATGGTCTGCCAAGCGACGGGGTCGAACTGTTTTTTGGTGATCTAACGCACACCTCTATCGCGAGTTTGTTTGGTACCGCGTTGAGCGCGCTCAACATTGCAGGAGCAGATACTTCTGTAAAATGGCAACAGCGCGACACTTCCTTACCTCTCGAACATGCCGATGACGATTTTACTCTCGCTGCACTGTCGAGCGACGCCGCTACAATCGCAGCCTTTGTTAGAAAAGCATCGGAGCCGGAAAAGCCCGTCCGCGTGCGCGTTTTTGATTGGGTCGACACAAAATGGCTGCAACGTGGTGGCGATCTTTACACCAACGAAACTCTACAAAGTGCGTGTCACTATGCAATTATAGATGCGAGTCTGAATAGCGCTGGCTCGAGTTTAGGTATCGCCGAACGCCGGTATGAACGCAGCGGATCGCACTCTTGGTGGGTGGGCGTTTTCGATTGGGACGGCACCCTTTGGCTCCAGCGTGGCGAAGCACTCAACGATGCCGAAACCGGTATTGACGTCACCAGTGTTCAATTATCCAGTGATGGGTCTACATTAATTATTGGATGCCGTCCGTTAGACTACACACTAGAAGAGCCAGATCAGTCAAAAATTTTCGACTGGGACGGCGCGCAGTGGATCCAGCGCGGAAATGACTTGCCCGGGGGGGCGACGGGCCAACAAACGCTCACCATCATGAGCAGCCTTGGCAATACCCTTGCGATGCTCACCACTACACCGACGATCGCCATTTATATCCTAAACTGGAATGGCGCAGACTGGATACAACAAGGGGCAGAAATCCCGATCAACCTAACCGGCGAATTTGGTTGCGTCATGGCCATAAGTGCTGATGGCCAAACGCTTGCCTTCAGAACGTTGGGTCGAAATAATCAAGGCGACAATTTTGATACGGTCACGGTAGTTAGGTGGAACGGTGATCACTGGCAGGTGTTAGGTGAAATAATAAACGCTGGTGTCGCAGGATCAACGAGTGATGCAATCGCACTGAGTAGTGACGGTGATACAGTGAGTTATGCCGTTTTAGCCAATAATGAGCAGCAACTACACGTTTGTTGTCACGATTGGGATGGCGACAGCTGGATACAACGCACCTCGCAAATCTCTGTCAATATCGCAGGCGACACAGGTGAGTTGTGCTTAATGCTGAGCGCCCATGGAACGCAGGCTGCGCTATCGAGTGCGCGTGATACTGACGCGAGTGTTCTGAAGATTGTTTTGTATGAGCATGCGCTAGAAACTCAGCGAGTGATCGCAGCGCTAAAAGTCGCGATTGAGTCGGTCAACCACCATACGGCTCAACATACCGTCGCCATCAAAAAACTCGATGCCATTTCACAAGATCTAACCGATACAGTTATAACAACTGAGTCGGTTACCAACCGACTGCTGAGCATGAGTGACGCCAGCAAAACGACTGAAATCACTCGCACGCAAATTACCGAGCAAGCCGTAACCGCACAGATGACGCAGGCCAACCAAAAAGCAGAGCAGGTGATGGAGTTATTGAAACAATTTCGATAAGTTTAATGATGACCGACCATGAAAACGCCAACATGATTGATCGGTGCCATTATCAGGGTTCTCTGCGAAGTCCTAAAAAGCAGTGCTAAAGAATCGAACCCTTAAAAGGCTCTACCACTTCCTAAACGTTGCCCTCGACATCTCCTACAGCTACGGGAGCGTCCTTCTCCGACTGAATCCTTTGAAAAATCTCTTCACGATGAACAGACACATGTTTTGGGGCATTCACACCAATTCGCACTTGGTTGCCCCGTACGCCCAGAACTGTCACCTGAACTTCATCACCGATTACCAACGTCTCACCCACTCGCCTAGTAAGTATTAACATAAACTCTCCGACTCATCCACCACCCCATAAACGAAACACTGCTTCCTAGACTTGCCCAAAGCTCTGGTAGACACTCGTAGGTTGACCACTTGATGTTATCATAGCTCAAAATGGTTTAGACACAAAGTAGTAGACTTCAATATTAAAAAATTTAATCCGTTATTCCAATCCGGACTTAGCGCTCACTAGCGCAATCGTTCGAGATCGTATTTCGCGTGTAATGCGCGCACTGCCAATTCGAGATAGCGTTCATCAATTACGACAGCAATCTTAATTTCCGATGTCGTAATCAACTGAATGTTAATACCTTCTTCTGCCAAACATTCGAACATTCGCGCGGCAACACCAGCATGTGAGCGCATACCGACACCAACAATGGCTACTTTGGCAATCTTACTGTCCGCTGTGACTTCTTCTGCTCCCAGTTCTGCCGCAATAGAGCGCAACAAGGCCTCAGCCTGAGGCAGGTCATTGCGATTCACCGTGAACGTAATAGACGCAGAATTATCTTTGGCAACATTTTGTACAATAACATCGATTTCTATGTTGGCATCGCTGATCGACCCGAGTACTTGAGCGGCAACGCCGGGTTGGTCAGGAATACCCCGAATGGTCAACTTGGCCTCATCTCTATTAAAAGCAATGCCCGAAACTACTGGTTTTTCCATTTGTTCATCATCCTCTAGCGTAATTAGCGTCCCCGGCCCATCTACAAAGCTGGACTTTACACGTAACGGTACGCCGTACTTTCCGGCAAATTCAACCGCCCTAATTTGTAAAACTTTCGAGCCTTGACTCGCCATTTCAATCATTTCTTCGAACGTGATCACGTTTAAACGCCGAGCCTCCGCTACAACCCGAGGATCTGTGGTGTAAACACCATCAACATCGGTGTAAATCTGGCATTCATCTGCTTTGAGTGCCGCAGCTAATGCCACTGCTGTGGTATCCGAACCTCCACGTCCCAGCGTGGTAATATTACTGTGCTCATCGACCCCTTGAAAACCCGCCACCACCACAATGACACCTTCGTTCAAATCTGCCTGCAGGCGATGCTCGTCAATTCTTTTAATACGCGCCTTGCCGTGTGCGCTATCGGTTTCAATAGCTACCTGACCACCAGTATAAGAGCGCGACCGCATCCCTAACTTTTGCAGAGCCATGCATAACAAGGCAATGGTAACTTGCTCACCCGTCGACACTAAGACATCCATTTCGCGGAGTGCTGGTGCATCGTTGAGTTGCCTTGCTAATCCAATCAGCCGGTTTGTCTCGCCACTCATCGCCGACACCGTTATAACCATACGGTGTCCGTTTTCGTGATCGGCACGTACCTTTTCCGCGACAGCCTGTATGCGTTCGACAGAACCCACCGAGGTTCCACCATATTTTTGTACTATTAATGCCATATTAGTGTTTTAAATACCTTGCAGTCATTCATTTTCACTGAAGCGACCGAATCCAACGAACGTGCTTATTTCAGTGCGCTCTCGACCCAGCCATAAACGCTGTCTAGTGCGGCAGGCAGCGCGTTTATATCAGCCACTGCGCCTTGCGCCATATCTGCACGCCCCCCTCCTTTACCATTTGCCTGCTCAACAACAAATCGGAGCAGGGCTACAGCTGTCATCAAGTCCGTGAGATTACTGGTCACACCCGCCACAACAGACGCTTTTTCACCCTCAACCGCCGCCACAACAAAGACCCCACGCGCAAATTTTGATCGAACTTGATCCGCAACACTCCGCAAACTCTTCGTATCGGCACCATCAACAACCGTCGCAAGCACAGAGATGCCACGCATTTCACGCCGACGGGCGAACAAATCGTCGCCAGCAGCACTGGCAAGTTTACCCCTAAGCGCCTGAACCTCTCTTTGTAATTGCTTGTTTTCATCCACTAGTTGTCGAACTCGATCGCCCAGATTATCTCGCGTCGCACGCAATAGATGACTGGCCTCGTCCAGAATTTCCTCTGATTGGTCCGCATACGCAAGTGCATGAGATCCGCTGAATGCTTCGACTCGGCGCACCCCTGAGGCGACACTTGCATGCGCAACAATTCGCACAGGGCCAATCTCGCCCGTTCGCTTCACATGTGTACCGCCGCAAAGTTCGACCGAATATTCTCCGCCCATGCGCACAACTCTTACCTCATCGCCATATTTTTCACCAAACAGTGCCATTGCACCCATGGCGGCAGCAGCGTCTTTTGACATCTGTTGAGTTTCTACACGGGTATTCGCCAAAACCTGCTGATTCATACTGTTTTCAATGGCCCTAATTTGAACGTCTGTTAACGGCTCATTGTGGGAGAAGTCAAAACGAAGCCGCTGCTGATCTACCAAAGAACCACGCTGCTGAACGTGTTCACCCAAGGTTTCGCGAAGGGCCGCGTGCAAGAGGTGTGTCGCTGAATGGTTGCCACAGATAGCCTGCCGAGTTTCGGCGTCAACAACTGCAGTAACCGTATCACCCACTGCCACCCTACCGCTAATCACGCGGCCAATATGCAAACTGTGATCGCGAGATTTCTTACACGCCTCAATCAATATCGTTCCGCTCTCGCTGTGCAAATGACCCGTATCACCCACCTGCCCACCTGCTTCTGCATAAAACGGCGTCTGGTCCAAAATAACAACAACCCCGCTATTTTCAGGCGCATACTCAACCATATCATCGCCAATTTGCATGGCGAGTATTTGGCTAGAACTCCGAAGAGCCGAATAACCTACAAACTGGGTCGTTCCCTCAATCCGCAAAGTATCACCGTAGTCAACACCAAACTGACTCGCTCGTCGTGCTCGCTCACGTTGCTGGTCCATACAGAGCTGATAGCCTTCTATGTCCAACGTCAAACCTCTTTCACGGGCAACATCGTTGGTTAAGTCCGTTGGAAAGCCGAACGTGTCATACAACTGAAAAATCAACTCGCCAGGAATGATATCTCCCTGCAAATTTTCAAAGGCTGTTTCTAACACGCTCATCCCTTTATCGAGCGTCCGCGCAAACTGCTCTTCCTCTGCTCGGATCACCGCTGAGATGTGCGTTTGTTCTACTTTCAATTCAGAATACGCCTCTCCCATCACCTCAACCAGCGCCGGAACGAGGCGATAAAAAAATAATCCCTGCGCTCCCAAACTATGCCCATGGCGAAGTGCACGCCGTAAAATACGACGTAACACATACCCGCGCCCTTCGTTGGATGGTGTAACCCCGTCGAGCACCAAGAATGCGCATGATCGAATATGGTCAGCAACTACTTTTAACGAATTGTCCGCCAAATTAGAACAGCCAATGATTTGCCCTGCCGACTGAATCAAGTGTTGAAAAAGATCGATATCATAATTGTTATGCACCCCTTGCATCACTGCCGCAATGCGCTCTAATCCCATGCCCGTATCAATCGAGGGCTTTGGCAATGGCGTCATGTTGCCCCTCGCATCACGCTCATACTGCATAAAGACTAGATTCCAAATTTCAATATAACGGTCTAAATCATCATCATCGCTGCCAGGAGGGCCGCCTGGGATATCCGCACCATGATCCCAGAAAATCTCAGTACACGGCCCGCAAGGTCCGGTATCGCCCATCTGCCAAAAGTTATCTTCATCAAGACGCGACAAACGCGCAGGATCCACACCAATTTCATTGATCCAAATGTTTGCCGCTTCATCGTCATCCACATGCACCGTCACCCAAAGACGCTCTGCGGGAAGTTTTAAAACCTCCGTTAAAAATTCCCAGCCATAACGAATCGCGTCGCGCTTAAAATAATCACCAAAACTAAAGTTCCCTAACATTTCGAAAAAGGTGTGATGCCGCGCTGTGTAGCCAACATTTTCTAGGTCATTGTGTTTTCCACCCGCCCGAACACACCGCTGCGACGAAACAGCACGGGCATAATCGCGGTGATCTGCACCCAAAAAAACGTCCTTAAACTGAACCATACCGGCATTGGTAAACAATAACGTCGGATCGTTACTCGGCACTAGGCTGCTACTGTCCACAATAAGATGCTGCTGGCTGGCGAAATAATCCAAAAATGCGCTGCGAATTTGAGCACTTCTCATAGTCGAATCCCAGTACGGGGTAGCATGTTAGTTTTGAGCATTAGCGAGACTGGCTTCATCAAACGCCGTTCCAGCTAATACGTGAAGATGTAGATGAAATACGGTCTGACCTGCACCGGATCCATTATTGATAACCACCCGAAAGGCGTCAGCTACACCTCGTTGCCGCGCCACTTCGCCTGCCACCCAGAGCAAGTGTCCCAATATATCTTTATCCTGCTCGCCGGCGTTCGCCAGTTTGGCAAGGGGTTTACGCGGAATGACCAGCATATGAACCGGCGCCTGCGGAGCAATATCGTTAATGACGATGCATTGGTCGTCTTCGTAAACGATGTCAGCCGGAATTTCCCGATCCATAATACGAGTAAATAGCGAGCGCTGTGCGTCCTTCATTAATTCACCATTAACCTGTTACTCGGATTTCGGATGCACTTTCTTGAGTTTTTCATCCGTGGTCAACAAGCGCGCCTCCGACTCCAACATCACGGGAATACCATCGCGAATTGGGTATGCCAACCCGCTTGCAGTGGCCACAAGTTCTTGGTTCGCGGCATCGTAAACGAGCGGCGCCTTGCTGAGAGGGCAAACAAGAATGCTGAGTAATTTTTTATCCATGACGCGTACTTTTGTTAACCGCCAATAGTTTAATAAAAATCCCTTTAAATCACCATGACTACGTGAATACCCCGCAACCTAGATAGCCCGGCATCTTAGTTAGTAGTTGGCAGGGCCTCAAGGACTAACAATGGATCAATGCGGACATCATGCCAATTCATACGCCAATCTAAGTGCGGGCCCGTAGCACGCCCCGAAGCGCCGACGTCAGCAATAAGGTCACCGCGTTGTATCTTCTGGCCTAGTACAACGCGCACCTGACTTAAGTGCAAAAACGTAGAGCTCAATCCATGGCCATGGTCAACAATGAGTGTGCCGCCGGAGTAATACATATCAGGGTGAGCAAGTGTTACTACACCAGCCGCTGGCGCCTTGACCGGCGTTCCCGTCGCGGCAGCGTAATCGACTCCGTAGTGTGGTCTTTTGGGAATACCGTTATACACTCTTTGACTGCCGTAAACACCCGACAGAGGTGCCTCAAGGGGTGCCGAAAACCCTTCTAAAAATACCTCGCTCAAACTCCTCAGCGCCCGCGCCTCACGCACTTCACTCGCTTCTTGTGAAATACGCTTAAAGACACTTTCTGGCGGGGTCACCCGATCTTGCGGGACGCCTTCAATTCGCTGAATGTCATACTTGCGCTGAGTCACTGAGTAGCTTTGCGTCTGAGTGCGCCCTTTTCGGTCAATCACAGTGATCTCTGCGATGGGGTCTGCGTCACGAGATAATCCAAGCAAAAAATGACCCGAATCGGCAATAGGCAAGTCAATCTCTCTGTGCTTCAGGCGAAAGCCTGTCGGCACGTGCCCAAGCAATAGACTGCCCTGTTGCCAGCGACCCTTCCAAACAATTTTGGCGTCCTCCGAAGATGCCCACAGACTCAGCATAAGAGGCGCGACGCACATGACATTTAAGACTGTTTTGTTAATTAAAGTCATAAGCAATTATTCATCTCTTTGGCTCAATCTAACATGCGGCTCAAGCGCACTGATAGGACATCGCATCCTCGAGCCAACCACTTCAAAGCTGTCGAAGGTCGCACACAAAGCGCTACTGCGCCGCACTTGCACAAAACCATACCGCTGAATCCCCAGACAAGGCCGCTGCAGTGTCAGAATAATCTCGCGACGCCGGCCCATGCTCACAATCGCCGTTTGATCGTCCTTAAAATCAATACTTTGGATCTGACTCGCTCGAATGCAGTTATTCCTGATCCCATACGCCCTCGGATCCCAGTCGTCTATATCACGAAGCTTTTCCATGACATTGCTTGGCTCCACGCCGGTGCCGCTCAAGTCAAGCGGTTCAGCATCAGCCAAAATACTAAGGCCGCTCATCATCAGCACACACAGCCTCAGCAAGCAAACTACCCTCCCCCGACACACGTTACAAAGCGTCATCTTGTGCATCCCTCTTTTGGCCCAACCACCCGTGACCCCTTAATCTTTAACGCTAAACAACACAATCGACTCATCCGTCATTTGCACTGCTTGCGTCACTTCAGTATGGTAGCCATCGTACATCATGTGGCTTACCTAATGCGCGCATCTAACACCTTTAAACCGCCTCTCTATCTCACAAACCCACATGTTCAAAGCATAATGAACAGTCTTGGGCCGAGAAAAGTACGTGCGCACAGAATCCGTCAACAACTCGCCACAACTCAATTAACTTTAACGGCAAAAGACGGCACGCGACTGCTCGCCGATTACGATATCAGCACACCAGGCAATGGCGCAATTGTCGTAATGATTCACGGCTGGGAAGGGTCAAGCGCCTCTGCTTATCAGGTCACTACGGCTCAAACACTGCTCAACCATGGTTTTGACGTGTTACGTCTTAACTTACGCGATCATGGCAATAGTCATCATTTGAACAAGGGCATCTTCAATTCGACCTTAACCGTCGAAGTCGCCGATGCCATTTTACATTTTATGGCAGCACACACGTACAAGAAGCGCTTTTTTGCCGGCTTTTCTCTCGGCGGTAACTTTGCCCTGCGCATTGCCGCCGATCACGGCTCGGCAATTGATTTTGACGCGGTTGTTGCTATTTCTCCCCCTGTCGACCCCGTGAATGCAATGATCGGCATTAACAATGCTCTGTTTATCTATCGCGCCTACTTTTACCGTCGCTGGACACAATCTTTGAAAAAAAAGTTATTTCACTTTCCAGACTATAATTTTCATGACGATTTAGCTCGCGCTCGGTCTTTAGACGATATCAACGCCACATTTATTCCGCGTTTTACCCCTTTCGAAAATCCAACCGCTTATTTTTCTGCTTACGGCTTAACGGGTGACCGACTTGCCCAACTCGCAGTACCCGCCTATCTCATAACCGCCGCCGATGACCCTGTTGTTCCGAGTCAGGATATAACAAAAATAGCGGAGCACAAATTACTCACGATTGACCTGCAAATCTATGGCGGCCACTGCGGTTTTATTGAAAACATGTACGCTGAAAGTTGGGTTGAACTGCGCTTAGTCGACATTTTCAACGCGCACTTTTAAAGCTGGGGCTTGAAGGCTAGGACTTAAACATCGAACTCGACGCTGTCTCCTAGGGATTCTATTGCAAAGCGTGTTTGTTCAACGGTGAATCCTCGGTACTGTAAGAAACGCATACGCTGTGCGCGCTCTCGGGCATTTGCGAAATCACGCCCCCCCTGCTTCCGTTGCAGCACCTGCGTCGCCAGCGAAAACCAATCGACAGCCATTAACACAATAGTTTCTTCAAACAACTCGGTATCGATACCTTTTTCACGCAGCGCCGCCCGAATACGCCGTGGGCCCTGACCTCGCTGTAGACGCGATCTTACGAATGCCTCTGTAAAGCGCCGGTCACACTGCAACTGCTCGCCAGCTAGCGCAACCAACACCGTTTCAATACTCGCATGACCCGGAAACTTTCGGCGCAGCTTCGTCTCTAACTCGGTACGCGAATACTCGCGACCCGTTAGTATATCCATCGCGGCAACGCGAACCTTCGAGGCGGTCACGACCCCCAGATCACCGTCCACTGCTAACCGTCGCTACACATGACGTAAACCATACCATCACCATACTTAAACCGCTTTACTTGGCACCGGTCAAGGCCAATTTAAACGGTATCAGTTCCTTCGGCAGATTCAGACACCGGGACTAGGCCACCTAATTCCTTATCGCGAATTAACTTCTCAATCTCATCGGCCATTTCTTTATTTTCGGTGAGAAACTTGCAGACATTGGCTTTTCCTTGGCCGATCTTGTCGCCTTTATAGGCATACCACGCGCCTGACTTATCGATCAGATTATGCTTTACACCCAAGTCGACAAGCTCGCCGTTATGATTAATGCCTCGGCCATACATAATTTGAAATTCTGCCTGCTTAAAAGGCGGCGACACTTTATTCTTGACCACCTTCACCCGCGTTTCATTACCGACGATTTCATCGCCCTCTTTAACCGCTCCGATTCGTCGAATATCTAAGCGCACCGACGAGTAGAACTTCAACGCATTACCGCCGGTTGTCGTCTCAGGGCTTCCGAACATTACCCCGATCTTCATCCGTATTTGGTTGATAAAGATCACTAAACAATTCGCGGTCTTAATATTGCTGGTGAGCTTCCGCAACGCTTGAGACATCAAGCGCGCCTGCAACCCCACGTGATGATCGCCCATCTCTCCTTCAATCTCGGCTCTTGGGGTAAGCGCTGCCACAGAGTCGACGACCAAAACGTCAATCGCGCCCGAGCGGACTAACATATCGGTCACTTCCAGTGCCTGCTCGCCGGTATCTGGCTGTGAGACGATTAAGTCATCGATGACAACACCTAATTTCTCTGCGTAGCTGGGATCGAGCGCATGCTCTGCATCAATAAAAGCACAGGTGCCCCCAGCTTTCTGAGCTTCAGCAATTACTTGCAGCGTCAGGGTCGTCTTCCCAGATGATTCAGGCCCATAGATCTCAACCACTCTGCCTTTGGGTAATCCACCGATACCCAACGCTATATCTAACCCTAGGGACCCGGTCGAAATCGAGGGAATTGCTGGCCGATTCTCTTCCCCCATGCGCATAACAGTTCCCTTACCAAACTGCCGTTCTATTTGCCCCAGCGCCGCCTCAAGTGCCTTGTCTTTGTTGGTACTCATGTTCTTGCCCTCTCTTAAAATCTATCGTCAGTAGCCGCGCACGATGCACGCGCCCTAAAGTAAAAATTACTGTATAGCTATACAGTATTTGATTCGGTTGCGAGATGCAATAGCTGCTGCAAAGAAAATGCCACTGCCTGCGATCGGACCGCTCGTCGGTCCCCATCAAACTGGAGTCGCTGTGCACCGACTAAGCCGCCGGCGAACCAAGCAAACCACACAGTGCCCACGGGTTTGTCTGTGGTACCACCGCCCGGGCCCGCAATACCACTAATAGCGATAGCATAATCAGCCTCGGCAATGCGCGCGGCGCCAATGGCCATCTCGCGTACAACCGCCTCGCTCACTGCGCCATCGCGCCGCAAGATAGAATCTGGCACCGACAAAAGCTGTTTTTTATAGCGGTTCGCATAAGTAATAAAGCCGACCCGAAACCATTTTGAACTACCCGCTACGTCGGTCATCGCACTTGCGAGCGCGCCCCCTGTGCACGATTCCGCAACCGTCACCGTCGCGCCTTGTTTTAACAAACAATCGCCTAATCGTTGGGAGGTTTCAAAGATAACTTCACTCATCGTGGAATTTTAGCGCCAATGGTGATCTCACTAAACCTTTTTTTATCCCAAAGCGCGTTTTTATCGAGCTTTGGGATGGCGAGTATTTGTGTAACCCAACAGATGCACTCAAAACTCACCCTCGCGATAAAAGCCAGCGAGCCTTTCTGGTAATCAGATTCTTTTGTGGCGCGTAACACTGGCCCAAGTCGCCATCGTGAGGGACGTGAGTCGCGGGCGGTAATTGCAGGGTTTATGACGCACGCAACGCCCAAAGGTGTGTTTGAAAGCGTTTACGTATCGCACAACGCGCTCCATCTTCTGGTAAAGTGGAGGCACGCTATAGAACCGCAATGTGTGACCCGTATGTCAACAAAAGCAACGAACGAATCGCCCACGCCAATGATGCAACAATACCTGCGGATTAAGGCAGAGCATCCGAATGATTTACTGTTCTATCGAATGGGCGATTTTTACGAGGTTTTTTTCGACGACGCAAAACGCGTCAGTGAGCTACTCGATGTCACGCTTACCGCGCGCGGAAAAGCGCAAGGTCAACCCATACCCATGGCTGGGGTTCCCCACCATGCGGCCGAAGGTTATTTAGCTAAACTGGTAAAGCTGGGCGTGTCAGTTGCGATTTGTGAACAGATTGGTGATCCGGCAACAAGCAAAGGGCCCGTAGAGCGCCAAGTGGTTCGCGTCCTTACCCCTGGAACATTGACTGACGAAGCATTGTTAGATGATCACACTGACAGCTTATTAGTTGCCTTAGTCGGCGAAAATGAGCGCTATGGACTGGCTACGCTCGACATGAGCAGTGGTCACTTTCAGGTTCTCGAGGTCACCGGTGACGACGAGCTGAAAAACGAAATGGAACGCCTGAGACCCGCAGAATTGTTGGTGCCAGACAGCGTAGCTGACACGTTTTTATATGCCGCTAAAACAGTGCGGCAGCGCCCCCCGTGGGATTTCGATATCGACACCGCAAACCGTCTCTTAAACCAGCATTTTGGGACGAGCGATCTAGACGGTTTTGGTTGTAAAAGCCTAACACTGGCTATCGGTGCGGCTGGGTGTCTGCTGCAATACGCCAAAGACACGCAGCGAAATGCGCTGGCGCATATTCAAACGCTAGCCGTCGAAAACCGTAAAGACAGTGTTGCACTTGACGCGCCCAGCCGAAGGAATCTGGAGGTTGACTGCAACTTGAGCGGCGGGCGCGACAACACCCTACTGGAGGTGCTCGATCACTGTGCAACGAGCATGGCCAGCCGTTTATTGCGACGGTGGTTAAATCGCCCATTACGTAATTTGCCCGTGCTTGAGGCAAGACAAACAAGTATCGCTAATCTTAAGTACCAATATCGCTATGAGTCATTGCGAGCTCATTTAAAAGACATTGGTGATATGGAGCGTATTCTCACTCGCGTAGCGCTCAGATCAGCGCGACCTCGCGATTTAACCCGTTTGCGATCAGCGCTTGCCGCCCTGCCGCACCTGCAACCGTTGCTCGCTGCGATGACAAGCGAGCATCTGCAACTCTTGACCGAAAAAATGGCGCCCTTGCCCGATCTGCAACAACACCTTGAGCACGCCGTAAAGGACAACCCACCGATGGTCATTCGTGATGGCGGGGTAATCGCCGACGGCTATGATGACGAACTCGACGAACTGCGACGGCTAACCACCCATGCGGGCGATTTCTTGTTGGCCCTCGAAGCCCGTGAAAAAGAGCGTACCGGTATCGCAACACTCAAGGTTGGCTACAACCGCGTGCATGGCTACTTTATAGAAATATCTCGTGGGCAAAGCGACAATGCTCCCATCGACTACATCCGTAGACAGACATTAAAAAATGCCGAGCGTTTTATTACTCCCGAATTAAAAGAATTTGAAGACCGCGCATTGAGTGCTCAAAGCCGCGCACTTAGCAGAGAGAAGCAACTCTATGAAGAGCTTCTAGACGCACTTCTCGCGCAGTTAAAACCGCTACAAACGTGTGCCAGCGCTGTCGCTGAGCTCGATGTCTTGAGCACACTTGCCGAACGTGCCGACAGCCTAAATCTTACGTGTCCAAAACTGCAATTATCCGCAGGCATAGAACTTCGTGCGGGGAGGCACCCAGTGGTCGAACACGTACTCGAGAAACCCTTTATTGCAAACGATTTAAGCTTACATCCGGCCCGTCGAATGCAGATTATCACTGGGCCCAACATGGGCGGTAAGTCAACCTACATGCGGCAAGCTGCATTGATTGTATTACTTGCACAAATTGGTAGTTATGTACCCGCCGAAAGTGCGACGATCGGCTTAGTCGACCGTATCTTTACGCGCATCGGCTCTTCTGACGACTTAGCGGGCGGTCGTTCTACATTTATGGTAGAAATGACTGAAACTGCCAATATACTTAACAATGCAACAGAAAATAGTCTCGTACTTATGGACGAAATAGGTCGCGGAACAAGCACTTTTGATGGACTATCGCTCGCTTGGGCGTGCGCCTATTACCTTGCCGAAGACGTCCGAGCCCTAACGTTATTTGCCACCCACTATGTCGAACTAACACGCTTGCCTGAAACTGTAGAGGGTTGTATTAATGTGCATCTTGACGCCACCGAATACCGAGACGATTTAGTATTCTTACACCGAGTTCAGGAAGGGCCCGCCAGTAAGAGTTATGGTATTCAAGTTGCCAAACTCGCGGGCATTCCTGCGGCGGTATTACTACGCGCCCGTAAAGAGCTTGCAATGCTTGAATCTGACGCCGAAAAGTCCTTAGTCGTCGGCGCTGCATCCACATTGACTGCGAGTCAATCCCAGCAACATACCCTGTTTGAAAATCCAGAAATGGACAAACTAACGCGTATGTTACAAGCACTCCAACCTGACGAACTCACGCCAAAACAGGCCCTAGAACTTGTTTATGAGTTTAAACAGCTAGCACGTTAGCTACGTATAACCTATATCAAAATGGCATGACGAGAGACGTTCACAGAGATAATGATCTTGCTATAATACTGGCGGATCGCGCAGTGGTTTCTGCGTCGCCATTGTTGGCTCGACACAACCTGTCGATGCAACCGACTAAATACATCTGACCGAGACTGACCGACATGGCGTTTATCGTTGGCGAAAACTGCATCAAATGCAAAATGACAGATTGTGTTGAAGTCTGTCCTGTTGACTGTTTCTATGAAGGCCCGAATTTCTTGGTAATCCATCCAGATGAGTGCATAGACTGCGCCTTGTGTGAACCAGAATGTCCAGTTGAGGCTATTTTCGCCGAAGACGAAATACCCGAAGGCCAAGAGAACTTTCTCGAATTAAATGCCGAGTTAGCCGACATATGGCCGAATATCACAGAACAAAAAGACCCCCTACCCGACCATAAAACATGGAATGGGGTGCCCAACAAATTAAAATATCTAGAGCGATAATCGTCTAACAGACTGCGCCCCGTAAAAAAATCGGTTATCATTGACGTTACTTCAGGTACCGCACCCGTAGCTCAGCTGGATAGAGTAGGTGGCTTCGAACCACTTGGTCGGGAGTTCGAATCTCTCCGGGTGCGCCAATTTTAAGCTTTAAAATCTCTGCTGCCTTGTTAGTTCTCGTTTCTTGCAAGGCAAACGAGGCGCAGTTGCCAATCAGTTAGAGATTCAAGGCCCCCGCCCCAAACAGGTCTGCTCCGTATGGGACATCTACGATGAGGCACCCCAAGTTAGGCTAGATCGGTGACGCGGTTGGCCACGTCTGTCGTGAGCCGTATAATTTTGAAATTATTGGCTAGCCGGCATCTTCAAATAGCAGACACAAGTTCGCTATCACACGATGGGTCACAGAGGGTCGTGCACACCCATTTGTGATTAACTCAGACATGTGATCTGTGGCTATTTGTTCCCCACCTAACTACCCCACCTAACTACCCCATTTAGTTAGCCTCGTTAGTTCGCTCAATTCGTTAGCCCACTTAACTGACCGTAAAGCTAACTTTTTTGACCACCCAATAATCTAGAGAAGCCATTTCATTTAAAAATAGTCGCCGTCTATTGAGTCGCTATCGATCAAAAAATCGTTTAGAAGTCGGTGTTACAAAGCTAATTTTGGTGTATTTATTGAAATCTCAAGAATAAAAGTAGGGATACCTCTCGAGTCATCATTCACCTAAAAGTCAGTGGTTTCTGAGATCAGCGGCTGTAGACGCGATAAAAAATTGTTCGCCAAGACGTATGAATAGCTTTGTTGTGTAATACTAACGTCGACGAGTCAGTACAGACATGAGCAAAACGCCAATGCCCAATACAATTATCAACGTGGAACCGGGCAGACCGACTGACCGATATAAAACCGCGGAAAATCGAAGATGTCCCGCAAACAGATGAAAAATATCGCCCTCTTTGTCGATGTTCAAAATATCTACTACACGGTAAAAGAACGATACGGGTGTCATTTTAACTATCGTGCACTGTGGCAACAATTGGCAAGCGAAGGCGAGATTTCGGTCGCTTATGCGTATGCCATCGACCGGGGTAATCAGCAGCAACAAAGTTTTCAGAACATTCTGAGAAACATCGGCTTTAACGTTAAGCTTAAACCGTTCATTCAGCGTGCTGACGGATCCGCCAAGGGCGATTGGGATGTTGGGATAACCTTAGATGTGATGGATACCGTCAATGACTCGAACCCGTCGATCAACTGCGTGGCGCTCCTGTCTGGCGATGGTGACTTTGACTTGTTACTCAAGCGAGTCACGCGCAACAAAGAGATAGAAACCCTCGTCTATGGCGTACCAGAACTCACGGCCACTTCGCTAATAAATGCCGCTTCCGAGTTTCGAGCGATTGGCTCCTCATTGTTACTTCGCTAGGTACGCGCGCAACGCA
>CAJWCO010000038.1 GCA_913031145.1 uncultured Cellvibrionales bacterium | reverse complement strand
CGCCACTACCCCCTCAAGATAGCGTGTCTACCAATTCCACCACTTGGGCTTTTTTACACTTACACATCTGGCAGCTCTGAAAGATCATCCACTGGTGCCTTCGGACTCTCGTCAACTACCGGTATATCGTCATCTCGCTCGAGTTCCGTAGGAACGTCAATTAATTCAGGGAAGAGTTCTGTATCAATAACTGAGCTATTTTTAGCGATCAGCGCCAGGCTAATACTGGTTGCAAAAAATACCGTTGCCAATAGCGCAGTTGACTTGCTAAAAAAGTTCCAACTACCCCCACTACCAAAAACCGTCTGTGAGGCCCCCGCGCCAAAGGAAGCGCCCGCTTCTGCCCCTTTGCCTTGCTGGACCAAAATGAGCCCGATTAATGCCACCGCAATAATAAAGTGAAACACCAAAATATAAGTCGCCATTATACGTATTCTGCCCGTTGTACTATCTGTAAAAAGTGCTCCGCCTGCAATGAAGCACCCCCAATCAATCCACCATCTACGTCTGCCTCTGCGAATAACGCCTCTGCGTTGTCTGCATTGACGCTACCGCCATATAAAATGCGCGTTTTAATACCCGCTGAACCCAACTGCGCTCGAATCGCTGCGTGCACGTTCTGAACCTCTGTAGGCGAAGCGGTTAATCCCGTACCAATCGCCCAAACTGGTTCGTAAGCGATCACTGCCGCGCTCACTCCTGCGACACCGACTTGATCAATTACCGCGACAATCTGCCTCTCAATCACAGCTTTTGTCGCGTCTGCCTCACGCTCTCTAAGTGTTTCGCCAACACACAACACCGGCGTCAGGCCGGCAGCTTGCGCGATCGAAAATTTGGCAGCAACCAACGCGTTGTCCTCATGGAACAAAACCCGCCTCTCAGAATGCCCCACCAAAACCAGATCGCAACCCAAATCAGTGAGCATGTCTGCACTCACTTCACCCGTATAGGCTCCATGAGGCTGCGCAGCAATATTCTGACCGCCCACCGCTATCGGCGAACTTCCGACGCTATCTAAAACTGTTGCTAAGTGCACCGCTGGCGGGAATACTGCCACTTGCACTCTCTCTGAACCCGACCATTTCACTGCCAATTGCGTAGCAAGTTGTTCTGCCAACGCTAACGATCCGTTCATTTTCCAATTGCCAGCTACCAGCACCACCTACTCCTGTTCGTTGCAGTGCAACGTGTCCGACTTCGGCAACACCAAAAGCTCACAAATTTGGGTCGGAGATGCTACCCGAGTCGCTACGGATATACAACTGCGAAATTGGACAACTTATTGTCACGCAGTGGCGCGCTCGCTCACGGCACGCGCAATTTCACCCGCCAAACGGTCGACCATCCCGCTGTCCTCGCCCTCCACCATCACCCGAATTAAGGGCTCTGTTCCTGAGGGTCTCAACAGCACGCGTCCACGCCCGTCCAATTGAGCCTCTGCCTCACAAACGGCGTCACAAACTTTGTCATCCATCAGCACTTGCGTGGCGTGGGTCACCGGCACATTAATCATTTTTTGTGGGAACTTACTCATCCCACGCTTGGCATCCGCAAGTGTTTTATCCGCCGCATCCAACGCCCGGATAACCTGCAATGCGCCCACAATACCGTCGCCGGTGGTGTTAATGTCTCGACACAATAAATGCCCTGATGTCTCGCCACCCAGTTGCCAATCATTTTTCTTCAGCGCTTCAACGACGTACCGATCTCCCACGTGTGTCCGCTCAAACGGAATACCCAATTTCTCGAGCGCTAATGCCATACCCAAATTACTCATCAGCGTACCGGCGACACCATTACACCCAGCGGGCATAGAGGCACGGTGCGCTGCAACAATATAGAGAAGCTCGTCTCCATCAACGACTTCACCAGCATGGTCAACCATCAACACGCGGTCGCCGTCGCCGTCGAACGCTATACCAAAATCTGCGTCACTTTCTACGACCGCCCGCTGCAAAGACGCAGTCTCAGTTGATCCGCAGTCTTTATTAATATTAAAACCGTCGGGACTGACACCTAGCGTTGTTACAGTCGCACCCAGTTCTTTAAAAACCTTGGGTGCAACGCTATAAGTTGCTCCGTTTGCACAATCTAAAACGATTTTACACCCACTTAAACTAAAACCACTCGGCAGGGTTCCTTTACAAAACTCTACGTAGCGGCCCTCAGCATCGGTGATTCTACGCGCCTTACCCAGACTGTCAGAGCCGTTGGTAACCAACGGTTGACTGAGCAACTCCTCGATCTGGATTTCAATGTCATCTGGCAGTTTATAGCCGTCAGCTGCGAAGAATTTAATCCCGTTGTCAAAATAATGGTTGTGAGACGCGCTAATCACAATGCCCGCAGACGCCCTGAAAGCACGCGTTAGATAGGCGACCGCCGGTGTTGGCATAGGACCCAACATGTCCACATCAACCCCCGCGGCAATCAAGCCTGCCTCCAGCGCTGATTCGAACATATAACCCGAAACCCGCGTGTCCTTACCAATCAAAACTCGCTTTTTCGCACCCGAGTTCCGAGTCAAAACCTGTCCCGAAGCCCAGCCTAACTTAAGAACAAAATCAGCGGTAATAGGGTATTCACCCACTCTCCCGCGTATGCCGTCTGTGCCAAAAAATTGTTTTTTCATTGCCTATCACTCTGCAACTAGGGGAGTATGTGTAACGTGCAGCATCCGCAGCGCCTGCACCGTCTCTTCCACGTCGTGTACGCGCACTATCGAGGCCCCTCGCTGTGCCGCAAAAACTGCGAGTATAACACTTCCAATCAGCCTTTCATCTGCCGGCAAGCCCAGTAACTCACCAATCATTCGCTTTCGCGAGACTCCAACCAATACAGGCATACCTGTCGCGACAAATTGGTTCAAGGCATGGAAGAGTTGCATATTATGCGCCGTTGTTTTACCAAAGCCAAAACCAGGGTCTATCACTATCTGTTCAGGTTTCATACCGGCTTGCACACACACATTGCGACGTTGTAGTAAGAAACCAATAACGTCGGTCACCACATCGTGATAAAAGGGATCATCTTGCATCGTAGACGGCTGCTTTTGCATGTGCATTAAACACACAGGCAAGCCACTTGAAACTGCGGCATCCAGTGCCCCGCAACGCTGCAACGCACGCACATCATTAACCATGTGCGCGCCCGCTGCTGCGGCAGCCCGGATAACTTCTGCAGAACTCGTGTCGACTGAAATAGGGAGATCAAAACGCTCTTTCACTGCACTGATAACCGGTAGAACGCGGTCCAATTCTTCACGCTCACAGACCGGCGTAGCATCTGGCCGAGTCGACTCGCCTCCGATATCAACAATGCCAACGCCAGCTCTCTGCATACCCTCTACGGTGCGCAACGCCGCATTCACGTCAACACGTCGCCCGTTATGATGTTGACCGCCATCAGAAAACGAATCCGGAGTCACGTTTAAAATACCCATGACCACCGTTTTTTTTTCTTCCAAGGCCCTCGCACCCGCAAGAAGGGCGCGAACGGGGTTCATGCCCTGAGCGGGCGCTGAATAGTTCAATGTCGCCTAGACGCCTTCAACTGCCTCGCCGATCGGGCTAGCCGAAGAACCGCGGACGCTGCCTTCATCGCCACCAGATGCATCGTTGGCGTCGTTATCCCAACTCTTCGGCGGACGCACAGGAATACGCTTCATCAGATCATCGACCTGATCCGCATCAATCGTTTCATATTCCATAAGCGCGTCTTTCATACTCTCAAGCACATCATGATGCGCTTCAAGCAATGCTTTTGCCTGCTCATAAGCCGCGTCCAATATGAGCCTAACCTCTTGGTCTATCTCGCGCGACGTATCCTCAGAGTAAAACGTATTGCCACCACCCGGCGCTTGCGATTCGTCTTCACCATACAGCACTGGCCCCATCTTTTGGGTCAAACCCCACTTGGTCACCATATTGCGCGCCATTTGCGTAGCACGTTCGATATCATTTTGCGCACCCGTGGTTACGCCCTCGAAACCCCCTATCAGTTCTTCGGCAATCCGCCCACCAAACAAGCTACATAGCTGGCCAAAGATCTGACGCCGGCTGAGGCTGTACCGATCTTCTTCTGGAAGATACTGGGTCACACCGAGCGCCCTGCCTCGCGGAATAATAGTCACTTTGTGCACTGGGTCGTGTTCTGGCACAAGCTTGCCGATGATTGCATGACCGGCCTCATGGTAGGCCGTATTTGTTTTTTCCTTGTCAGACATCACCAGTGATCGCCGTTCAGCGCCCATCATGATTTTATCGCGGGCTTTCTCAAATTCTTCCATCGCGACCATACGCCGATTACCGCGCGCAGCAAACAATGCCGCTTCATTCACTAAATTGGCTAAATCAGCGCCTGAAAACCCTGGCGTACCCCGCGCCAACACTTGTAACTCAACCGTTTCATCCAGCGGTACTTTGCGGGCATGCACCTTCAATATTTGCTCTCGCCCACGAATATCGGGAAGGCCGACTGAGACCTCACGGTCAAACCTACCGGGCCGCAGTAGTGCCTTGTCAAGCACATCAGGACGATTTGTTGCGGCAATCACTATCACCCCTTCCGTCCCCTCAAATCCGTCCATTTCAACCAGCAGCTGGTTCAGGGTTTGTTCGCGCTCATCATTACCGCCCCCATAGCCACCACCACGGTGACGACCCACCGCATCGATTTCATCAATAAAGATAATGCACGGTGCCTGCCGTTTTGCCTGTTCGAACATGTCGCGTACACGCGATGCGCCCACGCCAACAAACATTTCAACGAAATCTGATCCCGAAATGGAAAAGAAGGGCACTTTGGCCTCGCCCGCAATGGCCTTGGCTAGCAATGTCTTACCCGTGCCTGGAGGGCCCACCATCAATATACCCTTTGGAATTCGACCCCCAAGGCGCTGGAATTTGCTGGGATCACTCAAAAACTCGACCAGCTCACTCACGTCTTCTTTTGCCTCGTCAACGCCAGCAACATCTGCAAACGTTGTACTGACCTGATCGCCCGTCAGTAATTTTGCCTTGCTCTTACCAAAACTCATGGGGCCGCCCTTACCGCCGCCGCCACCTTGCATTTGGCGCATAAAAAACATAAAGATTCCCAATATCAATAAGATTGGGAACGCCGCAACCAAAAGTTGTGAAATCAAACTCGGAGATTGTGGCTCTCTAGCAACAATTTCTACGTTGTAATTCAGTAAGTCGTCCATCAGCCCTTCATCACCGATCGTCGGGAGCACGGTGCGGAATTTCGTTCCATCACGCTGCTCCCCCTCGATAATCAGTCCCTCGATAATCACTTTTTTAACACGCTCATTTTGAACGTCAACGACAAAATCGGAATACCCCAAATTATCGTCTGGCTGCTGCGTCGAAAAGCTGCTAAATACCGAAAATAAGACTGCTGCCAGCACCAGCCAGACAATTAAATTCTTTGCTAAATCGTTCATCTTAGTACCCCTATCGGCCTAAAAAACCCTTGGCCACAACGTAGACCTCTCTTGAACGCGCTCGAGAGGCGTCCGGCTTTCGCACTGTAACCGTATTAAACACCCTTCTGAGGTCACGCACAAATTCGTCATAACCCTGCCCATGAAAAACTTTGGTAACCAATCCGCCACCCGATGTCAGAATCTTCTCTGACAACTCTAATGCTAGCTCCACGAGGTGGAGAATGCGTGGCTGGTCTACATCTCTTACCCCTGTAACATTGGGGGCCATATCCGAAATTACAAGGTCTACGCCGCGATCTGCGACCCGTTGCAATAACTGTTCAAGCACTGCATCCTCAGTAAAATCGCCAAGCAGTATATCAACACCCGCAATTGGTTCCATCGGTAACAGGTCCAATGCCACGACGCTGCCTTCCGGCCCCACACGCTCAGCAATCACCTGCGACCAACCCCCGGGGGCGGCACCAAGGTCCACCACACACATTCCGGGACGAAGCAATGGATCCTTTTCGAGGATTTCCAGCAATTTGTAACTCGCTCTAGAGCGAAATCCATCATGTTGAGACTGTTGTACGTACGGATCTCGCAAATGTTGTCTAATCCAATCACGATTTTTTGATTTCGCCATGACTCACCTTTGGCTACACTAGCCGCTTTTCTCACACAGTATATCAGCATGAAACTTTCTAACGCCGAAAGAACGCACTTCAGAAAAATCGGACACAACCTAAAACCGGTAGTTACAGTGGCCGGCAACGGATTAAGCGACACGGTAGTACTTGAAATCGATCGCGCGCTCACTGATCACGAATTGATAAAACTCAAACTAGCGGTGGGCGACCGCGAAACGCGTAAGACCATGACCGTTGAAATCTGCGCAAGACTGCGCTGTGACGTCGCTCAATCAGTCGGGCACGTCCTCTTGGTGATACGCAGAACAGACAAACCCAATCCAAAGTTATCTAATCTATTGCGTCCGCTGAACTAGCGTCTCGCTCGACAGCCTGCATGTGACATCTCAACGCCAGTGCCCTAAACTGGCGACCTGATAATTCAATGTTGGTACATGCATGCGCGCAAAAACGCCAATTCGACTTGCGCTAAGCGCCCTAATCGGGCTTGGCGTCGCGGCACTACTACTCACAGTGTTCCCGGAATTGCGCGGCGCCTCTCAACAGAAAAACGCCGAAAACTGGCCGTCAGGCGACATCGCGGATGTGCTCACGGGAAGCCCCGTGAGCTACTCTCACGCAGTCAGCCGAGCGGCCCCATCCGTCGTTAATATTTACACCCGCAAAATCACCAGAAACCCTGCTGATCACCCACTGGCTCAACATCCACTTTTTGGTCGACTCGTAAGGCAAGTGCAGATACCGCAGACTTCGCTCGGGTCGGGCGTCATTGTGCGCACAGACGGAACCATTTTAACCAATCATCATGTTATCGCCGGCGCTGAAAAAATTTTAGTTATGCTTTATGACGGACGTACAGCGCCCGTCACGTTAATTGGCAGTGATCCAGATACGGATCTCGCGGTGTTGAAAATCAACATCGACAATTTACAGCCGATCTCGATGGGCGATTCAAACGGCGCAAAGATTGGCGATATTGTGCTCGCAATTGGCAACCCCCACGGTATCGGACAAACAGTGACCCAAGGCATTATTAGTGCCACGGGTCGCGCTGGCCTCGGTCTTAATACATTTGAAAATTTTCTACAAACCGACGCAGGTATTACTGCAGGGAACTCTGGCGGCGCCTTGGTCGACGTGCGCGGTAATCTTTTGGGAATCAACACCGCCAGTTTAGGTAATACTGGATCAATTAGTTTTGCTATCCCCTCAGCAACCGCTCAACAAGTGTTACAGGAAATTTTAGAGTACGGGTTCGTTATTCGGGGCTGGCTGGGTTTGGATGCCATTCCGGTCACACCGCGTTTGGCCCGACAGCTCAATCTTCCATTGCGAAACGGCTTGGTCATTCGCGCTATTGCGCGCGGAGGACCGACCGACAATTTAAATCTCTATGCGGGCGATATTGTCATTGCCATTGACCAAAACGCGGTGATTGATCCGCAATCGAGCATGACGCAAATTGCTGAAGTTAAACCCGGCACCCCGATTGTGCTAGACATTTGGCGGCGCGGTGAGACGTTGTCAATTACTGCCATTGCTGGGACCCGCCCCAAAGAATAAGTATTCTGGTCGGGTTATCCTGCGCTATCGACGATGTCGCGCAGCGCTTCAATGAGGAGCGCATTTTCGGCTTCAGCACCAACAGTAATGCGTAAATAGGCGCGAATTCGAGGTTTGTCAAAATAGCGCACAATAATATCCCTTTGGCGCAGTGCGTCTGCCAGTGCAGCAGCTTTCCAATTGCTGTGGGTCACAAATACAAAATTAGCCGCTGACGGAATGACCGAAAAATCCAATGCCAGCAGTGCGTCCGTCAGCGCTTCACGAGACGCTATTACGCGGCGCGTGCAAACGAGGAAGTAATCATCATCCTCAAAAGACGCAACGGCAGCGGCAATTTGTAGGTGCCCCAAAGGGTACGAGTTAAAACTATTTTTAATTCTATCTAAGCCCTCAATCAGTGATTTTTCTCCCACCGCATAGCCAACCCGCAGTCCAGCGAGGGAACGGGACTTCGACAGGGTATGAACGACCAAGAGATTGTCGTAATCGGAAATCAGCTCAATCGCGCTGACACCGCCAAAATCAACATAAGCCTCGTCAACCACCACGAGCGAGTCGCCATGGCGCTCCAGTAACTCCTGAATCTGTTGAAGACCCAAAAGTCGCCCCGTTGGCGCATTCGGGTTTGGGAAGACAATCCCACCGTTAGGGCGATCAAATGCCGCGATAGGCAACGCAAACTCGTCATCCAGCAGCACTTGCTGATACTCTATTCCATATAACTGACAGAATACTGGGTAGAAACTATAACTAATATCCGGAAAAAGTATCGGTTGTGATTGCCTAAAAAAGCCATTGAAGACATGTGCCAGTACTTCATCCGACCCATTCCCGACAAATACCTGGCCTGGCTTTACGCCGTGATAATGTGCTATCGCCTGCTTTAAATACTCAGCATTGGGCGGGGGATATAGGCGCAAATCGTCTGTTGACTGCGCTTGAATCGCGGCCAAAACTCGGGGGGACGGCCCATACGGACTTTCATTTGTGTTTAACTTTACAAGATTCTTACTTTGCGGTTGCTCGCCCGGGGTATAGGGTTGCAAACGCGTGACAAAATCACTCCAAAACCTATTCATACCCGGCTCCAACTTATTCTTTTCGTTGCTCGAGAATGCGATATTCAGCCGATCGAGCGTGCGCCGTCAAGGACTCGGCGCGACCCAGTATCGAAGCTACTTTGCCGAGGTTAGACGCGCCTTGTGGCGAACACTGCACGATCGAGCTACGCTTTTGAAAATCATAAACGCCCAACGGCGATGAAAAGCGTGCAGTTGCAGACGTGGGCAGAACATGATTAGGCCCAGCACAGTAATCACCCAGCGCCTCTGCTGTGTAACGGCCCATAAAGATCGACCCCGCATGTCTTATTTCTGGCAACCATTCCTCAGGGTTTTCTACGGACAACTCCAAATGCTCTGGCGCTAATCGGTTACTCAGTGCAATAGCAGCCGCTGGGTTTGAAACCTTGATCAACGCGCCTTTGTCTGCCAGTGCTTGCTGAATAATCGAGCGACGTTCCATCGTCGGTAACAAACGCGTCATACTTTGGTGAACCGCGTCAAGATAAGCCCCATCCCATGCAATCAATATCGCCTGCGCCTGTTCGTCGTGTTCGGCTTGAGAAAAGAGATCCATGGCGATCCAGTCGGGATCTGTCCGCCCATCACATATCACTAAAATCTCACTGGGCCCGGCAACCATGTCAAGACCCACTGAGCCAAACACTTTACGCTTAGCTGTCGCAACATAGATATTTCCGGGGCCCACAATCTTGTCCACTCGCGGCAAGCAATGAGTGCCAAATGCCAGCGCCGCAACTGCCTGAGCTCCGCCAATTGTAATCACTTGGTCAATACCGGCAATCGCGGCGGCCGCCAGAACAACGGGATTCAGTTCTCCGTCAGGGGCGGGAACCACCATAATAATCTCGTCAACACCCGCTACTTGCGCGGGAATAGTGTTCATGAGTACAGACGATGGATAACTCGCTTTGCCGCCTGGCACATACACACCCACACGTTCCAGGGCGGAAATCTGCTGACCCAGTAACGTGCCATTGCTGTCGGTGTAGTGCCACGATTCTTGCAGTTGACGCCGATGGTAGTCTCGAATTCGCTCTGCAGCCACGTGCAGTGCATCGCTCGTTGCAGTGTCGAGCTGAGCTAGAGCCGCTTGTAATTGCGCCGCTGACAGAAACAGCTCGTCGACCTCTCTGCAGTCGCGGCGGTCAAAACGATTCGTGTACTCCAACAGAGCGGTATCGCCGCGTTCTTTGACGTTCTTGAGTATCTGATCAACAACGCTTTTAACTGCCGCATTGGATACCTCGTCCCACGCTGTCAGACGGTCCAATTGCGCCTCAAAATCAGCATCGTTAGCGTCTAGCAAATTGATGTCACACAAAAAACTCATTGCTTTCCCTCAACAACCTTACGTAGGGCATCAAGAATGTGCTGAATCGACACATAATTGGTCTTCATCGCAATCTTATTCACAATCAACCGCGAGCTGATGTCCGCAATGTGGTCGCGCGCTTCCAAACCGTTGGCCGCGAGTGTTTTACCGGTATCAACGATATCCACGATCTCGTCTGCCAAATTCAAGATGGGCGCCAACTCCATCGCTCCATAAAGCTTAATAAATTCTGCTTGACGGCCAAGCCGCGCATAGAATTGCCGCGCTACATTAACGTATTTTGTTGCTACAATAATTCTCCCTTCAACCGGCGGAGCACCCGCGACCGATGCCGTCATCAGACGACACGCCGCAATACCTAAGTCTAGCGGTTCATAATAGCCATCGCCGCCATGCTCTAACAGCGTGTCCTTGCCCGCCACTCCAACGTCAGCGGCGCCAAACTGGACATAAGTTGGTACATCGACGCCTCGTAAGATCAGCAAACGAATGTGCGCTTGGTTGGTGGCGAAGAGCAGTTTTCGACTGCGGGTAATGTCCTCCAGAGGTGCAATGCCAGCCGCCTGCAGCAGAGGTAATGTCTCTTGTAAAATTCTGCCCTTCGTCAAGGCAACGGTAATCTGCGTCATAGTAAGCTCTTATGATCTATTCACTGGTCATACGGATTATCTGCACACCTAGTTGATGTAATTTTGCTTCGATGCACTCATAACCTCTGTCGACATAGTGTATGTCGTCAATACAGGTTTCACCGTCCGCGGCGAGCGCAGCGATAATGAGACTCGCTGAAGCGCGTAAATCTGATGCCAGAACACGTGTTCCCTTTAGGCGATTAACGCCTTTCACGGTCGCTGTATTTGCATCGATCACAATATCTGCGCCCATGCGTCGCAATTCCTGGATTTGCATAAAACGATTTTCAAAAATTGTCTCAGTAACCCGACCAACACCGTCGGCCACTGCATTAACAACCGTCAATTGAGCCTGCATATCGGTGGGAAACCCGGGGTAAGGAGCTGTCACCAGATCTACGGCTAAGGGTCGTCGGCCCTGCATATCAAGAGAAATCCAATCAGCCCCTAACGCGACATAAGCCCCTGTTGCTCTGAGCGTCTGCAGCACCTGCTCTAACGTGCTAGGATCCGCGTCAGTCACTCGTATGCTGCCGCGCGTTGCAGCTGCCGCGGCGAGGTAAGTTCCGGTCTCTATTCGGTCGGGCATGACTCGAAAATAGCCTCCAGGCATCCTCTCAACGCCCTCAATGACAATGGTTTGGGTACCCGCACCAGTGACACGCGCTCCCCAGGCATTTAAGCAATTTGCGAGGTCGCTTATTTCAGGCTCACACGCCGCATTTTCCAAGCGCGTAGTACCCTTGGCAAGAGCCGCAGCCATCATGAGGTTTTCGGTTGCCCCCACTGACACCATCGGCATGCAAATGGTCGTACCGTGAAGGCGCCCGTCAACGGTTGCCCGAATAAACCCATCTTCGATCTCTATCGACGCTCCCAGTGCACGCAAACCCTGCAAATGAATATCAACTGGACGGCTTCCAATGGCGCAACCGCCAGGGAAGGACACATTAGCCTCTCCGAAGCGGGTCAGCATGGGTCCTAACACTAAAATAGAGGCTCGCATTTTCCTGACTAATTCATAAGGCGCAGTCAAGCTGTGGACCTGCCGCGGATTAGCCTCGAGTCGCCGCGTGCCGGCCATACCTAGCTCGACCCCTAAAGAACCGAGTAATTCTAAACTCGTGGCGACATCCTGTAACTGCGGCAAGTTGTCGACCACTGTTGCCCCATCACATAACAAGACCGCCGCAAGGATGGGTAGAGCCGCGTTTTTGGAGCCCGATATCGCTATCTCACCATGAACGCGAGTATTACCTTGTATAACAAATCGTTCCATTAATGAGCTCTGTGAGTTGTGCTGTCCACCGATCAGCACATTAGCGTTGTCAACCACGATATGATCAAGCCGTTGGTGAGCGTCTCTGCCATTCTTCAGGCGTAAAAATGCGCATATGCACAGCATGGATATGCCCATCGGCGATTTCATTACTCAACGCCGCATAAATCAATTGCTGCCTCTGCACTGGGCGTTTACCCACAAAAAGCTCACCAATTGCTGTGATCAAATAGTGGCTTCCGTCTTTTTCAACATGAATTTCCGTCTCTGCCAGCACGTCACACAGCTTGAGTCGAACTTCTTCGGGGGACATCTAAACTCCTAAAATCAACGCTTCAATTGGCCTCAGCAGACCACCTGGCGATCACAGCATCAATGTTTCCGGCATTCTTTTGTGTCGCTTGGACGAACTGATTCCGCAATGTCTTACCCAGATTAATGCCATTAATCACCACATTAGTAATCATCCAGCCGTCGCTCCCTCTGCGCCGTAAAGTATATGATAAGGGGTAGATATTTTTCCCCGCGTGTATTTCTTGCCTCACCGACACTTTGCGCTGGTCTTCTTCAATCACACGACGACCCACAATCACAATCTTTTCGTTGTTGAAACTCAGCAGTCCGCGACCATACGTTTGCATTAGCCCGGTTTTAAACACCTCAACGAATTGTGTCAACTGAATGTCACTGGCAACCTTGCGGTAGGGGCCCATCACACTTCGCGCCATCGATTGAAAGTCCACATGGGGCGTCAAAATATGTGTGATCTCTGCGAAAAAGGCCATTTCATTTGCCGGATAATCGGGTTTGTATAGGTTAATGGCATCAATTAAATCATCGGTCACTAACTCTACCTGCTGGTATGGGTCAGAGGACTTCCTCGCCAAAGCCGCGGGAGCGATGTCGGTCGTCTGTCTCTTAGTCTCTTCGACAAGTTCAGCTTTTTCAACCGCTGCGGCCTCTTTTGACTCGGCAACGGTTTGCCAAGAGAACAGCACCGAAGCGACGATTGCTATGGCAACGTAGCGCACCTTGACCTCCACTTAAGTAAGAAATGTATCCGTATGTCCATAACACGGAAACGACTGACAACAAAAAACAGCACGCAGTGCTGACTTTAACCGCCGATCACTATACCATTCAACCCGCGATAAAAAAACACGATAGTATTGACGTTCGGAGATTCAATGACCCCTCTTTTCCTTCCCATTGCCGCCCTTATGGTTGGCATAGTCGGCCTTGTTCTAGGCGCTGACAAATTTGTTGCAGGCAGTGCTGGTGCCGCTCGCAACTTTGGCATTTCCCCCATGCTCATTGGTCTTACCATCGTCTCTATTGGTACGTCGGCACCTGAAATTATCGTCTCCATCAACGCAGCGCTGGATGGCGTAGGCGAATTAGCGGTCGGCAATGCCATTGGTTCCAATCTTGCCAATATTGGCCTGGTGTTGGGAATTACCGCATTGATCGCGCCGTTGCCTGTCAATCGGCAGCTTTTGCGCGAAGAAAGTCCGGTATTACTGTTTATCACACTACTCGCAGCTTTGTGTCTTTATGATGGCGTTTTGCGTCGCTTAGAAAGTGTATTACTGGCTCTGTTGGTAATACCGCTCCTCTTTTTACTGGTGAAGTACAAACAAAAAAATGCCGAACCAAGTGATGACGATGACTCGGATATTCCTCAAATTAGCACTAAAACAGCCGCGCTTTGCTTCGTTGGTGGCCTCGCAGTACTTCTTATTAGCGCTAAAATTACGGTCTGGGGTGCGGGAGAAATCGCGGTGCTGTGGGGCATTAGTGAACTAGTGATCGGCCTTACAGTCATCGCACTCGGCACCAGTCTTCCCGAACTCGCTGCGTCTATTGTAAGCGCTCTAAAGGGGCACCATGACATTGCTGTTGGCAACGTTTTTGGCTCCAACTTATTTAACTTGATGCTGGTCATGACGACTGCGGGTGCGATCGCACCCATCGAGCTGAGCAGCGCGGTTTTGTACCGAGATTACCTGAGCATGGCACTCCTTACCGGCATGCTAGTGCTGTTTGTGGCGTATGCCGTCAAAAGCGCGAGGAAAAACGGGGGTCAAGCATTGATCTCTCGTCCCTTGGGAGCTATTTTTCTAAGCAGCTATATAGGCTACTATGGCATCCTGTGGATATCACTAGCGCAATAGACGTCGCGTGCTAGAGCCTTCAACGAAAAGCCTGAAGGCGGGAGACCTTGAGCCACGACACAACAGGCTATAACTATGACCGCAACAGATTATCGTAGTTCTGCACTGCGTACGATTCGACTGGAGGCTGATGCAGTCGCAGAGATGACCGCGAAGATCAATACCTATTTTGATAACGCGTGCGACCTCATTCTCGCTTGCAATGGGCGCGTTGTTGTAACTGGGATGGGGAAATCAGGCCATATCGCCAACAAAATAGCCGCGACATTGGCAAGTACGGGTACCACGGCGTTTTTTGTACATCCAGGCGAAGCGAGCCATGGTGACCTCGGCATGATTACGCGCGAAGATGTCGTCATTGCAATTTCGAGTTCTGGAAATACGTCAGAAATCATTACCTTACTCCCGCTGATCAAGCGCTTGGGCATTCCGCTGATCAGCATGACAGGAGATCCCCTGTCAACGCTAGCACAAGCGGCCACAGCCAACCTCGACATTGGCGTCACGCGCGAGGCGTGCCCACTAAACCTCGCGCCCACCACGAGCACAACGGTGACGCTGGTCCTCGGCGACGCAATGGCGATTGCACTTCTGGAAGCACGTGGTTTCAGCGCAGAGGACTTCGCTTTCTCACATCCCGGCGGCACGCTCGGTCGAAAACTGCTGTTACGCATCGCCGACATTATGCATAGCGACCATTTGGTCCCCTGTGTTTTAGCCACCCAGCCCATTCAGGACGCTCTGGTAGAAATGACAAAAAAGGGCTTTGGAATGACCTCTGTAATTGATCCACAGAAACGATTAGTTGGCATTTTCACCGATGGCGATCTGCGTCGGGTTGTTGATCAGGAAATCGATATCAAACGCACTCAGATGTCGACAGTCATGTCCACACAACCCAAAACTGTGCACAGCGAAATGCTGGCCGCAGAAGCGCTTAAAATTATGGAAGATTTATCCATTACCGCGCTGCTAGTCGAAGATAATGAGCAATGCCCAATTGGCGTGGTGCACATGCATGACCTCCTCAAAGCAGGCGTTGTGTAAGCATGGACCTTAGCGCTCACATTCTCACTAAAACACCCGACAGCGTTCTGGCAGCAGCGAGTTTGATCCGGTTGGTATTGCTGGATGTTGACGGCGTGTTGACAGACGGTAAACTTTACTACGGCAACACGGGCGAAGAATTAAAGGCGTTTAACATTCAAGACGGCCTGGGCATAAAACTATTACAACGCGCGGGTATTGAAGTCGGTGTCATCACCGGCAGACAGTCGTCGCTTCTCGAACGACGCGCAAATGAACTGGGCATGGGGCCGGTCATACAAGGTCGTGAAGATAAATCAACGGTGCTAGCGGAACTCTGTCAGAAACACTCGTTAGCGCTCGCAGATATTTGCTTCATTGGCGATGACCTCCCTGATTTGAAGGTGATTCGCAATGTAGGTCTTGGCATTTGTGTCGCCAACGCCAATGCAGCCTTGGTGCAATATGCACATTGGCAAACGTATGCGCGTGGCGGGGAGGGTGCGGTCCGCGAGGTCGCCGAAATGATTCTTGCGGCGCAAGGCACACTCGATAATCTGCTGGCCTTTTACCTATGATCAAGCAGTTTTTTCTGGTAGGCACAGCGTCCCTCATGATCGCAGGGTTTTTGCTTATTTGGGATTCGCCACCCGAATCTTTTATCCGCAGTACCGACAAGTCACTCGACACACCTCCTGTAGCTGACAGTTACATGCGGGATATCCACACACAGGCTTTTACGACTGAAGGAATAGAGCAATTCTCAATAAAGTCACCCCAAATCGATGTATTCTCTGATTTATCGAAAATCGTCTTGACTGAAACCCTCTTTCAGGCGCGGACTCAGGGCTCAGACAACCTGCAGATTTCCGCAAATAACGCGTCTTTCGATAGGCAGTTAAAAGAAGTCTACTGGACCGGCGATGTCGAGCTGTCGATTTCCTCCGAAACCCGCACGACCCTTTTAAAAACGAGCGCCCTAGTGTATTCCATCGAAAAAGGCATTATCCAAGGAGAGGAGCCATTTCGACTCGAACACCCCCAATCACAGATCAATGGCGATAGCCTTCGTGTCGATCTAAATCATGGTCTTTATCAATTTACGGGAAGAATTCGTGCCGTTTATCATCTGCTTTAAGTCGAGCTTACTGGCCGCACTGCTGACGCTTCCCATCGCTACCCATGCCCTGCAGCTCGATGCGCAAGCGCCCATTACGATTGAGTCAGATAGTGCCGAGCGAAACGAAAAGACCGGCATTACGGAATATCGCGGCAATGTGATTATTGTGCAGGGCAATCTCTCGATCACCGCTAATCGCGTCACCATTGCACAAAAGGGGAATCGGGTCGTTACAATCCGCTGTGAAGGATCTCCCGCCAGCTTCCGGCAAACCCTCGCACACACAAACGACGATCTGTTAATTGGCCGTGCCAATGATATTAAATACGCCATGCTGGAGCAGGCGATATATTTAACCGACAATGCGTCGCTCTCACGCAAAGGGACGATCGTAAAAGGCGATTCAATTTACTACGATATTAAGAATGACATATGGAAAGCGCGCGGAAATAGCGCAACCGAACAAAAACGTATTCAGTTGGTGATTCCACCCGTTGCATCCCAGACTGACCTTTCCACCGAACCCGATGCATCTGGAGGCTCAACGCAATAATGTCACTAAAAGCCACGCACTTAGCCAAAGCCTACGCCAGAAAACCGGTCGTTCAAGATGTATCGTTGACGGTGTCGCAAGGCGAGATTGTGGGCTTACTGGGCCCTAATGGCGCGGGCAAAACAACATGTTTTTACATGATTATCGGTTTAATTGAACACGATAGTGGGCAGATCACCGTTGACAACGAAGATATTAGCCGAGTACCCATGCATGGTCGCGCTCGGCGCGGAGTGGGTTATCTGCCGCAAGAACCTTCGGTTTTTAGAAAACTGACTGTCGAAGAGAATATCCTGGCCATCCTTGAGACCGTTAAAGCATTTAGCAAGCAAGAGCAAAAGCTACGCTTGGAAAAACTCTTAGACGAATTTCATATCTCGCATTTACGACACAGCATTGGGCTCAGTCTGTCTGGCGGGGAGCGGCGCCGCGTTGAGATAGCCCGTGCGCTTGCTACCGAGCCGAAGTTTATTTTGCTTGACGAGCCCTTCGCAGGCGTAGACCCAATATCCGTCAGCGACATCAAGAGTATCATCCGGCAACTGAGCGAACGTAACATTGGTGTACTAATCACAGATCATAACGTTCGCGAAACGCTCGACATCTGCGAGCGAGCATACATTATGGGTGAGGGACGGGTCATCGCACAGGGGCCACCCAGCGCAATCTTAGAAGACCAAAAAGTGCGTCAAACCTATCTTGGCGAAAACTTTAGCTTATAAAATGTCACACAACCACGATTGATGATTGCTAATCGCTACAACTCGGCACTAAACTTGCATAATCACGACTAGGACGAATAACTCTCTAATGAGACCGGGCTTACAACTCAAAATTAATCAGCAACTGACGATGACGCCGCAACTTCAGCAGGCCATTCGTCTGCTGCAGCTATCTACCATCGAATTGCGCCAAGAAGTGATCGAGCAACTTTACAGTAATCCGCTACTGGAGCTTGAAGAAGAAGATAATAGAGATGCCGCCGCGCCTGATGGTGACCCTAACGCCAAAGTAGATGACGGTGGAGTAGCGCCTAACACCCCAGAGGAGCCCGTCTATAACGAAGACCAAGCCAATACAAATTTAGCGGCATCAACACAAGATACCCCCGATCATCAATGGGAT
>CAJWCO010000037.1 GCA_913031145.1 uncultured Cellvibrionales bacterium | reverse complement strand
ATACCGCATTTCCTGTTGGGTTATATATCTCAAGATACTTTATCCAACTGCGTGCCTTTTCATCCGGCCATGGTGAAGAATACTCAGAAATAAATAGATCCCAGATATCGCCATTGTCGCCCCACCCATCCCCATCAGTATCCTTTGTCTCTGTTTTGTCGAGCGGAAAGGCATCTTGCTGGTCAGGCACCCCGTCGCCATCGTCATCTTGATCTGCGTTGTTACCTATCCCGTCGCTGTCCGAATCGAGGAACTCACTGGGATCAAGCGAGAACATATCTCCCTCATCTGTAATACCATCGTTATCATCGTCGCGATCCGCTACATTGCCGATGCTATCACCATCAGAATCAATTGACTCAAGAGGGTCATTAGGAAACGCATCAAGCGAATCTTCAACGCCATCTCCATCCGAATCTGGAGGGACATACTCATCGAGCACAGGATCAGTCTGTGCAAACAGAAATAGATTTCTTATGCGGAAAGAGGTATCCGGAAAAAGTCCCACCGAACGTAATACAACATGATCAATTTTGGTGAAGTCGAAGTCCGATCGATTGGTTTGGTAATCGCTCATCTCTGCAATAGCAACTCGCACGCGCTGCCATGATCCCCCTTGGTGTCTTACCGATACCTGTTTACCCCTCCTGTTTCCTAAGAAGTACTGAGATAGATCCTCGTCTGCATTGTCATTAAGGGCCACTAGGAAATCGACGTCTGACTCCCCTAACAGCCGGATGTCGAATACAATCTCACCACTAGAGAGGCTATCAAGGCCCATTGGCACCTCAGTCTCTACGGTAAAACCTGTCAGTGATACTGACGACGCAAAATCAACGCCTATGGTTTCTCCTGGAAGGTATGGTTCATCAGATACGACCGAAATTGCAACACCATCACAAGCTGCACCACTCGGATCGTAAACCGTTCGAGGCGTATCCGCTGAAACCTCATCATAAGAATAACTTGCAACTTTTGCTTCATAGGCCGCATGATTCCTAGAGAGTACACTCGGACAAATTATTACGTGCGACTGGGACGCGTCACCCGTTACCTGAAGCCCATAAATACCGAAATCCCATTTTTCATCAACGCGACCTTCTTTTATCACGCGGAGAAAAGCACCATCTGGAATACCGTCACTATCGTTATCAGGATCGGCATTATCTCCAACTCCATTGCGATCACTATCAACTATTTCTGAAGCATCTAACGGAAAGGCATCATCGAGGTCACTGGCCCCATCATTATCAGTATCAATGCGTAGCGGGTTTGTACCTATATCAGACTCAAGGTCATCTGTTATCCCATCATTGTCATCATCAAGGTCCGCGTTGTTTCCAAGCCCGTCACCATCGGTGTCCAGACTCTCCTCCGGATCCTTTGGGAATGCATCGACAGAGTCCTCAATCAGGTCCCCATCGTCATCGGGATCAGCATTGTCACCCTGTCCATCCCCATCTGTATCCAGCCACTCCCCTACGATCTCGGGAAACGCATCAACAGCATCATCCACCCCATCACCGTCGGTATCCGAATCAACCTCAAACTTTATTGATGCCGAATAAACGACCCCAACATCTCCGCTATCATTGGAACAACCCGAAATATTGAAGCGCCCACACCCTGCCTCCTCGACGATAACCCCGTCAACCATGAGTTTCCAGTCAAACGAGTACCCGAGTGAAGTATTTCGAAGCTGTATTTCAAGTTTGGTCCCCGATACTAGCGTCGTATCGCTGACAGCGTAGGACACTGTATCACCGAAATTGGCGGTGTATGATTCCACCACGTTGTCTTCAGGGTCTGTCATCGAGACGTCAATGACATCATCTATATCTGCAATTTTCAGTTCTACTTTTTGATCAACTTTAATCCTGACAACATAATCCGCACTCTTCGGCTTTTGACCGGCATTAAGCGGGTCTGTGCCGCTTAATAGCTCAATGCTGTCCTCATACCCATCATCATCATCGTCTCTGTCGGCATTGTTACCTATGCCATCCCCGTCTGTATCAGCAGTCTCAGCCGGGTCGGTTGGAAACGCATCCCGGCTGTCAGGAATACCGTCATAATCCCTGTCCTCGTCTACGTCTCTTACAATAACCACTAAATCCTGACTCACCAGATTAGTCCCATCACTAACTGATGCGGTTAACGAGTAAGATACTTTCGATTCAAAATCAGGCGCCTCCACAAAAGACAAAATACCCTCACCATCCAACGTAATCTTATCCGCATCATCTCCGGCCGTGGAAAAGGTCAAAGCGTCACTGTCCGCGTCAAAAACCGTCAAACGACCGATGGCTGTCCGATTTTCGAACGCATAGAACGTATCCTGCGACAAAAACCGAGGGATATTATCGCTCTTGGCGATAATAGACTCCCCAGAGTAATATCTCCGGATATCATCCGCCAGGAAAAAATAGGAGTCGAACTGGATCTCAAGTTCCTCGACGGCATTGGAGCTCGAAATACGCACCGACGCCTCGTTTCTGTCATCTGACCAGCTCACATCTAAAACCTGCAGCTTATTGGTCCCATTATTGACAACAAATTCAGGTGGCGGGGCAATCTGCGACAATCCAAGCTTTGGAGAGTCAGATAGGGTGCTAAAGGCGCTACCATCAAGATGCGGCAGACGCAGTTTTATAATCGCGTCTCCGGCCGAGTAGGCCATGCTCGCTGTAATATTTGACAAAGATCTTGGGGGCAATGGTTCAAGATCTGTAGCAAGCGTCATGATGTTTGCATCGCCTGCCCCATTCTCGGAAAGGGAGATTTCTAAAGCCGAATACCCCAAAGTTATGAAATCACTTACCTTCGATTTCGCTTCATAGTATTTGTGATTTTTACTATCCTTAAAGTAAACACGAAGGTCATCACCAACGAACTGGATCGTCTGGATCCCAGGGAATGCATTTCCCGAACCATCGGGATACACGGCTTGGCCGTCATACCGCTTACTACGTAAATATTCCATATCAGTCGAGAGGACCCGATAATCCCCAAACCTGACGCATTGATTTGTCGATGTCTCGTATTCAAAAACGCAAAAACCCTCTTCGTCCGGCTCGGGCGATGCCCACTCGATAAAATCATTTTCTCTATCAGCATCCGCTCTCCAATTTAATATGGTTGCACTCGAAATGGTGAGAACCTTTGAGCTCTCGATGCCATCAACAGAAACTACGTATGATATGTCCAGATCCCCTTGAACCGAGGCGGAGGGACGAATACGAAAAATATCCCGATAACCCTGTACCTCCAGGGATCCCCGACCATTTGCAAGAGTAAAAATCTTATTAGGGGTAAATGGTTCCCCCTCAATCGATATAATTGGCTTTCTGGGACCGTAGGTCTTGAGGTAAGACGCATAATCTTCGGTTAAGTTGAATGCAACATATTTTATATCCGTCCCGGTGCCGCTCTGTTTCTGCCAGTTATAAGCGCGGCCAACACCGTCCGATAACGCCAGGGTAACGGTGCCATCAGAGCTAGTAAGGCTATTATTGATGTCATTCGTGTCTGAAAAAAGAAACCGATATTGTTGAGACTCATCTACGATCGGCGTACCCCCCCCTTGCGAAGATTGTATAGTCAGTGAATCTCCATCCAAGTAATCCCCATTCGAATATGCCCAATAGATATTATTGTTGTGACGTGCTAGTGGGCCGTAACCAATATTAGGTACTAAAATACGTTTGACCACCTCAAGTGTTGATGCATCGATGATAGACAGAAACTCTTGGCCGTCACGGTCTACGCCATCATCTCGGTACATCGGGTTTTCAGCAACTCCAATGTAGCGATCATTGATCCAAAGCACACCTCTGACTAAAAAGTCAGCAGCAATTGGCAATCGGGCCAGAACCCCCTCTGGTGTGAGGTGCCATGCGACCGTTGAGTTCGTGCCTCCTCCAGCTCCTTCAGGTAACGTCCTCTCCCAATCAAAACCCTGTAAGACAGCAGACCCGTCAGATCGGAAGTCGATCCCCCTTCGAGAGAAATCTGTAATATGCGATGAGATCAACGATTTTGGCTCAATATCTCCCACATCTGAGTTCAAGAGACATTTGAACTGATTGGTCGCTAGGGTAACCCTATAAATTGAACAGACCTCTGGGGATAAATTAGGAATCGCACGTTGAATATGGTTGCTGGTCAGCAGATATATAAATTTTCCATCAGGGCTCACTGCTGCCTCCGTAAGATAAAGAGACTCATTCGACATTATAGAATCAACAACGATCTGGCCATCTTTATCCCAAGCAATCCCATTAGTCTGCTGTGAGAGTCCAACAAGATCTGCTAAAGCCTCTGGGATTAGGAGACGAGATATTGTCTTCAAAAACCTCACAAGATTGGAGGCAGTTGGAGTCTCGGAAACAGACTGGGACTGAGTCAGGGCAGATCCTATCCCTATACTCTCCGCAGAGCTAAAGTCGAATGCGACGCTCTTTGTCTTTCTGCTATCGAGCGGGTATACATCCAGATGATCAAGAATACCATCTCCATCGGTATCGATAGTTGAAGGAGTCGGGTCAAGCGGCAAAGGATCCAAATCATCACTCAGCCCATCATTATCATCGTCGTTATCGGCATTATTGCCTATCGCATCAAAATCACTGTCTTGGGTCTCACTAGGGTCCAGCGGAAATGCATCCAATCCATCAAGAACACCGTCATTATCATCGTCTAAATCTTCATTATTACCGATACCGTCGGAGTCTGTATCTAAGGCTTCTGCCGGATCGCTCGGAAAAAGGTCCTCTGTATCCTCTACCCCATCCGAATCCCGATCCGATATCCCCCATTGGGCAAAAAGGCCACTTATCTGGCGAGCCAGATCCGAAAAATAGGAGGTTTCGAGAGCCTCACTCGAGGAAGTCCAATTACCGTTAACGTCACCCATCAGCACGCCAACAAAGTTAATATCGCCCTGAGTGGAAGAGTACTCAACTAATTTTGGCTCGCTAAAGGGCGGAACATCCGCTCGGTTGGTAGTAAATCCACCGGCGCCATAGTTTTCAGCTGGATCCCAGAAACTTGTGTCCTCCGGGATAAAAACCCAGGCCCTGGAGAGTGCGCTCTCAAGTCTTACAGCCATCTTTAATATTGCGAGGGCATCCGCCGAGGTAATTCGCTCGTCCTGATTCACATCAGCGGCGATTAACTGGAAGGGTGACACGGCTGGTGCAGTGAGAGGTCCTGACCCATCAGGATCCAGATTTGGATTGATACCGACGGCAATCTTCAAAGCCGCGAGGGCATCAGCAGAGCTAATTACCGAGCCAGCGTCTACGGCGTTAATGTCCCTAGACAGGCTCAGACGACTCGAGTCACCATTCTCAGATGAAAAGGCATATTCTCCAAACGCATCAGTACTAGCGTTCTCAACATAATCCGTCGCTATATCGTCTTCAAACGCTGTTAGTAACACTGAAACACTGTCAAGAAACTCATGCGAATTCCAATGATACACGTGTCCCTGGGGCCCGCCTTGATTTGACAAAACGATGCTCGAATGTAACCCCGCAAAAACGAGGGAGAATCTAACCACTCTGTGCAGATAGATGAAATATGTTGTCAAAGACGGACAGCCCCGTGCTTATGAAGCCTAATAGTAGCAAACAAACGATTACAGAGGCAAAAATGAACAGAGTGCCATGTAGAATGCGCGACGATCCATTTTATGATTACAGCGACTACATCGAGGGGCAAGGCGTTTACGCGGCTGAGACGGAAGGACCGTGCGAGCCAGAGGATGATCCTGAGTACTTAGACGAGAAACAATTTTTTGACACCCAAGAGGCGTTATTGTTATCGCGCTTCGGGGTAGAAGGTCACACGGAGATGTATTATGACTTTTGAAGAAGCAGTACAGTTATATTTGAGAACCCCAACGAAGAAATACGGTAATGAAAAAAGCCAGATTGCTCATCGAACGCTAACGTGGATGTCTTCTAAAACGCCAAGAGCACTTAGAGATCCTGATAGCAAAAAGTTGATGCAGTACAGCAAGCGGTTACATGATGCTAATCCTAGACGTAAAATTGTGTGGGATGAAACATCGGCAATGTTTGCTGGTCGTGACATTAAGTCGATTAACTCACTTGATGTGACGAAGAGGGAGACTAGTCTTAGATATGACAAAGGATTATCTGCGGCTGGCATTAACAATTACCTAAGGTATCTTCGGGCATTATGTATATTTTCCAAAGATAGGCGATCAGTTAAGTTTGAGGACTTCCCCACGTTTGAACTGGGGACTGAAGAGAGTAGAGTTGAGTGGCTGGAGCCACAGGATGCTCTCAAGTTGATTAGGTGGTTAGATCCACTGCGAGCTGACATGGTTCGCTTCGCCTTAGCAAAAGGTCTTCGCAACTCAAACGTTAGGCTGTTGAAGTGGTCGCACTGGAGCCCTGCTTCGGAAGATATCATTATCCCAAAGACGGATACAAAGAACGGTGAAGCCCACCACTTAATTGTCACAAAAAGTGCGAGGGACGTTCTTCAGAACCGTATGCAAGTTAGGGATAAGTTGTTAAGGGATCACCCTTGCTTGGAAGGAAAACTGGAATATGTATTTGTTCAGGATTCTACCAAGTCGTTGGGTAAACCTTTTTACCGGACTTCAGTGACTAACAAAACGTGGAAGACAGCTGTTCGTTTGGCGGGTCTTCCTTCGTGGGTTAGGTTTCACAGCTTGAGGCATACTTTTGCATCATGGCATGTTATAGCTGGAACGACACAGAAGGAGCTAATGGAGGTAGGTGGTTGGAAAACAGCGTCAGCAGTTGGGCGTTACACCCACCAAAATGAAGAACATAAAAAGAAAGTAGCATCACGATTAGATAGGGTTTTTGAGGTATAGCTCAACCCTAAAATAACGAGAAAGAGTTTGTTGTTTGCTCATTTTTTATGACCCTATAGCACTTTTACCTCAGGGTTGCGCTCTAGGAAAACCCTTATAAAATATTGATTTATAGTGAAAAAAGTAATTTGGTGGAGCCTAGCGGGATCGAACCGCTGACCTCAACACTGCCAGTGTTGCGCTCTCCCAGCTGAGCTAAGGCCCCATCGTTGAGGCAGAAGGATAGTGCCAGCCACAAGACAAGTCAAGCCGCTGGTGCGCCATTTACGCCCTCACCCAAGGGTGTAAATCTGGCCTGGACCTAGTCAAGTAAGGCAGGCTTTTAGATACCTTTCTCTCGATTCGTTATATTGCCGCGCGCTGGCGATAAAATGCGAAATATTCGGCTCATAAACCTCAACAATAAGGCAGGAAATCTTCTTATTTGGCCCTTAAGTCGTTACAGTAGTCGTCCTCATGTGCATTTGTTAGAGAACGAATCGTGATCCATAGTGACATTCAAGTTGTTGCACCTAATCTCAAAAAGCGCTGGTCGGGCGTAACATCAACCATCTTTCGACTTTTACCCATTCAACAAAAAAAAATCTCTATCGTGTCTGTCGGCCCTAACTTACCCAGCGAGTTGCCAAGCGTCCCTCTACGAGAAATATTTTCACTCGACACACGCACACGCCGTGTGTGGCATGCGCGACGGAACAATGAAATGTTGTTAGGTCTTTTTTTAAAAAAGTTGCTCCGCAAGAACATGGCGCTAGTATTCACATCAGCCGCGCAACGTCACCATTCTCGGTATACCCGATGGCTCATCCGCCAAATGGATCACGTGATCGCAACCTCACAAAAATCTGCAAGCTATCTACAAGTACCCAATCAAGTCATTATGCACGGCATAGACTCAATTCTCTTCCACCCAGCCGTCAATAAAACCGAGCTTCGTGACAAACTCGGCCTTCCCGCTGGAAAATTGGTAGGTTGCTTTGGTCGCGTTCGACCGCAAAAGGGTGTCGACTTATTTGTCGAGGCGATGATTACCGCATGCAATGTTGACCCGCAAGCTGTGGGTGTCATCTGTGGGCAAACAACCCGAGAACACGCCGAGTTCACCGCAATGTTGAAAAAGCGTATCGCCGATGCAAACCTTAGCGATCGAATTCTGCTCCTCGGCGAGCAACCTAACGAACGGCTCGGATCGCTCTTTCGCGCTCTCGATATTTATGTGGCGCCTCAGCGCTGGGAAGGTTTTGGACTTACCCCGCTTGAGGCGATGGCCAGTGGACTTCCAGTGATTGCGACGACAGCTGGAGCCTTTGAGGAAATGATCGTTGACGGAGATACCGGTCACATCGTTGCATTGAATCGTGTCGACGCCATCGAGGCGCCATTATTGGCATTATTAGCTAACGACGCAGCGCGAAAACGAATGGGCGACCTTGCCCGTCAACGCATTTTAGAACGCTTTGATATTTGTAGCGAAGCTGACAACCTTATTGACGTATATCAGAAACTTTTAAAGACAGATTAAGCCTGACCCCACCTGCGCCCGCGCAGCTCAGGAAAACGTCGACTTTTAGCGCCGACCGAAAGCTTTTAGTGCGCAGAAAGCCTTAAGTGCGCAGAAAGCCTTTAATGCGCAGAAAGCCACGCCTTCAAATAGGCGATAATATCATCTGACTCAAACAGCCATTCAACCGTGTCATCAGGCTTTTGAATACGTAAACACGGCACCCTGTGCCGGCCGCCGCCCGCAATCAGTTCGCTTTTTGCTGTCACATCATTCGCAGTATCGCGCAGCTCAATAGCTAACGCATGCTGGCCCAAGAAATGCCGCACTTTATGACAATAAGGGCACGTTTCAAAGTGATAAAGCGCCATCATTTTCAAAGCCCTATCAATCGTGCGCGCTTTGTCAGGCGAATCCGAAAAAGATTTCGTCAATGTCACTTCTCCTCTTTTGCTTACCCACGAACGTCTTTCAACCGCTACAGTACGATTTGACTCTTTGCTGACGGCTGATCCATTAACCACGCGGCCAAGAGGACGAGTCCAATGACCACTAACTCGACAAAAATTAACTCGGTCGTCAACCACGTTTCATTAAACTATCCTGCGACAAAACGCCTCATCACCACCAAAAAGCACAGCAAGCACCCAACCCAGTTTGACCCGGCTCATAGCTTCCCCTGTGATTCAGTCCCTAATAGATGTCAACCGCCAACTACGAAGATGGCGGTAATCCTAAATACGTTTTTTCTAGTGTTTTTAATTTCTTTTTCCCAACGCCCCCCAGAAGCGCGAGCGCATGCCGCAATCTTGCTCTAGCCATATCTGGACCAAGCATCTGCATAGAATCCATCACAGAAATCGAGGAACTGCTGCCCGCGATTGCAATAAATAACGGTGCCAGAAATACTTTAAGCTTCAAATCCATGCCGGTTGAGAGGTCTTTTAGTGCCTGAAAAATCGCATCTCTATGCCAAGTTTCAAGCGCCTCCAACCGCCAAATCGAAAACTGCAAGATAGTCAGCAACCGCTCCTCGCTATCAACCGTCTCCAAGAGATCGTCAAGCTCAATGGGCAATGTACCTGAAACTAAGTAACTACCAAGAGGCGCCACATCTGAAAAGGTCTCCATTCGCTGCCGAGCAAAGGGCAAGAACGTCAATAACCGCTCACGATTAAAAGCCCACTCCTGAAGGCGATTCGCCAGTTGCTCATCGGTTAGCTCCTCTCTAATCCATACTCCATTTAACCAACGTAATTTCTCAACATCAAACACCGGCCCACCCAACGAAACCCTGTTTATATCAAAGACCTCGAGCATTTCAAGCAACGAAAACTTCTCCCGCTCGTCGGGCATCGACCAACCCATGCGCCCCAAATAGTTAATGAGTGCTTCGGGCAGGTATCCCATGCGTTGATAAAATAAAATACTGGTCGGGTTTTTACGCTTCGATAACTTACTTTTATCGATATTTCTTAGCAAGGGCAGATGACAAAAAATTGGCACTTCCCAACCAAAGTATTGGTAGAGGAGGATATGTTTCGGCGCAGAATTAATCCATTCCTCACCACGAATGACATGACTTATACCCATCAGATGATCATCAATGACATTGGCAAGATGATAGGTGGGCATGCCATCGGCTTTTAACAGAATTTGCAGGTCGATCTGTCCCCAGTCAATACTGATCTGTCCGCGCAACATGTCGTCAAAGCAACATTGGCCCTCCCGAGGCACGTGCATCCGGACGACAAAGGGGTTATTAGCCGTGAGTCGGCGGTTAATTTCCTCGTGCTCAAGATGACTGCAATGGCCGTCATAGCCGACTACGCTCTTCTCAAGCGTCTGCCTGCGACGTAACTCCTCAAGTCTTTCGTTACTGCAAAAACACCGAAAAGCCTGTCCATTGTCAATAAGTTGTTGAGCATAGCGCTGATATATCAGCGTTCTTTCACTTTGCCGATACGGGCCACAAGAACCCCCCACATCGGGCCCTTCGTCCCAATCAAGACCCAGCCAACGCAACGCCTCCATAATTTTTTGTTCAGACTCAGCCGTCGAACGTTGTTGATCAGTATCCTCAATTCGCAGTAGAAACTGGCCTCCATGACTTCGCGCAAAAGCCATGTTAAATAGCGCTACATACGCGGTTCCCACATGGGGATCACCCGTTGGCGATGGCGCAATTCGCGTGCGTACAGTCATAGTCAAAACCTTTAACAAATGGTGCCGCCCAGACAGGCCGGCCTGCAGCAATCAGTATACGTCCTAGTGAGACGATGCCCAACACCGTTGAGTGAAAATCGGCAATCTGGGTGCGATGAGACCTGCGTCAAGTCGACGTCGGCGCATGCAGACAGCAATACTTCGGAATAACAAGAAGACATAATTTCATATATATTTATATTTATTTTGGTATGAGTATGTTACGATAAATATTAATCAAAGCATCAACGTACTCTCTATCCGAGGTAGACACGTATGTCAGAACAAGAAAAATTTTTTGTCGTTGTGGACCCAACCCTCGACCAACACGTCGCATTAGATCGGGCTATTATTACCGCTAAACTCATGGACATTGAGCCCCAACTTTGCATTTTTGTTGCTGTTGATGTGGCCAGTGACGAGGCGAATGACAGAGATGCAGAATTTACCCGAAACAGCTGCTGGTTTGATTCAAATGTCCATGAACCCCTGCGCGCTGCAGGTCTTGAGTACCAAATTGAAATTTCTTGGGCGACTCACTGGCAAAAAGCGGTCATGAGTGCAGCCCAAAAATACTCGGCAACACGAATACTCGTGCCCGCTGGCAAGCCCAAGAAAAGCCGTCGAATGATCTTCAGCGAGTCAAAATGGAAACTCTTAAAGCGTGCTTTCTGCCCGGTTATACTGGTGCGCGAAGGCGCCAGCCCGCAGCGTAAAACGGTTCTTGCCGCCGTCAACTTTCAAGTAACGCACGGCCTACAAAAAACCTTGAACAAAAACATCATATCGCGCGGAGAACGCTTGGCCAAATCGTACGGTGCAGACTTTCATGTCGTTAACGCCTACATCGATTCTATGCTCTATCCAGACCGAGGAATGTTAGCGCGAGCGACGGGGCTCAGTTCAAGCCACATTCATGTCGTTCAAGGCTACACCGACGAAGGAATCGCACAAGTCGCCCAGGCCCTTAGTGCTGACGTGGTCGTCGTCGGGACATTAGGTCAAACCGGACAAGTCCGCAACTTGCGAGGTAATACGGTAGAGCGTGTTATCTCGGCGCTAGATGTGGACGTTGTTGTGGTGAATTCCGAGTATCAATAGGTTAGTTAAAGCGCGCGCAAAGCGATGACTTTAAATGGCGTGTAGTCCACCAGCCGCAATGGGACGCACCAACGTTCCCAGTTGTGCTGCCGCGGTACTTGACGCGTTACCATCGGCTGCTCGCTTGGCAACACCTTGACATATTGCCGCCATGCGAAAAAAACTGAAGGCCAGATAAAAGTTCCAGTTAGTCATCGTGTCGAGCCCCATGCGCTGACAATACTCCGCTAAATACTGCTCTTCCGAAGGTATACCGAGCGACTCTACATTCACACCACTCAAGCCTGAAGACGCGCCTCTCGCGCTTTGTGCCGGCAAACGCATGCCCATGCATTGGTAAGCTAAATCTGCAAAGGGGTGACCCAACGTGGACAATTCCCAGTCAAGTACCGCAATCACAGATCGGTTATTAGGAGCAAACATTAGGTTATCCAAACGAAAATCGCCATGCACAAGCGATACACGCCCATCATCCTCGGGGACGGACTGACTCAGCCAGCTCATTAGCTCTTCCATTTCCGCAATATAAGACAGCTCAGAGGCACGGTACTGAGCCGACCAGCGGTCGAATTGTCGCTGAAAGTAGTTTCCCGACTTACCAAAATCTGTCAAACCCACCGCACGCACATCGACCGAGTGTATCGCCGCCAAAATACGATTCATTTCCTTATAACACTGCGTGCGTTGTGCATTGCTGTTGAGCGACTCGAGAGCCGCTGACCAGTGAACATTTCCATCGCAGTATTCCATGAGATAAAAGATAGAGCCCACAACATCTACATCTTCGCAGAGATGATAGACCGCGGCCACGGGTACATCGGTATCGCGTAAAGCTGCGAGCACACGATATTCTCGGTCTACGGCATGTGCGGATTTCAGTAACTGACCCGGGGGTTGACGACGCAAAACATAAACGCCCGAAGCGGATTCAATCTTAAACGTCGGATTAGACTGACCGCCGGCAAACTTTGTTGCGACCAAGGGGCCCTTAAATCCATGTAAATGTGTTTCTAAGTAACTCGCTAAGCGCTGCTCGTTGATTAATTCAATATCAGACAGAGTCTTTCTCCTTTTGCATTATGCGTTGCTCATTACCCTTAAACGCGCCTCCAATAAGTTCGTGTTGCAACCTATGAGGGGCCGACTCAGTCATTCCTAATGCATCCGTTAATCGTTCGTCGTCACCGCGCCTGCGTTAAAACCGCTGACCGCGCTCTGCCAAGTTCACAAGGAACGGACTCGGTTCCCAAAAAATGTCGCCCGTTGTACTTTGCAGTTTCCGCAGTTTTTCGACGACCTTCGACAACCCCACACTGTTCGCGTAATGCATGGGTCCCCCTCGATAACGAGGCCACCCGTAGCCGTACACATAAACAACGTCGATGTCGCTAGCACGACCAGCAATACCCTCGTCGAGAATTTTCGCGCCCTCATTGATCATCGGCAAAAGACAGCGGTCTAAAATATCACTGTCACTAGCATCTCGTCTGTGCACACCCTTTAGCACTGCGCAGTCCGCGATCACCTCTGAAACCAAAGTTGCAGGCGTGGGTCGGCGTCGATCATCGTAATCGTAAAAGCCTGCTTGGGTTTTTTGACCTAAACGACCCAACTCGCACAATCGGTCTCTAATGTCGCTCGGATCACAATTATCTGAATCCCAGCCAATGTCGAGGCCTGCCAGATCTGCCATCTGAAAAGCACCCATTGGAAAACCGAAGTCATACAGGACTCTGTCGATAGCCTCAATGGACGCACCCTCAAGAGCCAGCCGAGCGGCTTGCTGTTGACGTACAGCCAATATGCGATTACCCACGAAACCCGGACACACGCCCACCAAAACAGGGACTTTAGCGATCCGTTTCGAAAATGCCATACACGTAGCAATCACGTCATCTGCGGTTTTCTCGCAACGCACGATCTCGAGTAATTTCATAATGTGAGCGGGCGAGAAAAAGTGCAGACCAATTACCGATTCCGGCCGTTGAGTGACCGCCGCAATGTCGTTAAGGTTCAACGCCGAGGTGTTTGACGCAAGTATCGCGCCTGCCTTGGCAAGACCGTCCAAACGAGCAAACAGTTCCTTCTTCACCGCCATGTTCTCAAAGACGGCTTCAATAATTAGATCGCAGTCGGCTAGAGCATTTAAGTCAATGGCACCGGTGATTAAGGCATACCGCTGCTGCATAACAGAGTCGCTAATACGCCCTTTGCGAACAGTACTTTCGTAATTTTTACGGATCGTGTTAAGCCCTCGCTGCAACGCTTCGGAACTCGTTTCAACAATGGTTACGGGGATGCCTGCATTCGCCATATTCATCGCAATACCGCCGCCCATCAGACCACCTCCAATCACACCCACTTTTGCGATAGGACGTTTGGATCGATTGACGTCGATGTTCGGAACTTTTGCCGCTTGGCGTTCGGCGAAAAAGAAATAGCGTTGCGCCTCAGATTGAGGGCCCGCCATGAGTTCGGCGAATAACTCCGCCTCCGTTTGGCACCCCTGATCAAACGATTGGGTTACCGCGGCTTCTACACATCGAATATTGTATTCCGGCGCTAAAAATCCGCGCATTTTATGTGTAGTGGAATGCCGCGCCTGTTGAAAGATTTCCGGCGCCACATCCAAAAGCTTTTCCTGTTTGTCCCGAACACGCGAATGATGCTGACCACGGGCAACTTTTTCGCGAATAAAAATCAGTGTATTCGAGAGGAGGTCGTCGTTCACCAGTTGGTCAACCAGCCCCAACTTATGCGCCTCGCCCGCACTGATTGGAACGCCTGTCGTCATCATGACAAGGGCCTTTTCGGGTCCAATAATTCGAGGCAGTCGTTGCGTTCCACCAGCGCCGGGAAGCAGCCCCAGCTGGACTTCTGGAAGGCCAAACTTTGCAATGTCAAGTGCTACGCGGTAATGACAGCAAAGCGCCGTTTCCAAACCGCCGCCAAGAGCGGTTCCATGAATAGCCGCCACAATCGGTTTATCCGCCATGTCCAACGCATCGAGTAATTGTCGTAAATCTGGCTCAACAACGGGATGACCAAACTCACTAATGTCAGCACCCGCAATAAACGTGCGACCCTCACAGTAAAGCACGACAGCTGCCACCTCTGGGTCGGCTAGCGCACGCGCTAAGTTTTCCTTTAGGCCGCGACGGACACCGTGACTTAGCGCATTGACTGGGGGGTTGTCGACAGTCAGCAGTGCAACATCATCTAATAACTGATAACGTACAGGTTCGTTGACATCGTTCATTTTACCGTCCTTTTAACAGTTAATGTGGGGTTTTAGGGAACCGAAGTTGCGTATACAACTTCGCGCACCAACAATAATAGCATGAGTGACAGGCCCTGCCGTAACGGTCACATGGTGGTAGCGTTCTTAACATTAATGTGTCAACTTCAGAAACTGCAATCGGCGTCTATGATGACTTAATTCACGCAGACTGAGGTGAGGGCAAGACTGATGCCCTCCTTCCCTCGCTAACCCATCTCTATGGCATGCGTGCTATCATGAAATCGAGGTAGTTTGGGTCGGATCAAGTGTCTATGAAAGGCCAATTCGTTTAAGTCAATGAGGATATTTTTTGTGAATGCCCAACAAAAAGTGGCGTTAATTATCGGAGCGGGCGACGCAATCGGCAGCGCCATTATGCGCAAGTTTGCAGAAATCGGGCTTATTGCCTGCGGCGCTCGAAGACAGGGCGACAAACTCAATCCGCTAATTGATGAACTTACCCGCAAGGGATACCAAGCCCATCAGTTTAGCTGCGACGCACGACGTGAAGACGCTGTTGAAGAACTTTTTAGGTACATAGAAACACATATTGGAGACGTAGAGGTCGTCGTTTTTAATGTAGGCGCCAACGTTCCCATGCCGATATTGCAAACGGACAGTCAGAAATTTTACAAAATATGGGAAATGGCTTGCTTTGCAGGCTTTCTCACTGGCCGTGAGGCGGCACGCTATATGGCACCGAGACAGCGTGGATGCATCATTTTTAGTGGTGCAACAGCGAGTGTACGCGGCTCTGCGGGTTTCGCCGCATTTGCGAGCGCCAAACACGGGCTTCGAGCATTGGCTCAAAGCATGGCTCGCGAACTCGGCGCAAAGAACATCCACATTGCACACATTATCATTGACGGAGGGGTCGACACATCATGGGTTCGTGAAAATTTCCCTAACTATACAGAGCGCAAAGCCGACGACGGAATTATCGATCCCGATGCGCTCGCAAAAAATTACGTGACGCTCTATCAACAGCCCCGCAATGCATGGACTTTTGAGTTAGACATACGGCCTTGGGACGAAAAATGGTGAATTAATGATTCCTATTAAAAATTAGCCAACAATTCACTGTCTTTTTTCAGCCGCGGCAAAGCCAACACTGCATCCCATTGTTTAGAATAATCGCGATTGGTAATGCGACAAACTTGTCACGCAAAGAGGAACACAAATCAATCTAAATGATAAGGCGCCGACACTTTAAAGGCAGCGCTTGCTATAGCATCAAAGGATTGATCAATCATTAGCTGGAGTTCAGTGAACATGCAGTCCAAACACCCTAGCATCGCTTGCGTCAGTGCTGGTTTTACGTTGCTTGAGATCATGGTGGTCATTGCAATCATCAGTTTATTAATTGCCACCGCTCTACCCACGTACACGGAGTATACAGTGCGCACAAAAATGTCTGAGGTAATGCTGGCTAGCGTACCCTGTAAATTACGGATTAACGAAATACTTCAAGTCGAGCAGATCGTACCCAGCGCAGGTAATTGGGGTTGCGAAACGTCCATATCGCCGTCGCGCTATATTAGCAGTGTCAATACGGGCGAGGCTGGCGTTGTCCATATTCAGATTCAGAACATAGCTGACGCGGTGAACGGTACGAGTCTTTTGCTGATACCGCGGGATCGTCAGGATACAGAGGGCGTGTCAACGCTCATCCCTATCGCCGACAGCGGTCGCATTTACCGCTGGGTTTGCGCGCAAGACGCCAATTCACCGTCACCCCTCCCGATGAAATATCTTCCGCACAGTTGTCGCGAATAGGTTTGGGCTAGCCCTCGATCACAAGGCTGGATCACTGCGTGTCTCGAATCACTTTACCCCGTCTAAAGTAAATAAAGGGACCCGATTGATCCACCGTCTGTCCGACAGAAAGGCGCAGCGCAATCTCGTCAAGCACAACGCGGGTAATCTGCGGAAGATCTAAACCACGCGCCTGTGCTAATGTCACCCAGTGAATGTCCAACAACTCATCTGAAGCGCGGTAAGATTGGTTCAACTGATTATGAGTCGGATCGACGTCAGCCATAAAAAAGCGCGTGTCATAACGCCGATTGCGGTAAGGCGGCGTGATCGCGCGTGCGATATAAAAAAGTGTATCTAACCGAGGATTAAGGCCGCATTTAAGAAAACGACTCCATGATCGGGAGCGCGACTTTATCAGCGGACTCACCTGCTCTCCCACAACCAAACCCGTTTCCTCATAGGTTTCCCGAACGGCTGCCAATGCGAGTGCACGAGCTCGAGCCTCCGTGCTGCTTTGCATCAACCTCTTTCGAACAGCTGGATGGAGGTCATAATTAGGCTTGATTCTGGCATCAGCGGGGTCCACCAAGCCACCTGGGAAAACAAATTTATTAGGCATAAATTTGTGCCTTGGTGAACGTTTACCCATTAATATTTGCGGAGATGGTTGGTCGCGCCTAATTAATACGAGCGTCGCCGAATCGCGTGGCTTCACCGCACTTCCTGAAGATCTAAGCTCTTCGGGACTGACGCGTCCGGGCCTCATAGACGTTTCAATTCCATCGCTTGCAAAAAGATTTGGCATCACAGGCCACCCTAAAAATTCGTCTGCTGTGGATTGCGACAAAGCCTCTTTGTTTTGCCCTTTTACGCATCCGACGTTCTCTAGCATTCACTCTAGCTTGGCTTGCTGGCGCTATCACATGAGTCATTATGCAGCGAACACTCAAAGTGTCTAATCGATGTATCCTTTAAAAGCACTACTCTAACGAACGTGTCTCTATAAAGCCACTAGATCGCAATTGGATCCAACAGTGGTACGCGCGGGTAAAGCCTTTAACCCACTCAACAAGGTATAAATCTCGCCTACCAACCTCAGAGCAGTCTATAGCCATTTTTCTTGTGCGCCTGAAAGCCAAAAATAGCCGCTACTGGCATGAAAAACCAATGGGAGGGGATCATCAAGCACATGCTCAGACCTCTGTCTGAGTGTCAACTAATGCCAGCAGCATAGCAGCCCGACAACCGATCCGAAAAAATTTCGTTGGTCTAATGACATGGTGATATGAGCTCGTCGCACTGCAAACATGTGTTCATATCGAGGCCACATTCGCGCTGTGAGAACTGGTTACAAATAGTCAAATTTCGCAAGGAATTTTATGAGTTCAGCCACCGTTAACTTGAAATATCGGCCTTCGTGATGACCCTCATTAAAAAAAGCATGCCCAGCGTTTTCATAGCCATGTAATTCACAATATCCATCAAGATTTTGAAGCTTTTCGCAGTATTTTTCTGCGTGGGAATACGGCACCACCGTATCGGCCTGACCGTGCGCAATAAATGTGGGAATTGAAGAATCGTTCAGATTCAAATAAGGCGATTGCTTTTCAAACCCTTCTCTGCGTCTCCATTGACTTGATGGATATCCCAAAGCTGGGTTGAATAACGCTAATACATTGGGCGCGCTCCAACCCCTTTTAGGGTCTAAACCATCGCCAATGTGTGCTGTGGCAGCCGCCAGAAAACCGCCTGCCGACCCACCCGCCGCAACAATTCGAGTTGGGTCGATATTCAGGTCTACCGATTGGGATCTAAGCCACGCGATCGCATCTCGCCCATCTTCTATTGCCTCGGCTGGCGTTGTCCCATGTCGCAAAAGGACTCTATAATCAGTCACAACAGCAACCATACCCAGATTTGAGAGAATCCTGCTGTGTGGGACGAACTGCTCAATAGACCCCTGCCTAAACCCACCACCAAAGAAAAAGATAATTGCTGGCCTCGGCGTCTGTTGATACGTATTACCACTAAACACATGTAACCGTAACGTCACATCATCAACGGTTTTATAGATAAAGCTGTTAGCACCCAGCAAAGAATTTGGGTTGTCAGGAACGTCCGCACGGACATCAACGGCGGCAAGAATCGCCGCTAACCCACTCACTAATACAAACATCATTGCATTCACTAAGTCATTACATCATGGAGAGACCTGCAAATCCACTAACCTCTTAAGGTTATCCAAAGCCGCACGGTTATGGCTTTGTTTCATAATGACATGCTAGTCCGACCTCGTCATCGTGTTGTTATTCGCCCCTTCCTGTGCGAGTCAAGAAAGGGACGTCAGCGTTATCTTAATACCTGACGAGCAAACACATGCGGCAGCTGGGTCGCTGCAATTAGAATACTGAAGAATAATGATGGTGGGCCGTGCTGGGTTCGAACCAGCGACCAATTGGTTAAA
>CAJWCO010000036.1 GCA_913031145.1 uncultured Cellvibrionales bacterium | reverse complement strand
AAGATCATCTATCGCAGTGGCTCGCATCATTTGGTGGGTCACTTGCGCAGTGGGGCCTTGGGGCGACTTCGCAGGACACCAGTGGGTTGGGCGGGGGAACTGCATCGACGTGGCAAAAAGGTGTTTACGACGCGCCCTCTGAGCTTGCGCAAACGTGTGCAAATCCGCGACAAAATGCGACCTATCAGGATGCGCTGGGAACGGTTGCCGATGAGAATAATTGGATCCGTTCATGGACACATGACAGCTACCTTTGGTACGGAGGCCTTCCTGATATTGACCCGTCGAGCAAAGACAATACGCTCGATTATTTCGACATGATGCGCACCGAAGAACTTACCCCTACGGGATCACCCGTGGATCCATTGGCGCACCGTTGGACCATGGACACCGAGGTTTTTTTGAGCGAGTACGCTGGCAGTGCCTCGTTTGGATACGGCATGCATTTACTTTTCTACAACCCGGTCGAGAGTCGGCGTATTTTTGTTGCTTTTAATCTGCCAGGAACACCGGCAGCAGGTGCCTTGATCGATCGCGGGACAGAAATTATTGCTATTGATGGTGAGCCTGTTGCGGGCGGCAATGTCTCGGTAATTCGCGCTGCGCTAGCACCCTCTGTATTAGGCGAGTCTCACGTATTTCAGGTGCGAGATTTTAATGCCTCAGAAACCCGAACCGTGTCTATGCAAAGTGCCGAGATTAGCCCGACGCCAGTGCCTATTTACCGCGCCATTGACCGCGCTGAAACGTTGCCACTCGGCACCACAAAGTCCGTGGGCTACGTCCTGTTTAACGAGCACTCCGCCATATCGGAAGCCCAGCTTATTGAGGGTGTTGAGGCCTTGATTGCCGCAGAGGTTGATGAACTTGTCCTGGATTTGCGCTACAACAGTGGCGGATTAATGTACGTGGCAGCGCAGTTGGCGTACATGATCGTCGGCGATGCTGCGTTGAATCAGACGTTTCTGAGGCCTATGTACAATGATAAATACCAGATATTTGACCCCGTCAATAGTCAGTTGATTCAGGACGTGCCGTTCCTCGATGTGACCGTTGGAGCGCCCAATCTTATCGGACGTCCATTGAATACGCCACTGCCCAGTCTTGATTTATCCCGAGTATTCATTCTTGCGGATTGGGGGACATGTTCGTCGAGTGAATTGATTATTAATAGTTTGCGTGGTATCGGCATTGAAGTGATCTTAGTGGGAGGCACCACATGCGGTAAGCCCTACGGCGGTGTACCGGTGGACAATTGCGGTACGACCTACTATATGATCCAACAAATGACCGCAAATGCGGTAGGTTTTGGTGATTATGCCGATGGATTTAGGCCTACACAGCACACCGATACCGGTGGCAGCGCAGTTCGTGGGTGCTTGGTCTATGATAATCTAAGTCAACCCTTGGGACAGGTTAATGAAGCGATGTTGAACACTGCATTACACTATATAGCGCAGGGAGCGTGTCCCTCTGCCTCCATGGCCGTTCGCCAGAAGTATGAATCGCCATGGAATACGACGCTTCAGAAAACACCGGTCAGTGGAACGGCGATCATGGGTCTACCTCGGGGCAGTGAGACAAGTCGCAACGGGCTGTAGCCATTTCGCGAGTCAGGAACGTTATGGGCGAGTTAACGTTATTTCAGTGCCAATCGTATGCAGTACTGAGTGAATGAGCGCCCAGTTTGATTAGACTGTATGCTTCTTAGCTATTCTCGTTTGTTATAAACTGAAACGTGGCAGCCCCCGTACACAGAGTCTCGTGGGGCGATTGCGGGCTCCCGGGTCGTCGCCTTGTTGCTGTCAAAAGCACGCTAGAGTATACGGCTAGAAAAGACTGCGAGCCCGTGTGACGCGGGATCTGACGGGATTTTCGACCCGTCAGGGTTGTCGGTCACAACAGCACCGAATCGATACCGCTCGAATAGGACGCGGCGATGTGTGTGGGTACCCGGCTTTCGGGCGCTAGGCGCCGTTGATACAACAGCTATATCCATGTGTATAAAGTTGTTGTGAGTCACTGTTTTCATGGATAAACTACCGCGTAATTAAGAGGTCCACTTGGGGGTCGTGAAATGGGTAATATAATTGAAGATACAGTATTTGCGCCGCTTCAGAATATTTCTGAACCGAAGTGGTGGACGGGCACCCCTGCCATCGACCCCGCGCGGTTTGTAATTGATGGGAACGATTTTCGTGTGTCAGGAGCGCCCCTAGAACCGAGCGATGCGTTGGCCACTAAAATGCGCCAGACCTTCCACGATGTGGGCCTAGTTCATGTCGTGAATACCGGCCTCGAGGATCTTCAGGCAATGCGCCTCGTTGCGACCCAAGTGCTGACCAAACAACGCAAATACGAAGGTGGCGCAAACCCGCGTAACAAAATACAAAGTAATGTCTATGAAGTCGGCGCGCCGCTAGAAGCGTGGCTGCACTATCATCATGAAATGGCGTATATTGGATCGAGCACCAAGATGCTCGGGTTTCTTGCTTACAAGGTTCCGAGTGAAGGCGGCTCCACGTTTGTTTCTGACAACGTTCAGGCAACGGATCAAATCCTGGCGACACCTTTTGGGCAAAAACTTAAGGAGAGGGGTCTGTGCTATCACAGAAATCTTACCGACCGAGATGCGTTCAAGGACGTGCAAGAGGTCGGCGTTTATAATCATTGGCAACAGTCAATGATGACAGAAGATCCTGACGAGGCCATTGCAGAGGCGAGGCGTCGAGGCTTGGATGCCGAGTGGGGCGAAAACAGATCGTTGAAGACCCGCTACACAGCGTCAGCCTTTGAATTTTTTGAACCGTTAGACCGCAATTTATTGTTTAGCAGTATGGCTGACGACGCCACATGGTTTGATACGTGGCCGCTGGTGCAACACCTAGCGCCTGATGAGCGGCCTTTAAAGCTCACATTCGGCGATGGCTCAGAAATGAGTGTCGAGGAGAAACAGCAGTTTTTAGACGTTTACGACCAGTTCGGCATTCCGATTAACTGGCAGGTGGGTGACGTAGCATTGATCTGTAACTACAGATTTGCTCATGGCAGACCTGCGGTGCATTTAAAAGACGGGGAAAAGCGCGAGTTGGGTGTTTTGATCGGTGAGGATTTTGAACGGTTAGAGGCACTTGAGGGAAAATGGTAAGCAGCGGATGCGCACTGCGTGCTTTCTGTGTTTTATAGCGCATCTTTTTGCGTGATAGCGCTTTGAGCGAGCTGCTGAAAGCGCTGACGAGTTGTTTAGGTGCAGCGAATGTGCTGTTAGACAATAACGTTGGCGAAAGGTACGCCAGTGACTGGAGCGAAGCTGTTGCGCTCCCCCCCAAGGCGGTTTTACGCCCCTCTTCTACGGAGCAACTCTCTGACGTGATGGCAATATGCCATGATCACGCCCAACCTATTGTTGTGCAAGGCGGCTTGACGGGTCTCGCTGGCGGAGCAACGCCGCAGGCGGGTGAGATATCTATCTCTCTCGAGCGTATGCGCGGTATTGAAATGCTCGACGAGGCCGGCATGACGATGACGGCTTGGGCGGGTACGACGTTACAGGAATTACAAGAAGCAGCGCTTGAGGTTGACCTGTATTTGCCGCTCGATCTTGCCGCCCGGGGAAGTTGCAATATTGGCGGTAATGTGGCGACCAACGCTGGGGGCACCGAAGTCATTCGCTATGGCATGGCGCGCGCTTTGGTTCTTGGCCTTGAAGTCGTGCTGGCAGATGGGACCGTAATAAGTTCGCTCAACACCTTGGTTAAGAACAATTCGGGCTTTGATTTAAAACAGCTTTTTATCGGCTCCGAGGGAACGCTCGGCATCATTACTCGCGTCGTTTTGCGGTTGCAACCGCGATTGCTGAGTACGCACACGGCATTATGCGGCTTGCCAGATTATCCTGCGGTACTCGCTTTACTGAATAATTTGAAGCGCGATTTTGGGGCGGGCATGACTGGCTTTGAAGTCATGTGGGACAACTATTATCGAAGCGTTATACAGCAGACTCCCGGCGCGACGAGTCCCTTTCAGAGCGAGTACCCTTTTTACGTATTAATTGAATATAAAGAAAATGCGCCAGTCGCGGCTGCGGCGCGTTTTGAAAGTGTTTTATGTGAGCAGTTAGAAAAAGGCGTAATGATCGATGCGCTGATCGCTCAGTCGAGTCAAGACGCAGCAAAATTTTGGCAAATACGTGACGGCATTGGAACCTTACTTAAGCAATTGGGGCCTGTGTCTAACCAAGACGTCAGTCTGCCTATTGCGTTGATTGGCGAGTTTGCACAGGAACTGGAGACACTCCTAAAAGAGCGCTACGCTAACCTAGAGATTTTATATTTTGGCCACTTAGGTGATAACAATATGCATGCCGTTGCCTACACGGGACGTATCGAGGATACATCGCCGATCGGTGAGGATATCATGCAGATGATCGGTCGCTACGGCGGCGCTGTCACCGCGGAGCACGGTATTGGTGTGTTAAAAAAGAAGTATCTGTCGTTATCACGAACTGACAACGAGATAGCGCTGATGAAACGGCTCAAGCAGGCCCTCGACCCACACGACATTCTGAACCGAGGGCGGGTGATTTAACCGGCGCTTGAGGGCTGTCATAAATGTTTCGCTTTGTCTTTCGGCAGATTTATTGTTCCTGTGTCACAGAGTTATATATCCCCCCATCGACACGCCCGAAACACTCGTTTGCTTCGCCCTTAGGATGCGTTAGTCTTTGGCGACACGCGGTGCGGTCAGGCCACTCCCTGTGCAGTGCTGGAGCGACTGTGTGAGAACGCGGTGAGCAATGCCTGAAGTGCAGCGGCACTGGTATCGCCGGCAATCGCAGTCGCACATAAAATCTCGTTATTAACGCGGACTTCTACACACGCTTGAGCATTTGCATCGCTACCAGCGCCGAGCGCATGTTGGTCAAACTGCACGATTTCTAATTCACAGTTATATGATTTTTTTAACGCGCCACTCAGCGCTTCCAACGCACCCGCCCCCTGACCTTTAAGCTCTGAATTACCGACCCTAAATTGGGCGCTCACTTGTTGTTCATGATGATTCAGATGGTAATTCCTCAGCTTCCAGTCATCACTGACAGAAACAAAATGAGTATCGTATAACCCTTTAATCCCGTGAGGAGAAATTTCTTCTCCGGTTTTTTCGACGTCAGCTTGCACGAGTCGGCTTAAATGCGCATGCATCCATTTTGGTAATTCAATGTTGAAATCGCGCTCGAGGACAAGCGCTACACCACCTTTTCCACTTTGACTATTGATTCGCACTACGGCTTCATAACGCCTCCCAATATCTCTTGGATCTATTGGGAGGTATGCAACGTTCCAATGAGTTTGTTTGTGATCTTTGTGATACTGCATTGACTTTCTTATTGCATCTTGATGACTACCGGAAAATGCGGTGTATACCAGCTCACCTGCCCAAGGATGTCGTGGCGCAATGGCAATGTCTGTACAGGCCTCTACGACGGCAATAATATTTGGAATGTTGGACAAATCGAGTTTGGGGTCGACGCCTTGCGAGTAGAGATTCATCGCCATAGTGACGATATCCATATTGCCTGTGCGCTCGCCATTCCCAAGCAGGGTGCCTTCAATGCGGTCAGCGCCTGCTAACAGTCCAAGTTCAGCCGCGGCAACCCCGCAACCGCGATCATTATGCGTATGAAGGCTGATCTGGACGTGGTCTCGTTGATTGAAATGACGACAAAAATATTCAATTTGATCAGCAAAGACATTGGGAGTGGACACTTCTACAGTCGCAGGAAGATTAATAATAACTTTGCGGCCTTTTTCTGGTTGCCATTCAGCAACGACGGCATCACAGACCTCTATAGCATGGTCCATGTCGGTTCCGGTAAAGCTTTCCGGTGAGTACTGAAACGTCCACTCAGTTTGTGGATACCTCATGGCACCTTCCCTAAGCCATTTTGCACCTTGTACAGCAATGTCTAAGATCCCCTGCGGTGACATTTTGAACACTTGCTCGCGCTGCACGGTCGATGTCGAATTATAGACGTGAACAATTGCGCGTTTGGCACCTTTCAGTGACAGGTAAGTTCGTTCGATTAGATCATGTCGAGCTTGCGTTAGGACTTGCAGGGTCACGTCACTGGGCACGCGATCTTCGTCGATCAGTGTGCGAACAAAATCAAAGTCGGGCTGTGATGCAGACGGGAAGCCCACTTCTATTTCCTTGAAACCTAGTTCGACTAACAGGTCAAATAGCCGCATTTTTTGTTTGACATTCATAGGGTTAATGAGCGCTTGATTACCATCTCGCAAATCTACACTACACCATACGGGCGCTTGGGTGAGGGTCTTATTGGGCCACTGCCGGTCAGGCAGTGCCAAAGGGGTAAAAGGGCGGTATTTTTGATAATCAAACATAATTTTATCCCGTTAAAAAGGTAGATGACTTCATTGGCGCCGCAGACAATCAGCAGCGCTGAAACACCAATCTAGCAGTATGATACTCTCAACCTTACGCAATTAATGTTTTTTTTGTGCACAAATATAGATTGTGCGGCAATATCATTTTGTTATTATACTTATCTCAGCAATATCCATTGTTTTGGAGGGCCTATGGCGTCGGTACTATTGGATCGCCTTGATATAAAGATCTTACGAGAGTTGCAAAATGACGGCAGTCTTTCTAATCAAGAACTTGCCGAGCGCGTAGGCCTAACCGCGGCCCCGTGTTCACGGCGCGTCAAGCAGTTAGTAGAAAATGGCGTGATTGACGAGTGGGTTGTGCGGCTCAATGATCGAGCGGTTAAATTGGCCCTATTGGTAATTTTACACATTCGAATGGACCAGCATACGCAAGAGCGCTTTGAGACATTTGAAAAAACCGTGTCCCAATTTGAAGAAGTAATGGAATGCTATTTAATCACTGGGCACGAGGCAGACTACCAACTCAAAGTGGCGGTGCCTGACATGGACCACTACCACGATTTCTTGCTAGGTAAAATTACCCGGATTGCCGGTGTAAGTGGCGTAACCTCAGCGTTTGTTATGCGTAAAGTATTAGACAGTACCCGCTTACCATTGAAGTATGTCTAAACGCGCGATAATACCCATCCTTCACGCCCAGTTGCATTAGCTAAAACGACATGTTGAGCTTAATAAACAGAGTCCTGCCAAAAACATCGTAAAGTAATGGATAGGTATTAACAGACACGGGTTGGTTTGGAATCAAGTTGTTGCTCCCAATAACTGGTGGTTGCTTGTCTGTGGCATTTTTTAGGCCCGCGGTAATGCGTATATTATCTTTAACATCCATCGTTGAGGTGACATCAAACGTGGTGTAATCCTCTGTAAATTCGGTATGGTAATTCGTTTCCTTATCCCCATCGCTCAGTGACGAGATGGTGTTACCGACGACTTGCAGACTCAGCCAGTCTCGAGACCAATAGAATGTCAGACGATGCTTATAGTCGGGTACCGGCGTAATCAGACCGCAGTCATCATTAAATTGACCCAGGCAACTTTTCTTATCCATACCGATTTGGGAGGCATCAATTGTTCTTTCTGTGAGTTTGGTGGCGACATAACCGATGTCTAGAAGCCCGTCTAAAAAGTCGGTTTGATAGTTCAGATTGACATCCCAGCCACGCAGCGTATGCGTTCCAGCATTATCGTAGCCGCGAAAAACGCGGGTAATCTGCCCGGATTCAGAACGGGTGATTTGATTGCACGCATAGGCGCTCTTGGACGCTGACTCGCTGGGGTTGTAACAGGCCGAAATAATGTCTGCCGCACCACTGTTCGGGCTTGTTTGAAGTGGGTCAACAGAAATGAAGTTTTCAATTTCAATGTTAAAGTGATCGATGCTAAATGATAAACCCTCGATATCGTAAGGTGTCCAAACCAAGCCCATAGAAACTGTTGCGGCGGTCTCTTCTTCCAGGTTTGGGTTGGCTCCGTTGTCAACTATTACGCGCGGAACGCCCAAACCAAAGGTACCAACCGTGGCGTCAGGGACCCCAGTTTGTACACATAAATCACGGATCGCGTTGATGGCTGCATCGTTAGTGAACCGGTAGCGCGCACATGGGTCAACAATATTTGGGGTTGAGGATTGGGTGTTTGGCACAAACAGCTCGGTCATACTTGGCGACCGAAATGCGCGATTAAATGAGCTGCGGATCTGTAAATCTGCAATCGGAAAGTATGAAATGGCCGCCTTGTAGCTCGTTGCGGCTCCGGTGTCGGAGTGATCAGAAAAGCGCGCGCCCAGTTCGAGCTCTAAGAAATCTATGGCCGTTAGTCCAGACGCCAAAGGAACGAGAAGCTCCATAAACACTGATTTATTGATCGTCTCAGCTGAAGTAACTCCTGGCACGGTGGCCCAACCGTCGAAGGCTCCAGGTTCCAGAATCGCGTCTCTGACACCATCAGTTTCGTTCTTTAGATACTCGAATCCGAATGCCGCACCAATTGGACCTGCATCAAACGGCATTTGAAACCAGTCCATCGTATTCCCAGAGATAGAGCCGAACATAACAGTTTGAGTATTTACGACGTCCAATTTTCCAGTTTCACTGAGATAGGCGACAGATTCTGAGCTTAAGTTACCTGCGCCATAGATGTTAGACGCAACACAGTTGGGGTCTGCCGATGGGGAGGGGGCACATTCGCCATTGGGTAAAACTAGCAGCGATTGATCCATCTTGGCGGTTGAGATCAGTGGTCCAACGGTCATTTCTCCCGTCACCTCGCCTCGTTGAACATAGATATCATAGCCCCAATTGGGCAGCAACTCGCCCTCTATGCCAATTTCTAATTGCAGAACCTCATATTCGCTTGTCCATGACGTGGGTCCTAACTCGTCCATAATGCGACCCATGTAACCAAAACTATTTGTTGCGATATCGCCAGCTTGACCAACATCGGCCACACAGTTGCCGTTGGCGTCGCTCCGGAGTTGCGGGATGACGCCAAACCCGAGTATTGCTGGGAAGCTGGCTGGAGTGATACACGATAGATCATAATTCCCTAATTGCTGAAAGATCATCATCGGTAACATCGGCGATTGTTGTGCAGCGGCTGCCCGCAGAGGCGCTAGTGTGCTATCAGGCACCGGAACAAACTGCGTTCCTAGCGATGCCGAGAGGGTTTGTTGTGCGGCTGGAGTCAGAAAAGGGTTCCCATCAATGGTAAAAGGGATATCACGCGTTGGAAAGTTCATGGGGGGCGGTAAAAAGGTGCCAGGGACTTTACTCTTACTCCATGTGAGGTCACCGTAAACGGTCGTAGAGTCGGATACCTCAAAATCAAAATTAGCTAAAAACGCTTGTCTTTGTTGTCCTTGTTGCAAATAGCCATTGGCATTTTGCCCCACGAAAGCGTCATTAGACGCTGGCGAAATGTTGCCTTCGGAGGTAAACGTAGCTATCCCATTAGGTATTCCCAAAAAGGCCAGTCGAGGGTCCAACATCGAGGTGCTGGAGGCGAGTCCCCAAAACCCCGGGTCTCCCATTTGCATGTCTCTTAGAGAAGTACTTCCGGTATCAGATATGCCGTCGACCAGCCGCGTGTCACTAATTTCTCTATCAGAATACGGTACGTCATCACGATCTGTGACATCAAAGTGGAGTAGATACGTGCCCCTGCCAGCAGCGAAGGTGCCTCCGTTTGTTATATTGAAGTTGGACAATCTGGCATCACTATACTCGGTTGTTTGCTCTGAGCCGAAATTGACCTCCCAACCATCAATATCGTCTTTTAAAATAAAATTGATAACGCCTGCCATAGCGTCAGAGCCGTAGGCTGCCGAAGCGCCGCCTGTTAACACTTCTACGCGATCAATTAGACCCACGGGTATAAAGTTGAGATCTACCGTACCTCCGTCTGAGACACTGGGTGCAAAGCGGCGACTATTCAAGAGTACCAGCGTTCGCTGTGAGCCGAGGCCACGCAGTTCCGCTGAAGCGAATCCAAAGCCGAAGTTGGAGGTTCTATCTGTTCCGCCAATCACTTGCGGCATGGAATTGATCAGAGTCTCAACGTTGGTCGCGTTTGACATTTCAAACATCTCTGCGGACAGAGTCGTGATGGGGGCATTCGATACGAAGTCACCCTTCGGTAACAGCGACCCGGTTACGGTAATTGATTCTATAACGGGAATATCACTTATCGACGAGACGTCTGAAAATGATACGTTCTCCTGTCCATATGCCTTTCCGATGCACGCAACGATGCAGACACAGCGAATAGTGTGACTAAAAAGCGATCCAAAGGCGCTCCACGGGTTAAAATTCGGTAATCTCATGGCGTGTTCCTGGTTTTTAATTTCTTTTCTGTCAAACAGTTTGTTTTCATAAATAATATATAGTTGGAAAAACCCACTATGTTGTTAGTGTTCGCCTGCGTTTGATCTGGAGCCAATAAATTTCGTACACATTTTATTGTACATTTCTATACATCCATTTGCGAGTTATCATGCGCCCGTTTACTACGTTAAAAAATGGGCCGATGCGTGTTATTAAAGATCGCTTCGGGATTCGGTTTTCTAAGCAACAACCCAAGTCATTTGTGCCTTTTAGCCGTTAAATAGCTTATGTCATGGTGCAACTGCGGCACTTTAAATTGCACTCATTACAGGGTGTCTATATCATGCAAAACAACGTTTTATCAGACGCGTTAGGCAAATCGAATACGAGTAAGATTTTAAAGGGGATATATGCCAACAAGTGACATTAAATCAAAACTGATTGCGTTGTTGCCGCAACTCGGTGCTTCGGGTGTCGAAATCTTAGTGCCTTTTTTGACGGAGTTGCGGGCTGAGAAAGGACATGTCATGGTGAAACAGGGAGACAAAGACGAAGACATGTATTTTCTTTTGAATGGTGTTTTTTCCGTTTTCGAGAAAATACAAATCAATCGGTCCGACGTGGTATTGCATACTGCGACGTTTCCAGGCCCTGGGATCCTCGGTGAAGTCAGTATTATGACAGACGCAGAGCGGACGGCGACCGTTGTGGTAATGGACACAGCGGATTGTCTCGTTTTAACAAAGAAAAAGTTTGATCAGTTGGTTGGTGCAGAGGCTAAGGTTGCCATTGAGTTATTAAAAACTTTTGGCGCCGTCATGTATGGGCGACAAACGTCTTTTCAAAATAGAGTGCGTGGAAATATTTTGCGCGAGAGTCGCAGTAGTGAAGGGGGTATTGCAAAACTTGCTCGATACACAGGTAAAGTGTCTAGAACGAGTGCCGGACTAGCAGAAAAACTATTTAGCGAAGATTTCAAAGGGGTCAATTACGATTCCCACATGTAAATGACTTTGCACAGTTGGGTACATAGCTGACACAGTCATTTTGAATCATTAAATTACGGTTGTATATAGGTCACAAAGCCATGAAACTACCTGCGACAGCACGCACACCCGAGGTCACATTTGAGGACGGTTCATGCTCGATTAAAGGCGAGTGTTATCCTGAAGATATCACCGAGTTTTCTGCGCCCGTTATGTCTTCACTGGAAGAAGGTTTGACGAATGCAGAACACTATAAAGTTGAAATTGAGCTGTATTATTTTAATAGCTCGTCGGCAAAGTTTTTCTATGATTTTTTTGAATTTTTAGATGAGCAAGCAGCGGGCGGTTGCAAGGTCGACGTCGTTTGGCGATATCGGGAAGATGACGACACCATGGAAGAGGCTGGGGAAGAGTTCGAAGAGGATCTCGAAAATATCAGTTTTTCACTTGAGTCGATGGGGTAAGTACCAATCACTGATCTGTGTGAGCCCGACGGCTTGTGCGTTGAATTACGAGGTAGAAGTATGAATAACAATACTATCCAACTGCATGAGTTGATGTTGAGCCGGGGTACTTTTTTTTGTTACGCAGGGCCTTTGTCAGAAGATGTATTGACGAGTCTTTCCGGTGTTGTAAAAGAGCAGTTAACCGAAACCGATAGCACCTCGCCGATTACCAACAAAGTCTTCAGTATCTTTGTTGAGCAAGCGCAAAACATTATCCGCTACTCTGGCGATCGGATGGACAAAAGTGGTGTTGGCTCGGTGTCCATTAGCGCGTCTGACGATGGGTTTTTGATAGAAGCGGTCAATGAGATAAAAGATGGTAGCCAAGAGCGACTTGAGGGGATCTTGACAGATCTGAAAAATATGGACGCTGCGGAATTAAAAGCCGCTTACAAGCAAAGGCTGAAATCAGGCCCTCCAGAGGGAAGCGTGGGCGCTGGCCTTGGGTTTATTGAAGTGGCGCGGCGCAGTTCCAGGTTTGATTTCTGTTTTGAGACGCACAACAATGTCACGCTTTTTTTGTATAGAGGATGGGTTGATACCCCGCGATAGCAGCCGCGCCTACTAACCCGCGGTATCCAAGTAATTAGCGACACTGATAAGCGCTTGCTCCAACTCTTGTTTTAGCGCTAAGGCCTCATCTTGCGATAGCGCCGAAAGGCGTGCCTGTAACAGTGTATTGTCTGCGCTGATAGAAATTAGTGAATCATCGTCCAAACGCTCCGCTACACGAAAGGTCCTTGCCGGTTGCGAGATGCCCTTTAACTTGATTCTGTCAGATTCGACGCAGGGTATTCTGTCTTTCACTAAATTATAGGTGTCGTAAGACAGTAAAATACTGCCCGATTCGGCGGCTGATTCGAGGCGAGATGCCATATTGACACCGGCGCCGATAACGGTGTAATCCAGGCGATTTTCGGAGCCAAAATTGCCGACAGTACAATAACCTGTATTGATTCCGATTCGCATCTCAAAGGGTTCTTGAAGCCCGTATTGGCTCCACTTCTCGGTGAGTTCGCTAAGTCGGTCTCGCATTTCAATGGCCATGGAAACACATCGATACGCATCTTCTGATACACCTTGAGTTTCAGGGTCGCCAAAAAAAATCATGATCGCATCGCCGATATATTTGTCGATGGTGGCACCGTATTTCAGGGCAATGGCCGACATCTCATCTAAGTAGTAATTGAGTGCTGCCGTCAAATCCTCAGACTCTAACGTCTCGGTGATTTGGGTAAACCCAACGAGATCTGAAAAAAAGATTGTCAGTTTCTTTCGTGAACTCGCAAGGCTGACTTTTTGCTTGCCGCTAAAAATGGACTCATACACCTGTGGTGATAGGTATTTGGCAAGTTGAGCGGACAGCTGCTCCAGTTGATGGTTTTTTTCGCGCGCCTCATTCGCCAATACGTTCAGCCGTTCCTCACTGCGGTCATTATGTTTGACTAAGCGGCGGGTCGTTTTCAGGAGTTTTTCGTACTCTTTGAGCAAGGCGCTTAACTCTGGTTTGATGATCTCTCCGGTGCCGTCTGTTAAAATCACTTTAGAGGACTCAATCACGCTTAACTCATGGTGAAAAATACCGCTATTGCTGGGCATTATATCTGTACCTCGGTGCCTTCACTCGCTAGAAGAAATGTTGGGTCATGGTCCTCGACTTGATTACGGATCAGTGCTTCTTGGAAGACATGGTCGAGCATATCGTCGGTTCTACTTGGCTCGTGATGGGTTAAAAATGCTTTTTTAACGCCTGCTTCACGCGCCGCTTTAATACTGCTGTCAAATGTCCCATGCCCCCAACCATGACGAGTTAGGTACTCCTCCTCAGTGTAGGCGGTGTCGATCACTAAAACATCGCAATCACGCATGAAATTAATAGAATTAGCTCGTTGCTTATGAGGTGCTGAAGTGCTGATGGTCGGCCGCTCGTTGCCCAGCGAGTGCGGCTCTTTTGGCCATTCATGATCACCCGTGAATACGAATTTTTTGGCGCCATCATCCACCCTGTAGCCAAAATTCACGATGGGATGATTAAATAAGCAGCTGGTGACTTCAAGCGACCCAATGTGTACCTGTTGGGCTTCGCTCATATCGACGAACCGCAGTGCACAAGGAACTCGGTCGAGCGGCACAGGAAAAAAGTGACGATCCATTTGCAGTGCTAACCGCTCACGAATGTCAAGACCGCTCACGGGGTCTCTAGGGCCGTATATGGTGATATCGGCATTCGGGTCAAATAACGGTTTAAACATCGGCAGCCCCTGAATATGGTCCCAATGCGTGTGTGTAATGAAGAGGTGTATTGGTTTGGACTCACGTGACAGCAGTTGTTGGCCCAAAGGGAAAATGCCAGTACCGGCATCCAGAATCACTACTTCATCATGTTCGCCTCTAATCTCCAGGCACGTGGTGTTGCCACCATAGCGGCGGGTGTGCTGACCTGGCACGGCAATAGATCCTCTAACTCCCCAAAAGGTGCAAAACACGATGCGCTCCCAAAGTGTCAACCTGCTCGTTTGATGTATTGGCTGGCAGTGTAGCACTCAGCCGATTTATAGTATTATGAATCTAAAATCGCGTGTTCACAAATATCGTTTTACAGAGCCATTCTGACGGCTCACCGTTTACCTCGGCAGGGCTCTGCGTTACCTTATAGCAACATGAGTTGGGCTTTCGTTTCTTTTTAAGTCTATTGCTTTTAACGTTGAGAGTGGCTAAAGTTCAAGAAAAATTTTAAAGGACGATTCATTGTTGAATATGTTGCTTGGTCTGTGGGCATGCGGGTGATTCGGCGGTGTAAGAGTGCCGCTCTACTCGGTTTTTTGGGCATGCTGATTGCCGGCGCTGCACTCAGTGACGTGCTTGCCACAAACACCGGCTACTACGTTTCTGGTGATAAGAAATTCAGCGTTGAATGTTCTTTAGTGGGGGCAGGGGCCTTGCGTTACCCACCCAAAGCGCGAAAATATAAGTATGTAGGTCAGGTTGTTGTCGCATTTTCGATCGGAACGGATGGGAAAGTGGTCGACCCACATGTATTAGACAGCGAACCGCCGGGTATTTTTGAGCGCTCTGCGCTAAGCTATGTGAGATCGTGGCGCTACGCTCCGCCTGTGCACGAGGGCGAAAATGTGCAGGTTGACGATGTAGCTGTGCGTATCGCATTCCAGCCTGGTCGTTAGTTAGCATGTCATTATTTATCTTTTTAAGAGCTGCCAGATGACAACGCGCGGCCAACTTTTAACGCTTACAATTGTCGGAAACGTCATTATCGCAGCGCTTTTCCTAGCGCTATCTTCAGATCAGTTGGGTGATCAGCAAAACGCCAATCTAGAAACGTCAGCGCGCGTTTATCAGCAAGCATGGAACACAGCGTCAAATGAATCATTTGATTTGTCTATCGGTCTCTGGCATCCGCTGACCGGTAGTCCGGAAAAGCGCGCGGTGTGGCGGCCAGACGAGTCGGTGACCCTCTCTAGGGGTTACCCAGAAAACAGTAACGTAAAGAACCCCCTTTATCGTGTGTTGATAGCGCGAGATGTTGAGCAAATACGCGACGTGTTTACTCAGGTTTTCGAAGAGGACGTTGACAGTATGGCGTTAAGCTTTGTTTACATTCTCGATGAATCTGATCAGCTTTTACATTGCATGACGGCGTTTGACGGATACGGGGTCGATCCTTGTGGCGATAACGCAATTCGGGACTTGGCTCTAACGGCTAAAAGCAGCGCCAGTGGACTGGCTAAGCGGTCACGGAAGAATGTCGCCGTTCGCCGGCACATACTGCGCGTGGACGATAGTACTCATTCGGAGGAGTCATCACTGCATCAGGCGATGACGCTGGAAATGCGCCATGAGGGTAAGAAGATTGGCGCAATTGTGTTGGGGAAAAACCTGTTTGAAGCGCTTGAGTCTTTTGAATATGAATTCGAGATCAAGGCGGTATTGAGTTTTGATGAGCGCGCCATAGCACTCAATAATTACTACGACATTGACAACTACTCAGGGATTCCAGAGGATGCCGATGTGGTCGGAGAGGCGCAAGCGTCTCTGACAAGTAATATGCAAACTTTGTTAGTTGATGGGACATTTGGCGCTATGAATCGATTATTGGGCGCGTCGGTTTTTGGGTTTCCGCTGAGCGATTTTGCCAAGGGTGAAGAAGCGCTACTCATGGTTTTACGAGATCAACGGGAGGTCTTACGCGCGCGCGAAATGGCGACGCGATCAACGCTGATGTTAGGGCTTGCCGTGTTCGTTGTTGTGCTTGTTTTGGTCATTTGGTTGACCACGTATGCTTTTAACGGCATCGCTAAAGCGATCAAGGTGCTCCAAGCGCTCGTAGAGGGCGATCACACCGTCTCAATGCCGGCGCGTCGTGGGTTTTTAAGGTCAAAAGATGATGAGATTACACTGCTCTCGGGAGCCTTGGAATCGTATCGATCGCACTTAGTTGAGATGGAGCAGATTAAGTTAAATCAACAAGACAAACGGCGAGAGCGAGATGGAATTATTATCGACAAAATGGGACTTTTGGCGGATCAATTGGAAGGCGATGCACAGCAGTTGATACTGTCTGACATTCAGCGAATGGAATCGTTATCCGACAACGATACGGCATCGGAGTCTGAGGATGCATCGGTAGAACTGATGTCCATGGCATTCTCACGTATGTCGCATGAGGTGACCGCATTGCTCGATGCTAAAACAAAAGAAATGCAAGACGCGTACGAGCAAGCGTCGACAGCAAATAGAGAGATTCAAAGCTCGATTAACTACGCAGCCAAACTTCAAAGGGCGTTGTTACGTGCTGAGCGGTTACCCGATGATTTTAAAATTGATCTAACATGGCGACCTAGAGACGTAGTTGGCGGTGATATCTATGTGGTTCGCACCACAGAAAATAAAACCGTAATTGCGGTCATAGACTGCACGGGTCACGGGGTGCCCGGTGCATTCACGTCAGTGATTGCGCGCGCGGTTGTTGACCGAGCCATTGAAGACGATCAAATCAACACTGCGGGAGAATATTTGAGTGCGTCGAATCGGCTGATAAAAACTATGCTATTTCAGAACGAATCGGAGCAAGCAGATTCTGACGCCGGCTTTGACGGCACTGTATGTATTCTTGATCGGGAAACGGGTCAACTTGAGTTCGCTGGGGCTAACTCATCTCTATTCGTTATCAGCAACGGTAAGATCGCCGAGATCAAGGGTGATAAAAAATCAGTGGGCGCGCGTCGCACTCCGAGTACCTTTGAGTTTTCAACACAAGTAATACAAAATCCGCAGGGTATGTTTGTCATGTTGACCGATGGTGTAACGGACGTGATGAACGAATTACCTCGGCCTATTGCTTTCGGCCGGAAGCGTCTAATGCGCTTACTTGAGGGTCTTGATACGTCAGATCCGCAATTAGTCATTAGCCGAGTGATGGAGGCCATAGATCACTATAAAGGGTCCACGCCGTTGCGAGATGATTTAACACTCCTTGCTTTTTATCTCGACGAATTTATGTCCACAGGCGTGGATGAGTCAGCATATGGGGTTGCCAATAGCTAAAAGCCTGGCCTACAAAATGCCTTGTGAGTGGGTGGGCGTTGTGTGTATAAAAAACGCGTTCCCTTCTCCAGTTAGGCAATGTCTAAGGTCTTTATCGCACCGGGCGTAAGCGTTAGCGTTCCTGACTCCTCGGAGTGGGTGGATGAAACGTACGCTAAAAACTAGTAACTAGAAAACCGGATGATCCGAGGGCACGATTGGGTTAGAGCTACTTTAATGTGGATGTTCTTGGGCTGAAAAGACGCTGTGATGCCGGTCGTTCGTACGTGGAAATGTTGGAGGCTTAGATCTGTACGTTGACGAATACTGGCTCATTGCGTAAGGGCGTGTCGTTTTGCAATGCCATTAGCTCTTCTATCTGTCGACTTAGGCGCACGCTGGGGGTATCTGCTGCTTTTGGCTTGATTTTGTCAATGTCCAATTCAGCCATGGCAACTTTTGCGGCCAAACGTTCTGCGGCCAAGCTATCCCGCACTTTCATTTCAAAAAGTTGCTTTGCTAAAAGATCAGCTTCGAGTCTGGCGTACTCATGTCGCTCTCGTGAAAAAACTTCATCTTGTTCAACGATTGTCTGGCTCTGCCGTCGGCCTGCGATTGCACTGTCATAACTTTTTGAAACACGATGCTGTTGCTGGTCGTGTGCGATGTTATCGCGGTGTTTAGCGATCCGCTGCTGTTGGCTCTCTACCGCGCTGTCGCGACGACGGTTCGTCCGCAGGTGCTGTTGATCCTCGAGATTGCTGCTATTACGCCGTGCACGCTGCTGCCGCTCATTCTGATTAATAAGCGCTGGGGCATTACTAACGTTTCTCGAAATCTCTGCCAATCTACTGACTCCGCTTGTTTTTACTAACATTGCTAGTATGATACTGTGACAGTATGCATGATTTTAACCAAAAAGAAAACGGTGCGGGTACACTCAAGAATCACGGTGGTTGATCCAATCGTTGTCGGTACGGTGCCAATGATCATGATATGAAGTAATGCATCCTGTCGGTGGCAGGCGTTGTTTCGGTTATGTGTCAAAAAAATGACCGTAATTGGACGAGAAGGTGGAAGTTGTTCGGGTGAAGCAAACATGTTTAATGGATCTTGTGGACTAAGCAACGTGAATAGATTGGCGATCTTTACAAGTCTTTTGACCCTGCTATTTAGCAGCGGGACGCTGGCGCAGGAAGTGAAAGTTACCTGCGACGGCCGCGATATTGTGCTCGACAAAGAAACCAGCTTATTGGACATCGAAGTCGTCAACAACACGTTGCTCACACCGGATAAGACGTTTAGAGATATAGCATTTACCGCAGACGGCGATTTGGTTCGTTTCAAAGTTGTGAGCCCTGCTTATATTGAGGGCTGGGCGATTGACCTCAATACTTTAATGGCGGCAAGCCGTCTAAGCGTGGTTGATAAGCCTGAGGTGCCGGCAGTAAAGCAGCGCTATAACTGCCGGAAATCGGATGAGGCTGCGCCGCCAGAAAAATTACCCAAACAACCCGTTGGCAAGCGCCCTAGAAAACGCGGTTTTTAAGTATTGCCAGCTACTGCGGGCTTCATGATTTAGGATAATGTCCCACTTTGTCCACGAGAGAGGGATTACCTTTCAGCCGTTCTGTCGACATCAATGTTTGCCGTTGTTTGACTACAAAGAGAGTGCCACTGAAGCGATCAATTCCGGCTTGTTGTTAAGTAACGTGTCCGGTTGCGTGCATAATTCTGATTATATGTAGAGCCCTAATGTCTTCTAGCTGACTTAACTTCTTTAATCAGCACCTCGGAGTTGAATAAAAACGCCGACAATGCCTTTAGACGTCCAATCACTGCCATGATGAGCAGAGTTCACGCCTTTCGCGAAAACCGTGAGAAAACATCACAATAGGGCATGAAGGCACAATCGTTGCCACATGCTATAAAGCCGGTAATGCGTACGCATGTCCTCTGTCGTGCCAACTCTCAAGATGTGTTTCAACGGCAAAATCCGGTAATCCGTAACAGCGGAGTTAGCCTCCAGTAACGATATGCGCACAGAAAGCGGGCACGAAGTGCAATAGGCAAAAGACATCTTCTTTGCACTCAGTTTATTGCCTTGTATAAGTTCACCAAGTGCTGTGAAAAGCGGTTTCAGCACTGTCAAGACGTTGTTTGTATAGACACGACTTTTTTTTCTAAAAAACCACCGCGTAGTGTCTGTCCCGTACTCAATAGCTGGCTCATTGCTACACGCCCTTTAAGGCCCTGCATGCACTTAAGACGGGTGAGCCGCTCTAGTCAACTCGGCACCTTTGACAGTGTGCACCCATCACTCAACATGAAGCGCATTTTATTCGCCACAAAAAAGAGACAGGCGTCTAATAGCTTCGTCCGTCATCTCTCATCACGATCGCCGAGTCCAACCCGCGCGGTGCAAACATTAGCTGAAACCGACACACCACTCGCTGCATAATTCCAACTGTCGCCTTTTTGTGGGGGTCGTTTGCTTGCTTCGGTCGCGCAACCTCCTCCGGTCATTCATGCAGGTGCGGTAGCACGCATTAATTGATAACTCCATTAAAAACGGGAACTATTGCCAGTAAAAGCTCTGAATTAGGTGCTAAAAGATTCCCATTTCAAGCCCCATGGCCATGGTCAAACCGAGGTCTTTACAGGCACTCAGATGACTTACATCAAGATCACCTCGACAAATCACTGGATCACTGACTTGTCGTAAAGGATACCCTTTGGCAATTCGCTGAATGTCTTTTGACGCACCTGTGCCGTCATTGCCCGCGCCAATAAATAGCGCGTAAGGTAAGTTGAGTTGATAAGGTTGAGCGGGATAAAACGTACGATCAAAAAAATCTTTCAGCATTCCACTCATGGTGCCGAAATTTTCAGGGGTTCCAAATAAAACCGCGTGGGCCCAAAGTAAGTTCTGAAGATCTGCATCGCGAGCGTGAAGCGCTAGAGTTGTGACTGTCGGCTCTTGTTGGCATCCTTCGAGAACAGCACGGGACATTGCTTGCGTTTTTCCGCTCTGGCTATGCGATATGATCAGTAGATTCTTTTGTGTTTGAGACGCGTCGTTCATTAAATTCAATCTCCCTCGTTAGACTAGCACTCTATCTATCGCTTGCCTGAGCATTCCTTCAGAACCTTAGCAGTATTATGTTGGGATGCAAGCTGAGACTTTTTAATGAGCCGCTTGTTTGCCTTTTCTAGTGGACTTTTAAGCATTGCTTGGTGGCCGGTCTTACTCGGCCCCATAGCCCTCAGCTGTTTAGTGATCTGTGCTTTGCCGTTCGTGTCGTGGCGATCGCCGCCTACATGGTTTTTACTGCTGCTGGGCATTGTTTGGGGCACGCTGAGTGCCTACTATACGGCCACGCACGTGCTGTCAGAATCACTCGACCGAAAGGATTTTCTGTTGACGGGACATATTACGAGTCTTGTCGATCACAATGATCGGCGGATTCGCTTCACGCTGAGTGTGGCCTCAGCCGCGCTCGTCGATGATCCTAGTCAAGTGGTACCGATAAAGCGCGTAGTGCTCAGTTGGTATCGGGCTTATCTCTGTGCCACCACCCCTTGCACCCTTGCGCATGACAGTTCTCGATGTTGGGCAAGCTCTTGCCGTTATTGTTGAGACTGCGGAAC
>CAJWCO010000035.1 GCA_913031145.1 uncultured Cellvibrionales bacterium | reverse complement strand
CCTGCGACCACCACACCCCCAGTGTGGTGCGCTACCAGGCTGCGCTACGCCCCGATTTTAGAATCGCAATCATACACAATGGCACCTCTAATGCAACCGCATTGCCAGCACAAAAGAGTGTATGAATCGTTAAATTACGCGGCAGAACGATTAAGAATGTGGCTTCATCTCTTTGAGAAGATCTTCCAACTCTCCAATGGTCTGATCAACCAATTGCCGGTACGGGGTCAACTCTTGCTTGGTGGTTTCGCCTTCCAGACGCTGCCTAGCACCGCCAATTGTAAATCCTTGCTCATATAACAAAGAACGGATCTGACGAATTAACACCACATCTTGGCGTTTGTAATAGCGCCGATTACCGCGTCTTTTCACAGGGTTTAGACCTGGAAATTCCTGTTCCCAGTAGCGTAGCACATGTGGCTTCACACCACACAACTCACTCACTTCTCCAATGGTAAAATAACGTTTGCCAGGAATGACAGGAAGGACGTTATTATTACTCGGTTCCAGCATAGTTCTCTACTCTGGATTTCAGTTTCTGACCCGGTTTAAAAGTGACGACCCTACGCGCTGCAATCGGGATTTCTTCTCCCGTTTTAGGATTGCGTCCCGGCCTACTGCTCTTGTCTCTTAACTCAAAATTACCAAATCCCGATAATTTTACATTGTCGTTCTTTTCAAGCGCGGCACCAATCTCCCCATAGAATTTCTCTACGATCTCTTTGGCCTCTCTCTTATTCAGCCCGAGTTCATCGAACAACATCTCTGCAATATCAGCTTTGGTTAACGCACCCATCGCTCGGCATCCACTCTCTTATTTTGTTGTACTCGACACTCAATGTCATTCACACCGACGTAAACACCCGTAACACGTGCATGACTTTTTTCGTGCCACCGCGCCAATAGAGTGCGCGAAGTCGCTTAAAACGTCAAGCCCATTCTACTATTTTTAAACTGACTCAGTCTCTTTGGCCACCTTCGGCAGTCGACGTGTCTGGAACACCGCCACAAAAAAGCTGTTCCATACTTCCATACAAGGATTTTTTGGCCCGTAGGGCTGCATTACTGCGTGCTCAACTGAAGGTTTCTGTGCGTGTTAACCCGCTCAGAAATGTCAAAAAACCCGACCTCATGATAGCCTTGACGGGTCGTTTACCAACCTAATCGAGCAGGTAACTCAGGCAATGGATACAAGCCTATTCGCACGCAAAAATCTCCGTTTGATCAGCCACGCAACTCTCCGTCACACTGCGTTGACACTGCTATAACAATCTGCTCGACTGCATGCGCTATCTCATCTTCGCGCAAGGTACGATGCTTATTTTGAAAGATCAGTGCGAGCGCGAAACTCTTTTTACGCTGAGTCGGCTCGTCATCTGCATAAACATCGAACACAAATATATCAACTAGTTCTGAACCAGCCGCACCACGAGCGCAGTTAACAACCGTCGTAGCAGAAACAGACGATCCAACAAAAAAAGCTAGATCACGACGAACCTCAGGATACTTACTAATTTCCTCACAGCGGGGAAGTCGCAACGTCAGAAGATCATCAAGACCGATTTGGAACAAATAAACGGCGTCGTTAAGCCCGATCGAATTGGCTATTTTGGGATGCAAGCAGCCGAGCCAACCACACGCAGCATCGTCTACTTTTAACACCGCGGACTGCCCTGGGTGAAGTGCCGAGTGCGGTGCCGCTTCAAAAGTCACGCTGTGCTGTCGGCCGGTACGAGCCATCAGTGCCTCGACATCGCCCTTAATGTCAAAAAAATCGACCCTACAGGATGCAGAGTTCCACCCACTAGCCTCACGCGGCCCGTAAATTAAACCGGCCAAGGCACTCCGTTGTTTTATGCCATCTGCATGGCTCATGAAATACTGGCCGCTTTCGAACAGTCTTACACGCGTTTGTTGTCGATTAATGTTATACATCGCCGTGCGCAACAACCCACACCAAAGGTTAGTTCTCATCACCGCCATGTCACTCGCAATGGGGTTATTAACTGCAATAGCGATCTGGCCGGCATCGAGCATGGCCTGTAAATCAGGGTCAACAAAACTGTAGGTGATCACTTCACGATAACCATGACTCACTAACTGTTCCCTATAAGGTGTAAGCGGTGCGCGCGTTTCCTGATTAGGCTCGATAGGCAATGCGAGGGAAGGGGTTGCCGTAGGCAGGTTGTTATAACCGTATATTCGAGCAATTTCTTCGATCAAATCTTGCTCAATGGTCAAGTCGAAGCGCCAAGTGGGCGCTTTCCACATAGATCCAAGAGCGTCGCCAGACATTTTTTCCAGCCCGAGCCGCTCCAAAATAGCCTGCACCCTTTCAACGGGTAAGGCTAAGCCTAGCTGTTGCGTCAACCGCGCGTTTCGCAATGAAATGGTCGGCGGTTGGGGCACTGACTCTAATGACTGTTCCATCACAAGGGGCCCCGCATCACCCCCACAAATCTGAATGAGAAGCGCAGTTGCTCGCTCCACAGCAGCGACCGGAAGATCTGGGTCAACGCCCCGCTCGAAGCGATGTGACGAATCCGTATGCTTACCGTATGCACGAGCTTTTCCAGCAATCGCAAGCGGATTAAACCATGCACTCTCAAGGAAAATGTCGCACGTCGTGTCCGATACAGCCGAGTTTAGGCCTCCCATAATACCTGCTAGCGCTAACGGTCCACGGGTATCGGCAATCACCAATGTCTGCTCATCAACTTGAACGTCCGTACCATCCAAAAGCGTCAAGCGCTCGTTCGACCCCATGCGCACCTGAATAGCGCCGTCAATTTTTGACCGATCGAAAGCATGCATGGGTTGGCCAAGCTCTAACATTATGTAATTCGTCACATCGACAGCCGCACCTAAACACCGAACACCGCTACGTCGCAATTTTTCCTGCATCCAAAGAGGTGTCGGCCGTGCAAGATCCAAATTGCAGATCACGCGCCCCACATAGCGCGCACAGGCATCGGGCGCCGACATGATGACCGGAACACTGTCATCAATCGTCGCTTCTACTGCCGGACAGACTAGGTCTTTGGCGTCAAGTCCGTTGAGTACTCCAACCTCGCGCGCAAGACCACGAACACTCAGACAATCACCTCGATTAGGCGTTAGATCGACCTCAACAATGTCATCGTCAAGCCCTAAGAACGCCGCCAGTGGCATCCCCACAGGTGCAGTTGCAGGCAGTTCCCACAGCCCTTCGTCATCCTCCCCCAACCGCAACTCTGTTTGCCCACAAAGCATGCCGTCCGAGGGGACGCTACGTATTGTCGCAGCTTCAATCCCGAAGTCTCCGGGCAAAACCGCTCCGACCTTGGCGAAAGGTACTCTAATGCCGGCGCGCGCATTAGGCGCACCACACACCACTTGGCTAAAGGCACCGTCGCCCGTATCTACCTGACACACGCGCAACTTATCTGCATTGGGGTGCGATTCAATCGCCACAATTTCAGCAACAACAACGGGACCAACTATATCTGTTGCAGGCTCTACGCCATCGACTTCGAGGCCAGCCATAGTGAGTTGAGCTTCGAGCTGTCCCTTCTCAAGAACAGGATTCACCCATTCGCGCAACCAAGATTCACTGAATTTCACTATCTACCTCAGCTAAAATTGCCTTAAAAATCGTAAGTCATTTTCGAAAAAAAGACGCAAGTCGGTCACGCCGTAACGCAACATCGCCAAACGCTCCACCCCCATCCCAAAAGCAAATCCGGTGAATTCATCCGGATCAACATCACAATGAGCGAAAACATTGGGATGCACCATCCCGCACCCCATGACTTCTAGCCAACCTGTTTGACTACAAATCCGACAACCCGCCCCACGACAATTACTACATTGAATATCGACCTCAGCGGAAGGCTCTGTAAATGGAAAATAGGAGGGTCTGAAGCGCACTGGCAAATCCGCTTCAAAAAAAGCCTTCAAAAATTGGTCTACAACGCCCTTAAGATCAGCAAAACTAATTCCGCGATCAACCACTAACCCTTCAACCTGATGAAACATTGGCGTGTGCGTTACGTCAGAATCACAGCGGTACACGCGGCCCGGACAAATGATCCGAATAGGTGGTGCTTGGCTTTTCATCGTGCGTACTTGCACTGGTGAGGTATGCGTGCGTAATACCGTCGACGGGTCTATATAAAACGTATCGTGCATGGCACGGGCTGGATGATGCGAGGGAATATTTAATGCTTCAAAATTGTAGTAGTCATTTTCTATTTCCGGGCCCGTAGCCACGGCATAACCCACGCGCTCAAAAAATGACTGGATGCGTTCCATAGTTCGCGTCACTGGGTGCAAACTGCCCACGTCTGATTGACGACCCGACAATGTGACATCAATCGTCTGTGACGCCAGTTGCGCCGCAAGTGCTTCACTTTGCAGACGCTCTTTGCGCACCGTTATCAAGTCTTGGAGAGCCTGCTTTACTTCATTAATCTTGGCGCCTGCCGCTGGCCTTTCGCTCGGATCAAGCTTTCCCAACGTCTTTAATAACGACGTAATCCGCCCTTTTTTGCCAAGATAGTGAACTCGCACATGGTCAAGGACTGATAACTCAGCGCTTGCATTGATGGCGTCTCTAGCCTCTTCCGAAAGATGTTCCAATTCAGTCATTGACGCGCACCCACCATGAAAAAGTCGTGTTTCCGCGGGTGGCAAGAGGGAAACAACCTTGCCAAGCCCTCTTCCACCTCGTCTGCCAGCTTAACCCAAAACGCGACTAAACCAGTCCGAGTGCCGCTTTAGCCCGCTGTACAACCGCTGCAAAAGCGTCTTTGTCATGCACCGCCAAATCCGCCAATACGCGCCGGTCAAGCTCAATACTTGATTTAGCCAGACCGTTGATGAGACGGCTGTAAGACAGGCCCTCAACACGCGACTGAGCATTGATACGCGCGATCCACAGTCTGCGAAACGTACGCTTTTTAACGCGCCGATCGCGATAGGCATATTGCCCTGCTTTCGTGACCGCCTGCACCGCTACGCGATATACGCGGCTGCGAGCGCCGTAGTAGCCCTTGGCCTGCTTCAGAATTTTTTTGTGCTTACGATTTGCCACAACACCACGTTTTACTCGAGGCATAAGATTCTCCTAATCAAAATAATTTGTACGAATTAAGAACTACGTAACATACGATCCACGCGGGGGGCATCAGAGGCGCCTAAAATACTGGTGCCGCGAAGCTGCCGTTTACGTTTCGTCGTCATTTTGGTCAGAATATGACTCTTGTGCTGGTGCTTATGCTTATACCCTGCAGCATTTTTTTTGAAGCGCTTTGCCGCGCCACTGTGTGACTTTACTTTTGGCATTCGATATCTCCATTCAAGGGGTTATATATCAAGAAGGACGCCCGGACAGCCTGCCAAAATCTGGCTGAACGCGGGTCGCGCTAACTCTTCTTGCTACGCGGCGCTAATACCATCGTCATCTGACGACCTTCCATCTTGGGGTATTGCTCCACTTGTGCCAGTTCGCCAAGGTCAGCCTCAATCCGCTTAACCATTGCCATTCCCAGCTCTTGGTGAGCCATTTCACGACCACGAAATCGCAGCGTAACTTTAGCTTTATCACCGTTTTCTAGAAAGCGAGTAACATTCCTTAACTTAATCTGATAATCGCCTTCGTCCGTTCCCGGACGAAACTTCATTTCTTTTACCTGAGTTTGCTTCTGTTTTTTACGTTGCAGCGCCACTTTCTTTTTAATATCGAAAATATGCTTCCCGTAGTCCATGATCTTGCAAACGGGAGGTTCTGCATCGGGCGAGATCTCCACAAGATCCAAACTCTCAGACTGTGCCGTTTCAAGTGCCTGATCAAAGCTTACAATACCTACTTGGCTGCCATCTGAGGCCACTAACCGAACTTGCGGCACCGTGATGTCGTCGTTTAGACGTAATCGTTTACTATCTTTTTTAATAAAGCCTACTCCGTTTTACCAACACTACGCCCTCTACGCTCTGCGTTCTCGTTCATCATGGCCACCAACTGGCCCAGCTTTAGGCTGCCAAGGTCTTGACCTTCGCGAGAACGCACCGTCACAGTGCGCGACTCTTTTTCTTTATCTCCAACAATTAGGAGGTATGGCACCCGATTTATCGAATGCTCGCGGATTTTAAAGCCGATCTTCTCGTTTCTCAAGTCCGAAGTGACTCTAAATCCCTTATTTTGCAATGATTTTGTGATTTCCTCCGCATATTCGGCTTGCGCATCGGTAATATTGATCATCACCGCCTGCTCTGGCGCCAGCCAAAGCGGAAAGGCGCCCTCATAATGCTCAATTAAAATACCGATAAACCGTTCAAACGAACCTAAAATAGCTCTATGCAGCATCACGGGCACAGATCGCGACCCATCCTCTGAAACAAATTGAGCATCGAGACGACCCGGCATCGAAAAATCGACTTGAATAGTGCCCAACTGCCAGACTCTGCCGATGCAATCCTTTAATGAAAATTCAATTTTCGGCCCATAAAAAGCGCCCTCACCCGGCAGCTCTTGCCAAGGCAACTGCTTGGCATCTAAAGCCTCTGCGAGCGCCCGTTCAGCGCGATCCCAACTTTCGTCGGACCCAACGCGGTCTTGGGGCCGTGTCGAGAGTCTGTAGATGATGTCGGTAAAACCGAAATCAGCATACACCTCGTGCAGAAAATCAATGAACTTTGACACCTCTGGCTGAATTTGCGCATCCGTGCAAAAGATGTGCGCATCATCTTGCGTAAACGCACGGACTCGCATGATACCGTGCAAAGAGCCAGACGGTTCGTTTCGATGGCAAGAGCCAAATTCCGCCAGTCGCAGCGGCAAGTCACGATAGCTTTTTAAACCCTGATTAAACACCTGAACGTGACAGGGACAATTCATTGGCTTCACCGCATAACCGCGATCATCCGTTTGCAGTGTAAACATATCATCGCCAAATTTATCGGCATGCCCAGACTTTTCCCATAAACTAAAATCTACCAGTTGCGGTGTTTTTATCTCTTGATAACCGTTTTCAATCTGCTTTGTACGCATGTACTGTTCAATGGTCTGATAAATACTCCACCCTTTCGGATGCCAGAAAATTGCGCCGGGTGCTTCTTCTTGCATATGATAAAGATCGAGTTTTTTACCAATCTTACGATGATCACGTTTTTCCGCCTCGGCCAGCCGATTAACATACGCTTTAAGCTCTTTCTTGTGATTCCACGCCGTTCCATAGATGCGCTGTAACATCGCATTGTTATGATCTCCACGCCAATAGGCGCCGGCGACTTTGAGCAATTTAAAAACCGGCAATCTAGCCGTCGACGGAACATGAGGCCCACGGCATAAATCGACAAAGTTGCCCTGCCGATAAAGACTAATCGCCTCGCTGGTCGGAATGCTAGCGATAATCTCTGCTTTGTACTCTTCGCCGATTTTACGAAAAAATATCGCCGCCTCATCGCGATCCCATTCTTCACGAATTATCGGGTAATCCTGCACCACCAACTCTGACATGCGCTGCTCAATCGCTTCAAGATCGCTGGGAGTAAAGGCACGTTCATAGGCAAAATCATAATAAAAACCATCTTCGATCACGGGGCCAATCGTCACCTGAGCAGACGGGAACAGCTCTTTGACCGCCATCGCCATCAAGTGCGCAGTTGAATGACGAATAATCGCTAAGCCTGCTTCAGAACGATCTGTAATAATCTCTAACACCACATCATGAGCGATCACATACGCCGCATCGACTTGGATGCCGTCGACAAGACCCGCAATCGTGGCTTTTGCCAAGCCAGCACCAATGTCAGCCGCCACATCGGCAACCGAAATCGGGTTTTCAAAGGTACGTATGGATGCATCAGGTAACGTAATAGTCGGCATGGTGGTTCCTTATTCCAGTGGTGGCCTCTACCAAAGGACACATGACATAGGCGGCTGGAAATACGCTTTTTACCGCAGAGGGTAGTTTACCGACTACCCCAACAAGTACAAGCTGTGAAACGCGGTAAAGCGCAGTATAATAACGTGCACGCGACGCTTCACAAGAGACCCTCACAAAGAGACGATAAGACACATGAAAATTTATGTCGATGCAGACGCCTGCCCGAAACCCACCAAAGATATTCTTTTTCGCCTCGCGGAGCGTACGCAAATCAATGTAATTTTCGTTGCTAATCAGCGATTGATAATGCCGCGTATTCCCAGTGTCAAGGCGATTCAGGTCAGCGCAGGCTTCGACATTGCTGATAATTATATCGTACAACAGGTGACTGCGGGCGACCTGGTAATTACGGCCGATATCCCCCTCGCTGCAGAAATCATCGATCTTGATGCCAGCGCATTAAACCCTAGAGGTGAGTTCTATTCCCGAGCCAATGTTCGCGCACGACTCAACATACGCGACTTTATGGAGACAATGCGAGCTAGCGGCATCCACTCGGGGGGAGCGCCTCCGATGTCTCAGCGCGACCGCATGGTATTTGCCAATGCATTAGATCGCTACGTCACTCGCAACTCATAGGGTCGCCGAACGAGGCAACAAGCGGTCGATCTGCGCGCGGGTAAACGGCCACGCTTTCTCAACCCCATTGGGTAAAACCACCACTGGGATTTTCACGCCATACAACGTTCTCAGCGTAGGATCCGAATTGATATCAATCGTACGAAGTGTCCACTGCCGTGCATCTACAAGCGGACGCAATACTGCCTCTGCCTCAGTACATAGATGACAACCAACCCCTGAATATAACACCAACTCCGTCACTCACCGCCTCCTAACTCCGCCAACCACAGCCTCCAAAGTGCGGTGACTTTGCTCCAATCACACCGCATCAGGGCGCATCATCTTTGTCAACATCATTGGGCTCTGCGTGATCGTTAACTTTCGACGTGCGGTTTCTCAGCAGGGGTAACCAGTGCAAAACACCAAATAACAGAACCCCCACCACATCCCGTCGATCTGCCCTGCCCACCACCACTAACCGCTGGTATACCACTGCCAATTCAGCCAGATGTAGCGTCATAATGAGAACACCTACGGCCATGATACTCAGCCCCCAATAGCCGTCAAACGGCATTAACGTATTGATAATAAACAACAGCCAAAAACCCAATAGGCATGCGCGAATAGCACCTACAATCCAATACATAAAACGCTCTCCCGGCAGGACCGCACATCGCAGAGCGCGACCATGCACTTGCGAATTCCATTGGAGTTTGACATAAACAGCTCCGCATGGCGACTGGCAGGCCGCGTTTTCCATGTCTATGATTGGGGGCGCTTTCCATAGTCAACGATACAGCTCCGCGTTTGAGCCGACCACCGACACCGCGACTTTGATTGCAGCAACTTGGAGAACGTGATGACTTCATTACCGAACCACTCGTCGCTTCGGTCAGAAGATTTCCGTCGCTGTCGTCCACAGCGATATAAAAGCTCAAGTCGTGCCGACCCGTAACAGCCAACACTGAATGTGTTACCGTGACATCGGCACAGCAATCCGCAGTTTTCGCGGTCGCGTCGGGCGCGACCCTCGCACATTGACTCCAGTTATAACAGGCTGACATTGGGCATCGTCAAGTTAATGATGCAACACCAATCGACCACCCAGATACCTTGCTGCCCTCGAGAAAGGATTCTCCTAAATATTCGTGTCTCGTTTGTGGATGTTCTTGGTGCGGATCTGCGCAGTGGCAAACCGCACACATACATCACCCAATCGCCATTCATCCCAACACATCACCATTGTCTGTCCATCCTCTATGAGCTTATACTCGCATTGGAGTTAATTAACACCGTACGTAGAGCACAGTCGATTAGGCGAAATTTGACATGCAAGATAAAATCCCAACAGCACCTGACGCTCTTGCTTTTATGAGACAGCGTCGTTCTTATCCTCGACTCCAAGAACCTGCACCCACCGGTGATGTGCTCGAGTCTATCTTTTCTGCTGCGCTATGCGCACCCGATCATATGCGCTTGCGACCTTGGCGCTTCTTAACCATCGAGGGCGATCAGCGCGATTCGCTAGGGGGGCTTTTCGCAGCTCATGAACACGCCAAAGACAGCTGTGCAAGTGAGCTTATACTTCAACAAGCACATCAAAAAGCGCTGCGCGCACCGTTGATTATCGTCGGCATCGCCGCCTACCGGAAGCACCCGAAAGTACCTCCGATCGAGCAGGCCCTAGCTGCGGGCGGTGTGCTTAATAATATGGGGCTAGCGGCTTATTGCAGCGGGTTCGGCGCGGTGTGGCGCACAGGGTCCTATGCCTATTCCAAAATCGTCAAAGCAGGACTTAGAGTGGCCTCGCATGAGGACATTATTGGCTATTTATATGTCGGCACACCCCCCACGTGGGACAGACAGGCGTCTGCCATCGAGGTCGATGATTATGTGCATGCCTGGCCCCAGTAAATCGCATTGCGCGCCACTTGGGACCGATATGGGCTAGACCGGATTAAGCGTGCCAAACGTCTCTCGACGGGTTATTCTCCAAACATTATGCACGCGTGGATTACGCTGAAAATCAATATCGAGCGTGCCGACAGTAATATTTTCCACCGCAAATTGTCGGCTGACAAGCGGGTCCATCTTAAATTTTCGGAAATTGTTTGAAAAGTACAATGTACCCCCTGGCGCCAGTCGCGACATAGAATCTCTCAGCAACTCCGCGTGGTCGCGTTGGATATCCAGGACCGATTGCATTTTTTTCGAGTTAGAAAAAGTAGGCGGGTCCAGCAGAATAAGGTCAAACATCGCACCGTCACCCTCTACCGAGGTTTTTAACCATTCTAGACAGTCGACCCGAACGAGACGATGATTCTCTAACGACACGTTATTTAGCGCATAATTGCGTGCCGCCCAATCAAGGTAAGTGTTCGACATGTCGCAACTGAGTGAGCTCTTTGCGCCACCCAATGCCGCCTGTACTGACGCAGTCGCCGTGTAGCAGAATAAGTTAAGAAAACGCTTACCGCGAGCCTCAACAGCTATTCGAGCTCGCAACAAACGATGGTCGAGGAAAAGCCCCGTGTCCAAATAATCGCTCAAATTAATTTCAAACCGCGCACGACCTTCAACTGCGAGTGTAGTTTCGGACGACGCATCATGAGTGCGCTGATACTGATTCTTTCCCCGCTGCCGGCGACGCTGCTTAAAATATGTGCGATGTTTTAACGACGGCGCATAATTCGCTAAAGCATCTACAACCTCAGCGAAGCGTTGCTGCGCTCGACCCTCGTCAATCGTCGCAGGTGGCGCATATTCCTGAACATGTAACGCGTCTCCATAAACATCAATTGCAACCGCATACTCTGGCAAATCCGCATCATAGAGTCGATAACAGTCGATGCTCTCTGATGCCAACCATGGACCCAGGCGGCGGCGATTTTTAGTGAGACGATTGACCAACATTTTTGCACCATCACTCAGCACCTTGGGCGGTGCTGGCGTTGCTAAACGGGAACGTATCTGCGCGGATTTGGATCGCATGTCATCGAACAGCAACAACTTACATGCAATGGTTCCGTTGAACAGCTGGTATTGTCTGCTCGGGCGAAGATCCGTGGCACGCGCCAAGTCAAGGTTGCCGGTGAAGATCGCTGCGCGCCAACCGGTAAAGTTCTTTTGCAGTACCTCACCCAACTTTTTATACAGCGGAGTTAATTGCTCTACGTCACCAAGACGCGCACCATAAGGCGGGTTCGTGATCAGTAAACCTTGGTCGGCAGTGGGCTTGCCAAACTGATCGATTGGTTTTAATGCCACTTGCAAAACCGCGTCAAGGCCAATGGCTTCTATATTTAAGCGAGCCGATTCCAGTACACGGGGATCCGCATCATAGCCTCGAATGTCCCACTTAAAACACTTCAAACCCTGAACTCGCCGTTCCTCAGCATCGGTTATCAGCGCTCGCCATAACGATTCATCGTGGTGTGCCCAAGATTGAAAACCAAAACGACGCCGCTGTAAGCCGGGCGCTATATCGGCGGCCATCATCGCCGCTTCAATCAACAAGGTGGCACTACCGCACATCGGGTCGAGCAACGCCCCTCCTTCACGCGCTATACGCGGCCATTCAGCGCGCACCAAAAGGGCCGCGGCCAAGTTTTCTTTTAGCGGCGCGCTGCCCTGCCCCGCTCGATAGCCGCGGCGATGCAAACTGTCTCCCGACATGTCCAAAGAAATGTTGATTTGACCACGATGGAGCCGCGCATGGATTCGAATATCAGGATCTTTCAGATCCACTGTTGGCCGTGATCCCGTCACTCTTCTCAGGCGATCAACGACTGCGTCTTTGACACGTTGTGCGCCGAATTGCGTATTTAAAATTAGTGGCGATGTGCCCGAAAAGTCGATCGCGATTGTGTCTGCCTCGCTAAGATGCTCCTCCCAAGGAATATCGCCGCTACACTGATACAGCTGTTCTTCAGTGTCGACAGAAAAATTACCCAGCGCTAAAAGGATCCGGTTCGCAAGTCGCGACCAAAGACAAATGCGATAAGCGTGGCGTTGCGTGCACTCAAAATGGACAGCCGCCACCGTCTGCTTGACGTTTGATGCGCCCAAGACATCCAACTCATCAGCAAGTATCGCTTCAAGTCCTTTTGGGCAGGTCGCCAACCAATGACGCTTTTTATCCGCGTAACACACAACGATAACTCTTTCATTACTTAGTGGAATAAAGCCGACGATCTATATACAAAGAAGATATTCGACAAGAAGACGACAATTCTATTAACTAGAAAACCATGAGCACGGACGCACATGATACAGGTGTTGCAACGGAATGTTATATAAATACGTTTGAGATGAACACGTCGCAAGCATCGCAATGCAGATCAACGTTATAGGGTGCTTGATCCATTGAACTCAGTACGTCAGTGCTTTGTAGGAGTAGCCGATGAAAAAACACAAACGAGACCTCGCACATCGTTATTATTTAAAAGGATACCAAGCATCTATCCAACGCCGTTCTTTAACCACTTGCCCACACTCTGTTGACTCCAATGCTGCTTACCATTGGTGTCGTGGCTGGCGAGAGGGGCGCGAAGATTTTTGGGCTGGATTTAACCAGCAAGCTTTCCAGCAAAAAGTCATTAACTTGTAATGACAAAGTGGTCATTGCGTTACCCCGACGCGCTAACGTCACGGCCCAGCTTTAGTTAGAGTGCTGCCGGCGAAAATTGCCGCGCAGCACCTCAACCAAGCTCGTTTAGGTCATTGGCGGCTTACGCGACGGCGTCGACTGCGCCTGTAACGCGTGTAGCAGTCGGACTAACTCACCAAGCGACAACGAAATGACCGCGAAATCAGCGCCGCCAGATAAGCGCTGCTCACGCATAAACGTCAGCCATCTGTGTAGATTAGGAGGGTTGCTATCTGTCCACGCCTGAAAATCTTGCTCAGAGTCCGTTTCCGCTCTGAGTAAGAAAACGCCCGTTAGCTCGCGCCGATATTCCTCAAGTTGATCAACAAACGTGTCCCGCGCCAGCTCTTCCCAGCGCGACTGAGGCGCCAAGCCATCAATCTGTCTCATCAAGTCATCCAAAGAGAGTTGCTCAGAAACATCCGTATGTAGGTCTGCGACCGCATCGACGGGCAGGTCCAAGCGCATAGAAAGATGGATCATTCCAAGGCTCAAAAACATATTGTCCGAGAGCATCTTCAATGCCGATAGCGCTCCAGTAAAATGATTTTGTTCCATCCCTGCATGGCTCACATTAGACGCCCAACGGCTCGGCCGCAGACCATCCCAATATTGCAAGAGATGGTGCATGGGTTTCGCAAAATTTTCGATCCCGGAAGAAACATTTAACTCGTTCTCACGCACTCTCAAAAACCAGCGCGTCGAGCGGCGAACTAACGTAATCAAAACATGTAACAAGTCCTGCTGCTCGGTTGTCGTTAAATGTGCCGAATCGGTTTCAATCGATTGCCAAAGTTCATCAATACCCAAAACATTCACAACCACCGTCATCGCTCGAATCACCGATCCGGCAGATGCCCCAGTGGTTTCCATCTGGTGATAGAAAAAACTAAAGCCAAAACGATCAACCAAGTCATTGGACAATTCGGTTGCGGCAATCTCACGCGCTAATGGATGTGTTGTGACGGATCCACCGAAATATTCAATCAGTGCTCTCGGAAAGGCTTTCTCAACTGCGTCGGCAAGCCAAACATCTTTTAGCAATTCCGTCTCAATAAGGGCCTCTTTGAGCATCACTTTTGAATAACAGACCAATACCGCCAACTCCGGACGCGTCCACACAACCTGCTTACGGGCGAGACGCTCGGCTAACACATCGTCACTGGGCAAAAATTCCAGCTGGCGGTCGAGATTACCGAGTTCGTTAAGCCAAACCATAAAACGTTGGTATTCAGCATGCCTCTGATCGCTGCGCCGCAAGGCCAGACTGATGGCTTGTGTCTGACGTGCATTTTTATGCAGAACCTTTTCCGCCACGGCTTCGGTCATTGACGCCAACAAATCATTGCGGTCTGGTGCGGTGATCTCACCCGCTCGCAAACTGGCATTTAACAAAATTTTAATATTAACTTCGTGATCCGAGCAGTTAACCCCAGCCGCATTGTCGATAAAATCTGTATTACAGAACCCACCGCACAAGCTGAACTCAATTCGCCCTAACTGGGTAACGCCAAGGTTACCGCCCTCTCCTACGACTCGACACCGCAGCGCATTTGCATTGACGCGCACGCTATCATTGACCCTATCACCCACATCCGAGTGACTCTCTGTGGACGCTTTAATATACGTACCAACGCCGCCATTCCAAAGCAAATCCACAGAGGCCGTTAACAGCGCTCCGATTAATTCGTCCGGCTTCATATGGTCATCATCTAAAGCCAACAAATCTTTTATCTCGGCACTCAATTGAACGGTTTTTGAAGCCCGCGAGTAGATGCGTGCACCCGAGGATAACAAGGATCGATCAAAATCATCCCAGGTACTCCCCGCCGTGCTAAATAATCGTTGTCGCTCTTCAAAGGTGCGTTGTGCATTCGGTTGCGGATCAATAAAAATATGTAAATGGTTAAACGCTCCCACCAACTGTATATGTCGTGATAAGAGCATTCCATTACCAAAAACATCACCGCTCATGTCTCCAATGCCAACGACCTTAAAGTCTTGCGTTTGGATATCGACACCCAGCTCTCGAAAGTGCCGTTGCACAGCGACCCATGCGCCCCGGGCGGTAATACCCATGGCCTTGTGGTCATAGCCTTGACTTCCACCCGAGGCAAAAGCGTCACCCAACCAGAATTTATTTTTTTCCGAAATCTCGTTGGCTAAATCTGAAAATGTTGCGGTGCCCTTATCGGCGGCAACAACTAAGTAGGCGTCATCTCCATCGCGACGCTCCACGCGCGCAGGCGAGATCACCGACTCCTCCTCTAAATTATCGGTAATGTCCAACAACGCCTGAATATACAGCTTGTAACACGCCATACCCTCTCGTTGCCAAGCAACGCGGTCGTGCCGTAGCGCCACATTTTTTGCTACGAAACCGCCTTTTGCGCCCGTCGGCACGATTAAGGCATTTTTAACTTTTTGAGCTTTCATGAGCCCAAGAATTTCAGTTCGGTAATCTTCTAATCGATCCGACCACCGCAGTCCGCCGCGCGCAACTTTACCGCCTCTAAGGTGGACACCTTCAAACCGAGGTGAATAAACAAAAATCTCAATCGCAGGTCGTGGCCGGGGTGCAAATGACAGCTGATCAGTGCAAATTTTCAGTGACAGGTAGGGCAGCGCATCCGCATGCTCCGAACCTTGATAAAAATTGCACCGCTGTGTGGCCGCGATCAACGCCAGATAAGCCCTTAACACCGTGTCTTGGTTAACGTCGGTCACCGTGTCCAGACATTCCACAATCTCCGTCTGCATCTGTTCAACCTCGGTGTCATCCGCACGAATTTTTGCTTCTGGATCAAACATAGCCGCAAACCACGTCATCAACCGCACACAAATCGCACTTTGATCGACCAACGTGTCTGCGATAAAGTCCTGGCTGTACGGCAATCCCAATTGTTTTAAATAACGCGCATAGGTGCGTAATAAAGCAATACGTCGCCAATCTAGTTCGGCGGCGATCACCAATCGGTTGAATCGATCACTTTCCGCATGACCCGCCCATATCGCCAATAGTGCATGTCTAAAATTAGGGACCACACGGTTCACATCCACATCGAGCGATACCGTCGGCTCGAGCAAAAAATCTTGCATCCAGATAGCGCCCTCGGCAATGTGCGAGATCTCGTACGGGCGCTCCATCAACACTCTAACACCCAAATTTTCTAGTAAAGGGATCATGTCTGACAAGGCCACCGAGTGCCGCCGCCGATAGAGTTTTAACTGTAATTGTTGAGTCCCCTGAATGGAAATCGGCTGCAAATCTACACCCAGATCGTCGGTCGTCGCTAAAGCTTCAATCCGCGCAGCGTCGTCCAAGGCCTCAATCGGCGTGTATTGCTCTTGGTAAGCGGCGCAAAACGCTCGCGAAAACCGCCGCGCCAATGCGGCGCCTGTTGGGGCACCCAAATTTCGATTAGCCGCACTCACGAATTCGTCACGCCAACTCGCCGTAATCCTAGCGACAAGAGCTTCCACAGTTTCCATATCTATTTTGACGGGCTCGTTATTCGCAATAGGCAAAAGAACGTATATGCGTACCAACATGGATTCAGGCAAAAAGAAATTAACAAAGCTACTCTCGTTGGCCCCCACATATTTCTCAAATGCACGCTGAATCTTTTTACGTACTTCGGTAGTAAAGGACTCTCGCGGCATAAATATTTGAAAACTAACAAACTCATTAAATAAATCGCGATGTGCAAACACACGCAAGGTATTTCGCTGCGAGATTTGCCAGATGCCGATCAAATTTTCCATCAAAGACGCTCGGGGCATCTGCAACAGCTCGTCGCGCGGGTAAGACTCAGTAATACTCTTTAGCGTTTTGTGATCATGACTTCCCTCAACAAAACCTGAGTCCTCAAGTAAACCTTTTACCTTAGTGCGCAGCACGGGTATGAAATCGGTGCTAGCACCGTAGAATTTCGAACTGTACAAACCAAAGAATCGCGCCTCGCCCACCACTCTGCCATCACTGTCAAAACGTTTGACCACGACGTAGTGCGCATAGTTACTCCGATGAATATGGAGGCAACGCGCTGATCGGGAAAAAGTCAGAGTGTGTTCACTGTTATATAACTGCCGCGCACCATCGCTAAGTTCACTCAGCAATGTCTCTTCTGGGTCCTCACCCCAAATGGCAAATAAACCATTGCGGCTAGCAGGCTCCTCACGCAAGGCGTCTTTTCCGTTGCAAATAGTCAGCGTGTATTCGACGCTACCTAAAAAGACAAACGCGCCGTCCCACATCCACTGCAAAAAAGCCACATTTTCATCGCGCTCTGCAGAAGCCGGCGTATGCTCAGCGAGATCCTCAATGACCACCTGCAAGTCAGCACGCATGCGCTCAAAATCGTCCACCACGGCATCGACATCACGCATAACGCGTTCCAAAAGATCCTGCAGTTGCGCCATCTCAGCGGCCTGACGACATTCGATTTCGATGGTAATGAGTGATTCTCTCTGTGCCCCCTCTAACTCATCCGTGGCACTCAACGCGGTAAGAACACCTCCGTCATCATCTCGCTGTACCCATAGAGGTATGCTTCGAAGGTTGTAAATAGTGGGACTTTCTGCATTTAACGCAATACGCAATGAATCAACGAGAAAGGGCCTATCTAGCCGATTGACATAAATGACGGTATGACCGCCATTCCAACCGTCAATCGCCCGATCGGGATTGAAAATTCGAATTTGACCTCGGTAGCTACCATGTAGCCAGGTCTCTTTACTGGGCTGATGCAACAATTTGAATAGGCCATAAAGGTTCCAAAATACCATCTCGAGCGGCCGCTGAAGGTAGTCAATATCCAAATGCTCTTGCACGGCATGAGCAATAAAATCTTGGTACAGGCTCGTTTCCGACGCTTGTAAGTGGTTAGATGAGAGTGCATTTAATGCTTGCAGCAAATGTTTTTTATTATTGTCGGATTTCACAATGTCCATCGTTAGCGTCTAATCTCCTTAGGTTTTACTAACAGGTGTTCATAGCACCCCTTGCCAGCTTTATTGTACTGATTCGCATCAGGTGGACTGAAACCACGCACGATCAAAAAGCGGTCTTTCCTACCACCGAACTATGTCACTATAATAGGGTCTATTGTATACAACCAATGTTTTTTATTAGCGCGTCTGATCACTAGCATATGCGCAACAACGCTTTCTTTATACAGACGATTAAATGCACCTATGATGAGCGTCAGATGTGCATAAAAACCCTCACAGGAGCGAAATTTTGCAACACAAAGTTAATCGGTTAAAAACGTGGCTTAATAGCAAAATCGTCGGGCAAGAGGCCCTAGTTGAAAGGCTGATTGTCGCACTATTGGCCGACGGACATTTATTGGTGGAAGGAGCCCCTGGGCTGGCAAAGACCAAGGCGATTAAAACGCTCTCTGAGGGTATCGACGCGAATTTCCACCGAGTTCAGTTTACGCCCGACCTGCTGCCTGCAGATATTACAGGCAGTGACATCTATCGCCCCCAAGAAGGTGTATTCGAATTTCAGGCAGGTCCGCTGTTCCACAACTTGGTGCTAGCTGATGAAATCAATCGTGCGCCCGCCAAAGTGCAATCCGCACTACTTGAGGCCATGGCAGAACGGCAGATTACCGTGGGTAAAACCACTTACCCGTTACCCGAACTGTTTTTAGTCATGGCGACCCAAAACCCCATAGAACAAGAGGGTACTTATCCCCTACCAGAGGCTCAGATGGATCGCTTCCTCATGCATATCTCGGTTGACTACCCTGCTGCTGAAAGCGAACGCCTCATTCTCGATCTGTCGCGTCGAGAGGCGCTGAATATGTTGACTGACGGTATCGAAAAAATCGATCAAACCACACTATTTACGGCCCGCACTCAGGTGCTAAACGTTCATATGGCTGCACCCGTTGAGTCTTATCTTCTGCAAATTATCCTCGCCACGCGGAGCTCGGATGAATACGGGGGTGATCTCGCCAAATGGTTGGATTTCGGGGCGAGCCCCCGTGCGACCATTGCTCTCGACCGATGTAGTCGAGCGCTAGCGTGGCTCGATGGACGAGATTACGTGACCCCTGACGACGTGCGTAATGTCTCCCATGATGTGCTTAGACACCGGCTAATTTTGAGTTTTGAAGCTGAAGCAAGTGGAATTTCTGCTAATCAGGTCATTGATCGACTGCTTTCCACCGTACCCTCCGCTTAGGTCGTTGTCCACCATGCCTGAACACCATGATACGCAGCACATCGCCGCAACAGCCAGCTTAAGATCGCTGATACAGTTGCGTCACGGCGCGCGTGAATTAACCGGTTTCCCCAGCTTTCGTGCGAGACGAGTCACCCAAGGAGGCCACCGTTCCCGCTTTCGTGGCCGCGGCATGGATTTTGACGAAGTGCGAGTCTACCAACCGGGCGATGATGTCAGAACCATCGATTGGCGGGTGACTGCACGAACCCAAACACCTCATACAAAAATTTTTAGTGAAGAACGAGAACGACCAGTACTGGTAATTTGTGACCTAAGAGGGCCTATGTTTTTTGGCAGTCAACGTCTTAAATCAGTGGTTGCGTGTGAGATCTCTGCAGCCTTGGCATGGGCAGGGATCGCCGCCAATGACCGTGCAGGCGGCCTGATATTCGGACAACAAGGGCACATTGATGTGAAAGCACGACGGAGTCATCATGCAGTTCTTAAGTATATCCATGCACTGCACAATTTCAGCTGCAAATTACTGGAATTACAAGCCGAACACTACACCTTAGCGGATATCTTGGCCGAAGCCCGACGCTTTTTACTACCGGGATCTACACTATTTATTGTGAGTGACTTTTACGATTTGGATCAAAGTTGCCATCGTTCTCTGTTTGAGCTAGCTCGGCATGGCAATATTAATCTCTGCCATGTCTTCGACCCCTTGGAAAAACAGCTGCCGCCGCCGGCCCGTTACGCAGTTACTGATGGCCAGCGCCAGATGATTCTAGATACACATGATGCGCGCGTGCGCTCGCGTTTCGCTAATACCTATGAACAGCGCTATCGCGAACTCAGAACATTAAGTGAGCAACTGCGGTCAGGGCTCATTTCCTTTGATTGCTCCGAAGATGTCATGCCTGCTTTAAAACGCGCTTTTGGCAAACGTCACAGTCGTAACAGGCGTTAATTGCGAGAGGACTGGATGAATCCACAAGTATGACAAACCAAGATCCACTGGCGCAATTGCGTGATATTCACCTACCCGAAGCTATTAGTGCATGGCCTCCCGCACCTGGATGGTGGGTTTTATTAGGCATGAGCACGATCGTGGGGATCATCGCTGGACGCGGATTACTGCAACGATATCGCTCAAGACTTTATCGACGACAGGCATTACAGAAATTAAGCCTCATTGACACAGGAAATGACGCGCACCAGCAATTACAAGAACTCTTTGAACTTCTCAGGCAGACCGCCGACACAGTGTATTATGGACAGAGGTTTGGAGGCCTTAGCCTGCCTCACTTTATTGACTTTTTACAACTCAGTGGTAACTCGCAATGTTTTCAAGTCGACCAGAAAACCCTTGAGAGCGCACTTTATTCACCCCCTATCCACAACGATGGAAGATACCACGCCCTCTTCACAAGGTTATCGAAAGACTCCAGGCAGTGGATTCGATGCCACAAGACACGAGCACCGGAGATTCACCCGTGCTAGATTTTGTTTGGCCTTGGGTTTTAGCAGCGGCACCTTTGCCAATTTTTTATCGCCTATTGCGCGCGCCCAAATCCGTTGTGATACCTGCATTGCGGGCACCTAGACTAGCCGGAGCGGCCGATGATTCAAACTACAATAGCGCGCGAACATGGCGACAATGGCTGCTTTTCGCCATGCTATTGGGTTGTTGGATCACGGCACTGATCGCACTTGCGCGCCCGGTGTGGGTCGGAGAGCCGATTGCACTGCCTACATCAGGCCGAGATATCCTCATTGCGGTGGATATCTCAGGCAGTATGGAACGAGAGGATATGGAACTAGAGGGTCGTCGTGTCAATCGGCTCGTCGCGGTGAAATCAGTGGTAGGAGATTTTGTGGTACAACGCAACGGGGATCGGCTCGGACTCATCCTCTTTGGCGAAAGAGCGTACCTGCAAACGCCGCTCACATTTGATCGAAAAACCATGCAAATACTCCTCAATGAAGCCCAAATTGGTTTTGCGGGGCAAGGTACAGCCATTGGCGACACAATCGGAGTAGCAATTAAACGTTTACAAGACCGTCCAGAGAATCATCGCGTCTTGATTTTACTGACGGATGGCGCCAACAATTCTGGAACCCTCGCCCCCCGCAAAGCCGCTGAACTCGCGGCGCGCGCAAAGGTCAAAATCTATACCGTCGGTATTGGTGCAGAGAGCCAAGAAGAATGGGGACTTTTTGGTAGGCAAATCAGTAATCCATCAGCCGATTTAGACGAAGAAACGCTCGTTGAAATTGCACGCCTGACCAAGGGAAACTATTTTCGCGCCCGAAATCCGGACGAGTTGCGGGCTATTTATGCGCGACTCAACGAACTAGAGCCGATTGAACAGTCGGCAGAAACGATACGCCCCGTAGAAGCTCTCTACTATTGGCCGCTGTCTGCTGCCTTTATCTTAGCCTTGAGCATTGTGGCATTGAATCGTCGAGGGCCTATAAATGTTTGAATTGATAGCCAACTTTCACTTTTTACGTCCGTGGTGGCTTCTCGGCTGGATAGCCATTGCCATCCTTTGGTGGATCCAACGCTTTAGACGGCGTAACAGTGGCAACTGGGAACAATTAATTCACCCTTCGTTACTTCCCTACCTTATGGAAGGAACCACGAAAAATACCCGCCGATGGCAATCCCTTAGCGCGATCATTTGGAGCTTAGCCTGGGTGATTGCCTGTATCGCCCTTGCCGGCCCCGCATGGCAAAAACTACCACAACCGATTCACAAGGCAGACTCAGCCTTCATCATAATACTGGACCTGTCGCCATCGATGCTCGCAGAAGATATTCAACCCAGCCGACTTATACGCGCTCGCTATAAGCTGATCGACATTCTAAACCAACGCAAAGAGGGCTACGCTGCGCTCGTTGTCTATTCTGGCAGTGCACATCTCGTATCACCGTTGACCGAAGATACAAATACCATTGTCAGTTTAGTGCCCTCCCTCGCCCCTGCTCTGATGCCCAGTTATGGAAGCAATGTTGAAGACGCCGTAGAACGTGCGCTTGAACTTGCAGCAAACGCGGGTTTAGACCGCGGTGATCTGCTGTTAATTACAGACGGTGTTGCTCCAGACGCGGTGATAACAGTCAACAATCTACTTGCAAAAACCGCTTTATTTCGGCTCTCTGTCCTCGGCGTTGGTACTGCCGAGGGAGCGCCGATACCACTCGCTTACGGAGGTTTTTTAAAAAATCCTGAAGGCACTATCTTGGTTCCCAAACTACAGCAGGCAACGCTTCTCCGACTTGCACGCGCCAACCGCGGCGTCTATCGCGCGCTCACCAACGATGACCAAGACATCACCGCTCTTTTAGACGCAGCCAACACCTTGCTGCCCACTAAAACTCGTCAATTAGAACGCTCATTCGACACTTGGGACGACCGTGGTTACTGGTTGATCATCCTATTACTCCCGTTTTTGATACAATCTTTTCGCCGAGGAAGCGTTTTTTTATTGTGCATCGTTCCATTATTACACCCCTCTCCTAGCGTCGCTCTGGAATGGCGCGACTTGTGGAAAAGCAAAGATCAACAGGCTGCAGAGGCTCTACAGCAGGGGGATGCAAATACTGCAAAAGAATTATTCGAAAGCCCTCAGTGGCGTGCAAGCGCGGCCTATCAAGCAGGTGATTATGATATGGCCGTAAAAGAATTTAGTCGCTCAACAGAGCCTCACCATGCCGATGGTTTCTATAATCTTGGCAACAGCCTTGCCCGAGAGGGTCAACTTAAAGCGGCAATTGATGCCTACAACAAAGCGTTGCAACTCCAACCTGAGTCGGATGATACGCAATTCAATAAAAAATTAGTGGCGCAGTTACTTCAACAGCAAAATAGTGATCAGCAGAACCAACAGCAGAACCAACAGCAGAACCAACAGCAGAACCAACAGCAGAACCAACAGCAGAACCAACAGCAGAACCAACAGCAGA
>CAJWCO010000034.1 GCA_913031145.1 uncultured Cellvibrionales bacterium | reverse complement strand
AGCCAATACAAATTTAGCGGCATCAACACAAGATACCCCCGATCATCAATGGGATGACGATCTGTCCACTGACTTGCCGGTAGATGCCAACTGGGATGATGTTTACAACCCTTCCACCAGTGGCTCTGGCGGGGGCGAAATTGATTTGGAGCAAGTCTATCAAGTCACCGAGTCGTTGCGCGATCACCTACACTGGCAGCTCAACTTAACACCGTTCTCGGACTTAGATCGACAAGTCGCTGTTACCCTTATCGACTCAGTCGATGACAATGGACTTTTGAATGAGGACGTTTTCGCGATTACCGCACACCTGCGTTTTGTTAATCACGAGGAAATACTTCAAGAGGACGAAATTATTGCGGTACTGCATCGACTGCAACAGTTTGATCCGCCGGGTGTTTTTGCTAGAAACATTCGCGAGTGCCTGTTGATTCAAATCAATCAATTGCCACCAGAAACTCCATTCTTACACCAATCAAGAACCTTGATAGACAATTTTTTGCAGGATATCGCATCGTCAGATCCCCAAAGGCTCAGCAAAAAGACGGGCTATCACCGTGATGAAATTCATGCGGCAATGCTGTTAATTCGGAATCTAAACCCGCGGCCAGGCGAAGCACTCTCGAATCAGAATATTGACTACATTGTGCCCGACGTTTTCGTTGAGAAAATTGGCGATAGATGGCGCGTTCGACTTAACGACACGAATATGCCGCGGTTGCGCATCAATGATTCCTATAGTCACATGATCAAACGCTCAGACACGAGTGACGACAATCAATATCTCAAAGACAACTTAGCAGAAGCGCGCTGGTTTTTACGCAGCCTTGAAAGCCGCAATGAAACGTTAATGCGAGTGACGATGACGATTGTTGAGCTGCAACAGGGGTTCCTTGAACAGGGCCCGGTCGCGATGAAGCCGATGGTCCTAGCCGATATCGCCAGTCGATTAGAATTGCATGAATCGACTATTTCGAGGGTAACAACAACAAAGTATGTAGCCACCCCGCAAGGTGTTTTCGAGCTCAAATATTTTTTCTCAAGCCATGTAGGCACAGCGGGTGGGGGAGAGTGTTCATCGACGGCCGTTTGCGCTATTCTAAAAGCAATGATTGGTGCGGAACCTGCCTCGAAGCCTCTCAGTGACAGCAAGTTGACATTACTTCTCGAGGAGCAGGGTATTCGTGTAGCAAGACGAACTGTTGCCAAGTACAGGGAAAGTATGGGGATTGCGTCCTCAAGCCAGCGAAAACGATTCGAAAATGTAACCTAAAGGGATCATTTTATGCACATGACGATTAGTGGACACCACCTCACAGTGACCGAACCGATGCGTGACTATGTCACAGCAAAACTTTCAAAGCTCGAACGCCATTACGAGCAAATAACTCAGATCGCCGTCATATTAAGCGTCGATAAATTAGTACAAAAAGCCGAGGCAACCGTCCATGCGGTTGGTGCTGACCTGTTTGCTAACGCCGAGCACGAGGATTTATACGCGGCCATTGACGCGCTGTCAGACAAACTTGATCGACAGATTATTAAGCACAAAGAAAAAAATAGAGGTCATTAGCGTAACTTATGAAGATATCTGATGTCTTGACGCCCGAATTAGCGCGTTGCAATCTTGCAGGCACGAGCAAGAAAAGAGTGTTAGAAAATCTTGCCGAGTTCATCGCCGAGCAATTAGACGATGGGAGCGATCAGGCCGAGGCACTCTTTCATGGAATGATCGCGAGAGAACGCTTAGGTAGCACTGGCATTGGTGAAGGGGTGGCCATCCCGCATTGTAGAGTTTTAGGTTTAAAGCGTATTTATGGGTGTTTGATAAAGTTAGATTTATCCATTGATTTTGATGCACTTGACGACCAACCCGTCGATATAATCTTCGCGTTAGTCGTTCCTCAAGAACAAAATGACGAGCATCTAGCCACGCTGGCGCGGATTGCGGCGATGTTGCAAAACGACCACTCACGCGAACAACTCAGAGCGTGTAACAGCAGCCGCCAATTATTCGACACTGCCATTGAACTTGAGCGTGCGGGCTAGCCATGCGCTTAGTGGTCATCAGTGGTCACTCGGGTTCAGGTAAAACCTCCGCTCTAAACGTCTTAGAAGATATCGGATTTACGTGTATCGACAACTTACCTGCTAGCTTGTTGCACAAGCTGATTAACGATGTGCACGAAAAAACTGCTTCAGATGATCAAAACGTCGCCATTGGCATTGATGCTAGAAATTTAGTGGGTGATCTAAGTAGCATCCCAGAAATTCTTCAAACCATTCAGTTGTCAGGCATCGGCGTTACCGTCATTTTCATGTGCGCAAATCATGCCGATCTTGTTCGCCGTTTCAGCGAAACACGGCGCAAGCATCCACTTACCAGCGATCATATCAACCTAATGCAAGCGATTGATTTAGAGGAGGACTTGCTAGCGCCCATTGCGCTTATCACCGACCGTAAAGTCGATACCACAGGATTGCCCTTACACGATTTGAGAGATCTGATAAAAAATATAGTTTCCCCAAATCGCCTTGGACACCTGTCCATTCTGTTCGAATCCTTTGGTTACAAAGCCGGGACACCCCAAGACGCAGACTTTATCTTTGATGTTCGCTGTCTTGCTAACCCTTACTGGAAAACGGAACTACGCAAACAGTCAGGTCTAGATAAAGACGTAATCAAATTTCTTGAAACTCAGTCGGAAGCGGTGGAGCTACTGAGTGAGATTCAAGCCTTCTTAACGCGTTGGATACCGCGCTTTGAAGCCAATAACCGAAGTTATCTCACCATCGCGATCGGCTGCACTGGCGGGCAGCATCGTTCGGTGTTTATCGCATCCAAACTACACCAGCACTTTGCCGACTGCTATCCTAATGTACAGTTAAGACATAAACAGCTTCGCTCAGCAAATACTCGGCTGATCCCATGATCCGGTGTCAAATGACGATTATCAATGCACTTGGATTGCACGCGCGCGCTGCCACCAAACTGGCGCGCCTCACCGGTAGCTTTGCTTGTCAGGTGCGTGCTGGAAGCGATGCTCTAGTGGACGCAAAAAGCGTCATGTCACTGATGCTCTTAGCCGCTAGCCAAGGAACTGTCCTGACTTTTGAATTCGACGGCGAAGACGAAGTTATTGCAGAAGAAAAAGTGCGCGCATTGATCGCTAATTTCTTCGACGAAGGCGGCTAGATTCAGCTACACGTTGGTTCCTAGAAAAACGTTAAATCCTGTGAGATAACCACTCGAAACGGAAGACTCGGAGTATGCAAGGTCACTCGCATGATAGCATCCGCTGAAAAAAACACCAACTTACTGAGTATCCTTGGACGAGCGATCGACGCGGGCACCCTCAACCATGCCCAAGAAATGCTTCACCATTTGTCGGCACCCGACATTGCGCACGAACTTGAAACGCCCCCCCCCAGATATCGTCATGTGCTTTGGGAGTTAATCGGCGAAGACAAATCCGGAGAAGTTCTTCAGGCATTACCTGATGATATTCAAATGGAATTTCTGAATGACATGGATGGTCCCAAAATCGCATTAATAACCGCAGGTCTGAATGTTGACGATGTTGTAGATATCCTCCAGCAACTTCCAGGGCAGGTGGTCTCTGAAGCACTTCAATCAATCTCTACGCAGGACCGATTGCGCTTAGAGTCAGTGCTTACTTATGACGAAGAGACGGCAGGCGGGCTAATGGATACGCAAGTCATCACAGTGCGCGCCGACATCACGCTTGATGCAGTCTTACGTTATTTAAGACGACATAGCGAAATACCGCACATCACTGACAATTTATTTGTCGTCAACCGTCATGATAGGTTTCTCGGGTTACTGCCCCTTAGCCAGTTACTAACGTCTAGCCCCACCGCTGTGGTTTCCGACGTGATGAACACAGATGTCCAACCCTTACATGTTGATCTTAGCGATGCCGAAGTGGGACAGTTGTTTCAACGCCAGAATCTAGTTTCCGCACCGGTCGTCGACAATAAGAATAGACTGTTGGGCCGCATTACTGTCGACGATGTGCTCAACGTCATTGTAGAAGACGCCGACCAATCGCTGCTGGCTATGGGCGGCTTAAGTATCCATGAAGATACCTTTGCATCGGTCTGGCGAACGGCACCGAGAAGAGTTATTTGGCTGGGCTTCAACTTAGCCACAGCCCTGCTCGCGTCGATGGCAATCAGTCTGTTCGAGGCAACCCTTGACAAAGTGGTGGCGCTCGCTATTTTAATGCCCATTGTAGCCAGTATGGGGGGTGTTGCTGGGAGTCAGACGCTGACACTAATAATTCGTGGGCTAGCGATAGGGCAGATTGAACGGGGGAATATTCGCTGGTTAATGAGCAAAGAATTCGCAGTGGGCGCACTCAATGGGCTACTGTGGGCACTCGCTACGGGCATCATTGTTTCTGTGTGGTTCGCTGACTGGCATTTAGCACTGATCATCGGATTAGCCATGCTCATCAATATCACCGCAACTGCGTTAGCAGGTAGCGTTATACTTACAACCATTACAGATATCGTGGGTTTCGTCTCGTTTTTGGGACTTTCCACATGGCTTTTAACCTAACGACACACAATCATGATGAATGATTTGATCACGCAAACTGAAAACACCAGTAAATCCAGTGTTAAAAGGCACTTTTTAGCCTTAAAGAAAGTGGCTAAGACTTTGATGGAACTTTCCGACACCCGCATCAAAAAACTGGATCTACCGGCCAGTGTAACCGACGCTATTAAAGAAGCTCGAAAGCTTAAAAGCCGTGAGGCGAAACGCCGCCAACTACAATTTATCAGTAAGTGTATGCGAGATATAGACGTGGACGACTTGAGCCGCAAACTCGAACAGATAGACCGATTGTCTCCTGCGCAACAACGTCAGAACGACGCCCTAACGACTTTAAAACATAAAATAGCTGAGGGAGACGAAGACACGCTAGCCTCATTTATAATTGAGAACCCCGAAGCAGATCGTCAAAAAATACGTAACTTACAGCGTCAAATAACGCGTGAAACAGCAACGAACAAAGCACCTATGGCGCGCCAAAAATTGTTTGATTATCTAAAGAAAGTGACGAAAGCTTCATCGGTTTAGCGCGCCTTCTCTTTGTCCATTTCAGACTTCAGTGCCGCTGCAAAAATTTTATCGACATCAACCTCAATGTCGTCCCAGTCCCCAGAGAGCGAATAGCTGATGCTTGACAATCGGTTCACCTGACGTTCCAAAACCTTGCCGGTCAAGTACACCCCTAATGCAGCTGGCAGACCGCCCATCAGAGCGCCCACCCACGGCAAATTAGTTGCTACTGGCAAAGTCGCCACCAATTGGCCGTCGAGCGTTTCCTGCATTAAGTCAAAACGTCCTGCCATACTCATACGACCCGACGGCATTTGCATCTGGAGAGGTTCCACCAATTGCGCAACGCCCTGATCAAATGCAAAGCGCCCACTCACGTCGTTATAAGCAAGGTTCTGACCGACCACATCAGAAAAATCCAATTGCAAGCGGCGCAACCAGTTTGCAAAGTTGAACAAACTAATCATTTTTAACGCGGTATCCGCTCCGCCGGGCGAGGAATAAAAACTCCCGTCGGCGAGTTCAAATTTGAACTCACCCGATAAATTATGCCGCGCAAAATTCCATGGTTGATCCTGCCAATTAAGATCAAAAATCAACGCTCCCGATTCACTATCAGCGATAATAGGTAACCCGAAATTACTCAACACAGAACCTATATCCGTCACCGAGACTGGGCCAATAAAACGGCTGGTGTGTGCAAGCCCGTCGTGGTGCCAAAAAAATTCGGTCGGCGGTAGCGTCTCATCCATGCCTATTGTTAGACCAAACAAGCTGCTTCTTATATTGCCAAATATGGCACCGGAAACTTCTGAGCGCAGATCGAAGCCAAGATCGCCCCAATGATCTTGATCAACCAAAAGCCGCTCAATATGTACATTGATATCTGGAAATTTTCGTGGATCAAGCGCACCTGCACCCACTGCGCCCGCCCAAGAGTCTGACTCAAGCACCAGTTGAGTTAGATGCAAGTTAGGCACCCCAACACCGTCTTTGGGGACCTCTATACGACCCGTTCCAAGATGACTGTCAAAAGCAACATGGACATTACTTCCTCGGCGGTCTATCTGAGCGGTCACATCCAACAAGGCAATATCTGCAAATGTAAGTCGGTCAAACTTAAGATCAAAAATAGACTCCCACCCCATTGACGGCCTTGTTAAATTTCCATTCGCTAAAGTTTCTTCCTGTTCATCTGGTGAGCTCCCGATTAATTCAATTAGAGGCTGCCAACTTTCCAGACGCGTCTGAGGTAAATACCCCGAAAATAACATCTGCGCGTCGTTCGGCAACACGGTTGCTCTGTTGTAACTGAAATAACCACGATCAAATGAACCGGCGGTATATCGCATGTCAAAATCGATATCAGTGCCCAGTGTCGCCTTCACGGACTCAATGGACTGCCCGAAACTGATTAGCACATCGAGATCGCGCGGACTTTCGGCGGGCTTACCCAAAGGTTCTGGAAGCACTATCGAAACGCCGCTCATATCACTCGTTAAACGTAAATCGACATGTTTATCAACCCCAAAAGGGGATCGTTGAATGCGCAACAGACCGTCAATGGGTATATTTCCATGTAAAATTTCGGACCACTGAAAAGGAACAAGCTGGGATATTTTGTCGGGCTCGATAATACCTTTTAGCTTAATTAACTGTTCGTCGTCGTCCACGAATTGAGCGGTCATTGGGTGCCCCCAAAAACGACTGTGGAGTGTGTCGCTGTAAAATCCACGCTCTGAGGTAAACGAAAGATCGCCGGCAATCTCGCTGATCTTTAAAGCTGTCTTGGGAATGGCGATGGTGGCAGCCTGCAAACGAGTGGAAATCTCGTAAATGCTTTTATTACCGCCTTCACTGGGCGCGCTAGAGCCGTATAAGGGAATATCGAGCTGCAGATGACTGAACTGCTCACCCTCGTAGTGCCAATTTGCCAAAGACCCCATGGCGCTCTGTATCGGTGAACGCCGGAGTATCTCTATCGCCTCAGGCAATGGCGATGCAAGTTCGGCGTCGACCAACACGTGCGGAACGCCCCCAACACCCTGACTCACGTATCTGACATCCGCTTGAAGGACATCGACTTGGCCAATGCTCGCGCGACTTATGATCGCATGGACATCACTATCATCGGCTAGAACAATGCCGTTTGCGCGAGTACCTTGCACCCACTTAGGGTGGTAATTGAGCGTCGTATCTTCAACCTTAAAATAAAGTTGATTAGTCTTTGATATGGGGGTGTTTGAGCGGTCTCCAGTCCGCAAGGCATAGCCTAATTCGCGAACATCGGTCTTTACTAGTGCCTCTTCCAACCATGTCTTTAGCCCAATCGACAGTTTTTCTGGTAAATATTTTGCCCGCTGCGCCGCGTCAATATTGCGTCCACCTAATACGATGTTAACCTCAGGGGCGATGCCCAGAGACGGGATTTGCGAGCGCGTCGAAAACTGAACATTCACCGAGCCCGCATCTACAACCGCTTGCATGACGTCACTACCTATGTGCAAGGATTTAGACGCTGGCCGCCATGCGATGGAAAGATCACCCCGCAACGACGCAACAGACAGAGGCTCTGCGAAAATGTTCTGAAAGTCCACCGTAAACCCATTTTCATCTCGTAACTCTAGTAGCGCGCTCTGATCGCGCACTTCAAAGTAGCCATCTAAGTTATCGACGCCGGGTATGCCCTTAAAGGGCAAACTCCCAACATCTTTCAGTTGTCCCTGCGCAAAATATTTTCCATGCTTTTTGCCGAGGTGTATTAAACTGCTTGAACCCGTCAATTGCAGCCGACGCAGCCACCGCGCTAGAGCTTCATCACGGCTCCAAACTGGTTCGAGAAGTGCGGTATGTGCGCCAAGATCAAAACGGTCTAGAGATAGCGTAAAATCTTCCCAGCGATCGCCAACACTTTGCGCAAAAATGAGGTTCACCGGAGCCAGTTGCTGGTCATCAATGGTTAACTCTAAGGATTGAAGCCGAACTCCCCAATCCGCACGCGGGGTATACCAACCCGTAATGTCGGTTCGAAGTCTGTCCACAAAAGCAAGTTCTTGAGAGCCGTTCCATGCCATCTCGTCAAGACTTATATAGCCCTCGAAATCCGCCGTGCCCCCTGGGTGAATATCAAACCAGATCTCCCCATTGGCATCGGCCGCAACCTGATCAGAATCAGCGAACACTTCAGGGATGACGCGTTTCGCCACCTCAAGCGACGGCTGGCTGAGATCAAAGGCCTCCATTTTGATGTATCCCTGCGCTTCAAAAGTTTCTAAGTCAAGCGGATCACCGTGGCCTTCAATGACTAAGTAGGCTGGCACCTCACCGTCGTTGATCATCAACGATAACTCAGCTCGGTGAAAATCAGCATCATTTTCAAGGCGCAATGTACTGCCGAGAAGGCGCGTCGTCATTCCAGAATAAAAGGTCAGGTTGGCGGTCATGGTATCAACTTGAATAGAACGGCTATAAAGTAGCGGATCGAGAATAATATCTAATCCTGCATTTCCACCGCCTGATAAGCCACGTAACCGCCAGTTGCCTCGCTGGTCTTCTTCCAGCGCCAAATCAAGTTGTTGTATAGAAAATTCATGCCATATTAAAGCGCCGTGTTTAAGGCTGCGAAGCAAATCTAAGTGAGCTTGCCAGCCGCTAAACAGCAACGTTGGTGTGACAGGACCCGCCCCTATTTGGATATTTTCGACTGTAATCGCGGGCGTCAAGCCCGTCCATTGAGCTGAAACCGGACCCAGCTCCACGGAAAGACCCACGCGTTCGTCAATAAAGCTCTCAATCGCTAATCGATGCTGATCTATGTCTGCAACCCAACGATGAGCCAACACAAAAAGAATAACACTCGATAATAAAGCAAAAATCGCGACCGCTATAAAAACGCGCAATGCGACCCCAACGACTCGTGTGATTACTACCATTAAAACGCTATCTCTCTCAGCTGTGGCTAAGCTCGCTACAGTACCCCTGCCGTTGCCCGCCATACCCTCTTGTTAGCGGCGCACGGAGCGAATAAAACTCAACTCAAACACCTTTATTGGCCCTCACTAGCTAAATTCACATGCCATCACAGAGCAATCCAACACGACGGACTCTAAGCCATTGAGTATGCCATCAGAGCGATCAAAATGTGGGGCTATTTACACGCAACAAGAGAATAAAAGTCCGCGCCTCTCACAATGTTTACGCCACCTGCCAGGTAGGATTAATTCCATCCCATTAAAAGCAACGCCCAATCCCATACGCACCCCCCGCTCGTCATTCCAGACAGCCAATGCATGCGTAAAGGTTGTTCTAACACGTCATGCGCCAAACAGGTACTCCAAACAGCGATAGTAACTCGTGCGTAGGCTGAATGGGCAATCCAACAACCCCGCTATAACTACCCACCAAGTTATTCACAAACACGGCGCCAAAACCTTGGATCGCATAACCGCCAGCTTTGTCGATGGGCTCGCCCGTCTGCCAGTACGCATGACATTCTTTTTTACTTATTGCTCGAAAACTCACATGGTTGTCGGACAAACGTTGTGCTACTGATACGCCATCGGTAATTGCCACTGCCGTGAGGACTTGGTGGGTCCGTCCCGACAGTTGCATTAACATCTCGGTTGCCCCGCGCTCGTCTCGCGGCTTACCAAATATCTGTTGATCTATCACCACGATCGTATCAGCCCCCAAAACCGGACACCCACCACCGCTGCTAAAATAGCCTGCCGCAGCTTTTTCGCGAGCCAGGCGTGTTACGAAGTCGGCAGGGATTTCCAGACGTCGAAAGCTTTCGTCTACTGTATTTTGCACGAGTTCAAAAGACACGCCCATCTGACGTAAAATAGCGCTACGACGCGGCGATGCTGATGCCAGAAGGATGTCATATTCCCTTTGCGGCATTTATTGAGTCTCGTGTTTGCGCCCAATAAACCGCTCTATGAACGGCAGGAGGAGCGCCGATATAATCGTCATGCCAGGCAGATAATCAAGCGGCACAGAAATTCCCTGCATGTTGGCCACCAGAGTTTGTGTGAAAGCCGCAAATAGCGTCACCAAGAAAACTGCCACAATGCGATAGGATAATTCGAAATAATGTGTCCAGCGACTCAGAAGCTCCAAAATGCCGCCACATAGCGTAAAAACGAACATAAAGTGGCCCAATGTCGTCCCAAAGATCCCATCCGCGAGCAACCCCATAAGGGCAGCAAAGCCCAAACCATACTTATGTGGATAATTGATAATTAGCACAATCACAACCAATAAAATAAAATTTGGCTTCCAGTGAAACAAAGTGCCCTGAATGGGCACCAATTGCAAAACAATGGCGAGTACCATGGCATAAATGACATTAGTTGTTGGGTAAGAAGGCGCCATCATTCAGCCTCTGAGGCGGCGTTTGAATCGGATGTAAATACCAATAACAAGTGTGTACTGCGATCTAACAACGCAAACGGATCGACTTGCACGTTCATAAATACAGAACCCGGCTCTTTTTCGATGCTGCTCACACGACCGACTGGGTAACCCGCTGGAAAACGCCCACCCAAGCCAGAGCTGAGTAACTGATCGCCCAATTTGATATCAGCCGTCGGTGAAACGTAGCGCAAGCTCAGCAAGTTATAATCTGCTATACCTTCAGCGATCGACCGAACGCCATTTCTAAGAACTTTCACCGGCAGCGCATGACTCGCATCCGTAATCAAAAGCGCTACGCTGTGGTGATCAAAGACACGGACCAATTGGCCCATCAATCCTTCCGAGTCAAGCAAAGGTTGCCCAACATATGCCCCATCTTCCGAACCGCGGTCGATAGTCACGGTGTGCCGCTGCGGAGTAGGCGAAACGCCGATCACCTGAGTGACAAGAATTCGGTCCACTAAAAGCTCGGATGCATTCAGCAGTTGCAGCAAGCGGAGGTTCTCTGACGCCAATTCAGACATTCTCTGGAGCCGGCCTCGATAGATCAAACGCTCCTGTTGGAGCCGGCGATTTTCCTCAATCAACTGATCTCGAGTGACGAGGTGCACCTCACCCCACTCTTTGATCGACGCAGGGATGTTAGTAACCCAGTAAAGTGGTCGCTCTAGATAATCAAATATAACGCGGACGGGTTGGAACCACGTCGTCGACCGATCTACAATCATCAGAACCGCTGCGATCAATGCGAGCGTTAAAATACGTCGAAAAAGCGGCGAATACATGTTAAACGGCCTTTGAGCGCGTGTTTTGTTAGGCTTGTGTGCGCTGTATCACGGTATCACCGATACCTTAAATCTCTTGCATCAACGCTTCTAGTCTGTGCGTACTCATCAAATCAAGTGCCTCGCCACCACCGCGGGCGACGCACGTGAGTGGGTCCTCGGCAAGTATCACGGGCAAGCCAGTCTCTGCACTCAATAAGCGATCGAGATCACGCAGTAAGGAACCTCCGCCCGTTAATACGATACCCGTGTCTGCAATGTCTGATGCCAATTCAGGTGGTGATTGCTCTAACACGCGCTTAACCGCCGTCACAATACCTGCCAATGGCTCCTGGAGAGCTTCCAAAATTTCATCGCTGCTGAGTGTGAAACTGCGCGGGACACCCTCGGCCAAGTTACGACCTCGCACATCAATGTCTCGAACTTCATCACCCAAGTAAGCCGTTCCAACCTCAATCTTCACGCGCTCTGCCGTACTATCACCAATGACGCTTCCGTATTTCCGTCGAACGAAATTCACAATCGATTCGTCAAAGCGATCACCGCCAATCCGCACCGAATCCGCAAACACAACTCCGTTCAACGAGAGTATCGCTATTTCCGTCGTGCCGCCACCAATGTCTACCACCATTGAACCCACCGCTTCTTCTACGGGCAACCCCGCCCCGATGGCAGCAGCCATTGGCTCTTCGATCAGAAACACCTCTCGCGCTCCTGCACTGAAGGCAGATTCCTTGATGGCACGTTTTTCGACTTCTGTAGCCATACATGGCACACAAATCAGAACGCGGGGACTGGGAGGTAAAAAATTATTTGAAATCGTGGCTGAATGCACTTTCTTGATAAAATGTTGGAGCATTTTTTCAGTGACCTGAAAGTCTGCGATCACCCCATCCTTTAACGGTCTGATCGCAGTGATATTTCCGGGTGTTCTGCCTAGCATGCGCTTGGCATCAATGCCAACGGCTTCAACGATTTTTTGCCCTAAGTGGTGACGAATAGCGACTACTGACGGCTCGTTTAACACAATTCCCTTGTCACGAACGTAAATTAAGGTATTGGCAGTTCCTAAGTCAATGGACAAATCACTGGAGAAAAAACCGCGTATTTTTTTTAAAAGCATGCTGTACTGGCCCTTATTAATGTCGGTATTAACGCTTTTTTCGAAGCGGGACGCAATGTGTTGGGAAGATAACAGCGAGGCAGTGGCAGGGCAAGTGTCGCGTGATGTATTATTAGTTTTTTCGCTCATTTAGGGCCCATCTTGAGAGCTAAATGCCATAATCAGCGGGTTTCCCTCGGTGAGCGCGTAAATGGCGACGGTTCTGGCTTATCAAGACTTAACCTTCGCCCAATTTCTATGGTACCGTTATCGTCTGGAATATTTGCCGTTTTAAACACGCCGTGGCCCCTCTGATGACGCTCAAATACACTGATATTGAAAGACTCGCAATGTTGTCGCGATTAGCGGTCAACGAAACCGACTATAGCGCCGTCTGTGCGCGCCTAGAAAGTGTGCTGGCGCTGGTAGATCAGCTACAGGCGGCTGACACGGCAGGCGTCCAACCGATGGCACACCCACTCAACGCCTCACAGGCCCTCCGCGCGGACCGTATTACCGAATTTAACCAACAACAGGCCTTTGAGATACTGAGCGATAATACGCATGAAGGCCTCTATCTCGTGCCTAAGGTGATCGATTGAGCGACCTTGCTATGCACGATATGTCGATTGCAGAACTGGCACTAGGATTACGTGCCAAAACGTTTTCTAGCCGTGAACTCACTGAGCACTTTTTGGCGCGCATCGGCCGCTTCAATCCCGATTTGAATGCGCTGATCACCGTCACCGGAGAAAGCGCGCTAGTCAGCGCTGATGCCGCAGACAAACAGTTAAAGAATGGTCTGGCGCATGATCTTTGCGGGATTCCACTTCTGCACAAAGACATCTTTTGCACGCGCGGCACACGCACCAGTTGCGCCTCAAAAATGCTGCATAATTTTATACCGCCCTACGACGCAACGGTCGTAGAGAACCTTGCCCAGACAGGTATGGTGATGTTAGGAAAAACCAATATGGATGAATTCGCCATGGGCTCGTCTAACGAAACGAGTTTTTATGGCGCAGTGAAAAACCCATGGGACACTGCAAAAGTTCCTGGTGGTTCCTCGGGAGGCTCGGCGGCGGCAGTCGCCGCGCGCCTGTCACCCGCAGCTACTGCAACCGACACAGGCGGCTCCATTCGACAACCGGCTGCATTATGCGGCGTCAGTGGTATCAAACCAACCTATGGGAGAGTCTCGCGTTGGGGAATGATTGCATTTGCCTCAAGTCTGGATCAAGGCGGCCCCATTGCGAAAACCGCACAGGATTGTGCGCTGTTACTTGGCGCAATGGCCGGATTTGACTCGCGAGACTCAACGTCAGTTGACCGACCTGTGCCCAACTACCATGCGTCCCTAAACGACTCCATTCAGGGCCTAAAAATTGGCATTCCTCGAGAATATTTTTCTTCGGGTCTCGACGGCCGCGTCGCGAAAGCTGTGCAAGACTCTCTCACAATATTACGAGAATTAGGTGCCGAATTGGTCGACATAAGCTTACCCAATTCGCATCTGTCGGTGCCCGCGTACTATGTGATTGCTCCCGCCGAGGCATCTGCTAATTTAGCCAGGTTCGATGGGGTTCGCTACGGTTATCGCTGCGAAAACCCCAAAGACCTTGAAGATTTGTATTGCCGCTCCCGAAGCGAAGGCTTCGGCGAAGAGGTAAAACGACGGATACTGATCGGCACGTATTGTCTATCTGCGGGTTATTACGACGCGTACTACCGAAAGGCGCAACAAGCCAGAGCGCTAATACGGCAAGACTTTACACAGGCCTTCGACAAAGTGGATGTTGTTATGGGTCCCACATGCCCGACACCCGCCTTTCGGTTCGGCGCGAAAGGAGACGACCCGGTGGCGATGTATTTGGAAGACATTTACACGATAGCAACTAATTTGGCAGGCCTGCCGGGGATGTCGATCCCCTGCGGTCTAGTTGACGGCACGCCAGTAGGCCTGCAGCTCATTGGAAATTATTTCGCTGAAGCGCAAATGCTCAACGTTGCGCACCAATTGCAACAAGTAACCCCGTGGCACGCGCTGCAACCAGAAGGACTTATTTAATGCCTTGGGAAACCGTCATCGGCCTTGAAATACATGTCCAACTCGCAACAGAATCAAAAATATTTTCCGGTGCTGGCACCCGCTTTGGCTCGGCTCCCAATAGTCAAGCGTGTGCAATTGACTTGGCCATGCCCGGCACACTTCCTGTACTGAATCGTCAAGCAGTTGATTATGCCTTAATGTTCGGACTTGCCATTGATGCTGATCTGCCTGAAACATCGGTGTTTGAACGAAAGAATTACTTCTATCCAGACTTACCTAAAGGCTATCAGACCACACAACTTGAAAAACCGATTGTCGGGGCAGGCAACATTCCTATCAACCTTCCCGATGGTACATTAAAAAATGTACGGATCCATCACGCTCACTTAGAAGAGGATGCCGGAAAATCGCTTCATGAGGGAAGCTTCAATGCCGCCTATTCTGGTATCGATTTAAATCGCGCAGGCACCCCGCTGATTGAAATCGTTACCGAACCCGATCTATCGAATGCGACGGAGGCCGTCGTGTTCGCCAAAAAACTGCATGGCATTGTCACCTCTTTAGGTATTTGCGATGGTCATATGGCTGAAGGGTCAATGCGCTTTGATGTCAACATATCGGTGCGGCCCCGTGGGTCAGAAACACTGGGCACGCGCACTGAAACTAAAAATCTTAACTCATTTAAGTTTATGGAAGAAGCCATCGCTCTCGAGGTCAACCGACAGATCGACGTTCTTGAAGACGGCGGAGTCATTACGCAAGAAACACGCCTATACAACGGCGATACTAAAGTGGCGCGCTCTATGCGCAGTAAAGAAGAAGCTAACGACTATCGTTACTTTCCATGCCCCGACCTTCTGCCAGTGACAATAACCAAAGCGCATTTACAGAAACTTCGCCTTTCGCTGCCTGAACTGCCTGACGCACGGGCCGAACGATTGCAACAACAATTCGGAATCGCCGCTCAAGAGGCGGAGATTTTTGCTTACAATCCGGCTTTATCCGACTATTTCGAAGTTGCCGCAAAGGCGTGTAACGACGCGCTGTTAGCGGCGCACTGGACCACAGGAGAGGTTGTGCGGCGATTGAAAACTGCGTCACTTGAACTGCATGACAGTCCCGTATCTGCCGCACAGTTAAGTACCTTGCTAAAACGCGTCGGCGATCAAACCATTTCTGGAAAAATTGCCAAACAGGTGTTTGAAGCCATGTGGTTGGGAGAAGGTGATGCCGATCAAATCATTTCTGAGCGCGGCTTCAAACAAGTTTCAGACTCCAGCGCACTCGAGAAAATAGTCGGCGAGGTCCTCGCCAAAAATCCAGAAATGGTACGCGACTACGTCGGCACTGAAGAAAGTCGACGCAAGAAAAAACTGGGCGGCTTCATGGGTCAAATTATGCAAGCATCGCGCGGCCAAGCGAACCCCCAGCAAGTCAACCGCATTTTGGTCGAAAAACTTAATGAAGCGATTCATTCCGCCTCTGGGTAACAAAAATATGGCCTTAAAAAAAGATAAGGTAAAAATTTTAGGCGAAGTATTCGACGACGCGAGAATACGCCAATTCCTGAGCCTGCGTCCGCCTTCAGGCATCAACAAGGATTTTCATCTCCTTGAAAAAGCCTACAGAGGCATGAATGCCGACAACTTTGCCTCGTTTGTCACCTTTTTTGTACTGCAGGTTTCGATGTCAATGCGGTGAATCCAGAAGGTAACAGCCTTCTTCAGATTATCCTCCAACACGGCGGCGGCGGCTATGCGCAGCACTTGCTTAACCATGGCGCACAGGTTTGAGTGATCCTGACCCAAAGGCGCAGTTTAGGCTCTTCAAAGGCTCCATTGCTGACTGTAGATACATATAAAGGCCTAATAAATAAGCACACTGCAAATTTGTTATGCTAGAATCTTGCGTTTATCGACACGCGAGCAGAGCAGACTGTACGCGCGATAGCATATGGTAAGCTATCGGGTCAGATACGACTCTTAACACTCTAACTAGGAGGTGCTTTTAGTGAGCGAATACGATCAAGAATTTGAATTTTACGTTGGGCCCGCCACGCATTTAGAAGGCGCCTCGCTGGCCATTGACGGTACAGCACGAGTGGACGGGAAAATTGTCGGAAAAGTCTCGGTTAAGCACCTGATTGTTGGAATTGACGGCGTTGTAGAAGGAGACATTTCGGGCGAAACAGCGACGATTGAAGGAACGGTAGAGGATACTCTGTCGCTCACTGGCAAATTGACTGTGTGCGGATCAGGTCGAATCCGCGGTAAAATACAGTATGGGTCATTGCAGACAGAAGAAGGTGCCAAACTCGTGGGTGAAATTACCACTGACTGGGACCGCGCAGCCGGGGAGCCCAAGGTTTCTAGCCGACTTGAGGCGTTTAATTCAGGGGTTAATATGTCTAGCGACAAAGGGGCCCTTGACGCTTAGGGCGTAACATCCTGTAAGGAAGATTCAAGCCACATGGTTGCAGCCTCCGGATTACGATCCACACCTCGGCCCAAGACGGTCATCTTCTCCAACTCAAAGGGAGGAGTGGGAAAAAGTACTCTAGCGCTTTTAATGAGCTTAGGATTGGCCACGCGACACCAAGATGCGAGCGTGAAGCTGATAGATTTAGACCCTCAAGCGACGAGTAGTGAATCGCTAAAACGATTCTGCGATCGGCGCTTTTCAGTGGTTAATGACAGTGGACTGAATCTAGACGATGGAGCGCCAAACAACGAAAAAATCATTCAGCTGATCGATGCCGAACGCAATAATAAGTTCAAAAAACGGTTCGTAGTCGTGGATAGCCCCGCAGGTACTCAGCCCCACCGCAGTGCATTTTTATTTCAGTGCGATATCATGCTAATTCCTACCTCTGTAAGCGACGCTGATATCTTCGCCACCAAGAAATATTTGGCGGGTCTGCATGCACTGTTTAGTCAACATGAGTACCGGCATACGTTTGCTCCGCCGGCTCTCATTGTTCTACCCAACTTGGTTGATAGCCGCGACGAGTTCAATGAATTACGCCATGCACTAGCCCGCGAGCAGGTCTATCTAGGCAAACCACTGTATTACTCACCGGCATTTCGCCGCGCATTCAGAGAGCAGCGGAATGACGAAAACATTCGCATTATCTTTAACCAAGCACAACCATATACATTGTGGCTTACAAGTTTGTTGACGCAGTCTCACCGACTTGAAAAAAGACCTAAGAAACTATTTCAGCTGTAGTCTCTTCGTATTTTTTCTACGACTTCGGCGTGCAATGGTTTTACAGGTGATTAGCGTGCTCAAAAAAGGTGATCTTCCACAGAAAATTTGCGTGCACTGCCAGCGGCTCTTCGCTTGGCGAAAGAAATGGCGCAAAGACTGGACTGAGGTGCGCTACTGCTCACAACGGTGCCGATCACAGGCAAAAAAGAGATTTCCCAATCGCAGCGAACATAGTGAGCAATAAATTCGTGTCAATTCCTTCGAAACATGTAGAAATTTTAATTATCGGGGCAGGACTCGCGGGACTCAGCGCGGCATCCACATTGGTTAGCCAAGGGCGCGAAGTATTAGTTCTAGATAAAGGTCGTGGCGTGGGTGGGCGATTGGCCGGACGACAAATAGACGGCGCGAACTTCGATCACGGCGCGCAATTTATGACTGCGCGAAACCCTAGGTTCATAGCACAGGTAGAGCGGTGGGTGGCAACAGGAGTCGCAACAGAATGGTATCGGAGCCACTCTGGGCAACCCACCAGTCACGCGCGTTGGCGAGGCGTGCCTAACATGCGCGAGATAGCCAAACAGTTAGCGGCCAATATTGATATCATTTTGGCGTGCCGGGTAGAAACACTCTACGAGTCGGGTGGTCTCTGGTGCGTTGAAACCGACGATGCGCGCACCATCGAAGCCCAAGAAGTCTTATTAACCGCTCCCGTCCCTCAATCTCTAGCACTGCTCAACTCGGGCAACATAGCGTTGACAGTCGCGCAACGCAAACGACTCCAACAGATCGACTACGATGCGTGCATTGCCGTTATGGCACTTCTTGACGGCCCTAGTCATATGCCTCCGCCAGGCGCACTCGTGCCGGATCATCCAGATATAAACTGGATTAGTGACAATCAACAAAAAGGTATTTCTGCGCTGCCCGCAATCACACTGCATGCCGCGGCCGACTTCAGTGCTCGACATTTTGACGCGCCGCGCGATCAGGTCGGCGAACAGCTGATCAATATGGCACATCCGTGGGTTGGTGCGCGCGTCAAACACTTCCAAGTGCATGGCTGGCGTTACAGTAAACCCAAGCAGGTAGACATCGAACCTTGCATGGTGGTTAAAGCTCAACCGACCTTAGTTTTGGCGGGCGATGCCTTTGCAGGACCGCGAGTCGAGGGTGCAGTGCTTTCGGGGTGGGCCGCTGCTGACCAATTCCTGTAAGCAGAAAAATCTTTACAGCGGCTACCCGATGGCCGTGTGGCATATAAAGATCATTAACATCGCGTTTCTTTCGCTCAGAGGCGACACCAAAAAGCGGATATATATGTCCCGAGTGTCGAGCGCGTAAAAGATGACTTCAGGTGAACTCAATACGATGCCCCGAGCGACTGATCAGACAAAAAATACACTGCCGTCATGCTAATATCAGGGGGACTTGGCAACGTGATTGATCAAACAGACAGTCGGTATTTTTGTCATAGCCTTAACGCCAAACTCACCATTACAGCGACGCGAAGACACCCTACTCTTGCTTGTATGAGCGATTAATATACCTTGTCGTTATGTTAACGGCAGGGTCAAGTATTCAGCCAAAAAACCCTCTAACCCTGTCGCTTTTACCCATTCGCACTCGCTCATCAGCATGAAAATTGATACAGCGTTCATTCGCTCCCGTGGCGACAGACGTGTATTCACAAAAGCCTACAGAGTCGTCGTACCAAGCGCCAGACATCCAGCCTAGAGGAACTTTCGCAACACACTATTCGGGGTAACGTAAGCCAACCATGCCACGATACGCCAGCGACGCGTGACATAGACATGATTCTTTCGGCGCATAATGGCCGTCATCATTTGTGCCACGGCGCGCTCAACCGAAGCCATCCACGGCGGATTGCCCTCGACCATAGGCGTCGCGACAAATCCAGGCTCAACGGTGGTAATAGTAATCGATAACCGTTTGCGCCCAACACGGGCTCTCAGCCCCTCTAAGTAGCTTGACACATAGGCCTTCGTTGCATGATATGTAGGCATCATAGACCCCGAAACGTGGGCTGCTAAAGACGATATGCCGACCAAATGGCCCTCACCTCGCGCCTCAAAATACTGCATGGATACTACCGCCATGGCGCAAAACCCGCGGACATTGACGTCAATCATGGCACACTGACTGTCCCACTCTAGCGCTTTTTCTCGCAGGCCAACGCCAGCGTTCAAAATTACCATGTCGACCTCCTGCATGCGCTCAATCAGCGCCTGCAATTGCACTTGAGCCTGTTCACAGTGGGTCACGTCTACAGTCTGAACAATATGCGCACCCGTCAACTGCTGCCTGAGTTGAAGTAGCTGATCCTCGCGCCTCGCCATCAACCCAAGTTGATAGCCCGCTCGATCGAGCTGAATTGCCAATTCCCATCCGATGCCCGAACTCGCGCCTACAATAATCGCCCGTTTCACACCGATCCCTCCAGAACATTGAGTCAACTAAGCAGTCTACGCAAACCAGAGGCCAGAGAGAAGCGCCACAATCCTGCTGTTACATGTTACGGCGATAGAGTCCACCCGCGGTGTACAACGCCTCGCTCAACTGGCCTAGCGAGCAATATTTTGACGTCTCCATCAGCACATCGAAAAGGTTATCACGGCGCAGCGCTGCCCCCTGCAGTAACTCTACCGCGCCCGCATGCCTTGCGTGGTGGCGGGCTTGAAAAGCCATTACATTATCGACTTGCAGTTGCTTTTCGCGATCATTGGAACGTGCTAGCTCACGGCCTTCAATTAACTCTTCGGCGCCCGCATCGGGGAGAAACGTGTTTACACCAATGATGGGTAGGCTGCCGTCATGCTTCTTGCGTTCATAATACATGCTTTCTTCTTGAATTTTTCCGCGTTAATACATGGTGTCCATCGCCCCAAGAACACCCCCGCGCTCCGAAATCTTATCAAATTCGGCATAGACCGCTTCCTCGACAAGGTCGGTGAGTTGTTCTACGACAAAGGATCCTTGCAAGGGGTTCTCGCAAAAATTTAAACCGAACTCGCGGTTAATAATCAACTGAATCGCCACCGCTCGACGCACAGATTCCTCCGTAGGCGTGGTAATAGCCTCATCATAAGCGTTGGTATGCAGACTATTGGTGTTATCAAAAATCGCATACAAGGCCTGTAACGTCGTTCGAATATCATTAAAACTCATTTCCTGAGCATGCAGGCTGCGCCCTGACGTTTGTATATGATATTTTAACATTTGGCTTCGTGAGCTAGCACCATACCGCGCATGCATCGCTCGCGCCCAAATACGTCGCGCAACTCGCCCCATCACAGTATATTTCGGGTCCATGCCGTTGGAGAAAAAGAAGCTGTAATTAGGGACAAAGTCATCAATATGCATTCCCCTAGATAGGTAATACTCAACCAATGTAAAACCATGTGATAACGTAAAAGCCAGTTGCGAAATGGGATTCGCCCCAGCCTCGGCGATGTGATAACCACTAACAGAGACGCTGTAATAATTTCGAACATGATGATCGATCAAAAAGGACTGCATATCACCCATCATTCGCATCGCAAAATTGGTTGAAAATATACAGGTATTCTGCGCTTGGTCTTCTTTTAAGATATCTGCCTGGACAGTCCCGCGGACTGAACTTAAAGTTCTCCTACGAACGTCAGCATAAGTCTCCTCGTCCACCAACTGATCACCATTAACACCCAACAGGGCAAGCCCGAGCCCACTGTGTGTGTCGGGAAGTTCGCCGGCATAAATCGGTTTTTCTGCGTCTTTAAAAAGCTCATCAATGCGCATTTGTGCCGCATCCCAAAGACCGTTTTCTTGCAGATGCAGCTCAACCTGTTGATCGATCGCGGCATTCATAAAAAACGCCAACAACATCGGAGCAGGACCGTTGATAGTCATAGAAACGGACGTCGACGGATCACACAAATTGAAACCTGAAAACAACTTTTTCATGTCGTCCAAAGTCGCAATGCTGACGCCAGAATTTCCAATCTTGCCCCAAATGTCCAGCCGCTTTTCAGGGTCTGCGCCATACAATGTCACTGAATCGAACGCAGTCGAAAGCCTCGTCGCAGGCTGACCTTTCGATAAATAATGAAAGCGTAAATTTGTTTGCTCGGGCGTTCCCTCACCGGCAAACATTCGTATCGGGTCCTCAGTCACTCGGCGATAGGGAAATACGCCAGCCGTATAGGGGTAGGCTCCAGGGAGATTTTCTGCCAATAAAAAATTCAGTTGCTCGCCCCAATCAGAAAATTTTGGAGCCGCGATTTTTGGGATCTTAAGACCACTCAATGACACCACCTTGTTGTCTCCGGTGATAGGACGACCGCGTACTTCATACGCGTAGTGGTCGCTTTCTAACGCGGCGCTCCGCGTGGGCCATTGCTGGAGTAACCCCAGCGATTCGAGGGTTAGCGTGCCGAGGGCGCGTTGATATTCTTTGCGCAAGAGCAACAAAGTGGCATCACAGTGCTCGTCAACGAGCAAATTTTCTGCATAGGCGCTCAGCGGTGCAGGTACTGCAACGTCGACCAGGCGCAGCGCTTGAAAGTTCTGATAAGCCGTTGCTGCCGCTTCACACTGCTCGGCGTTGCGTACTTTGATCGCTCGTCCCTGCTCGCTGATTTCCGCGAGATAACGCGACCTATGCGCCGGTATCAACACCGCTTTCTTTGGATCATCTGTGCTTGTCTCCGAGGGAGGAGGACCTATCCACGTCGCACTGTCTAGATGGTTTTTCTCGACCAATAGACGATAGAGCTCATAAAATGCTCTGTTAATCCCCGGATCATTAAACTGACTGGCGATGGTTGGATACACCGGTATGGACTCGACATGAAAAGCATTTCGATTGCGCTGCCACTGCTTACGCACGTCCCTAAGCGCATCCTCGGTGCCCCGGTAATCATACTTATTGAGAATGATGATGTCCGCATAATCGATCATATCAATCTTTTCAAGTTGGCTAGCAGCGCCATAGTCCCCTGTCATGATGTACATCGAGAAATCGACGATCGCTGAATCCGACTGCCCAATGCCCGCGGTTTCCACCAAAATGAGGTCATAATCTAACGATTTTAAAAATAAGGTGATATCGCCAAGCATTTGACTCGTCGACACATGCTGGCGGCGCGTTGCAATAGAACGCATATAAATATTACTGGAAATGAGCGAGTTCATACGAATTCGGTCCCCGAGTAATGCCCCACCGGTGCGCCTACGAGTTGGATCCACGGCAAGGACTGCGATACGCATATCGTGTCGCTGATGCAGGAAACGCCTCAAAAATTCATCTACAGTACTACTCTTACCCGCTCCACCCGTGCCCGTAATCCCGAGAACAGGCGTCTGCGTTGACTTAGACATCCATGCTTGGTGGGGCCCAGACGAATCGCTCCCATCGATCTTTCCTTCTTCAATAAGCGATATCATCTGGGCGACTGCAATATCGCTATCTTTGGTGACTTCAAGCCGCTGGATCGGTGCCATGCGGTCCTGCTGCGCGCGCGCTATTAGGTCATCAATCATGCCCTCTAATCCGGGCGTCATCCCATCGTTTGGATGATAAATTTTAGTAATACCTCCAGACTCTAACTGTGCGATCTCTTGCGGTGTAATCGTGCCCCCACCGCCGCCAAAAATCTTAATATGACCACCGCCCTGTTCATCCAGACAATGCCGCATGAAGCGAAAGTACTCCATGTGACCGCCCTGGTAGGAGCTAATTGCTACAGCATCTGCGTCCTCTTGAATCGCTGCGCGCACCACTTCTTCAACGCTCCGATTATGGCCCAGGTGAACCACTTCAGCACCCGCGTTCTGAATCATTCGACGCATGACATTAATAGCCGCATCATGACCGTCAAACAAAGATGCTGCTGTCACAAAACGCAAGGGTGTTTTGCTTTCCTCACGCTCAATGTTTAAGTCCTTTTTTTGCACCGACGAGTGAACCGACATAGCTGAATCTCTTAAGCTGAGCCCTTTGTGTCGTTTAGCACTAAGGACTGATTAAAAATAAACAATCAAACAATATTGACATATTGACATATTGACTTATTGACTTATTGTCGGACAATATGTCAATCAAATCAGCTGATGTGACGGGCCTACGCCTGCACTTAAAAAGGATACCAATATTCGTGAACCATAATTTTCCAAAACTTGTGCGCCCACCGGCATACCGAGTAGTAAGCGAAGAAATCAGGCAAGCCATTCTGTCGGGAGAGTTGCAAGCGGGCGAATTACTCCCCACAGAAATAGAACTTGCAGAGCAATTTGGAGTCACGCGGTCCACGTTACGGGAGGCTATCAGAATTTTAGAAGATAGCGGTATTATCGGTCGGGCGGACCGAAAACGGTTGATCGTCACACTACCAAAAACCTCTACTGTTGGAAGGTCAGTCAGTTCGGCGATGGTAATGCACCGAGTAACATTCAAAGAGCTCTGGCAGGTCGCGATGGGATTGGAACCTCTGGCTGGCAAATTAGCCTGCGAATCTGCCACCGAAGAGGAAAAAGAACAACTCGCCAAAAATCTTCAGCACACTGCAAACGTTCTTGATGACCATAAACAGCTGTTAGATGCAGAGATCGAGTTTCATAATTTGGTGGCCGCCGCCGCCCATAACCACGCTCTCTTGCAGGCTCGTGCGCCACTGAACGATCTATTTTACCCAGCTTGGGGAGCCGTAATTCGTGCGCTCTCGCCGGGACAACGCATTTTAGTGGCTCATCAGCATGTGTTTGACGCTATTTGTAATAATCAGCCTCAAGACGCAGAGAAGTGGATGGAGAAGCATATGTTAGATTTTCGACGGGGCATCGAAATGGGTAATCTAGGCTTCGACCAGCCAGTAACCACTGCAGCCAATAACCCACTTTAAACCCGCGAGTAAAAGCGGAACATCAAATCGTTGTTCGAATCGCGGGGCCAGCGATCTACCGGTCTGCATGAACACCGCCTGTCAACCCAAAAAACCCTCTAATATCGATCAGACGGAGGTCAATCAACACGCCTGACTCCGCCTGAGAATATGACTATCAATGCGGGTCTTGGTGCAATCGGATGTTACCCGCCGATGAGCGGGTCAGCACAAAGATCAGGGGGAAATAACTCTCGGTGTTGGTTTACAAAGATATTGACCGTCGTTGCCAAAGCAGGGCTTGCGTATCGGAGAGCCACATAAACCGTTGCATCTGACCGTGCATCTCTGTCAAAAAACATCGTCAAACTAATTTCGATGCACCCCATTTCGGCAGAGCCCCGATGGGTTGTTGCGACGCCTTTGATTCCGCGAGGTGCATCTCGACGCGCCCTTAAAAGTCGGCGCCATCTTTTAACGTCACGGACGGTGCATGAACTTTTCCGTGCAGATTGCCGGTTTTGTACACGACCACTTTTTCTAAACCAGTAATATCACTCAGTTCGGAGAGTTCGATGACAAACACAGGCTCGCGAGTGTCTGTATTT
>CAJWCO010000033.1 GCA_913031145.1 uncultured Cellvibrionales bacterium | reverse complement strand
GACCTCCATAGTGGGCTTCATACCTTGATAATCAGCGCCGACCACTGCCACTTGACTGATCTTCGGGCCGTTATCCACGACTTGTGCCGGGACGCCCGCAATGGGTAAGTCTAAGCCGCGACGAATGTTTATCATTACATTACCTTCGAGCAAATAAATTGAATCTGCCAATGAATTCTCTCATGCGTCTTTCTACGGGGCGAAAAAAATGTAGTATAAATGACACACGGCGTCCGACTAGGAGGCAAACAGCTGAGCAATCAACATTGAAGGTGCGCATTGTAATGCGCTCAATGCAAGGATGCTAGTGAGCATGCGTTAATGGTCGGCGATTTTGCGACAAATATGCATAAAAGCCCATCACGCCATGGCATGGAACCCGCGCGCGTTGCCGAAGGGATCTGTCTCGGAGTTATGGCTAATCAAATGGCGCTGGGAGTATGCTTCCATACGACACCCGCCATAGCCTCGACACATCGGACAACTTGACAGCTGTAACCAAATTCGTTGTCGTACCGACAGTAAAGCACGCAACTTTTACAATCGACAATGGTTGCTTTAGAGTCGAAAACGCAGGCCTGACGTGAGCCAACGAAATCAGTCGATACTGCCTCACTAGAGAGCGTAAATCCGATTTGTTGCTGTAATTTGGAATACAGTGCCGTCTTACGCACAAATTCATTGAGCTCGGCAACCGTCGTCTCTCGACGCAACTGTAGGTTTAAAATCGCCATTGACACATTGGGCGTCGGAACTCGAATAGCGTTACCCGTCAGTTTTTCTTGAAGCTCTGGAATCACCTTGGCAACAGCTTTGGCTGCGCCCGTTGAAGTCAACACCATATTCAACGCAGCGCTTCGCCCTCGGCGATCGCCTTTGTGGTAGTTATCAATTAAGTTCTGATCGTTGGTAAACGCATGTACCGTTTCGACATGACCACGATCAATGCCGTACTCGTCCAACAAAGCGCGTAAGATTGGAACAATCGCGTTAGTTGTGCACGACGCTGCCGATATAATCCGTCGATCAGAAGTAATCTCGTGCTCATTCACCCCAAACACCACATTGGGAATATCGTCACCCGCTGGCGCTGTCAGCAATACTTTTTTTACGCCAGGCCGAAGATGTCCACTAAACCCTTTTGCATCTTTCCAAACGCCCGTGTTGTCAACAATGATCGCGTTTTCAATGCCATATTCCGTATAGTCGATCTCGCTGGGCGAATTGGCATAGATAAACTTGATGGGATTACCGTTGACCACAAACGTAATTGAATTTTTGAGCACACGAATGGTACCTTTAAACGATCCGTGCACCGAGTCTCGCCGCAGCAAAGCTGCTCGTTTTGTAAGATCGTCATCCTCCTGGCCACGACGAACAACCACAGCACGCAAGCGCGAGACATCTCCGCCCCCGGCTTTTTCGATCATCGTGCGCGCGACCAGCCGGCCAATTCGCCCGAAACCATAAAGCACCACGTCTTGCGGCTCTGGCAGAGGCTTCACATGCGAGTCGATAATATCTGCTAGCTCGACGCGAATGAACTCCTCGAGCGACAATTCATCGTCCATCCCTTGAAAACGAACGACCATTTTGCCCACATCAAGGTGTGCATGCCCCAACTGCAACTGCGCGATCGCTTTGAGCATGGGATACGAATCGAACTCAGACAGCTCGTTGTGTTCAACCTGTCGCACAAACCGATGTGCCTTCATCAGATCTGTCACAGACTTGTTCACCATGTTTTTGCCGTACATATAGGTGGACACGTTACTTTCGCGATATAATTTACCAATCAGCGGTATCATGGCTTCCGCAAGGGCTTCTCGCCGTTTCCAGTCCTTAAAAAAATCGTCCGGCAAAGGTCGTCTTCCTTGATTCATAGGTCTCACTCCAAAAATAACGCGTCTGCTTTGACAGGGAAGGGCTTCCTTCACTCAGCCCACTCATTCCGTCGAAACAATCATCCTTTTATGGTTGATCGCTATTCAAACACCACGCATACCGACGTAGAATAGCGACCGTTCGTACTTCTGCGCACTAACCCACCCAAGGCTGCAATGTTTAGCCACGATAGCAAGGTAACCAATTGATCCATGAATAGGTTTCAATACCCAGAGAGTATCGCACCGGGCAACAAACATCATTGGGGAGAATTACATTCCGCGGGACGCGCGCTCGCCATCGCTGAGCACGCAAAAAGTCACGCCGGACTCACAGTCGTGATCACGCGTTCAGCGCGCGAAGCCGACGAGCAAACACGGGCGTTAGAATTTTTCAGCGCCCGCCGTGATCTACCCATGCACCATTTCCCAGACTGGGAAACGCTCCCGTACGATATTTTCTCACCACACCAAGAAATTATTTCAACGCGCTTAAGAACACTAGCCACCCTGCCCCACGCGACGCAAGGCACATTGATCGTGCCGTTGCAAACACTGATGCATCGCCTGGCGCCAACAGAATTTATTGCCTCGCGAACCTTTTCATATGAAGTCGGCGAACTGATCGACCGCGAGCAACTCCGCCAGCAACTGAGTCATGCCGGATACCGCAAAGTCGAAACGGTATTCAATCACGGTGAATACGCCTTCAGAGGCGCACTGATCGACGTGTACCCTATGGGCTATGCAACGCCGTTCAGACTCGACTTGCTGGATGACGAAATTGAGTCCATAAGATTATTTGATTCAGAATCACAACGCACTACCGAAACGATTGAGAGCTTAGAAATTCTTCCAGCACGCGAGTTTCCGCTTGACCCCGAAGCGACAAATCTTTTCTTGAATAATTGGCATGTGAACTTTCCAAATAGCCCAGCGAGGTGTCCCGTGTATCGCGACATCTCTGCTGGTATAGCGCCACAGGGGATCGAGTATTTTTTAGCGCTGTTTTTCAAAAACACCTCGACTTTATTTGATTACTTGCCGCAAAACTCACGATTTTTAAGTTTCGCAGGTATCGAGACCGTCGCTGAGCAATTCTGGCACGATATCAATACACGATATACAGACTACGCCATCGATATCGAGCGCCCAATACTCAAGCCCAAAGACATCTTTTTATCCACAGAGCAAGTCTTTCAGCATCTTCGCCAGCACCCGAGGATCGTTCTTCATGATGCCGCGCAGGCCGGATCATCGGATAGTAACAACTACGGTATTCTTGATGTGCCCAACATTGGGGTCGAATCAAAAACCACTGCGCCATTGGGAAAATTACAGAACTTTTTAAACAGTGAAAGACAGCGTGCGCTCAGGGTGCTTTTTTGCGCTGAATCAGCAGGGCGTCGTGAAGTCCTCTCCGACCTCCTTGCAAAAATCGATATAGCGCCGGAGATTTTCCCAAATTGGGATGCTTTTATTGGGTCGAATGCACCGATGGGCATTACCACACACGCAATTGACCAAGGTCTGTACAGCCCCAGTGAGGGCATCTGTTTAATTACTGAGGGCGAGCTTTTTGGCCAGCAAGTCTTCCAACGTCGCCGTCGGTCACAAGCGTCCAAGGCCCCGGACAATTTGTTTAAAAGTCTTGCTGAGCTCAAGGTCGGATCGGCCGTCGTGCACATTGACCACGGCGTCGGTCGTTATTGCGGTTTACAAACGCTAAAAGTGGATAAAAGTGAACAAGAATTCCTGTTGCTGACCTATGCCGATGATGCAAAACTCTATGTCCCCGTCGCCTCTCTTCATGTCATCAGTCGCTTTGGGGCAGGCGATCAAGTGCATGCACCCCTTCATCGACTCGGCACTGACAAATGGGACAAAGCTAAGGAAAAAGCGGCCAAACAGGTGAATGATACCGCCGTTGAACTTCTAGATATCTATTCGCGCCGCGCCGCCCAGAAGGGCTTCTCCTGTGACGACAATGTTGAGGATTACAGCCAATTTTGCAATGAGTTTCCGTTTGAAGAAACGGCTGACCAGCAAGATGCGATCGAAGCTGTACGGCGCGATCTACTGGGGGCTCAACCTATGGACCGACTCATCTGTGGTGATGTAGGCTTTGGTAAAACGGAAGTCGCCATGCGGGCTGCATTCACCGCTGTCAGCAGTGGCAAACAAGTGGTCATCTTAGTGCCCACCACACTTTTGGCGCAGCAACATTTGGACAACTTTCGTGATCGTTTTGCCAATTGGCCAATCTCGATTAATGCGTTGTCCAGATTTAACACACAGCGAGAACAACACACGGTCATTGCTGCTGTGGAGTCTGGAAAAACCGACATTCTTATCAGCACACACAAGTTACTCCATGCCAATATTAAATTTGCGCAACTGGGCCTTTTGATTATTGACGAAGAACATCGCTTTGGCGTCAAGCAAAAAGAGAAAATTAAATCACTGCGCAGCCAAGTCGACATCTTGGCAATGACCGCAACCCCCATTCCACGAACACTTAATTTGTCCATGCACAGCATTCGCGATCTATCAATTATTGCGACGCCTCCCGCGAAGAGGCTATCCGTTAAAACCTTCGTCCGCGAACACGACACCCGCCTCATCAAAGAGGCCATCTTGCGAGAAATACAGCGTGGCGGGCAAGTCTATTTTTTGCATAACGATGTGAAAAGCATTCAGCGTGTTGCCGAAGAGCTCACCCAACTTGTTCCTGAAGCGCGCATCAATGTTGCCCATGGGCAAATGCGAGAGCGTGAACTCGAGCGCGTTATGTCCGAATTTTACCACCAACACTTTAATGTATTGGTCTGCACCACAATTATAGAAACTGGGATCGACGTGCCGAGCGCCAATACAATTTTGATCGCGCGCGCCGACAAATTTGGGCTCGCGCAGCTGCACCAATTACGCGGTCGCGTCGGGCGTTCGCACCATCAAGCTTACGCCTATCTGATGACAACCGCAGAAAAGGCTTTGAGTGGTGATGCAACAAAGCGCTTACAAGCCATTACAGCGTCTGACTACTTGGGATCGGGCTTTACACTGGCCACCAATGATCTCGAAATAAGAGGCGCTGGCGAGTTACTCGGTGAAGAACAAAGCGGCCACATTCAGGCCATTGGGTTTACGCTATACCTAGAGTTGCTAGACCGCGCGGTACACGCCATACGTCAAGGAAAAGAACCCAATTTAAACAGCGCTTTAGGGAAAGGAGTTGAAGTTAACTTGCACATTCCTGCCCTCATACCGGATGATTATTTACCCGACGTCAACATGCGCCTTACGCTGTATAAGCGCCTTGCTAACTGTCAAACCGACAGCGAACTTTTTGACTTGCAAGTAGAAATGATTGATCGTTTTGGATTATTACCCGACAAAGCAAAAGCTTTATTTAAACTCGCGGAATTACGTCAGGCCGGCGAAAAACTGGGAATCACCAAAATTGAGGCTGGCCCGTCGAGTGGGCGGTTTATCTTTAGTGATGACACCATTGTCGAGCCACTACAAATTATCAAAATGGTGCAGGCACAGCCTAACAAGTTTCGTTTAAAGAACAACCATCAGCTGAGTTTTACCGCTTTAATGGAGAGCGAGCAAGTCCGGTTTGATGAGGTCGCAAGCATACTCCAGCAACTCATGGCAGAAACGACCTAACCGTGCGATGATATCCAATAATGCGGCATCACCCATTAAACGGAATAGCGTAAATGACCCCTCAGTCCTGTGCTCGCTCTTTATGCCTATGGCTCCTTGCAACCCTGCCTACAGCCGCGCTTTTGGCTCAGACAGGAGCAACCACCTCGCGCGGTTTGGAGTGGCAACCCACAAATTGGTACCAAGCTGAGGTCGTCATTTTCACTCATACACAGCGGCAGAGTAGCGAGTCAGCACCACAAAATCCTGAATTGGGGTACCCAGACAAGTGGCTCAAACTAGTCGGCCCCTCAGCGCCAATCGACATCGGCAATATCGCTAAAATGTTTGCGCACACGAATCCAGAGCGTTACGAAACACTTCAAGGTTTGAAGGTTGAGGGAGATGTTCTCGGTACAGATAATGACAATCAGCGCGTCTTTGAGTCATTCGATCCCGCCCCTCTGCCCGAACCAAAATTCGAGCTACCTTTTGTCAGCCTGGGCGCCGCAGACCGAAATTTAAATGAAACAACGGGGGTGCTGAGGCGTTTGCCGGCTTATCGCGTTCTATTTCATCAGGCATGGCGTTTTCCAACCACGGAAAATGCCAAGGACCCATGGATTATCGTCGATGCCGGACAATTGTTCCAAGACCGCTTCGAACTTGAGGGCAGCTTGCGCTTTTACAAATCCCGCTTTTTACATTTTGAGAGTCATCTTTGGTTAAGCACCTTCGCGGCTGACGGCGAAAACGCGACCCCTTTTGTTTTTCCCTCGTTGCAATTTAAACGCGATACTCACGATGAAAACGCCCTCGGTAAGACGCAGCAGCTCCGCACCCAAGTTCTCATTGCACCCACAGGGCCAGCAGAAGCCGATGCCGCCTTTTCTGAATCAAACGATACATTGGGCGGCTTGAGAGCTACGACAACCGAAACACGCAGCAGGATCTCGCTCGCAGGCGCCAACCATCTGTTGGATTCTGATAAGTCACCGCAGTTAATCAGCGAACAACAAGACCTTTCCAGCGTGAACACCTATCCGGTAAGCCGCCTTTGGACCTTTAAGCCGACCAAACGACTCAGAGAGACCGAAGTGTATTATTTAGATCACCCGACCCTCGGTATTATTGTCACGATAAGCGCTTATCAGCCGATGCTTCTCAACCCAGAGCAGAGACCATTAACTGGCGAGTGATTCCGCACGTTCAACGACACCCATGAAGGGTCGCGTCACCCGAACATTTACTTAGAAGGGCTGTGTGCAACCCAAATGAGCGATGCAGTATCAAACCCAAGTGCGTTAGCGCGCTCAATGAACTGCTCCACGAGTTGTTGTGAGGGTGTTGGTGTGCGCGACAACAACCACAAATACTCGCGCGTGTTACTCGTCACGAACGCATGCTGATATTCAGAGTCGAGCGCAAAAATTACATAACTGCCATAGAAAGGTCCAAAGAAAGATACCTTTAAATGACCAACATCTCTAGCGCCGACGAAGTAGGCTTTGCCGTGCGCATGGCTTTGCTCGCCAGTTGCCGTGTCCATACCGCTGTTGACAACCTTAATGCCGCCGTCCTCTCGCCAACTGTAATGTGCCTTGACATCTTTAAGGCCACGTTCAAAAGAGTGATCGAGACGGGCTATTTCATACCAGTTGCCGAGATAACGCTGCGCATTGAAGTTCTCGATCGCCGTAATACCTGGCGGCACACTTAGGCAGCTCAGCAGTGAAAAACACAGTGCTATCAATGCAACTTTAGTGCACCTATCCCAAAGAGCCACACCGCCCCCCTAGTCGCTTACGGTTGCTCCTGACCCCCCGCGTCTTGCTCAACGTTGCTCCGCTGCCAAGAGCGCTTCTGGAGTGCGATCACTTGGCAAATCCAGCGTGCGCGTAGGAAAGGCTATTTCCGCCCCCTCCGCAGCAATAATATCCGCAATCCTCAGCAATACATCTTGCTTAATTCGGTGAAAATCAACCCAGTCCGTCGTTTCGGTAAAGGTATAAACAAAAAAATCTACAGAACTCTCAGAAAACTGATCAAAATTCACAATCATGGTTTGATTGGTAGCTATATCAGGATGCCCTTTAAGCATCGACTTGACGCTTGTCACGATGCAGTTCATGCGATCGATATCGGCATAGCGGATACCAATCGTCTCATAGATTCTGCGATGACTCATGCGAGATGGATTTTCAACTGAAATATTCGCAAATACACAGTTAGGTATGTAAAGAGGCCGCTTATCAAATGTTCTAATTCGCGTCAAACGCCAACCGATATCCTCGACGGTTCCTTCGATTTCTTGATCTGGCGATCGCACCCAATCACCCACCGAAAAAGGGCGATCAAGGTAAATCATCAAACCGCCAAAGAAATTTGCCAAAAGGTCTTTAGCCGCAAAACCCACGGCGATGCCTCCGATCCCGCCAAATGCCAGCAACCCCGAAATACTATAACCAAAAAGCTGCATCGCGATCAAAAAGGCAGTAATCACAACGGCTGTTCGCAACAACTTGGCCACTGCACGCACCGTTGTTGTATCCATCGGCTTGGCCACAAATTCGGGGTCGGTGAGATTACTCTCCGCTCTTTTAATAAAGTTATTTAAAAAAAGCGCACCCAAAACAACCACTACCAGGCGATTGGCAGGTTCGATCAACGCCAACAGCTCAGACTCGGTGCGCTGCGCAACAATACTTGCAGCAAAGTTGATTCCCAGAAGCCATACCAGCCACACTAATGGACGACGAGACGCTTCGATGAGCGCATCATCCCATACCGTGGCGGTTCGACCGGCCCGCACTTCGAATCGATCAAGAATACGATTCACCAGATGACCACATGCCAAGACCAGCAAAACAATGGCGAAGAGCTCAATAGTCCACAGGTATTCTTCGCCGGCTAAATTGGCCAGACTCGTCCGTATATCGCTCATGTATCTAAGCTAACTCCTATCATTATCGTTATTTCACCCACACAAACCCGCCTGCCGGACACCTATAAACCTCGCTAACGCGCGGCAATCTCGCCCAACCGTGAAATCACCATTTCACGCCGCGGTGACGCGTCTAAATCATTCCAATTGGGATGCTGCTTGGCGCGCATTGTGCAGACTCTTTCACTACCCGATATGCGTTGCAACTGCATATCCTCGAGAACCTCTACCGCCCCACTTCGAGCATTACACACCAAGATCATATCGCACCCCGCAGTTAATGCCAGCCTCGCTTTATCGCAATAACCGCCAGCCACATCAGCCCCTTTCATGGAGAGATCATCACTAAAAATGACGCCGTCGAAGCCGATCCGTTCTCGTAATATATCGCGCAACCAGAAGGAAGAAAAGCCCACAGATTCGCTGGCAATCGAAGGAAACGTCATGTGCGCAGGCATAATCCCATCAAGCAACCGCGCCAGCTTAGTAAATGGGACAAGATCCCTGCCCTCGAGTGCGCTCATGCTGCGACTGTCAATTGGCGCCTCTAAATGGCTATCCGCTAACACACCTCCATGACCGGGAAAATGCTTACCTGTGGCCGCCATACCCGCTTCATGCATACCCTCAATGAAGGCTTGAGCTGTTGCGCACACGATCTCTGGATCATCCGAAAATGCGCGATCGCCAATGATACTACTCGTCGCTCGGTCGACATCCAAGACCGGCGCAAAACTCAAGTCAACACCGCAGGCCAGAACTTCTGACGCCATTAACCAGCCCGCTTCGTGCGCAAGTGACCTGCCGGCAACAGAATCAAACACCATCAGATCACCCAGTTTTTGTATGGGCGGCAAGCGTGTAAAACCTTCCTTAAATCGTTGTACTTTACCCCCCTCCTGATCCACAGCAATGAGCATCTGCGGGGCCACTCTTCGAATCTCACTGACCAGCTCAACAATCTGTTTTCGATCTACACAATTACGCGCAAAAAGAATCACACCACCTACCTGCGGGTGCCGCAATAAATCGTGTTCTTCTTTGAGTAACTCTGCGCCTAACAAATCGATCATTAACCGACCTGACAATTCAATCATCATGGGACTCCAATCTACCTTTTCGTGAGCCGGACGCTAATTTATTAGACTCATTTCTTCTGTAAACGAGTCTGTTCTATTCCATTTGTTTATTTTACCCATTTATGATTGGGCCGCGATAAAAATCTGAGCATAGATATGCTCCTCATTTTGCACACAATATTCCAATCATTCATATACTCAGTCTACGACGTTAGCAACAGACGCCTGCGATGTGTGAATGCCCCTGCTTGTCTAGACGTGATATTTTGGATGAGAGTAGTCACAGAAAGAGGCGCAAACATGGCGGGTAAAGCCCCTAAAGTTGGCCGCTGGTATGAGGATATCACGGTCCATACATTATTTCAGGTTGTAGCCAAAAGCCCCTCAGAGGACCTGATTGCGATTCGGTATTCGACCGGTAAAAACTACGAACTGAATTGCGAAATATGGTCGCAAATGCACTTAAAACGGGTCGAAAAGCCGAGCTGCTGGGGTGTCAATGTGATCACGAAAACCCGTTGCGACCCCTTAAGTTCCCTCAGATTCGCCGCGCTTTTCCTAACGTTCCAAATCGGCCACGCCCAGCAACCCTGATACGCTTGTCGGCTACCAACGCCTCCATCAGGCAACAGCGTCGTTCTCTTTAGTCATACTCGTGCTCTGACTCCGCGAGTGCCGCCGAAATACTACCCACCCAAAATACCGGTCGCTTCCAACGGCTTATCTAAGCGCCGACCACTGCCGGCATGGCAATCTCTGTCTCTGTTTGGCGCAGCACACCTGTGAGCCAATGCGTGCCGGCGCCAACACATCTACGACCTTAGCAGCAGAGCAAAAACAACTACGCAACGGACAAATTGACAGGACACTCAAGCACTGTATATAATTACAGTCATAATGCCTTCAAGAGAGAACGCACATGCATAAATTGACAGCACGACAACAACAGATCCTCGACTTGATTCGTGACAATCTGGAAGAAACAGGTTACCCGCCGACACGCGCTGAAATAGCGCAAAAGTTAGGATTTAAATCGGCAAATGCCGCTGAAGACCACTTAAAAGCGCTGGCTAGAAAAGGCGTCATTGCAATGATAGCAGGGGCTTCAAGAGGCATTCGTATCATCGACAATCAATCGGGACTTCCTATTATTGGGGCGGTCGCGGCGGGCGAACCTATTCTTGCAGAGCAACATATTGAGGACTATCAGGAAATCCCTGCGAGCACTTTTCACCCCAGTGCAGATTATTTTCTCCGTGTACAAGGAAAAAGTATGGTTGATGTCGGCATCATGGATGGTGATTTACTCGCAGTCCACCAGCAACCAACAGCAGAAAATAAGCAAATTGTGGTCGCGCGTGTGGATGGTGAGGTCACTGTCAAGCGATTAGCCACGAGCCAAAACAAACATCAAATCCAATTACTACCAGAAAATAAAGACTATCAACCCATTATTGTCGATCTTCGATCCCAACAATTTAATATTGAAGGACTGGCTGTGGGTATTGTGAGGGTCACAGTTTAGAAACAACCGTAGCAGCTTTAAAAAATAGCTGCTGGGTGCGCCGTAAAGAGCGTGCCGAATGGGGGACAGCTAGTCAGTGGAAAAGACGCGGAAGATGTTAGTGTAGCTGTTTGCGGCCACGTGAGTTTTCATTGACGGGCAGAGCTTCTCGCTCCTGTAGATCGATGACCTTCCGCAAGCCAGCATCCACCATCGCCTTTGCGACGTCCACATGCCGGTCGCCAAGATAAATCACCACTTCCGGTGCAAATTTCATGGTCACCAACGTTCGTTGGTCCTCTGCATGCTTTAAAACGATTTCTCCATTGCCTTGCACAATCAATTCAAATTCCTTCAGGCCCATTCTTTGATCTCCGACTGAGTACCTCTTTGCACTATTCATTCAGTTCATGGGTGCGTCACTCACAGCGTGTTTTAAGCGCGGCAGACGCTGCCATTACTATGAGCCCTTGACGACGGGCTCCCAACGACCATTGTTATAAAACGCACTCCAACCCGCCGGTTTTCCCTCTTTTTCACTCCGAACATATTGCTCGCGGGTTTTACGACTATAACGAATCACGGTTGGTATGCCCTGTGGATCAGACGCGGGGGCAGTTAGCAAAAAACGGTATTTTTGATCGATTTTTTCTTTGTAGGGCTGCAGTTCCGAGACTGTTGGCGCTCGCGTTTCTCGGTATTTAGGAAATTGGCTCGCGGCAAGAAATATACCCGAGGCACCATCGCGTAAAACATAATGATCTTCGACCTTTTCACACCGCAACTCTGGCATTGCGATGGGATCAACTTTTGGTGGCGCCGGTTGTCCATTTCTCAATAACTTGCGAGTATTCTTACAGGGCGTTCCCTCATCTGACGTCCCTGTGCATCCAAAGTACTTGCCAAAACGCCCGGTCTTCAACTGCATGTCACTGCCGCATTTGTCACAGTCGATCACGGGGCCATCGTAACCCTTAATCACGTATTGACCCGACTCTACCGAGAAACCGCTGCAGTCGGGATTATTGCCGCAAATATGCAACTTACGGGTGTCGTCAACAAGATAGCTGTCCATCGACGTATTACACTGATCGCAACGCTTTCGTTGCAATAACCGCTTAGATTCTGCCTCGTCATCTTCATCAATATTGACCGCTTCATCGCCAGGGGTAAGGTTGATCGTCGCCTTACAACGCTCCTTCGGCGGCAACGCATAACCCGAACATCCCAGGAACACACCCGTGCCTGCTGTACGAATAGTCATTGGGCGACCACAATCAGAATTTGCACAACTAATGTCGATGACGGACGGAATATTTGGACGCATTCCCCGAGTCGAATCTTTGGCATTAATAACCTGTTGACTAAAATCTTTATAAAACTCATTTAAAAGCTGTTTCCAATTCAGCTGACCCGCGGCAATCTCATCTAAACGTTCTTCCATACTGGCGGTAAAACCGTAATCCATTAGGTCTTGAAAGCTTTCTGACAAGCGGTCGGTCACGATATCGCCAATTTTTTCAGCAAATAAGCGACGGTTTTCGATGCGCACATAGCCTCGGTCTTGAATGGTCGAAATAATGGATGCATACGTGGAGGGTCGCCCGACACCGCGCTTCTCCAATTCCCTAACCAACGCGGCTTCTGAATAGCGTGCTGGCGGTTTAGTAAAATGCTGTTGTGGCATTAACTTTAATAACGTCATTCGATCACCTCTCACTAAATCGGGTAATTCGACGTCCTGATCATTTTTTCGCACATTCGGCAACACCGCCAAATAACCATCAAAGCGTGTCACGCGTCCTTTGGCGGTCATTTCATAGTCGTCAGCTGAAACCGTAATTGTTGTAGCAGTAAATTCCGCCGGGGTCATTTGACAGGCCACAAACTGCTGCCAGATGATTTGGTATAGACGCGCCGCATCAGGTTCTACGTCCGAAATACTTGCGGGCGATATATCAACATTAGACGGCCTGATCGCTTCGTGCGCATCTTGGGCGCCGGATTTACTACCGTACGTCAATGGTGCATCTGGAAGGTAATTGGGCGCATATTGGCGCTTTATGTAATCGCGGCAGGTTGCGACCGCATCGGCACTCAGGTTCGTCGAGTCCGTCCGCATGTAAGTGATGTACCCCGCCTCGTAAAGACGTTGTGCCAAAGTCATCGTTTTCTTCACGCCGAAGCCTAATCGCGTACTCGCCGCTTGCTGCAGTGTTGAGGTGATAAATGGTGCGGAAGGCTTGGAGCGCGTTGGCTTATCCTCGCGTTTTGTCACGCGGTAAGGCGCGCCTTCTAAGGCTGCAACAGCAGAATCTGCTTGCGCTTTTTCAGTCGGTCGAAACGCACTACCCGCGCATTTTTTCACGTCGAACCGTACTGTGATCGCGTCATCTTCTGACGCTTTTTCATGATTTGCCAAGTCTGCTTGAACCGTCCAATACTCTTCAGGTTCAAATGCACGTATCTCGCGCTCTCGTTCGACTAACAAACGCACTGCAACCGACTGCACACGCCCTGCCGAAAGGCCACGACCGACCTTTTCCCACAGCAACGGCGACACCATAAAACCCACTACACGATCCAAAAATCGGCGCGCTTGCTGCGCCTCTACTCGGTGAGTATTGAGTTTTCCTGGATTAGCAAACGCCTGCTGTATCGCATTTTTTGTTATCTCATTGAACACCACGCGTTGATAGCGATTACTATCACCGCCAATGACCTCGGTAAGATGCCATGCGATGGCCTCACCCTCGCGATCCAGATCCGTAGCCAGATAGACAGTATCTGCGTTTTTTGCCAGTTTTTTGAGCTCCGCTACCACTTTCTCTTTGCCAGGGAGCGTCACATACTCAGCGGCCCAATCATTTTCGGGGTTTACGCCCATGCTCTTGAACAACTGTGTTTTAGATTTTTTTTCTTGATAGACTCGCTTTTCCTCCGCAGACATCTTACGCGTCAGAGCGGCCTGACGAGCGCGTTCTATTGGATCACTCTCAGCGCGGCTCGCGCCAGTGGGTAAATCTCTAATGTGCCCGACACTGGACTTCACCACAAAGTCGTCACCAAGATATCGATTAATCGTCTTGGCCTTCGCGGGCGATTCAACAATTACAAGGGATTTACCCATAAAAAGAAATCTTCCTATCCGAAATATTTGTGAAGCGAACACTCAACGTTACAGTTCGCCATAATTAATCTCACGACGCCACCCTGCCGTCGATAGATTAGTCTAAAAGAGCGCATGTATACTCGCCTGTCCACCCTTGGTCAAGTATTGGGGTGTTTTTTTTCGATCGCCTTGCGTAATTTAACTAAAAGCGCGCACAGTCTTTCAAGGGTCTCTAGCGACTCCAATTCACGCCATATCAAACTAATACCCGCAGCGCTGCAAATAATTGCTGTCGCTGAATCCGGCAGTTCGCAAACGAACTCTGCCAAAAGCTCTTCACTGTCGATAGAGGGCTCACCCCGAAACCAGAACCATCCCTCGATCGGCGCGGCCCAACCGCGCTGACTGTAACGGTGCAGAACCCAGTCTTGTGGTACCGACACATCGCGCCAGGGAAGACGATAACACATTGCTTCTAGACGGGTCTCAGAGTCACGTGCCTCCGGCCGTTTATGCAAGATCACCTGAACACCCTGTGTTCGGGCATATCGTCGTAAACTTTCTAAATGCTTTTGCCGAGGAGATGAGCGCATCCAAAGCAACGGGGATATCGCCAGCCCCATTACGCCAATAATTAACAGCCACGTCATCCTATCGGACTCTGGTATCGATACGTAATATGATCAAAAACGTTCATACAATCGTTTAATTCCACAGAATTTTGCCTTCATTTGTCGCGCCCTGCCCAACCGATTTTGACCGCACTACCGGCCATAACTTGAAGTTTTTTTAAACCGCCCCACACACTGAATATAGATATTGATGCAGTGCATGAGAGACCACTGTAACGCTAAAACACGCGAAGAAACAGTGCGGTACACACGCAAAAAAAGAATTTCTAGAACACATGGACATCTATTTTTTAAATAGTATGCGAGGCATGGGCAACCACAATATGCCTGCAACACTTCACTTACGAAGCTTTACAGCGACTTGCCACGAGAGGCGCGGAGTAGTGCGATTGACTGCTGTGTTTGCGTTACAAAAACTCAGCCAGCAAGTCCACGCACCCTATCGGCCATACTCATGCTAGGACAAAAGTCATCCAGTGAAGCCGCTTCACTGCTTGCTGACAGAATACGCATGACTTACTATCTGCGTGCAATCAACTAATGGCCTGTCTTCCTCCATGCTAAGTTCAACTCCGGTTTATAGCCAACGCTATTTGGCGAAAAGTGACACACTCCTTCGACTCTGCACAATCCTCTTGAGTATCACGATGGGGTCGTTAGCGTCTGCAGTCGCGCCCGACGCGCAAGCCACGCAGAAACACGTGGATCACCATCCCCCGCTTGAGGACCTATCGGACGTCTTAAAAGGACAGCGCGCTCAGTATGCACAGGCCCTGACACTCATTGAAAAACGTCAGTGGCACAAGTTGGGCACTTTAAAGCAGCAACTCGAAACCTACCCGCTCGCACCATATCTTGACTACGCAGAGCTCATTGGCACAATGCATATAAAGCGACGCGGCGAGATCACCGCCTTCCTCGAAAAAAACGCGGGTTCGGTTTTAGCACAGAGACTTAGGTCAACGTGGCTAAACTACCTTGCAAAACGCGCTCAATGGAGTAATTTTCTTTTATATTACGCGCCCGAAGAAGCCAGTACCGCCCGGCAGTGTCAATATCAACTCGCCAAGTATCACCGAGACAATCGTGCCGATGCGATGGCCGCAGGCCTCGACCTTTGGATTGAAGGTCAATCACAGCCTCGGCAATGCGACAGCTTATTTCGTGTTCTGATCAATACAGGTGCCATTCAAGACCACCACGCGTGGCAACGATTTAACTTAGCACTTCTGAACCACAATCGTTCGCTAGCCCGCTATACAAGGCGGTTCATGACACAGGCTGAAACACGAAAACGCGCCGACTTATACTATAATTTAGATCGTCATCCGCATACGGTTCGTCAAGTCGCTCACCGCCTCGATGAGAGTGATCATGCCACAAACATAATGGGCCAAGCCTTGCGTCGTCTGGCGCGCGTAAACCCTCTTGAAGCGGAAAAATATTGGCCCCTCTGGAAGGAAAAGCTTGCATCAGACCCAAGCGCAACAGCAGAGTTTATTTCGGCATTGGTCAAAGCACTGATAAAAAGTGGCAACCCTGCAGAAGCGGACGTCTACCTTGAAGAGTACGCTCAGATCATCAATCAAGTGTCGGATGGAGATCTTCTTGAATGGCGTATCCGTCACGCACTTCGCGCACAGCAGTGGTCCGATGTTCAACTCTGGATTACTCGCCTGACGCCCGAGCGCCAGCAACGCAGCGAATGGCGTTATTGGTTAATCCGTAGTTTACAGAATCTGCCGCCTGCAGACGTCGACGTGATTCAAAAACTTGCCAAAGAGCTTGCCAAAGAACGTGATTTCTACGGATTTGTGATCAGCGAGAAATTACAACAGCCGTACCGATACAACCATCATCCTGTTAGTATCCCGCCCGCCACACTGAAAGAGGTTGCCGCGCTTCCTGCATTAAAACGTGCGCGTGAATTGTACTCACATGGAATGACCCTAGAAGCAAATCGAGAATGGCATGTCGCCACGAAAGAGTTTGGTAACAACGAATGGTTAGCCGCAGCGACCTTAGCAGCTCGATGGGGCTGGCATAGCCGTGCAATTATAGCCATGGCTCAAGCGAAATATTGGGACGATATCGTGATCCGCTTTCCGCTTGTGTATGAAAAACTCCTGAGCAAAGCCGCTGCATCTAATCGCATAGAGCCACAAATGCTCTTTGCCATCGCAAGGCAAGAAAGTGCCTTTGAGCGCGATGCAGTATCTAGGGCCGGTGCTGTTGGCCTGTTACAGCTGATGCCAGCGACCGCAAAAGCCACCGCAAAAACATTCAACATACCTTATCGCGGCCGAAACCAACTCCGTGCCGTCGAAACCAATGTGCCGATTGGTTCTCGCTACTTCAAAAGCCTAGCTGAGCGCTTCCACAACAATAGAATCCTCGCCGCTGCCGCCTATAATGCCGGTCCAGAGAGAGTGTCTAAATGGCTATCAAAAAGCGCTGGAACGCAACCATTTGACATTTGGATCGAGCTAATCCCGTTCACAGAAACCCGCGGGTATGTCAAAAATGTACTGATGTACGCAACCATCTACGGTCATCGTCTCGGAGCAGAAAATCGCATACTAGAAACTCACGAACGAGAACAACTATTATAGAGGTTAGCCGCCAGCAACTATGTTAATCGATATCGGAGTCAACCTCTCCAGTGCGCGCTTCGCAAAAGACGTACCGGATGTCTTAGAAAACGCGCAAAAAGCCGATGTGGCGAAGATGATTCTTACCGGCACCTCTGTCGAGGATAGCCGCAGTGTCATCGGCTTGTGCGAAACGTATGCGAATGACTTTCCATCTATGTTGTACGCAACTGCAGGAATTCATCCGCACTCTGCAGAGACATTTAACGCGAACGCCCAGCGCGACCTACAAGACATGGTAAGCCATCCATCGGTAGTAGCCGTTGGCGAAACAGGTTTAGATTTTTATCGTAATCTCGCCTCTGAGGAAGCGCAGCAACGTTCTTTTGAGGCGCATCTAGAAATTGCGATCAATGCCAAACTGCCTTTGTTTTTGCATGAGCGCAACGCAGCCGTGCGACAGATAGAAATCCTGCACACGTATCGTGATCTCTTCACCGATGCGGTCATTCACTGTTTTACCAGCGACCGTAAAACGCTGTATAAATATCTAGACATGGACCTGCATATCGGAATCACCGGATGGATATGCGATGAACGGCGCGGCCGCGATCTGCAAGAGCTGGTCGCCGATATTCCGCTAAATCGGTTAATGATAGAGACCGACTCGCCTTATCTAATACCGCGGAATATGGCTTTTTCTCCTAAAAATAACCGCAATGAACCCGCATTTCTTCCGTGGGTTGCCGAGGGAATCTCCGCTCACAGGCCAGAATCAAAGCAACAGATCGTTGCCGACACCGGGATCACCGCACAACGCTTCTTTCGCCTGTAACTCATCGGGTTTCAATTAAAACACCACAAGCAATTAAACGCAGCGAGCTACTTACACGCCACCAGTGCAGCCGCCGTGAGGTCATTCGAAACTCGGAGGTCCTTAATTGTCACTGTAAAAGGTTTATCCGCTAACAGGACCAGAGGCGATGTGATACGACTGAAATCAACCCCAGCCTCAGCAAAGCATCGTAACGGGATCCCAACACGAACCCACCTCCCTTCAGGAATAGCCTTAAAAAACCGTGTCATGGGCACCGTTCCGGTGCATGGATAGCCACAGTCAATGCGTTGTGTGACACGCCCTTCCGGATGCTTGTCCACCCTGAACGTCATGGCTAATGCGGCGTCATTTTGAAGGTATTGTCGCCAATCGACTGTCGATGAGGCTTTCCAATAAAACTGGCTTTCGCCCGCACCCTTCCATTCAATGCGCCGCGAGTCTTCTTGCAACATCCCGTCAACTGAGCTCACGGCAAGCCCACCACCCAAGGTTTCAGTCAAAGGTCCAGAAACCAAGACACCCCAATCCCTCGCGTCGCCTACATAGGCTGAAAACGGACTGCGTGTCGTTCCACTAAATACCACTTGCGGGGCTAACATGTCGTCCTCTACTGACAACTCGGTGAGATCCGAACTCAAATTGATTTTTTCTTGCTGATAATCGAGGCCATAATCCCGTTCAAATAAAATCGCCTGAACCGGCAAATTAGCATTGAACTCATTGACTGGCGAATTCGGCCAATCAAACGCCAACCGCCCGCTGAAATCAAACCGTGGAGCCCCCGTCTGATCAGCCACCAGCACATCTGCAATTCCAGCGCCTTCACTACCTGGCAACCACGCGACGACAAAGGCTTCAGATTGATTGATCTGTGTGTTTGTATACATCGGCCGACCTGTTAAGAAGATAGACACTACGGGGATATTTTCGGCCCGCAATTTTTCGATCAGAGCCTGATTAGTTCTGTTAGCGTCTTTAAACGTTAGGTCCGCGCGGTCACCCGAACCTTCGGCATACGGATCCTCACCAAACACCACAACCGCAACATCTGGCCGCTGAGTCCATTCGTCGGTCTGTGTCAATTCCACACTGCCATCAACCTCTTCAATCGCCTCTTTGAGGCCGGCGTAAATCGACGTTGCACCCGGGAAATCCGCATGGGTATTCTGCGTACCCTGCCACGTCAATGTCCAACCGCCAGACTGCTTGCCAATGTTGTCCGCACCATCTCCTCCAACAAGAACCTTCTGTCGTTTTTTTAATGGTAAGACGGCATTATTGTTTTTCAGCAAAACTAGGGACTGACGCACCGCCCGCCGCGCTAGCTCACGATGTTTTGGAGCGCCTAAAATCGAGGTGTTACCGGCGAGCGGGCGCGTTGAAGGCGCTCCCTTAGAAAATAACCCCATGCGCAGTTTAACGCGCAGAATACGCCTGACGGCATCGTTGACCCGCGCCTCGGGAATCGTGCCAGCGCGAGCCTGTCGTAACGTATTTTCAAGAAACCGCTTCCACTTTTCAGGCACCATCATCATATCAATACCGGCATTGATCGCTTGCGGGCAACTCTTATCCGAGCAACCCTTGACCTGCCCGTGGCCATTCCAGTCGCCGATCACGAAACCATCAAAGCCTAAATCACCCTTCAAAACATCTGTCAGGAGCTCTTTATTTCCGTGTACTTTAGCGCCGTTCCAACTGTTGAACGTCGCCATGACAGTCTGCACTCCTGCTTTGATGGCGGGAGGATAACCGGCACCGTGTAGTTGCATCAAAGTCGCTTTATCGAGACGCGTATCTCCTTGGTCTTTGCCGCGAAAGGTTCCGCCATCTCCAACAAAATGTTTAGCCGTGGCGATCACCTTTCCTGGCTCAGACCATTCACCATGCGTGCCCTGCAACCCCGTAACCATAGCCGCCCCATACTGGGCAACAAGGTCCGGATCATCGCTGAAGCTCTCGTAAGTGCGGCCCCAGCGGTCATCTTTCGCCACGGCAACCGTCGGCGCAAAAACCCAATCTAATCCCGTTACAGCGACTTCACGCGCTGTGGCAGCTCCTATCGCTGCAACCAAAGCGATGTCATGCGTCGCGCCCAAACCTATATTGTGGGGAAATAGAGTCGCCCCCACCACATTATTGTGACCATGTACCGCGTCTGTGCCCCAGATAATGGGAATGCCTGCCCCGCCGAAGCGCATATTCAACGATGCGCGATAATAACCGTCTGCACTAGTTAACCAATCCGAAACTGCCGCACCTTTTTTACCTGTTGGCGACGTGCCACCGCCGTTCAAGACGGACCCGAGATGATAACGGGCGACATCTTCAGGACTTACGTGGGGGATGTTTCCCTGCACCATCTGCCCGACTTTTTGCTCTAACGTCATGCCACTCATAATCGCATCAATACGCTTTTCTAACGCTTCTGAAGACACGAAACTCTGCGCGACAACCCCTTGAGCTGGCACCATGGCCAGAAAGATTCCGGACGAGACAAATACCGCATGGATGACGCGAGCCCACCTATTTTTCACCTGTGTATCTCCTAAAAGCCGAGGAATTTTTTTCGAACAGTGCGCCGAACAATTCAGATTACCATAGAGTGAGCTAACGCACCCTGTGAGTTTGATACTTGAGACAATCAATAGTGATCGCAACAACCTCACCCGTAAGGTTGACATGCGGCAGATGCTACTGGGAAGAATAATGCGACAGTGCGAATCCATACTGCGACAAATGGGTCATTCGGACACCTTCGCTAAAGCAGATATGGGCCGATACACAAGTGAGGACTTTGTTGATTTGCGTTGAATGAATCATCTTAATAGAAGGTATTGCCGGAACGTGATCGTTGCTTTTACGAAAATAAAGACAGTATGTGTTGGCGATAATTTCGGCTCACGCGTATCTCCTCGCCACTTTTCAAACAGAGTAAACTACCCCCTTTCTGTACCGGTTTAATCTTGACCACAGAGCGAATATTTACCACAGTAGAGCGATGCACCCGAATAAATAGCGTGTGGTCAAGTCGCATCATTAACTGTTTCATGGTACTGCGCAAAATGTAAGTTTGGCCCGCAGCGTGGACGCACATGTAATCTCCTGCCGCATCCACCCAAGAGATATCCTCGAACGGGATAATATGAACCACTCCGGCATCTTTTATCACTAATTTGTCTGGAAAGTTATCCGTATTCGCAGTTGGCAGGTCCTTATTTTCGGCTTCGACTTTTTTCGCAATGTCAGAAAAAGCACCCAATAATGGTGCCTTCAGATTCCACTCGTCCCGCTCACCCTCACGGCGACTGATACGGTCACGTGCGCGCAAAATAGCGCGCTCCACACGCTCTGAGTCTAACGGTTTCAAGACATAATCAACTGCGTGCAGATCAAACGCATCGATGGCATATTGATCAAACGCTGTCACGAAAATCACCAGCGGCATAATATCTGCTTGTAAGGCTTTAACGACCTCAAAGCCATTGACGCCAGGCATCTGTATATCGAGAAAAATAAGCTCTGGGTGGACATTGCGCGCCATCGCAATCGCTTCTCGCCCGTTAAAGCTCTCGCCGACTACGTCAATGCCCTCAACATCCTTCAGTATATCGTTTAGTAAAGCGACCGCGAGTGGCTCATCATCGACGATCATTGTGGAAAGCTGTTTCATCGTCTTTGTCCTTGTCTATTCGATGACCGTCGGCATACTGAACGCCTCGGCCTGACCATTTTCGATGGGAAGTCGCATTGAAACGCACAGACCTCCTGATTCGCTCGCTCGAATACGAAACTCGTAATCATCACCATAACAATTTTCAAGCCGGTCAATCGTATTTTTTAAGCCCACGCCCAGCCCTCGTTCAGCCCCCGCTGAAAACAAGTCACCGGCCTCCAGTGCAATGCCACCGGTTCCAGAGTCAACCATCTGAATCACACACTTATTGCCTTCACGACGCGTAATGATCGAGATCTTCCCACCTTCTTCCAATGGCGCTATCGCATACTTAACCGCATTTTCAACGAGGGGTTGCAAGATTAAGCTCGGCACCGTAACCGCCAGGGTCGACGGGTCGACGTCAAACAAGAGATTCAATCGATCGCCAAAACGGGTCTTCTCAATGTCAAGGTACAATTGAACGGCGCGTACTTCTTCTTCCAAAGCAACGGGTTGGATCGGGTCATTATCGAGGGAATACCTCAGAAAATCACTCAGCTGCACGATCATGACATTCGCATGCGCCGCTTTGTTAACTCGCACCAAAGCAGATATCGCATTCAGCGTGTTAAACAAAAAATGTGGATTTAATTGATACCTGAGCATTTTAAGCTGCGCTTCCCGCGCCACCACTTCAGCGCGTGATCTTTGTAACTGGATTTCTTTATTCTGTGCCAATAACGTTAACGACGTCTGATGCTCTTTCTGTAATAGCTGATAGTACTTGATACCATGGTAGAGCGAAGCCCATCCGATAAAAATAAGAATTGAGCCAAACATCCAGCCGCCAAAGTCTGACCAAAGGCCCCGCTCAGGCGTCATTGCCATAAAACTGGTAAGCCGCAAAACCGTCCATACAATCGAGGCCATTAAAATGCCCAGACTGATCCCAATTAAACGGCGCAGTGCGCTTTTATTCCAGAGATTACGAAACAGCGGGCGCAACGGCCAGGCAACGGCAATACCCAACAGCGACTGCACGGCCGTGTGAAGAATATAGTTTAACTGCTGTTGGTTATACCAGAGCGTTAGGCTTAAAAAACTAATCACCGACAAGGTTGTCCAACCAATTCCCTGTAATAACCAAAATTGATAGTCAGAGCGATAATAAAATTGTCCCCAAAAACGATGAACGTCGACTGGCTGTTCGATGCCGCGGTTAATCACCAAAAAACTCCAATATGGCCTAAATTCTCGGTACCAATGTAGCAGTGATTGCTTTTGGAGGCCAATACAATAGCGAATCGTCCCGCCCCCTTACTTTGCCTGAGGTGATAAAATAAGCGCTTTAAACATTGCAATCACTCAGGCTCGCAAAAAATGCGCAAAGAACATGTGTATTACCACCACGGTATTAACATTTTACGATCATCTGACCCAAGAGTTCGTCGAGTTCGGCGGCAGCAACATGAACCACGAGCGCATGGCAACAAAGTCTGGCGATCGAGTCTTGTGCTGATGGATTATTTGTCAGACAACCCGCCCAGACCCAAAACTCAGACGCTGGAAGTCGGTTGTGGCTGGGGTGCTGTCAGCGTCCTACTCGCAAAACAGTGTCAGGCTAGTGTGACCGCTCTAGATATAGACAGCTTTGCAGGGGCCATGGTCGCATTGCACGGACAGATCAATCACTGCAAGGTAAATTTTTTACATCGCGATTTCACGACACTTGATCAACCGACTCTCGGGAATTTCCAATTAATTGTTGGCGCCGACATCTGCTTTTGGGACCATTTAGTTGATCCTATCATCCAAATGATCTCCTCTGCTCTATCGGCGGGTTCCCAAAGACTGCTGATTGCGGACCCAGGTCGCCCGCCTTTTTGGCTCATTGCTGATCACTGTGTTGAGAACTTTGGCGCCGAAATACTCAGCCGAACCATTTATACGCCCTGTAAAACACAGAAATATATTTTACGCATCGACAACTCATAAAAAACGCGCAGCCACCCAAGTGACTGCGCGCTGCAGATCGATTACTCGCCCAACACCGCGGCGTGATGTGTAAAATCGCGCCCCTAAAAAGCTCTGTTGTACTTCAGGCCGACGTGCCGTGGTTTGTTAAACGTCCCCGTCATATAACCGGGACCTCTATCTCCCCAGGAACGAACCAACTCATCAGTAACATTGCGTACGTATGCTTCGATCGCCCAACTACCTGCCTCGGAAATGAGTCGCAACGCAATATCACCCGTCGCAAAAGCTGGCTGACCCGAGTGGAATGGGCCCTCATCAAAATTTCCTTTCTCAAAAAACATCTCGTCTTGCCAGTGAACAGACAGGTAAGGGCTGACCCTTAAGCCATTATCAAGATACCAATTGTGCTCAAAGTTTAGGGTCGCAGAGAATTCTGGCGACCATGGCATCGCGTTACCGTCAAAGCTTTTATAACGCCCCGCTGTTAAATTCTGATTGCCACCGCCCACATCAATCAGACGCTCCACGCGGTCTGGACAGGGCGTCAGCCCCATGTAGGCTCGCTCAAAACAGTACCAATCATCACTGGAGTTCTCTAATTCCGTTATCTGGGAATCCAGCCACGCCACCCAACCGAACACGCGTCCACCATCATAGGGTCGCCAATCAAACTCGAGTTCAGCGCCAATATTGCGCGTTTCGCCAATATTTTGGGTGATCAGTGTGCCAATATCTCGCTCAACCCGCACACATAACCCCTCTCCACTTGAGCACGTGTCGGCGGCAACACCCGGGTCTTGATAATTATCCGATACCCCATATTCCTGACCGGTGAATGACACAATGGCATAGTAGGTATCTTGAAGATTCGTATTTTCTGTGACAAATACATTGCCTAGCAGCCTTAAATCGCCGTCAAGCATTGAGGCCTTAAGGCCCAATTCAAGGGTAATATTCTCTTCGGGATCGTACGGAAAATACTTAATCGTTGTACCTGGATCCTCATCGTTACAATCACAGATGTTGACGCCATCTCCAAATCCACCGGATTTGTAGCCAGTCGCCAAAGAGCCGTAGAGGAATAAATCTTCATTGATCAAATAATCAAAACCGAGTCTCCAGGTTGTCTTGCTCCAACTGCCGCGATAATCGTTCGTTGTGCCGAGCACACGGTCAGTGAATCCTGCCCCAAGAGTACCCATGTCGTTGGTTAACACATCCGACTGATAAGGCCCCTTTCCTCCATCAATTGAAGCGGTGGGTTCTAACCCAATGCGGGTCCAAGACTCGAGCCAAAATGACGCCAAGGGATCATAGAGCCCGCTATTGGGGTACCGATACCCAGTCGTAAGAAAATTTTGCCCGCCCACATCTTCTTTAGAATCTTTGGTATAACGAAATCCGGCGGTAAAGTTTAACGCCTCTGAATACGCATAATCGAACTGTACGAAGGCGGCTGTTGAATCAACCATCCGCTTGGGTTGCACAAACGACTGCGCCAAAGGCAACACCCCACCACAACAAAACGCATTCTCAACATCAAACTGAATCGCGTTATCCTCTTCCATGTAGAAAAGACCGACCAACCACTGTAACGATTCGTCATTTTGAGACTTCAGCTGAATTTCAGTCACCATTGACTTGTAATCTGAGTACACCGTGTTGAAACTGATATCTTCAAATGGTTGCAGCACAACTGACTCATCACCATACACGGCTTGAACGACTTCTAAGTTGCGAACAAAATCGCCGCAATCAACCATACCGCCTGCTGCACCGTCGGGTAACAAACCGCTGGCTGTATCCCAAGCGCAGGTTGCTGGTAGACTCGTGGCATAAAATCGTCGGGTGATTCCGAACCCAGGATGTTCGGGATCCGCGTAGTTGACCGAACCATCGTTTAACTGCGAGCGCTGCTGGCGCGAGTAACCAATCCGATGTTCAAGAACGACATCATCGGTCAGATCCCATGAAAGAATCGAGCGCACACCAAAAATGCTCATATCCATTTCGCCTGGCACATTGACGGCCACATCCCACTGCCCATGATCGCAGGCAAAAAACGTTCCCTCTGCTTTTTCACAATCTTTAAGGCGTAAACCACCGGGAGATCGGTCTTTATAGTAATCGGTGATCAGGTCCCAACTCATCGTATCATTCGGCTCGTAGCGCAAGCTGAGCCGCGCGCCGTATTGATCAACAGCGCCGTAGGCATCGCTATCGCTTATGGGACGATTGCGACGTTGATCGACATTTGGAATACCGTCAGCCGGCACGTCAAAAGCACCCGTCGTCGTGCCATCCCCGTCGGTGTCCCAATCTAGATCAAAGGTGTCCATTGATTGGTTGTACCATGTATCAGCCGTGGAGCGTAAAAAACTGCCGCGCAATGCCAAACCGTCATTAATCGGGAAGTTATACCAGCCTTTAACAACCCGCTGCGCATACTCACCCAGTTCTACCTCTGCGTGCCCCTCTTGAACATCAAACTGGGGGCGCTTACTGATCACGTTAATACTTCCCGCCGTGGAATTCCGACCGTAAATAGTGCCCTGTGGCCCACGGCTAATTTCGGTTCGCTCCACGTCGTACATTAATGCTAAGCCTGCCTGCGGGCGCGGTGAGTAAAGGCCATCAAAATGCAATGCAACGGTAGGATCACCTAGTTCAGTGAAATTATTGGAGGTCAAGCCTCGAATAACAATCTGCACACCCGAATCTTCTGGCGACAGCGATATTTGCATATTGGGTACCAAATCTCCGATGTCGAGCACGCTTTGAATGCCCTGAGCATCCAGATCTTCCTGTGATATTGCCGAGACCGAAACCGCTGTTTTCATCAGCGAGGTTTCACGTTTCGTCGCAGTGACCACAATTTCCTCGAGCTCGGCCGCGTGACTTACTGACGACAGCCCGCCAACCCCCAAAATCAATGCTAACGGCACCACTAACGTTTCTTTTACGCTAAATTTATTTTTGATATACATAATTATCGTCCCCAACACATTTTAATCGTGCAATTTAAACCGTTTCTACCCCGTCACACGGGACTCAGTTCATAACCCAGTTGCCTTGAAATCCGTTTAGAGGTTGTAGCAACCAGTTAACCCTCGATCCTCTATTGACGCCTTATTCGCTAGCAGTCGCGCCCACACACATGACCCATACTCGTGACTGTGCATTCGCCGGATTATTCACGTCCCCTCCAGTCTGAAAGTGTTTTATCTCACCAGCACTGTCGGTCGGTTGATCTGCCTCTCCAGTATTCGCATACTTTCTGGTGATAAACAGAGTTCGCTTCGCTTCATTGCCATTATGGACATTACTCGTCCAGTACTTCGACTGCTGCTGCGGCCAGCCCGCATTAGTCGCATCAGGTGCCGTCATCGTATCTTGGAAAATACCGCCGCTACCAATCGGCAATAAGTGCTCGGTAATCTCTGCTGGGGTCGGCAAGCGACCGTTTTGACTCGCACACCAAGCCTCCGCCGACTTGTAGGGCATGCGCCTAAAAAAGAGGTTAGTCCCAACCCAAGGCTTACTCGATGACGCAGTATTGCTCGATGTGCACTCAGTTGCTGCAGGCCCCATTTCCGCGGTGGATGTATCCGAATCACACCAATCCGCAAACGGCGCCTCACCACCAAGAGGTGGCC
>CAJWCO010000032.1 GCA_913031145.1 uncultured Cellvibrionales bacterium | reverse complement strand
GAAGTGCTCGCCTCGACGAAGATCATCTATCGCAGTGGCTCGCATCATTTGGTGGGTCACTTGCGCAGTGGGGTTTGGTTGCCGATACCAATCAAAATGGATCAAACTCAGGAACATCGTCTTCAGACGGCTCTTCTGAAGACATGCCTGAGGCGCTGAAACAGGCCACTGCTCGAATGATTGCTGACGGCATCAATGTTCCCACTAATTTCCGGCATGCCGACCAAGGGTTTGCTGTGTCCACAACGCTTAAGCAAGAATTTATTGACCGATACAATCAGGCGCACGACTTTATTCAACCTAAGATTGGAGGCTATCCAAATTGGAATACCGTCATCACCGATGAAGACGGTGCGGACAGTGTAAATCAAGCGGTTTTTCAATTGCTTCGAGATATTAGCTTCGATGGAACCGTTTCAGATCAAATTCTTTGGACAACCCCGCGAGTTCTGGAAACCGCGGGTTGTCTGACTGGATCACAACCCCAGAGTGGCCCTGCAGAAGCGAGAGGGCGTTATGTGGCACACTCGCTGTGCATGTTATTTAACGGCCCTTTTGAAAGTGAATACAATGCAGACGCGTGGTTTTGGGATACCCATCATGGGGACCTAGAATTTCCAGAGGGCCAGTATTATCATCGCTGGCTTCTCGATGTTGGATTTTTAGACGGTCAATATCACGAATATTTTCATCACTTCCAACGAGCGCACCAACTGACGGCGGACGCGAGCGGCTGGTCGCACTTAGAGAAAAGAGTATCCGATGAGCCGTTTGATCCGTTTTGGTGGGCTGAAGGTTCAGGTCAATTTGCCGGTTGGTTCTACCGTGATTATTGGAGAGATATCGAATTTTTGCAGTACCTAGATCCCGATCATCCAGACTATGCGAATTATTGGGAAACTCGCGATTGGTCGATTTCTACGCCTAACTCTCGCCCGCCGTACTTGAGCTTACAGGACCATTTGGATTACATGGTTGAAATGAAAAATAAGTCGTTTTTCTTTGCGGCGTCTCAGGTACAGAACGCGCCGAATAAACTGGACGGGGTGGGTAATGCATTTGTTCCCAGTAGTGATAATTGTTATGGATGGATAGCTCAGCATGACAATACGCAATACTATCCTAGCGATGAGCGATATCAGTATGCGCCTGGACAACAGAGTTGTTGGGCGATCATGTTTGTTGCTGGGCCGCATTTCCTTGCGTATAAAAGTTCCTGGCAGGCTGCGCTAAGAGATATTCCAGCAGATTATTATGAGCTTGGGTTTTGGGGCTCTGTTGAAAAGCATACGGGCCTTAATAAACAACAATTCTTCACTGAATTTAATGCCCTGTTACGCTCAGTCGATGCCGAAAAAATTGACCCGAATTATGCCCCGGAGGGTTGGAATATTCCAGATGAGCCAATGACTGATATTGTCGACTTTTTGAATATTGATTACTATCGAGGGGACTGAATTCGGCGGTCACGTTGTGGTCTATTGAGATCGCGCGCTAATCACACAGCCATCAAATAGTTGCTATTCTTTGCTATTGCAATATTAAGTTCGGTCTTTTTGAGGTCGCTTTTAGCTGCCGGTTGAATTGTTACTGAGTTTGTCGGAGGTCTCGTACTCCGCACGTTTTATTTCTTTTCACACACTTCGATGAATACGGAGCTCAGACGCACTACTTTTTTGAAGAGCTTTCACAAGGATGATAGCTTTTATTAAGCGATTATGCGGTCAACCTTTTCTCTGAGTGCGACCGGCTTTGCGCGCGCCTCAGGTCTCAAGGCGATCATTGTCGGTTGCAGTGGTTGCAGTGGTTGCAGTGGTTGCGGCATTAATGACACATTTTTTGACGATTTCTAGTGGTCCAATGGATCACGCATCAACACGGGTGGTTGACGATTGTTGCGCTATGCAACACCCTGTTTTTTCCTCAAATACAGGACATGGCAATCGTCGACGCTGGTTTTTGTCGCAGATCGTCTGATGGGCAGAAGATCCCGCACTTTACGTTATTCAGTTGGTTTTGCGATCAGACGGAATCCTTGTAAATTCCCACTAGCAGAGTTGGGATGAATGCGTATACTCATGTATCACGCTGAATCCTCGATTGGCAGTCTTGCAAAATAGACAATTTGGACACAGTTATATGCAAACGGTTATGGACTATCTAGAGGAAACACTGGACATGGGCGTTGCCGGTGGTTTTATTGGCGAGCATGAACGAATGATCATCGTAAAGTATCTTGCAGAGCCGGCAGTCAGCGCGCAAATGGTCGTACGTGCCAACATGCATGCTGCGCAGTCAAGAACGAGCCTTATCTACTTCCTTCTCGGTAACGCCAACGAATATTGGGACAAAAAACGCGTCGCCGATTAATGAGCAAGATATTTAGGCAGGCGGTTTCTCTTTTAGTGGCGATGAGTCCGTGAAGTCGCCAAATAAAAAATAGGCTCAGAGTAGATCAAAGACGGCTGATGACCCTAGAAAGCCGGAAAACAGCCGTTGCAGACACAGCAAAGTTGAGTGTGAGTAGTACGATTAACGTGGTGTGAATATCCATAATGTTTGCGTTATTTTGGTTGAATCGTGTCCCAGATTTTGTTTTTCATCGTCTCACTTCTTGGATCATCCTGATAGTTAGCGATCGTCTCATAGAGATAGGCAACGCCTGTTCTAACCTCGTCGACATTGGGATTTTTGTCACCAAAGTTACACCACAAGTCGATAAAATCCAGCTGAATTTCTTCGCGGAGTTGTTTCTTATTCATACGCGGAAATTCTCCCCATCGTGTCTTATAAAGTGATTCGAGATCTCTTTCTTATCACCGATGACCGCGCAAGCGTCAGCACACAGGCCTTTATCGGTCACTTTTCGAACCCCTATCATCAAGACTAAATTCTATCATTCAGGTTTCTCTTATTGGCGAAACAGTCGCTAACAGACTCTTTCATACCTGAACTATCAAATAAGCCTACCAAGTCTCTATTATTAATGCAAATTATATATCTTTGGGTAAGAAAAAGTATCAAAATAACCGTGTAAGTGCGAAACGCTGCCCGTCAAAGTCGAGCTTCTAAGCGCTTATCTGGTGTCTCGCGACCGTCAATCCAAGGCGATATGCATCTTCAACTGCAACAATGCAAGGTAACTCATTGTTTTATTGATGGGCTCTTTTGAAGCGTTCCCCATGCGCTTTTTTTTGTTGGCTCTAGAGCTTTAAATTCATAAAATGTCGGTGCATTTTTACTTTCGGGTTGCGCATTTTTCGAGTCAAAAGGAACAAACGTGCTTGATGCGTGTCTCAATGGTCCAACGGCACAAGTAACCCGATCAATCCTTAAGGCTGGGTTTTGGAACGCACAATCATGGCGTGTTGCAAAAAATTACCGCGAGCCAAAAAGAATGCCGTTCGAATGCATGATGCGTTGTAGAGGCGGTGTGATGATCAACGGGGGTATTCTGACGAATGGCGGAGTTCGAACCTTTTAAATTGTTATCGCTCAACCACGTGGGAAGTGTTTTCTTCTGTCTTCTGATCATCGTTTTTGTGCCACGTTTTTTTGTCGGCGCGAGCGACAAAACGCTGCGTCTTTTGGGTTTCGGTCTGGTGTTGCTGATTCTGCATCTGCAAGTTTTAGAGTTGTATGTTTTTACTCAGTTGTATGGCCGAGAGTGGAAGGAAATCTTGCCGTTACAATTGTGTGATTTCGCCGCGTGGGCGATCGTCGTTTATTTCATCTGGGGCTATAAATTTGCGTTTAATTGCGCCTATTTCTGGGGTGTCTCTGGAGCCGGCATGGCCATTTTAACGCCAAACGCGCATTTTGCGTTTCCCTCTCCAGACTACTTAGTTCATCAATATGGACACGTTATTGTTTTACTGGGCGTATCGATGGCTATGACCCTCTTTCGGGTACGCCCTTTTCAGGAAGATATTGCGAAAGTTTTTTCTTTCACCGCGGCTTGTCTGTTGCCCGTTTATGGCATCAATTATGTGCTTGGGCCTCCCGCTAACTATTGGTTTTTAAATCACAAACCCTCGGGAGAAAATTTAATGCAATGGCTTCCCCCAGAACCTTTTCATACTGCCGCATTAATTCCGATGACCTTATTTTTCTGTGTGGTTGTGTATCTGCCTTTTTATCTTACAGACCGCTTTTTAAGCAACCGGCATCACCACCGGAAGCATCACTAAGAGCGCCTACTTAACGCACGCACACGCCATGACGCGTGTCGCTGACGTGAAAAAAGGTTCGAGTCTATGCATTCGCGCTAACTCGGACAACTTTGTCATTAAATTGCCTAAACTATGTCTTATATATGTCAGGTTGTGGTTTTTTATCCTGCGCATTTGAAAATAACGTTGTGATATTAAACAAGAACAAATGGGGCTTTTACTGAATGAACAAAACATTACAACTCGCGTGGCTTTTGCCGCTTCTTATTGCTGGGTGTCAGTCAGCAGATGAAACTGCTGACGCCATGTCTGTCAAAGCGTTACCAACGAATTCGCCGCCACAGAAAGTCTTGGTGTACACCACTGCGAAAGACACGGACAAGCGTTTAACGCTTGACCATTCTGCATCATTTACACCTGGTACTCAGCCACTTGAAACAGCTGTCGCAATATTTGTTAATCCAAATAAGCGCTTTCAAAAGGTTCTGGGTTTTGGCGGTTCAATTACTGATGCAAGCGCCGAAGTGTTTGCGCAACTCCCCGCAGAAAAACAAGAAGAATTTCTTAGAGCTTACTTTGATAAAGAAGACGGCATTGGTTATACCTTGGCGCGTGTGACGATCCACAGCTCCGATTTTGGCAGTGAGAGTTTTACCTACATTGATGAGGGTGACAAGGCGTTATCGACGTTCAGCATTGCCAAAGATCAGGCGTTAAGGATTCCCCTGATTAAACGGGCCACCGAGGCTGCAGGAGGAAGTTTATTATTGTATGCCAGTCCTTGGAGTGCGCCTGCGTTTATGAAGACAAACAATAATATGTTGCACGGCGGTAAGTTGCTTCCAGAGTACTTTGAAAGTTGGGCTACTTATTACACCAAGTTTATCGAGGCATATGAGGCCGCTGGCATGCCTATATGGGGCATTAGTATTCAGAATGAGCCGATGGCAGTGCAGCGGTGGGAATCGATGATTTATACGGCAGAAGAGGAACGCGACTTCTTAAAAAATTATCTAGGCCCGATTATGGAAAAAGCGGGATATGCGGATAAAAATATTGTGGTGTGGGATCACAACAGAGATCTCATGGCGCACCGTGCAAGCGTTATTTTCGATGACCCCGAAGCCTCTAAGTACGCCTGGGGGATTGGCTACCACTGGTATGAGACGTGGTATACCGAATGCTATCCACACTGTGACGGCTTTGAGAACTTACACGAAAACCTCGCGCTCGTGTCAGCGTCTTATCCGGACAAACCCATTCTTTTCACCGAGGGAACGGTTGAGGGTTTTACGCCTGAGCGTTACCAGTACTGGCCCAATGCCGAGCGCTATGGAATGTCTATGATTCGAGACTTTAATCGGGGCAACTCCGGTTGGACCGATTGGAATTTGTTGTTAGACGAACGCGGCGGTCCCAACCATGTTGAGAATTTCTGTTTTGCCCCCGTACATGGCGATACCCAGACCGGCGAGCTAATTTTTACGCCGAGTTACTATTATATCGGACATTTCTCGAAGTTCGTGCAACCGGAGGCGCAGCGTCTTAGTACCAGCAGTAATAAAGGCATGTTACTTGCCACTTCTTTTGCAAATGTCGACGGAACGATGGCAACCATCGTTATGAATATGACCGAGGATGCGGTTGACTACAGCTTATTTGTGGGCACTGCCGAGGCGAAATTAAAAATCCCTGCCCGAGCTATGCAAACCCTAACGTATTAATCACAGCGTAGGGACGAAGCGGCCCTCGTTGAGTTTTACGACGAGGATAAAGGCGTGAGCAAAAAAGCACGGGGTTAAGGCCCCGACGCTATTGATACGGTGGTGTGAACTCGGCGCCGCGCTTAAATAATCGGTTTCTGTTCGGCTGTTTGCCGGCACTGCGAGGGTGTAACCCCTTCTAGCTTTTTGAAAAAAGTGTAAAAAACCGACTTGCTATTGAAGCCTACCGCAAGGTAGATGTCGGTAATCGTGGTGGTTTTGTACTCGGCAGACAGGAGCATCCGCTTCGCCTCTTCAATCCGATAGCGATTGATGAATTCATAAAAGTTGATGCCAAAGTGGCGGTTGATCAAGGTCGATAAGTCGCGGGGAATAATTCCCAGTGCATCGGCCAACGTGTCCAATGTGAGGTCGGGGTCCATAAAAATTTTGTTGGCTCGAATTTCGCTATCTACTTTGGTCGCCATTTCGGGTTGTAGAAATTTTTCAGTCGATGATTTCTTGACCGGTATTTCTTCGATAACTTGCTCGAAGATACCAAAGTAGCGGACCGCAGTGAACACCAGTAAATTTACCAAAACAAAACTTGCGTAGTACCCAGAAAGCCCGATATAAGAGTAGATTTCGTGCTCAAAAGATACCGTTTTTGTTACTACCAAGAGCGCCTCGGATAGCATGACTACGAAGATGCCGATGACCAGACGTCTTAGCCAAGAGATATGGGCTTTTTCCATATTGGAATGCGTGTCTTGAAGGCGGTGGGCGTAGCGGCTGAGTAAAATAAAACAGGCGACTGCATAGCCGATTCTAAGCACCTTACTGCACAATTCGACCAAGACATAATGATCGCTGTAAACAAAAATTTCACTGTTTAGCATGTCGAGACGGGTCGCGATGGGATGGCTATAAAATGCGATCCAAATAAAGCCGCAATAGCACAAAAAGGGGAGTAAATGCAGCCATTCAAAACGTTTTATTGTAAAGTCGCGGAACACCAACGATTTGATGCACAGAAATAACAGCGGGCCATCCACGTAATAGGCCATGCCCAAGGTAAAATAGAGGTTCGGCCAGTGCGCGCGCGCGAGGACCTTAAATTCTGCACCCCAGAGAATGAGTTCGTTCAGCGGTATTAATGCATGCGCGCACAAAAAGCCGGCGAGAAAAAAAGTACTCATCGCGTAGTTGTTGTTGGTAAAGCAAAGCAATAAGGCAAAAAGCAGGCACTGCATCGCAGTCATTAGCAAAATGACATCATGGAAGTTGAAGACCACAAGTTCCCATGGGGAAAGATTCATGCGCACACCATGCGTTGGAATTTCTCTGGCATTATCGTCTATATCGCGAACCTAAGCACCTCTAAATTGCCGAATCGTTGGCCCTTAGCAGAGCTCGACTGCAACGGAAAAATTGATCGGGCATAGTTTTGATTTTGCTGTGCGCAAAGGTCGAGTGCCCTCGGTTAAAGACATGATTGATACGTCAAATGCTGCAAACATCTCAAACTCCTAAAACACTTCAACCGATTAAATTGGGTAGGCATAGTGGGTTGAGATAAGCGGCATAAATGTTGGCTCGAGTTCGGATCGCTCAGAAGAACCCCGTATCGTTGTAAGGCACATTTTTTTGAGTTCGAGTGCCTTAAACGGACGCTCATTGGTTGCTCCTTTTCGTAGTATATGCCGTACACACAATACGTTTAAGAATGACACGCCAAGCATGGGTGTCAGTCATAAAGTGCCTGACTAGGCTGATGTCAAAAAATACAAAAAATGCGGTTAAATTGGGGTTAAAGATGTGGTTATGTAGAGCGCTGGTTGCAGTCAATTTCACGGTCGTCATTCTGCTGACTGCGTGCGGCGGCGGCAGCAGTTCCGGTGGTTCTGGTAGCGATGCCACGCGAACCGTTTTTACGGCGGGCGATGTGTTTGAGACGGTCGAAGACGGGGGATCCCTTTTCGATGACGTTAGCAAAAATGACATCGGGAGCGACCTCGAATTTGCGTTGGCATCTGACACGTCAATGGCCAACGGAGTATTGGAGTTTAATCCAGACGGCACCTTCACTTATACGCCTAACGCAGATTTTTATGGTACGGATAGCGTTTCGTATGTCGCGACTGACCCGATCTCTGGCGAGTCAGATACGGCAACGTTGACGATTCAAGTGATCAATGATTTCGAACGGTTGGAAGAATACGGCTGGCAGTTGGTGTGGTCGGACGAATTCAATGCCGAGTCACTTAACGAGACGCTGTGGACTGGCATTAACGCCAGTGTTTCGGGGGGAAATTTGGTTTTATCGGCCCCACCCGGCGAGAGTGCCTCGATACAGAGCGTTGAGAATCTGACCTATGGGCGTTTGGAAGCGCGCGTGAAGGCGGCGGGCTCTGATCACGTGTCGGCATTTAAGTTGGCCCCGGCGATGGACGCTTATGCGGGTCAAAATGTGCTTTCTCTGCTAGAAACGCGCGCGGGCTTGGCGATGGCTGGCGCCCATTATGGGTTGGGTTTGACGGGCGGTGTTCGGATGAGTGCGGAGCTTGTGGAAACACTGGTAACAGAGTTCCATAGCTACGCGGTCGAGTGGGGGGCGGACGAAATTCGCTGGTACATCGACGGTGATCATGTGCATACGCTGGATACTCTGCACACGTGGGGCTATGCCTTAGACGGCACTGATGTTCTCGTCGACAACGAAGGGCCCTTCAATCAGGCGATGCAGGTGCTATTAAGCGTAGCTGCGCCTGCTGGCGTTGAATCGGCCACCTTGATGGTAGATCAACTCAAAGTGTGGGCCTGTGACCCGTCGGTGGAGTCGCGCGTTGACGCTTGTGCATCAGGGGAAAAGACACGGATAAGCAAGTTGGCGTCGAACCGCATAGAAAGCGTTGGCGATGTTTTCACTGACCTGTATGTCGGTGGCTACTATGATCTGGCAACCGGTGCCAAGCTTGCAGATCTTCAACCTCTGACCTGGCACTATGACAATGCCGACCCGCAACAATTAACGTTGACCCCATCAATTGCACTCGACGTAGACACGGTGACCCTCGAAGGTGCGCGGGGCATGGTGTTGGACGTCAATAATACGCTTGGCACCGCAACGCTTGACATCAGCACCGATAGCAGCGAGTTGATCGGCAAAGATCTTGCGTTGGTATTTGATCTATACATCGACAGTGCGAACACGGCGGCCACGGCATTCAGCGTAGGAATGCGTTCGAATTCCACGCACGGCGCACAGGTCGAGCTTGAGCTAGCTGGGATGGTGCGAGATACATGGGCAACTTACCGTATTTCAACGGACCAGCTGTTGGCGAATCCAATCAGTATCAATGGTGAACCAGCGCCTTTGGATCTTCGCCAAGTTACATCCCTAATGACATTGGAGATTGAGGGTAGCGCGCACATGCAGCTCGATAATATCCGTCTTTCCTGCATCAATTCGGAAGGGTGTGTGCAATTCCCTTTGCGCCTGCAGGCCAGTGTTCCCAAAGCGGATCCGATTCGTTATGAAGCAGAGAATTTCATCGATTCGCAAGGTGCAGGCGTGCAAGACACCTCTGATGAGGGGGGCGGTCAGAATGTCGCTTTTGTGAGTGCAGGCGACTACCTTGTCTACAGTATAGAAGCGCCAGGCATTGGCCCTTACAGTATTGATTATCGGGTGGCGAGCGCCGGTGGTAGCGACGGCTTTACCGTCTCTATCGATGGCGAGGAAGTGGATCGTCAGACCGTGCCTGATACTGGAGACTGGCAGAATTGGACGAATCTGACGTCGGCTGAATTTGAGTTGGCGCTCGGAGTCTACACGCTGAAAATTGAGTTTATTGATGGCGATCAAAACATCAACTGGTTTGAACTACAACCGCCGATTACGCAGATTTGTGTTGAAGCCGAAGACTTCGATGATCAAAGCGGTATATCTCTTGAGGACACACTCGATACAGAGCCTTGTATCGCCGGTGGCGCCGGCGGCGGCGAAAATATCGGGTACATTGATGTGGGCGATTTTGTGGAGTACAGCATTTCAGTGCCCTCTGACGGCAATTACTTAATTGAGTACCGCATTGCAAGTGAGCAAGATTCAGAATTTGAATTGTCGGTGGGTGGCGTCATGCTCGATGCTCGATCTTTTGAGGGCTCAGGTGGCTGGCAAGAATGGACGAGTCGCAGTGCGGTCATTCCATTGACGGCGGGTGAGCAAATGATGCGCTTGGACTTCGTTGGCGGTTCGGTGAGTGGTGCGATCAATATCAATTGGATCAGGTTGACCCGTCAGTAGCATAGCTCGGGCGCTTCTGAAGAGTGCGCGTGTTAAAAAGCAGGGGTTTTTAGGGGAATAATATGAGTCATCAATTTAAACTGTTGTGGCAGCTGTTAGCGGCGAGCGTTGGGGTTGGGTTGTGTGTTTACGCCTCTGCGCAGAGCGTCAACGGCCAAGATGCCGACGGTGCGATCGAAGAAATTGTTGTGACAGGCATCAAAGCGAGCCTTAAGCGTTCTATGGACATTAAGCGCGACGCAAAAGGAATTGTTGCAGGTATTTCCCAGATTGAAATGGGCAAATTTCCGGACACCAACCTAGCCGAATCGATGCAGCGCATCAGTGGTGTTGCGATCGAAAGGGCGCGTGGTGAAGGCACGCAAGTTACGGTTCGTGGATTCGGTCCGCGCTTTAACTTGGTTACTTTTAATGGCCGTCAAATGGCGACGTCAGGTGGTAGATCATTCGATTTTGGCAATATTGCCTCTGAGGGTATCTCTGCGGTTGAGGTCTATAAGTCGTCTCGTGCGAACGTACCAACAGGCGGCATTGGTGCTGTTATCAACGTTAAAACGCGCAAGCCCCTGGAAATGCCTGGGTTTAATGCGGTTGCAGTGGTTGAGGGTATTCATGACCCAGGTACTCGGGGAGGCGATAAATTTACGCCCGAGTTCGTGGGTTTGGTCAGTCAAACATTTGCCGATGATACGGTGGGTGTGGCGCTGTCGGTGAGCAGTTCGATCCGCGATGGCGGGGATCAAAACGCGACAACGCAAGATTTTCTGGGACGCTTGTTTGTGACGCGGGACGATATGGATAACGGTGCTCTCGATGCCGATGGCAACATCAAGGCGCAGTCCGGCTCTATTGTGGTGGGTGATCCGACGGCCATTAATTTTCCATCGCAAGTGTCCAACGGGATTTATTCGATTCCGACGAATGTCCAATACAATTTAGACGACTTTACCCGCGAGCGCGTGAACGGGCAATTGACCCTTCAATGGCGGCCCTTAGAGACGTTAACGGGTACGCTTGATTACACGTATGCTGAAAACCTGAGCAGCACGCATCATCAGGATATGTCAGCGTGGCTCGGTACCAACTGCGACACACGACAGAGCGAATGGGTGCAAGAAGGAGATATTTGGTCGCCCACGACCTACACCAATGTAGGCTGTACGTTCGATAACTTGCAAGGCGTTGGGTTATTTGGCGCGCGCGATGAACTAAATGCACTCGGACTGCAGGTGGAGTGGCTACCGCGCGAGGATTTGACCTTAAAGTTTGACTATCAAGATTCCAAGGATCATTCGCGCCCAAATAGCAAGCATGGCTCGAATAATTTTGTCGCAGTATCTGGCATGAACAGGATCACGACCTCGGCGCATTTTACTGCTGACGGTATGCCCGTTTTAGACGTGCAATTGGGCGAGCGCAATACGCCGCACAACCAGATCACGCGCGTTGATCAGTTCGATGTCAATGATATGCAACTCACCGGCAGCTCTTTTGGTGCTGAAATTAAGCGCATGGATATTCAGCAGTTTCAATTTGATGGCGAATTTCTCTTCGACGCCGGCCATAGTTTAACGTTTGGTTTCGGACGCATTGAGGTCGTGAACCGCGGCCAAAACCGAGGCATAGGGAGAAATGGCAACGCTTGGAATGGGCTGGGTACGCCGGGTGATATTGCGGACCTTCTCGTTGTCGATTCATTACAGGGTGTGTTTGACGGAATAGCAGGCGGTAACGATCCCCGACAGCGCAATGAATTTGTAACGTGGGATTTCCAGGCGATGGTCGATCGTGGTGAGCAGTATTTACGGGAAGGGTCGCATGATCTAAAACTCACGGACCCTGGGCCTTGTTTGACGGGCTTTTGTCCTTCCTATGATTTTGATGTCGATGAGGTCAGTCGTGAAACATCTAATTCGCTGTATCTTCAATTGCACTGGGTGGACGAAGTATTCCAGCGTCCGATTAATATCTACGCGGGATTACGATACGAAGAGACTGACGTGCACTCTGAAGCGAAAGTACCTTGGTATGCAACGATCGATTGGAACATTGTGGCAGACCGTTACACGCTATACCGTTTGTTAGATGAAGACGGTACGGCGGTAAAACAGTTTTCCGAGATCGATGGGGCGTATGACATGCTCTTGCCGAGTTTAGACTTTGATATTGAGTTGACCGACGAGCTGATCCTGCGCGCGTCAACTAGCATTTCGGTTTCACGTCCAGAATACAACGATATTAAAGGAGCCCTGACCATTAGTAGCTTTACCAATGATGGCGGTTTTGGCGGTCGTGGTAACCCGCAGTTGTTGCCAATCGAGGCAACCAATTTCGATCTCTCTCTCGAGTGGTATTTCTCTGACGAAAGCTATGTATCAGCCATGTTTTGGGCAAAAGATGTCGATAATTTTATTGTCTCTGAGACCTTTGAAAACCAACCGTTGTTCGAGAACTTGTATGACCCGACCCAAGGCGCACTTTACATGCAAGCCTATGACGTACTCACCGGCGGCGACTCTCGGTTCGATGTTTCCAGCCGAACGCTCAACAACTATTTCATCGACACGTTCGCCAATGAACCTAATGTGGCCGTCGAAGAGGGCACTAGAGGTCTCGAGGCTACGGTGACGGGTGTGGCGGGTGATCCGCTCGCTCTGTTTGAACTTTCGATTCCGATCAACAGCGCTGATCGAAAGACCGTGGTTACCGGTTGGGACTTCGAAGCCAAGCACGCTTTTGGTGGCTCAGGCTTTGGCCTCCAAGCTAACTATACCATTGTGAAGGGTGATCTTGATTACGACGTTAACTTACTTAAAACACAGTGGGTTGTCGACGGCCAGAGTAATACCGCAGATCTCGTGTTGTTTTACGACAAGCAACCCTTGGAGGTCAGATTAGCGTGGAATTGGCGCGATCAATACCTGAAATCAGCGGGGGAGAATCCGGTATTCGTTGAATCTTATTATCAATTTGATGCCAATGTGACCTACCAGTGGAATGACAATGTGTCGGTTTACTTTGAGGGAAAGAATTTGACAGAGCAAGATCGGCGCGACCATGGGCGATCTACCTATCAAGTCAGGTATTACGGCGTTGGTCATGCGCGCTATCACGTTGGAATGCGGTACAAATTTTAGGCGATGAGTGCGCGCCAACAACAGATATAAAAGGGTAATTTGATGCGGATTTCTGTGCGAGGTACGGTCGGCGGTTGGGCCAGATTGAGGAAAGCCATTGTGCTGGTTGCCAGCGCGTTAGCTCTCGGCGGTTGTGGTGTTGAAAGCGGGAATGAATTTCTCGCACTCCCAGAAAACATCGCTGACAGTGCCGGTGAGCCAAGCGCACAGTCGCAACCCTTGGGTGAGATTCCAGATCGAACGCTTGCCGACATTACTGTTCGCGGCAGGCCCTACATTGACCAATCTCTCGGATACAATGTAATTCGCAGTGATCTTGGTACCGCATTGCGGGGAGTGAGTTTGTCATTCGACGGCGGTGACCCCTATGGCAGTTTGCCGGCGAATCTTCCGACAACAGATCAATTAAACAAGATTGTGCATGATTACGGTTTTAACACACTGCACGTTTATCTTGAGGGCGATGCCGAAGAAAATCCGCATCCTGTCGGTCTCAACGAGGCGCTGGCTGATCAGTTAGTGGCATTAACTCGCGAGGCTAAGATGTATTTGATTATCACCATTGGCAACAATGGCGAGAATGGTCAGATTCATAGCATGGAAAAGAGTCTGGCATTTTGGAATCTTTACGGCGCCAAATACAAAGATGAAACCCATGTGATTTATGAAGCGCACAATGAGCCTGTGGGTGGGCCGAATGGGAACTGGACATCAGCAGACTGGGACAAACAGGCGCAGATGTATCAGACGATTCGCAATGTAGCACCCGACACCATGGTATTGCTGGGATCGTTTATGTCGTTCTTTGGCGGTAAGCAGGCGATTGACGGAGCCAATGATCTGGCAGCACAGTTCCCGGGTATTTGGGATAATGCGGGCTTTGCATTTCATGCGTATTGGGCTCTCGCCGAAGTCGAAAATACCATTCTCGCTTTTGAAACCAGTACTGATTACCCCGCCTTGCTATGCACGGAATTCTTTCCGGGCGACACTAAAAACGACTTTAATGAAGTTTTTGAAAGTCACCACATAGGTTGGACCCAGTTTGAGTGGCTGGCGGCTAACGACCTTGAGCTCGATCGTTTTAAAGGCTATTTGGATATCGCTGGAACGGTTTGGCGACCCGACAGCCCTGATGCTGTATGGCCAGCCAAGGGATCACCCGTGGTGCCTTTCGACCAGGCAGTTGGGCTTTACAGTCGCGCGGATGAGGCTTTTTTACGTTTAAACGAAGCATTCCAAGTGATCGCAGACGATCGCAATTACGATGGTGTTAGTAATGCTGAGGGCGTCGGCAGTGATGAGTTTATGGTCATTGATGCGGGCGATGACGGATCGGTTGCACTGCGCGGCGCTAATGGCTTGTATCTTACCGTGAGTGGTGAGGGACAGCCGATGGTCGCAACCGCCGCGAAAATTGGCGAACAGCAAAAATTTAAATGGCTCGAATTGCCCACAGGCGATATCGCATTGCGGCCCTGGGCGGGTTCGGCGCATTTGGTGGGAACATTACCGGCGACCGCCGGTGCAGACTATGGGCTCACTGGGTCAGTCGGTGTCGGGGTTACCCGCAACGGAGCCAGTACGTATCGAGTGGCGACGGCTTACGCCAATGCAATTGCGCCGTTAGAACCGCTGCCGGAAATACCGCCGGGCCCGTTTTTTGGCGAACCTATGCCGGTGCCGACCGATGGGGCAGCATCGCACCCGCTCGACAGTTTAGCGCCGAGTGGTCGTTTGTGGGCGTCGGATTATGACTACGGCGGAGAGGGCGTGGCATACCATGATTCCGGCAAGATTAATTTGGGAGAGGCCTACCGAGCGGGCGAGGCGGTGGACGTAGAGTCGAGTTCTGAAGGGTACACCTCTGTTGGATTTTTTGAACAAGATGAATGGTTGCAATACAGCATTGACGTTGCGACCGCTGACAATTACACCCTAACATTTCGAACCGCATCGGTGGGTGGCGGCAGTATAAGCTTTGAGTCAGATTGTGTGAAATTATCCGGCGCAGTTACAACCCCCGATACCGGCAGTTGGAGTGTTTGGCAGGACCAATCGATCGATATTACGTTGAAAGCGGGTGTGCAGGCATTGCGTGTGGTAAGCGGCGGCAATATGAATTTGATGAACATGGATATTCGATTGGGCGGTGCCGGAAGCTCAGAGAATGGCGCGGGTTGTGAGTGGACACCGCCAGAACCGGACGATGTGCGCGTTGAGGCGGAAGAATGGGATGCCGTGGTTACCGCGCCAGAAGGCGCTGTCGCGATTGCACCCTCGATCGACAGTGATTTGAGTAATTATGTGGGCGATTTCGATGCGGGCGACTTCATTGAGTATGCGGTTGATGTTCCAGCCACGGGCTGTTACACCGCTGAGTATCGAATCGCCAGTCAGCCAGGAAGTAGCGGTTTTGAATTACGTTTTGGCGGCGTTTTGGCAGACAGCTTTACCGTAATGCCCACGGGGGGGTGGAGCACGTGGGTGACATTTAACAGCGTTGTAGAGTTAACGGCAGGGCCTCAAACTCTGCGATTAGACGCCTTAGGTCCCTCTTTTAACCTGAATTGGATGGCCTTTAATCAAACTGACCCAGAGGATTGTGTAGACGACGGGTCGTTGACGATCGAGGCAGAATCTTTTGTTCTATCGGTGCAACTGCCCGACGGAGAGATCGGAACTCAGGCGACTTCGGACGAGGGCGGGGGTCTAAATGTGGGTTGGATTGATGCGGGCGATTGGATGGAGTACGCCCTGACTGTGCCGGCAACGGCCAATTATCAAGTGACCTACAGAATTGCTAGTCAGACGGGTAGCACCCAAGGTGTTAATTTATTGGTCGATAGTTTACTGGTCGACGCCGTAGCAGTACCCAACACGGGAAGCTGGCAAACGTGGCAGGGCCTGGCGGGTGGGGTGATTGCTCTGGAGGCAGGAGACTATGTGGCGCGCGTGTCAGCGCCCAACGGGGGATTTAATTTAAACTGGTTTAAGTTAACGCCGACAACGGAAACACCCGTTGGCAATATCGGCACGGGCAGTGACGCAACGCTTGACGTTGGCGAGAGCGTGACGTTTGACGATGCGTTAATTGATTACCGCTTGGTTGATTTTGCGGGCAATGTGAGTGCGATTTCACCCGACCCTGACGATAATACCAATCGTGTTGTGGCAACCATTAAGGGCGCTGACACAACAGCAGCTACCACGCTTGCACGTGGTGTGATCACGTATCCACTCGATGCGAGTTTGACGCGATTATCGGTGCGTGTTTACGCACCGGCAGCGGGTATACCCATTCGGATGCGCTTGGAAGAGTCGACTAATGCGGCGAATCGCGTGGATGTTGAGGTATTAACGACCGTGTCGAATGCATGGGAAACACTGATTTTTGATTTTGGTGCCGAGGCCCAAGGAAGCTCAGCGTTAAACCTAAATGACGCACTTGACACGCTATCACTGCTGTTCGACTTCGGCTCTGTCGGGAGTGCAGAGACCTATTATTGGGACGACATAACATTTCTTGATGCTTATGTTGCTCCGGTGACATTGACGTCAGAAATGTTAGTGGGCGATTGGATTTTACTGCCTGCGTATGGTGCGATCGGCGTGGGCCCGACATCGGGCAGTACGTCAAATTGGGTCAGCGACGGTGATGCAGTTACGACGCGAGCCTGTTTGTTTGATGATGTGTTTAGATTTACAGACGATGGTGTTTTCGTCAACGTGATGGGCGACCAAACATGGTTAGAACCCTGGCAAGGTGTTGCATCCGAAGGCTGCGGAAATCCAGTAGCGCCGCACGATGGCAACGGTGTGGCGAGCTATGCCTACGACGCAACGACGCAGACGATTACCCTCACAGGCGTCGGAGCCCACTTGGGAATTCCGAAAGTCGTTGCCAATGCGAATGAGCTTAATGACCCGGCAGCGGCTCCAGACGCTAACACCTATAGGGTGACGACAAATACCGAAGACAGTATGACGGTTGAAGTCGCCTACACGGGTGGGTATTGGAGTTTTAAATTGGTGCGTGCCGGAACGACTGAAACACCTGATAGCGACGGTGGCACGGACGATACAGGGCTTCGGTCTTTAGTTTCGACCGTTGCGGACGGCATGCTGGAGGCGCGAGGAACAGCGGTTGGTAACACACCAGAGGCCGCGACCGGTATTGTCAACCCCGCTCCGGGCAGTTCACTCAGCTTCCATGGCGATAACGTCAGCGGTAATGAAGCATGGAAGCTCAATGTGGGTGAGTGGTATGGCGGCAGCGACGGTAACTTCGGGATGACCGTCGGGATGATGGTCTTCCAATTACCAAATTTTGGCGCGGTCGACAACCCATTTACCAGTGCCGAACTTGAGGTGACGTTAGATCAAAAGAGCACGAATCTTGATTTTCCTGCGGACTTGTGGGCAGTGCGTGCGGCGGGCATGGATGTGTTGCAGTTAAGCGACTGGTTCGTGGGTCCGTCGTCGTCCGCGCCAACAGAAGCTGGGACATTAATTCAGTCAAACTACCTAATGCCGGCAAGTCCCTTGGGTGCGGTGGTGACGTCGACTGATGCAAATAGTTTGTTGCTAGATTATTTAAATGCTCGCTATGACGGCGGCAGTGGCGCGGGGGACTATGTGTTCTTCCGCGTGAATCGGGCTGATGCAGATGCATTCTTGTATGACTGGAATGCTTATGTTTTAAAATCTTCGCAAGCGGAAGAAGGTGAGCAACTCGCGCCAAAGATTATATACCGTTCCAGCGTTGTGCCGACAACAGGCGGAACGCTAGACCCAGACCCAGTACCTCCCGGAGTTGTAGCAGGCGACAATCTGTTGACCAATGGTACATTTGACGACGCCGCCGGTTGGACGGCGATCAGCCTCTACGGTGTTGATGTCGAAGGTAATGGTGTGGTGACGATTGCGGGAGGCGTGGCAACGTTTAGCGAGACGGTGTCGGGACCGTGGACAAAGCATATGGCGCTTTATACGACGGTTGACCTGCAACCTGGCACGTATCAGTTCGATATGGATATGACGTTTTCCGATATCCAAGGGGTATTTGGTGAGGTCTACATCGGTACCCAAAAACCGGTTGAATATGCGGGTGATTACAACGGCGATCAAAGAGTCATGGTGGCTTTTCATATGTCGACATGCCCTGATTTGGTGACCTATTCAGGTCGAGCCACCGAGGCGAGCTGTGAGGCGGTTGCCAGCCCTGGGCGTTTTCAGATTACTTCTGCAGGGACTTATTACCTTCTCATTAGGTCTGGGTTTGATACCTTTGGGCCGAACGGGATTGTTCTCGACAATATAACACTGAGGGCATACCAATAAATAACCGCTGTTGCTAGGAAGGCCCTTTTTCGGTCGTCCCGAACTGTGAGTGATGCGTTATGCACTGTTGATAAACGTGCACACAGGCGAATAAAATTTTTTTGATGCTCCCAAGGTTGTTATGTCGGTTATGATTTATTACATTGGTTAGTGGTATATATAATTAGTGAAAAGGTGCTAGTCACCGGTAAATTTGAGTGTGCAGACAGCGGTAACAACCCGAGAGGTGAGGATGAGCAGCACAAAAATTCTGTTGGCTATTCTATACGGACTTTTACTGACCGCCGCTATACAGGCGTCGGATCATCGCGAGGATGTTTTTCAAGACCCTTCTTCACCAGAACAACTGTTGCATCACTCGCAATACCCCGGCAAGTATACTTATGAATCCCTTGATGTGGAGTCTGAGAGCGTGTTCGATGACGCGTTTTGGGCTGCGCTTTGGGACGCGCTTTTGGCTGAACTTAAGGTTTTTTCTAAAAGTGAACAAGCTGCACTTGATGGGGATATTCAAGAGGACGAAATAGACGAAGCCTACGAACTCCTCGACGAGTTGATCGATGACGCTTTTTGGGAGGTGTTTTGGGACCGCTTTTGGTTTGAGTTCGAGGAGGCACTTGCCGAGCAAGAAGCTGATAATTCTAGTGTTGCACAAGAAGTAGAGAAGGATGGAGATCTCAAAACTGATATTAGCCAAGAGCAGGATAAAGCTGACGACGCGTTTTGGCTAATTTTTTGGGATGGCTTTTGGCCCGCGTTTTGGCATGAATTTTCGTCGCTATTTGACGAGTTCGCCGACGTTGATTTTGATGCAAACGCGGATATGCGCGAAGAGATTGATGACGCCAATGAATTAATTGGCAGCGGTGAACCGTCAAAAGAATTGGCGGTAGCGTTTTGGGACGAGTTCTGGGGCGACTTCTGGGCTGAGTTTTTGGACGTTGTTGGCCCCGACGCACAGGCTAACATTGACGACGGATTTAAAGAAGATCTCTGGGAAGGGTCTGATGTCAGGCTTGAAGGCGCGCTTTGGAACGACGATAAAGACGATTCTGACGAGAGGTTCCAAGAGACCGATCAGTATCAACGCAATGAGGGGTATGAGGAGAAAGATCAGCAGGAAGAGATGTTGTTGGACCGGCTTTGGAGTGGTGGTTGGACTGATCTTTGGGATTTAAAGGAAGAGTGGTTTGAAGGCGATTTAAAGGAAGAGTGGTTTGATGGCGAGTTAGAGGAAGCACTTGAGGCAGCATTAGAAGCATTAGAAGCAGTAGAAGCAGTAGAAGCAGTAGAAGCAGTAGAAGCAGTAGAGGTAGCGAGACTCGACGACAGACGAGAAGACACGACAACAGGTGTGATAAATAGCGCGGTCGGCACACAAAAAACGCTCGATAGTCCGGCACTCTTCGCTGCATCACCATGTTCTGATTGTGCGCTGATATCGGGGCACGCGTATCATTGGCGCAGCCACACATTGCTAGAATCGGTTGAGGTGGCAGTCACAGGTGGCACGACAGGTGCGTCAGATGAGTTCGCAGATCAAACGACGACGAATGCGATGGGCGAGTTTGCGTTTGCGAGGCGGTACGAAGGCTCTCAGCAGGTATCTGCTAGTAAAGCATTGGCGGGTGCTGATAGTGGTAATGTGATCAGCTCAGCCGATGCTCTGGCCGCGTTAAAGTTGGCGGTCGGCATTAATCCAAACGCGGACCCTGATGGCAGTGGTCCTGCTGCCCCGTTGCCTGTCTCCCCCTATCAGCTCATTGCGGCGGATATCACTGGTGATAAAAAAGTGACATCAGCGGATGCCTTGGCGATATTGAAAATGGCGGTGCAATTGAATACCGCCGAGCCCAGACGTTGGCTATTTGTAGCCGAAAACTATGATTTTTGGAATGACGAGGCAAATGCGGGTGCCGGTGCTTTCACAACGACCAATGATGGAATCAACTGGGACCCGAGTGGGGTTCTTGTTGATGATCCCCAGACCTCGGTGGTTAATTTGGTCGGCGTGTTGTTGGGTGACGTCAATGGCGATTGGAACGCGGCAGGCAGCAGTAAGCTCGATAGTACCTATTTTAGTCGGTTGCAAGCGGCCCAAGGGGGTTCGGTTGCCCAGTGGGGGCTTGTTGCAGAGCTTAATTTGAACCTGGATTTTGAGACACCCGATGGCGCGGGCTGGAAGGCCGAGGGCAATACGGGTACGCCACCGAACGGTTCATCTTTTCCATCGACTGGCGGTAACCCCGGTGGTTATTGGTCTTTGGACGCTGCGACTTATGATACGGCATGGGCACTAATTGTCTCGGCGGCTGGAGACGTCATGGAGCTCGGTGACTTGGGTCTGCAAGCAGGTAAGGTTTTCACAGTCTCTCAAGACAGTAAAATTTTAGCGACACGAGATGATTACCCCGCCAAAGTAGGCGGTATGAAAGTCGAGTTTTACAAGCCAAACGCAGACGGCACAGGGCATGACATGATCAGCGATACTGGTGATATGCGGCCAGAGGTTATCGGTGACGGCACAGCGTGGGCAACGTACTCGTTTGAATACACCATTCCGGCAGACACAACGCACATTAAGTACGTCCCGCTTTGGGGTAATGACAACCATGTAGGCATTGATAATATCGTCATCGGAACCGTGGGTACAGAGCCGCCGTTGCCGACATTTATGCGTGTTGATTTGGCGGATGGTTTGACCGAAGTCAAAGCAGATGGCACGACCGGTACGACGGAGTTGGATAATTGGAACAACGTGATTGGCGAATGGTATGGCGGCGCGACAGGTTACATAGGGTTTTTCCAGTTGCCTGATTTAGGGATGTTATCCAACCCCTTTGTTACCAGTGAACTGGGCATTCGCGCTGAAATGTCGGGCAACCCCAGTTGGAATGCAGATGTTTCGATGGTGCGTGTGTCTGATAATACAGTCATCAACCATGCGACCGATTACGATGCTGAAGCGGTGCTGATTCAGAGTAGTTTCTTGTCGACGGATGTGGTCACAGCGTTGGGTGAATTAGGCGGTGGTGACCGAAATTTGTTTACCTCGGCGGCGGCGAACGTGACGCTAACGAGCGAGCTCAACAAGGCGTATGACGGTGGTGCTGGGATTGGTCGTTATTTGGTTATGCGGATTGCTAAGTCGGATACATTGCCGCCAAGTGACAGCTATAAAATTTGGACTCGAAATGCGGGTGGAGACGGCGAGCATCCGCTGATTAACTTCAGTCTATCTGGGTCTGAGTTGCCGGGTGAGTCGATTCGAACGGCTCTTGAGTCGATTCAATCGACTTCGGCAACGGGTGGTACGGTCGCGGGTCGGCCCGTGATTGACGGGGGTACAGATGGCGGTACAGATGGCGTTACAGACGGAGACAACGCGATCGCGGCGGAAGATCTGGTTGGCTATTGGACCTATGCCGCAGGAGAAATGCCACTTGGTTTGGGCCCAGAGGAGGGCGATTTTTCTTGGTTTGTGCTGACTGCCCAAGGAGAAGTTGAGCGCGCATGTTTGATGAACGACGTCTTCAGGTTCGACTCAGATGGTAGTTTTGCAAACCTTTTAGGCTCGCAGACATGGTTAGAGCCATGGCAAGGCGCGGCTGAAGGTTGCGACACACCCGTAAGCCCTCATGATGGCAGTGCTACTGCGACATATGAGTACGCAGACGCGGCACCTTATCCGCTGTTAACCATCGAGGGTGCGGGTGCCTATATCGGTTTGCCCAAAGTGACGAATAACGGTGAACTGTCTGCGCCCAGCGAAGCCCCTGCCCAGATTATCTATGAGATTGCAGCGAGTACAGCCACCACGATGACCCTCCAAGTGAACCACTTTGATACTGCGCATTGGACCTTTAAGTTAGTCAAGACAGATGCGCCTTCGGGTAGCGGTCCAGATGGTACAGATGATATAGATAATACAGATGGTACAGATGGTGCCGATGGCGACAGGCGCTCTATGGTTTCTATGGCGAGTGACGGCATGATAGAGGCGCGAGGTACAGCGGTTGGCAACACCCCAGGGGCGGCGACCGGGAGTGCCAATGAGGCTCCGGGAAGTTTACTCAGCTTGCATGGTGATAACCTCAGTGGCAACGACGTATGGAAGCTGAACATCGGTGAGTGGTATGGCGGGAGCGACGGTAACTTTGGGATGACTGTTGGGATGACTGTCTTTCAATTACCGAACTTTGGAGCGGTCGACAATCCATTTGTCAGTGCCGAATTTGAAGCGACATTAGATCAAAAAAGTAACAACCTTGATTTCCCTGCTGACTTATGGGCTGTGCGCTCGGCGGACATGGATCTGTTGCAGTTAAGCGACTGGTTTGTGGGTCCATCGTCGTCTGCGCCAACAGAAGCTGGCACATTAATTCAATCAAATTACCTCACACCGGCGAGTCCGCTGGGTGCAGTTACCACATCGGCGGATGCGAATCGTGTGTTGTTAGATTATTTAAATGCGCGTTATGACGGCGGCAGTGGGGCGGGTGATTACGTCATCTTTCGCGTCAATCGCGCCGATGCCGATGCGTTCTTGTATGACTGGAATGCCTACGTTTTAAAATCTTCGCAAGCGCAGGAAGGTGCCGCAGTGGCACCGACAATCCACTATATATCGGCGGTCGAACCTATGCCTTTAGCGCAAGTGCCGGCCACTTTGGGCGAAAACCTGCTGATTAATGGCGGTTTTGATGGTGACGCCGGTTGGACGGCGATCAGCATGTACGACGAACTAAGTGAAGGCAATGGGTTGGTAACGATCGCCAACGGTGAAGCCACTTTTAGCGAGACGGTCACAGGTGAATACAGCAAACATATGGCGTTGTATACTATGGTTGACCTGCAGCCTGGTACGTATCAGTTCGATATGGATATGACGTTCTCTGATATTCAAGGGGTATTTGGCGAGGTTTACATTGGCGTTGATCCGCCCTTTGACGGTTCGGAATTCAACGGCGATCAAAGAGTTATGGTGGCTTTTCATATGTCGACATGCCCTGACTTGGTGACCTATTCGGGTCGAGCCACTGAAGCGGAATGTGAGGCGATTGCTAGCCCTGGGCGTTTTCAGATTACTGCGGCGGGGACTTATTACTTACTCTTTAGGTCTGGGTTTGACACCTACGGGCCGAACGGGATTATTTTGGATAATATGTCAGTAAGGGAATATCAATAATCAGGTGCTCTACCCCATAGGCGGTTATGTGACGTCCCGTCTCGAAGTTGCGATCTGGGCCGTCGCTTCTTAAATGCCAGGCGCCATAGAAGAAGATCTATAAAAAAAATCCTCAAAGACACGTTTGGGCTTGTTATAATACTTAGGATTTAATACATTAGACACACTTGTGTCTTGCACTAAGTCGCGTGATGGTTTCGACGAGAGGGGGCCAGGCCCGTTCAGTCAGATTGTTTAGCCGACCCAACTTAGATCGTCAACAGGGGAAACGCGCAGTAGTTAACAGTGGTCATGGCGACTTCAGAGAAGATCACCAGTGTACAGGCGCGATGGTGGTGTTAAAAGAATTTTAGGGTTCCACAAGTGATTCGGACGCTCAGAGTCAAGTCACAACATATTATAAATTGAGAAAATACAAAAAGGGGCTTCATATGTTATCAAGGTTCATGCACTTAGGGGTATTCTTGTCGTTTTTAGTGCTTCAGGCTTGCGGGGGAAGCGGAGGTAGTATGAATACGCCGCCAACACTCACTATCGAGTCGGCGATGTCCGCGGCAGAAAACCAGACTGCGGTAGGTGCGGCGTCAGCGACCGATGAGCAAGGCGGCACAATGAGCTACAGCTTAGCAGGAACCGACGGCGCGCTATTTTCTATATCGACCTCGGGTGTGATTGTGTTTAACGCCGCGCCAGACTTTGAGGCTCCGGGCGATGCAGACGCGAATAACGTGTACCAGTTACAAGTGCAGGTGGCGGATAACGGTGGGCTTACTGACTCCACCTCAGTCACAGTCACAGTCACCGATGTTGAAGAGAACACGGCTCCGGTGTTAACGCTGGCAGCGACGATTCCAGTGGCAGAAAACGAGACTGTTGTTGACACCGCCATGGCTACAGATGCTGAAGGTGGAGTGATGGCCTACACGATTTCTGGTGCTGATTCGGCGCTCTTTAGTATTGTTGAAGATACTGGCGTCATTGCGTTTATTGTGGCGCCAGATTTCGAGGTCCCCGGTGACGCAGATGCCAATAATGGGTACGAAATGACCGTTCAGGTGGCAGATACGGGTGGGTTGACGGATTCGGTCGATGTGGTGGTCACAGTAACCGATGTTGATGAAAACTCTGCGCCCTCTCTAACGGTCGACGCCGCCGTTTCTGTTGACGAAGGCGTGACTGAAGTGGCGACAGCACAAGCAACCGATTTAGAAGATGATGCCCAAGGCGCGGCTTTAGTGTTCACATTGTCGGGAGCCGACGCGTCGCTCCTAAGTATCTCTCTATCGGGGGCAATTACGTTTGCCACGGCCCCTGATTTTGAAGCGCCAGCGGACGCCGATACAGACAACGTCTACGAGGTGACGGTGCAAGTCGCCGACAGTGGTAGTGCAGTGGACACCGCGGACATGCAAATTACCGTTACCGATGTGGTCGAGGCGCCCGCTCTAGGTAATGTGATTGACGGGCCGTTCCAGCATGCCAAGGTATTTGCCGATTATAATGGTAACGGTGCGCACGATGCAGATGAACCCTCTGCAATGACTGACGTAGACGGAGCCTACTCTCTGGAAGAAAGCGTCACGGCGCCCGAGTCCTACATAATTATTGTCGAGATGACAGCTGAGACAATCGATTCGGTCTCAGGCGAAAGCTATGCTGATACAGGGGTTGTCATGAAAGCGGCTTCTGGTGGCGCCGTTGTGACGCCTTTAACGACCATGCTTGAAGCCGCAAAAGTCGCGGACCCTGATTACACGGCGAGCGACTTAGCGACTGCCATGGGTCTGCCAGTGGGGGTTGATGTCACGACATATAACCCGTTTGCAGCTGATTCCGATGCAACAACCGCACACGCGGTAGAAACGGTTTTTCAGCAAGTCATGACAGCTCAGCTGGTCGTGGCTGAAGCCATGAAAGGTTTAGGGGACGTCGCTGGTGTAGCATTGTCGGCCGAAGATGCTAATGCAGCAGCGATGAACGCGCTTTCGAGTATGGTTCTAGCCGCCACTGTCGAGGTCGATCTGGCCGATACCACGCAAGTGGCTGAATTGCAGGCCAAGGCCAAGACGGAATTAGCCACGCAGGGCATTACCGTCGATGATGCGGTTGCTGATTTTGTTCTGTCAAAAGCGTCGAGCACTGTGACTACGGTAGCAGCTGCATTTGACGGGTTGACGGCAGACACATTTGGTACGGCAGCAGCATCCGCTGTCTCGCGCCTTAAGCACGATGCGGCTGATCAGTTGGACGCGATGACTGCTGCCGCGGTCACTTTTTTGAGTGATACAGCTAATACAGATATCACAGCGCTAGACACGTCGACAACTTTAACGCTGGACTCATCGGATGGTGTGGACGCCGCGGTAACAGCAAACGTCGGTGAAGTCGACAAACATTTGGGCGTTCGCAATCTAGATTTTGAGACAGCAAATGGTGCTGGGTGGTCAATTTCAGCAGGGTCGTCCGATGAGGGCGTCAATGCGAGTCGCTCGTCATTCCCCACAACAGGGGGAAATCCAGGCGGATATTGGTCGGTTGATGCAAGTACTTATGAAACATGGTGGGCGGTGCTGGTGAGCGCTGGCGGAAACGTTGCATCTATCTCTGACTTGGGGTTAGAGGCGGGAAAGATCTACACAGTTACACAGGATAGCAAGATTTTCTCAATTAAAGATGGGTTTGATGCGAAAGTAGGCGGTATGAAGGTCGAATTTTACAAGCCAAATGCAGACGGCACAGGGCATGACATGATCAGCGATACTGGTGATATGCGGCCAGAGGTTATCGGTGACGGCACAGCGTGGGCAACGTACTCGTTTGAATACACCATTCCGGCAGACACAACGCACATTAAGTACGTCCCGCTTTGGGGTAATGACAACCATGTAGGCATTGATAATATCGTCATCGGAACCGTGGGTACAGAGCCGCCGTTGCCGACATTTATGCGTGTTGATTTGGCGGATGGTTTGACCGAAGTCAAAGCAGATGGCACGACCGGTACGACGGAGTTGGATAATTGGAACAACGTGATTGGCGAATGGTATGGCGGCGCGACAGGTTACATAGGGTTTTTCCAGTTGCCTGATTTAGGGATGTTATCCAACCCCTTTGTTACCAGTGAACTGGGCATTCGCGCTGAAATGTCGGGCAACCCCAGTTGGAATGCAGATGTTTCGATGGTGCGTGTGTCTGATAATACAGTCATCAACCATGCGACCGATTACGATGCTGAAGCGGTGCTGATTCAGAGTAGTTTCTTGTCGACGGATGTGGTCACAGCGTTGGGTGAATTAGGCGGTGGTGACCGAAATTTGTTTACCTCGGCGGCGGCGAACGTGACGCTAACGAGCGAGCTCAACAAGGCGTATGACGGTGGTGCTGGGATTGGTCGTTATTTGGTTATGCGGATTGCTAAGTCGGATACATTGCCGCCAAGTGACAGCTATAAAATTTGGACTCGAAATGCGGGTGGAGACGGCGAGCACCCGCTGATTAACTTCAGTCTATCTGGGACTGAGTTGCCGGGTGATTCGATTCGAACGGCTCTTGAGTCGGTTCAATCGACTTCGACAACGGGTGGTACGGTCGCGGGTCGGCCCGCGGGAATCACCGTAAGTGAGAGTACCGTATTCTATGATAAGGACAATGCAAATTGGGTCAAGGTTATTAATTTGGCGCTTGTTGCTGATGGAGTTTCTAGCCAAGGTGCTCAAACATTGTCTATGAACGTAACTGAGTTACCTGAAGGTGGTGCGAATTACAGAGTCTATAAGACGACTGCAAGCGGCGGTGATTTCCTGGGCAATGCTAAAGCATTAGCTCTTGGCGCTAACGACATCACAGTTGCTGGTGTAGCCTTTGATAGAGCGGTTAAGATTCAACTTTCAAGTGCTGATGTAAGATTTGATAGCCTTGTTGTGAACGGCACCACAATTTATCCAGAGCCAGTTGAATAACAACAGCACTAGTTGATAAGCAAAAGATTAATGGGGAAAATTTGTATGGAAATGCACAAAAAGCTTCGATTAAGAGATGCGCTAATGGTATTGGTAGCACTCAGTGCCTCCGCTAATGGCCAAGAAGCGGCTGTTGATAAAGAGACTATTGATGAGATTATTGTTACCGCTACCAAACGCGAGACCTCACTGATGGAAACAGCTGTCGCTGTTTCCGCCTTTGGTCAGGAGTCACTGGATAATCAGGGCGTCAAAAACGTGCTTGATATCGGCGATTTGGTTCCGAATATGCAGATCGCACTGTCGCCAACTGATTCCGGCGTGCAGGTGGTTGTTCGTGGTTTGACCTCGAACAACTTCACCGAGATTGGTGACCCTACTGTTGCTATGCACTTTGACGGCCTCTATTCACCGCGACCGCAAGCCGGCCTGGCTTTGATGTATGACGTGGAACGAGTCGAAATCAGTCGTGGTCCACAGGGCACGCTGTTTGGTCGTAACTCAACTGCTGGTAGTGTCAACGTTATTAGCGCACGGCCTAACTTTGATCAGCAGGAAGGCAAGATTGAAGTTGAAGTGGGTAAGTATGCTCAGCGCACTGTTAAGGGCTGGTTTAACTTGCCGGTCAATGACGTGTTAGCACTGCGTGCCAGCTTCTTGAAAGAGACCGCTGACACCTGGTACAACCAGACTCAGGATAAATTTGATCTAACTTGGGACACTGATGGCGACGGCACCATCTCCC
>CAJWCO010000031.1 GCA_913031145.1 uncultured Cellvibrionales bacterium | reverse complement strand
GCAATGTTAGCGATGGGCGTCCGCCGCCCCAGAAGAACACACACACACTTGTTCATGGCCCACTCCAGTCGCATACAGCGTGCACCTTTGCGGCTTGATAAGCGGTATGGGGATAACACCCAGCGCGGCAGTTCTTTGTGCAATGGTCTTGTAGCGCGAGTTATCGCATAGCGTCTTTTGGGCGTGCGCCGGACTGCGAGTTTGGGCGTATTTTTCGTTATCTACGCTGCAGATCGACAAACTGTCGGTAACGACCCTCGGGATCGCGCATCAGCGTTTCATGGTCCCCGACGTCGACGACACGCCCACCCTCTAAAAAGACGATCTGGTCTGCCTCCCGTATTGTCGAAAGGCGGTGCGCAATGACAACCACTAATCGGCCCTTGGCGGCTTTTTTAAGGGAGGCCATCAGCGCATTTTCGGTCTGTGGGTCCAGCGCTGCTGTGGGCTCGTCGAGCACTAATATCGGCGTATGCCGCACCAAGCCTCGGGCAATGGAAAGTCGCTGTTTTTGCCCCACCGATAGCGTATCTCCCCCTTTACCGACGGGTGTGTCAATACCCTTGGGGAGCGGGTCAATAAACTCCATCGCGCCTGAAATACGGCAAGCTTCGAGCATTTCGTCTTCGCTGGCATCGGGATTTCCCAGTAACAGGTTTTCGCAGATGCTGTTTGAGAGAAGCATGTGTTCTTGAAAGACATAGGTGACTTGATTGCGAATGTCATTAAAATTTACATCCTTGAGATTTTTTTCATCAAAATAGATATCGCCAGTAGTCGGACGTAAATAACCGGGAAGCATATAGGCAAGGGTGGTTTTCCCCGCGCCTGTAGGGCCAACGATGGCGACCAATTTGCCGACGGGAAAGGTTAGGTTGATCTGTGATAAACCAACCCGACCGTCGGGGTAAGAGAAACTTACGTCGTTAAACGTTATTGCGTTGGCTAGCGGTGCCATCGGTTGTAAAGGTCGTTCAACTTCGGCCGTGTAGTCAATGAAAAAGAATACGCGTCGCACGGCGGCGACGTTTTTCTGTAATTCAATCCAGTAAAGACCAATCGCCGAGGCGTTGTACCCGAGAAGTACAAACATACCCCAAAGGACTGCATAGTCCCCCAACGATAGAGCGCCTGAGATGACGTCGTCGGTGGTAAGGATGAAACTCACAATCATCGTTGCCATAACGCAGGCACGCGCGGTAAACGATAGCAGGACATCTAACAGCACGGTCAGGCGATGACGTTTGTAAGATTCAGCGCTGCTGTTTTTCAAAGCGTGACGCTTCTCTTTGCATCCCGCCAAGCGATTGTACGGCGGCGATATTGTCAATACTCTCTTCCATGCGATTTGTCGTTGAGGATCCCGCAGCACGATTTTTTTGATGTAACCGTCTGGCAATACCCGATAGCGGCACGGTGAGTAACAGCGTCAGCGGGACAATTCCTGCAGCCAGCCAGATGAGTTCAGGGGTGACTGAACCGTAGCTGTACTGAAGTAAGTAAATACTTAGCAAGGCCGTTACAATCAACAATACAGGCTTAATAGTGAGTCGATAAATAATCTCGGGTAACATCGGGGCGTCGTACACCACACGGTAAATTGAATCGCCGATACGCTGATCGTCAAGGGTGGTCATCTCCAGTCGGGTTAATCGACCCATGAGGCGAACGCGCAATCCATTCGCGAGTCGTTGCGTCATGCGTATTGTTAGCGAGAGTTCTATTAACCCCCACAGCCCATTGGCATTACTCCCCCCCGCTGACAGTGCTTGTTCGGACTGTGTGGCCGCGTCGTAGCCTTGCGGCATACCCTCAATTTCAGCCTGCTCTGCTGGATCAGCACGCAGACCGAAAAGGGCCATAGTCACTAAAAAGAGCCCCACGACTGCCATCATAATACTGCTCGGAGAGAGACCTTGAATGCTCTGAACAAAGGGCATCATAAAGGGTGGGAACGGGACTTCAGACGCACTCAACGGCTGTTGCAGAATAACCTGGTCAATAATAATCTTTAGAATCCAAGGGGCCACAAGTGGGGGTAGCACCGAAACCAGAGCGAACCCGAATTTCAATACAAACAGCCCTCGCACGCCTTGCAGAAATCCGAGTGACCGCTTGATGAGGCCCACAGTTTGGGCAAACGTCAGATCTGTATCTGTATCGACGCGATCATCATACTGGGGAGATTTAGCCACGTTTGGATCCTCCGGGCTCATGCCCCAGTTCTGCATTTACAAAGCGATGGTAGGCGCCTTCGCGAGCCAAGAGTTCGTCGTGGGTGCCCCCCTCTTTGATGGTGCCGTTTTCTAGGAAGACAATTTGGTCTGCAGAGCGAATTGTTGAGAGTCGGTGCGTAATGATAAAAACGATACGATTACGACCCCATTCAGCAAGATTACGCAGGACTTGCTGTTCGGTTTCGGTATCGAGAGAGGCTGTTGGCTCATCGAGGATAAGAATCGGTGTGTCGCGTAAAACGGCACGAGCAATCGACAGGCGCTGTCTTTGTCCGGAGGATAGTTTTCCTCCACGTTCACCAAGTTCCGTGGCGTAGCTCTCTGGCATCTCCATAATGAAGTCATGAGCACAGGCAATTTTTGCTGCCTGCTGGACCTGCTCCGAGTCAGCAGCATCGTTACCATAACGAATGTTTTCGTCGACGCTCAGCGCGAACAGGACATTTTGTTGCAGAGCAATTGCTATGTTTGCCCGTATTGCACTTATTTCGATCTCGCGAAGGTCCGTGTCATTCACCCGAATTTGCCCAGTGTCGGGGTCATAAAGTCGTAATAAAAGGGACATGAGCGTTGATTTTCCGCTGCCGGTTCCACCCACAATCGCAGTCACTGTGCCGACCGTTGCAGACAACCCGACGTTGTGAATAACATCTCTGTCTGGTTGATAGCGAAATGTTACTTCATCGAACTCAATGTGGCTCAATGGCGCAGGGAATGATTGTGGATTGGCACTGTCCACCACCTCGGGTTCAAGATCGAGCAGGTAAAACGCGCGCTTCAGCCCCACCGTCAGGTCTTGAGCGAGCGCGAACAGATACGAAAGCTCCCACGATTGTTTGGCTGCATTCAAGCCCTGTTCGGAGGCCGTTCTGTAAGCGCCCAGGTTCCAATTGGCATAGCCGAGTAACGCAACCATACCCCCCAAATAGGTGGCTTTTTCGGACATCGCCCAAGTCGCCATGAAATACTCTGCGATCAGAAAGGCCCCCATTGTTGATACTACTGAAAACACTATGAGCAGGGACATGTAAAAGCGCATATAAAATGCCGCATCGAGTGCCTGCTGTGAATCCCTCTCGAAACGTTCCATCATGCGCTGTTCGGCGCCACCGGCTTTAATGACACGGGCAGCGGCTAGCGTTTCTTGAATTCTGGACGTGAGGTCGCTATTTAATTCGCGAGACAGTCTCGCTTTTTCTCTAATTACTGGTAACAGTCGTCGCATTGCGTAACCGGTGAGAAGCGCCGCTCCTAAGATGAATCCAGCGAACCATGGCGAGAATAAAATTAAAAAGATGCAGGAAAAGGCAATAAAAGCGATCACTCTTAGCGGCGTGAGTATCACAAATTGTAGGACATTAGTGATGGTTGCACTGTCTTGGTAGACGCGGTAGATGGTGTCGCCCGTGCGAGCTGCGCTGTGATGCCTTAGCGACAGATGCTCCGCGCGGCCCAGCATCTCAATGCGCAGTTGCTGATTGACTTGCTGGAAGATCCACACCATGTAGTACCAAAGTGGCGCTAATGATCCGTAAGTAATCAGGACCCAGATACCCGCAGCCATCAAGAAATGAGTGCGTACATCTTTGCGTTGCGTGTCAGAGAGCCCCGCTTCATTGTCTTCCCCCGTGGTGACATAGTCATCGCCCATAAAAAGCAGTGTCGCCTGGAGGGGTTGCAAGCGTTCGCCGAGCCCGATTTTGTTCTGAATGAGGTCGTCGGCAACGACCATGGCGCCTAATGTCATTATACCGACGATGCACGTTGCGATAATGTAGCTAATAATGTGCTTCAGTTGAGACCGATAGTAAGGCCAGCATCTGCGAACTAGATGCAATGCTGACCTGATATCGAGCGCTTCACCAGCGTCGACGTTATTCAATGGAAACCTCCGGCGTGGTAGCGCGTCCAAGGTTCTTTTTTGCCGATACCATAACCACTCAAAAATCCGTCAGATAACCACTGGCGGAACTCCGGATGCGGGTCGAGGGCAGTGAGGCTATTGAGCGCCTCCAGGTAAGGTGCTGGGTTGTAGGTTACTTGCCGCGGCGAATAGGCACTATTTTCGAAAACGCCATAGCATGCATGGAGCTTTCCGCATCGCGACTGACCGACGCTACCGGGGTTTATGTAGCTTTTACCGTCGATTTGTTTTGAAAACTGCACGTGCGTATGGCCAAAAAGAACGAGCGGACACGTGCTGCCTGCATCGATGGCCCGAAAACTGTCATCTGGGGCATCTGGCAGGGGCGGCGAGATAGATCGGTCGAGTTGGCCGTGGTGCAGGTACATCTCTAATCCCCCGGTGTGATAGCGTCCTGCCGCTTGATAGGATTTCAGCGCTTGAATATGTTCAGGCTCAAGTTCTGAAATAAGCGCGTCATTGAGCGCAATCCACTCCTTTGGGTATGCTGCGTACGCGGAAGGTTCAAGCACATCTCGATCATGGTTACCCATGATGCATAGATCTATCGGAAGGTCGCGCATCCGTTGTGCAGTTGCAAGCGCTTGGGGGCCAGACAAAAGAGCATCCCCCAAAAACACAATGCGGTCGGCATCGTCCTCAGCCTTGAGCACCGCGTTGAGCGCTTCTAAATTGCCATGGATATCACTGATGACCAGTATTTTCATTGTGTGTGCTCCGTTAAGGCCAAATTGATCGCATTTCGTGAACGACGAAATTCTCAATGATCTGCGGCCCACTGTAAGAATGCAAGATCAGTGGATAAACGTAGCCGTCAGGCAGGAAGCAAAAAGAGGCGGAGAGCTTACCGCCGTCAATAAATACTTCGATAGATGTTTTGTCGATGATTAAGCGCACAGATAGGCTCGGCGTATTGGGTAATTGGATGAATGGACGATCGGTGATCACTTTGTGGGTCCCGCTTGGCTCAATATGTAACCGTCCGGTCACCCAGTCAAACCAAAGTGGATGGCCTCGAACTACCATGTAAAGTGACGGTGCGGCCTGTTTATGAACAGTAAACGACAGGTCGAAGAGTTTAGATTTCGTGGGGGCGATTAGGGGGGCTTCAGCATCGAGGGTCGTTGTCTCTATCACATGACTGCGTTCGCGTAGAGAAAGAAGTTCCTCGACAGGCCATCGAGCCAAACTAACGTCTGTCCCAGAACCCACCAGTGTGAGTTCAACTGGAATCGACATTTGTTGATTAAACGGCATCTCAGGATAGCGTCCGCCCGCCATCCATGAAATTTGCACACATCTTCCGTTAGGGGCATTACTCCACGATTGCGCCGCATACCCGTTGCGTCCGAGCTCGAAGTTCATCATTTCAGTTTCAGGGGTAAATACCTGACCATCAAAGCGTCCGACACGATACACCCCGCTGCCGCCAGCAAGGATCCAGCGTTCATGACCGTCTTGATCGCGTAGTGGAAAAAAATCAGGACATTCGCTATCCCCAGTCAAAGTGATCTCTTGAAAAGGCGCCCACTTTTTTGCGTTTTTGGAACGCAGTAGACAAAAGCGGTCGGCATCAAGGTACAGAGCCATGATCCAGTGACCCGAACGCTCATGCCAGATGACTTTAGGGTCACGATTTTCCGCCTCGATCCAATCAAGAATCGGGTTTTCATTGTATTTGTGCCAGTGTTGACCGCCGTCCTGGCTAAACGCTAGGCATTGCTTAAACGGAGCTTTGGGCTCGGCATGCATGCCCGCGGCCGTATAAAAAAGCAATAAGGCGCCGGCGCCAAAACCTGCCGTATTATGGTGATCGACCACTGCTGACCCAGAAAACATACTGCCCATCTCGTCAGGGTAGAGCGCATTTTTTTGTTGTCTCCATTGGAGTAAGTCTTCACTAACTGCATGTCCCCACCACATCTTTCCCCATGTTGGAGCTTCAATATTATGCTGAAAAAAAAGGTGCCAGAGTCCGTTATAAAACACTAACCCGTTGGGATCGTTCAGCCAGTTTTCTCGGGCCGTGAAGTGAAATTGAGGGCGGTGGAGTTCTTTGTATTCGGACATGCACTCGCTCCTTTGAGCAGAAATTTTGACCGTGTCTCAACGAAGCACAACAGATTGCGTTTTTTTTGCGTGGCGGTAAAGCGTGGCCAACGCATTTAAGCGTGAATTTCACCCATATTGTTTTGGGTGGATTCGAAGTCATCTTTAATGCGTCAAGCTGTGCGAGGGCTCCTCAATCATTGCATAATGCGGCCTTTAGCGAGGGTATCCCATGGCGGACTATGCGCTCACCGATAAGGTGATTATATTGACAGGTGCTGCTGGTGGCATCGGGCAGGTAATGGCTCGTGAATTCGCGAGCGCGGGTGCTCATGTGGTTTTAGTCGGCAGAACCGAGAAGTCTTTGAATGCCGTAGCCGAGACCTTGGGTAAAAGCCGTTCCATGGTTGTGCCCACGGATATTACCGACCCTGATTTGGTAGAAAATCTCATAGCAACGACTGTGGAAGCTTTTGGGCGAGTGGATGCCATCGTCAATAACGCGGGCGGCGGAGCCATGCCCCGAGAGCCTGAAGATACTCCCTATGAGGATTGGGTGCGACTGATCGACGTCAACCTCACCTCGACATTTAGTTGTTGTATGGCGGCAGGCCGCCAGATGATCAAGCAAAAGTTCGGCAAGATTATCAATATTTCCTCGACTGCGGGGACCAAGGGAAACCCTGGGTTATTGCATTATTCAGCGGCCAAGGCAGGGATGTTAAGTCTAACCAATAATCTGGCTTATTCATGGGCAAAGCACAATATCTGTGTCAACGCGGTGGTGCCAGGATTGGTTGCGACCCCGGCCATGATTGGTTGGGGAGCCGTGCCACCCGCCGTAACAGACGATGGCGAAGAAGTCCCTCGACTCACGCGACCGCCAGCGCCGGCAGATGTTGCTAATATGTGCCGTTTTTTACTTTCGCCTGCTGCTGACATGATAACGGGTGAAACGATCCCTGTTAGAGCATGGTTTGCGGCAGATCGATTCTGGACTTAATCAAGGAATAGTTGTTATGTTTACTACACCCATACACACCACCGAAGACTCGCTTGAATTGCTTGGTGGTAAAGGGCGCTCATTGGCCAAAATGACGTGTGCCGGCTTTGTTGTGCCAGATGGATTTCTGGTGACAGCCGATGCGTATCGGCGGTTTGTAGAGGACAACCAGCTTCAGGCTCAGATTCTTAAAGATGCGCAGCCTGAATTGCGTGACGGGTACCCTGTTTTCGATAACTGTGCTCAGCGTATTAGTGAACTAATTTCACAGGCACCTGTGAGTCGCGAGATGATCGCAGAGATTCATTCAGCGTATCTAAATATTAAAGGTGACGATGTGCCAGTGGCCGTTCGCTCGTCTGCAAACGCTGAAGATCTACCTGATTTTTCGTTTGCAGGCCAGCAAGAGACCTATCTCAATGTTCGTGGTGCCCAAGCCGTGGCCGAAGCCGTTCAAAAATGCTGGGCGTCACTGTGGACCGCGCAAGCAATCAGTTACCGGCATCAGAACGGGATCCCGCAAGAGAGCGTTGCCATGGGTGTTGTTGTGCAGGTGATGGTGCCCTCGGAAGTCTCTGGAATTCTGTTTACCGCGAATCCGGCAACAGGCGAACGCTCAGAGATGGTGTTGAATGCAAGCTTCGGTTTAGGCGAGGCTGTAGTAGGAGGACAGGTCACCCCCGATACTTATGTTGTCGAGCGTGCCGATCTTTCGGTGAAGGAATCGATACTCGGCCCCAAAGAGCAACAAATTGTCTATGACGGACAACAAGGTGTCAGACTGGAGGCCGTGTCTGAGTCAGATCGTAATCGCTCTTCGATGTCAGACGAGATGCTTCAGGAACTCGGTGAGACAGCGCTTGAGATTGAAAAACTTTATGCAGGCGTTCCGCAGGATATTGAGTGGGCCTTTTGTGAGGGGACCTTACACCTTTTGCAATCGCGGCCGATCACCAACTTGCCAGTACAGCCGATTGAGGTTGTTTGGGAACCGACACTTCCCGCTCGCTATGTCAGCCGCCGGCAAATTGTTGAAAATATGCCGGATCCCATTTGTCCATTGTTTGAGGAGCTTTACCTGACCCGCGGCTTGGAGGCCCCAAGAGTGAACGGGAGCGGTATGGCCGGTGGTGGACCCATGTTTGTCACTGTCAATGGGTATGCTTATCAGCGTTTCGATTGGCCCCAGATGATTGAGCATTTGGAAAAAATTAAGAAGGCTAGTCCAGCTGAGGCCGGTGTTTCGGACCAAGATATTGACGTAGCAGAATATAAGATATACGAAGCGGAGATGAGACAGGCTAAGAAAGCTGGATTCGACAAGGCAGCCCCAGATGTAGGGCCGTTCCGCGATTCTCTCAACGAAGACGATCAGCACGCCTTTGACGCGTGGTACTCAGAACAAACCGATGAAGCCATTGACGCGCATTTGACCATGCCGGAAAGCGATAATCCCACATATATCGCTTTTAACAACACCAAACAAAATGACCGCCAAATTAAAAAGTGGTCGACTGAATCAAAACCCCGACTGGAAGGTGCGGCAGAAAAATGGCGCTCTTTAGATCTCGCAGCAGCTTCGGACCAAAAACTGCTTGAGGGTATTATTGACTTGGGTATTGAAGAGGGGCGTTATTGGACAGACGATTCCAGTCACACCTTTGGGGTTGCAAAATCGACGGATGATCAGCTGCAAACCTTTTTGAAAGAGACACTGCCCGAGCATAGCTTTACCAGTGGCCAATTTCTCACCGGTATTGCGTCGAAAACGATGCAAGCGAATGCAGACCTCTTTGAGATTGCCAAACAGGTTCGCGCCAATACTGCCCTCACTTACACGGTTCTCTCAGTGCCAGCGCCTTTTCTTATGCAAGCACTGCTTGATCATCAGGAAGCGGGCGATGTGGTCACCGCGTTAAACGGCTATCTTCGTGCTTATGGTCATCAGGGCTACAGTATGGATTTCTTTGAGCCGACGCAGGTGGAGGACCCATCAGCACTGTTTGCATCATTGAAAAATATGGTTAGGGATCGGACGTATGACCCTCAAAATCAAGCCAAAAAAACCGCAAAGATTCGTCACCAAAAGCTTGAGGAAATTACCGGATTTTTATCTGGTCTCGAGTACTGGCAATTTCGGTTTCGGTTGTGGCTCGCGTTGAAGTACAACTTTATCCGCGAAGAAGTAGCCTTCTTATTTGGCTATACCTGGTCTATTTTGCGTCCTATGGCTTTTGAGCTGGGTCGCCGGCTTGTCGATGCGAAAATTTTAGCGCATCCAGACGATGTATTCTTTTTGGTGAGCACGGAGTTAGAAGAGGCCATTGATGCACGACAGGCCAACGTCCAAGATGGGCGTTTAGCCACGCGCGCAGCAGAACGCAGAGAGTTACGCGAAGCTCGAAAAAGACATCATCCAGTGGGAACAATGCCAGAGGAAGCCAGAAAAGTTGATGGGATCGCATTTAAGGAAACGCAGATTAAAAACGATGAGTCGAGCAATTTCATGCGTGGATTTCCGGTCAGCTCAGGTAAAGTTACGCAAAAGGCTAGTGTCATTCTCGGCCCCTCAGACTTTGACAAGATGGTGCCTGGGAGTATTCTTGTCAGCCCGCTGACTACACCCGCGTGGACTCAACTATTTGCGCATGCAGCCGGGTTGGTAACCGATATCGGGAGCATTCTTGCTCACGGCTCTATTGTCGCTCGAGAGTATGGTATACCTGCAGTTCTCGGAGTGGGTGACGGCACGCAGCGAATCAGGCATGGACAAACGATCACCATCGATGGCGACGCCGGTATAGTCGAAATACACGACTAGTCACAAACGGCCGTCTCTTGGCGGCATCGGGCTTTTCTCCCATCGTCGATGACATGCGTATGTTGGCATTATTTCGGTTGTAATTTTGTAACGATTCGTTAGCATGCGCATGCTTCTTTCGGGCGCGCCTCGGGTTTTCTGCGTTTCCGTCGTAACACTAAGCAAACACACACACTTAAGCTCTTTTCGGCTGACCGCTCAATCGGCGCGTATTGAGCTTTTATTATTCACCTCTTTAAGGCAGTGCGATGATTCCAACAAACTGGCCATTTAGGCCTGACAGGCTCCCATTCTTTTATGGTTGGGTTGTCTTCGTTTGCAGTTCGTTGGGTGTCATTTTTAGTATTCCAGGACAGACCATGGGATTAGCGGTTTTCACCGACTCGTTAATCGAAGTTTTAGATTTAAGTCGAACCGAATTGTCCATCGCGTATTTACTTGGAACCGTCGGGTCATCGTTATTTCTTGCCCGAGCAGGACGATGGTATGACATTTTGGGTGGCAGAATCATGATCCCAATTGCTTCTGTGGGTTTGTCATTGATGATTTTATTTGTGAGTTTTGTCGATTGTATCAGTGCGTCATTTGGCGCGGCGTCATGGGTCACCTTTGGGACGATTCTGACGGGCTATGCGGGTGTTAGATTTTTTGGCCAAGGCGTTTTGACCAGCTGTTCCAGAAATGTGTTGTTACTATGGTTTGTGGGAAAACGCGGTTTGGTAACCGGCTTGCGAGGTGTTGTCGTCACCCTCGCTTTTTCGGTAGCACCGCTCTTATTGGCTTCGATGATTAGTGTTTATGGCTGGCGGGAAGCCCTGTGGATATTAGCGTTCACTGGGGGAGTCGGCTTTTCGCTTGTGGCGCTTATTTTGGTTCGCGACAACCCTATTGCATGCGGTTTAAGAGCCGACGGAGTGATCGCCGATTCGACTGCAGACCTGCGACTAGAGGTCGTCAGTCACACTCTAAAAGAAGCGAGAAATAGTGCAGTATTTTGGATTTACTCCCTGAGTTTGGGTATGCACGCACTGATCGGAACGGCGCTGGTGTTTCACATTGTGTCCGTCTTTGAAGAGGCGGGGCGGGGGTCAGCAGAGGCCTTTAACTATTTTATACCGATTGCGATTGTCGCAACGGCAACGAACGTATTGGCGAGTTGGTACTCGGACAGAATTAGTTTGAAGCCTCTTTTAATCGCAATGCTCATTGCCATGTCCGTCGGTTGCTATGGTTTTATATACCTTGAAGCGGACTGGAGTCATTGGCCGCGGACCCTCGGCATGGGTGTCGCGACGGGCCTATGGGGCGTTCTAACTAATCTCGTGTTTATACGCCTTTTTGGCTCGCGTCATTTGGGTGAGATTAGCGGATTCAGTGCGTCGTTTAACGTATTTTTTAGTGCCATTGGACCCGCGGCTTTTAGCCTCGGGTTAGATTACTTCGGCTCTTATGGGGCAGCGCTGAAGATGTGCTTGGTCGTTATGGCCGTGTTGTTAGTGATTGCCATTGTGTTACCGCAAGACGAATCTCGGCGCACCCCATAAATCAGTCGGCGGTGCGTGAAATAACAGGCGCCGGAAAATCTGCGATCGCAATTAGCGGGTTCGCGTGGGGAGGTCGGCCACCCAGACCTCGGGTGAGGAAACCTGTCGTTCCGCCCAATAATCGCACTCCGGTGTTTTCGCCGTCATTCGGCCATCCCAGCCACCCGCCACATACAGCTTATTGTCGATCACTCTCGATGCTGGGGAAGAGATTCCCGTTGGGAGCTTACCGGTAATTTCCCATTCTTCGCCAACCCCCAACGTGACTAAGTTATTACACATGCCCTTAGCCCCGCCCTCGGGCGTTGTGTGACCTCCAACCATCCAAATACGGTTATCGTGAACAAAGGTAGCACCCTCGGAGTGAGAATGCCCGTAGGGTAGCGCAGGGCCATCGCGCCAAGCGTCAGTCACGGGGTCATAGATATCGACGTTTGGTTGGTCCAATTGCTGCAGGTCGTGGTTTAATTGACCGCCAATCACATAGATCTTGCCGTTCAGTACGACCACCGAAAGCTGATTTCTTGCTAGCGGCAGTGGCGCGAGCTGTTGCCATGTGCCCGTTCGCGTTTTTTTCCATTGCGCGAGGTCTAAGACCCAGTGATCGCTTGAGTCAGTATCGCGGTCAGCCATTAGACCCGAAATGTAATGAAGGTTGTCACCCACGCGAGCAAGGCCGCCACCGGCACGAGGGCCTGGCAATAAGGGGCCTGCTGTATAGCGATCTAGCACAAGGTCGAAGTGCCACGTTTCATCAATGATATGGTCTTTAATTTTTTTGTCGCGGCGCATATCTTTCATGCCACCGGCAAACCAAAACCCTGTTTCATCAGGCGCGAGGTTGACGTGGGTGGTCTCGCTGGGCATGTCTTGGAGTCTCGTCCACGTGCCATGCGTACCCGCCGCTGGGTCAAAAACATGTACTTTCTTTTTCGATTTAATCAATGACTCGTAACCGCCGAAAACATAAAATTTTTCATCAATCACAATACTTGCAGGTTCCCATTTTCCGACAGGCATGTCAGCGAGTCGTTTCCAGTCGAAGTCATACACTGGGGTATCATTCATGCATTTTCTCCTTTGGGGAACTGCCTGTTCATTGCGCCGAGTAGTTTTTCGGAGCGTTTTTCCAACATTTTCCGAGTATCGTTCCCATCACAGAACACATAAAATTCTTGCTGTTTTATGGCGCTAAGAACTTGCTCGGCTACGGTCATGGAGGGGACCGCCATTTTCTCTAACAGCTTGAGGTGCTCGGCTGTCAGCCTGCTCTTCAGAGAGTCTAAAATAGGGGTGTCAACCACATGTGGGCAGAGGACCGACACCGAAATGGAGGTGTCGGCCAAGTCGTTACTCAAAAATTCTGAGAGCCCCACGACAGCAAATTTACTTGCGCCATAAGCTGACTGGTGACCGTGCCCTTCAATGCCACTGAATGAGGCGGTATTGACAATATGGCCATTTTCGCCGTGCCCCAACATATCAGGTAGAAAGACTTTGATGCCGTTAATCGGCCCCCAAAAATTCACCTCTTCGACACGCCTCCACATATCATCGGGCGTTTCAAGCACTCGTTGTCCGCCGCCTATGCCTGCGTTGTTGCACAGAACATGCAAGGGACCAAAGCGCTGTCTGATTTGATCAGAGACGTTCTCTAAGGCCGATCGGTCGGTGACGTCAACATTGATCGCTAAAATGTGGTTGGTTATTTGTCGGAGTTTGCTTTCTGCTTCATCCAATTGGTCGTTGTCCATATCACCAATGACCACATTCATTCCCTCGCGGGCAAAGACGGTCGCCATTGCCAAGCCAATACCCTTTGCGCCGCCAGTGATAAACGCGGTTTTACCTAAAAAATCTTTCATCACAGCTCCATGACTTTGTTGTGTTCGATTAGATCAAAATCGATCTCTACACCCAACCCTGAGCCTGTGGGCGCATGTATCATCCCATATTTATCCACCTCTATATCAACGACTAAACCATGCTTCTGCGCGGAGTCAGGCAGCAAAACTTCGAAATACTCACAATTACGAATGGCCATAATGAGGTGCATATTTGCAACGTTAGTTAAAGAGTTGCCGCCATGATGCACCTCGTAATTCATATGGAACGTCTCGGCGGTGTGCGCTGTTTTTAAACAGGATGTTAAGCCACCTTTTATGGCTGGATCACCTCTTAAGTAATCAGTCGCTTGATTTAAGATCCATGGCGCATAAGCCGTGGGTCCGGTTGCGGGTAACTCGGTTGCTGCTATTGGGATTTTGAGTGCCTGCTTGAGCTTCATATATCCGTTGATATCGTCGTAGGGCAGTGGATCTTCGTACCAATAAAATCCTAGATCTTCAGCGACTCGCCCCACAGAAACGGCATCCGCATAGTTGTACGACCACGTCGCGTCCAGCATCAGACGAAAATCATCGCCCACTGCGTCTCGAACCACTTGGCAAATACGAATGTCGGTTGTCGGAATACTCGGCGGATGGATTTTATAGGCAGTCCACCCTAATTCTTTATACTTCAGCGCTTCTTCTGCGTACGCTTCGGGCGATGGCAAAACCGCTGAACTGGCATACGCAGGTACCGACGTTCGGTAACCCCCCATCAGCTGATGAATAGGGACCCCAGCGGCTTTACCAGCAATATCCCAAAGGGCTATGTCGATGCCACCGATTAATCGCATCGGCGACCAGCCAAGTGCGTTTTTTGAGAGACTTTGCCAGATACGCTCGCGATCAAGCGGGTTTCTTCCAACGAGTGACGGTTTATACCGGTCAATGATCACTTGAGCGTCTTTACCAATGCTATAAAGTGCTGAGCCGATAAAGGCATGACCCTCGATACCCGTGTCGGTAATAATTTTCAGAAGCGCCATGTGGGTGCTGCGCTCGACGCCTTGAATACTTGCAGAGTAACTGACAGGCGGTATGCCATTCCATTCCCATACGGTGACTTTTACGTCGAGTATTTTCATCCCGCTAATCCTTTATTTGTCTGAAATTCGTCGGCCTCGAACGGGTGTTTCTGTCGGATAGTAAAATCCTTCGAGCGTGTTTTCGTCAGCCGTGCCAGAAAAATCTACGCCAAAGTCCCAACCATCTTTGTCGACACCGAAACTGAAGGAGACTTCAGGGTGGTTGTATTCGCTAGACCAGAGCTCTATGGGGCTACCATCGCCTTTGTGCGTGTTCTCAAACTGTATGGTGCCGCGCGTGAAATCGAGACGTTGCATGCCCCACCCGGTGTCTAATTCCCAAACGCCGCCTAGGCTTGTAGTGTTTGCGATCTTATTTGACCTGGCCGTTACGTTTTCGGGTTTAGTTAATGTTTTAATGACATCGAAGGTGCGTTGTGCCAAATCAGATATTTGGTTGTCACTGTGGCCGGTTACCGCGGACAGTAAGCGATTATTCAAGACGCCAACCCATTTTTTCGGCAATAGCTTTGCACCCATTTTTGCGCCGAGAATTGAGCCCACCGTCGCGCCCGTGCAATCCGTATCCCATCCGCCCCTAACGGTATTGACGATCCCAGCCTCAAAATCATTTTCTCCGTACCAAACGCCCATGACAACCAGTGCTGCGTTGTTAATGGTGTGAACACCGTGGTAATGCCCCAGATTGAGATGGATTTTTTCCCATGTCGCCTCCCAGTTGGGCTCCTCCTTGCACCACACTAACGTGTTGCGAACGGCCTCCGATAATCGGCTATTCTCGGGAATTTCACCTAAACCGGCCTCGATAATCGCCTCGGCACTGTCGTGCACGAATGCGGCGGCTATCATCGCCGCAACAAACATCTCGCCATAAATACCATTTTTGTCATGGGAAATCGCCGCATCTCGAAATGCCAGTTCGGCAGCTTTTTCTGGCCATCCAGGCGCGACGTAACCAAACACATCCGCTCTAATTTGAGCTCCGATCCACTCTCGAAAAGGATTTCTGTACATGGCAGAATCAGGCGGAAGAATCCCAAGAACAAAGTTTCGGTAAGCCGCGTCTTCTGCCGTGTACACCGTTCCATAGGGCATGCTTTGTAGCCATATATTGGCCATGCCGCGCGAGTTAAAAGCGGAGCCGGCGCGTTCAAGTGCTAGCAGCGCCAAAATCATGTAATCCATATCGTCATCGCGATCCATGAACTCGATTTGACCGCGTGTCGAAGCCTTATGAATCCCTGCCATCAAGGTGGGTTCGAAAGGCAGGTAATCATCCAGAGGCAGCGCATTTGCCTGTGTGAGTAGGTTGTCGATTCGCTCTTTCTGCCACCCTTCAACCGGTTTGCCGAGTGCGCACCCTGCGGCCCGCCCTAACCATGCGCCGTAAATGCGGTCATACAAAACTGCATCGCTGTGGTTGCACGCGAGCTTGTGTACGGTTTTGGGTCGTTGTGCAACAATCTCGTCGAGTAGGGAGGGTTCGTTGTATGGAAATGACGCCTCGATAGGGAGTGACATTAATTCGTCGTACAGCGCGATTAAATCTGCATTACTGGCTTTATCGGCTAGCGCAGTTTTTATGCGTACGGAGATTTCTCGAATGTCGCACCCTTCTTCTTCGCGTTGTCGTAGCTCGGCGGTGATTAACTGACGTTCATATGATCGCATATCGTTTACTCGGGACAGAAGTTTTAAGTGTTGTAAAAGTATACTTTAGACTTCTGAGTTTCGGACAGATACAGATTTTTTTGCCGAATTTGTTCACCCAAAATAAGGCGCTCGAAAATGCGCCCAAAAACCGTTGCACAGTGCGGTGTCGTAATCAGAATGTCTCCCTTCGACCGCCCTTGATTTCAGTGTGAAATGTGAAAAGTCCCATTATAAGCGGCGCGCATTCCTCAAAAGCTCTATTCGCGCTGTGTAAAAAATGGGTGGAAGTAGATCAATCAATACTTGTGGAATGTGCTAAAAATACGCACAGTAGGGAAATAAGAAGCGCTTAAATGCACCTAGTTACGCTCATTCGGGGGGATATATAATGTTTGAGATCGATATGCAGAGTATCGAAGAAGTGGGTGAGTTCGGTTCCGAAGAATGGTGCGATGCGTGCGCGGCTTGTGGTGTAAAAATGTTACAAGCGGTTGACCTACCCGCCAGTTTGTCGTGGAGTTTTACCGAACGATATACCCATGCGCCGAACCGTTTGGTATCGGAAAAATGGCCACAGTCGGGCTATCACTTTATGATTCAGAACGGGGTGGTAAGTGGAGCTGGGCATGTCCCCCAGGCAGCGCTTGAGATCCCAGGTTTTCACGTGAGTCTGGCGTGGGCCTATATCTGTAATCAGTCTCGAAGCAAGTATGGCGGTGCTGGCCAGAAGCAAAGATCGCTTGAAGAGCAGACGCTTAAAAATCAGATCGGTGAGTACTTGGGGACGACGCCAGATCTTGGCGATGTTGTACAAAATGCCGATTGGCCCGCCTCGGTTGTTACGGCGCTAACGGCCGGCGGAGAGGATGCCGGTCTTCATAATATCGCTGCCAGCATGCAACGAGTATCGCCTGAGTTTAAAAATTTACCCTGCACCGATCTGGGTGTGCCAGTATTCACCAAAATGACAGAGGATCAAAAGCGCGATTTTATTGCACTATGCGGGATAAATCCGCTCGATAGCTGATTATTTTGTGCAACGTGCCTGCCCGAAAAATAGAGACTGAAAAAGCGATTGTGAGGACGATAACGACCGGAGAATTGATATGGAGCCTAGGCTTGATCCAGAAAATTTTGCGAGACTCCTGTGCTCGCCAGCACTCGGCTCTCATCTGGGCCGCGTTGGCAGTAAGTTCATCAGTAATATGCTCGTCGGTATTCATCGGACCCGGTCGGTCAACCTAACGAAAGTCGCCAAGGGGTTGAACGAGGACATTCGGTTGCATGCGACGCACAAGCGCCTTTCTCGTAATCTGGACGACATTGACCTTACTTATAAGATTTCCGATGCGCTGTTAAAACTCGGCGCTAAAAGTGTAAAAGCCGACACTCGTTTAATCGTTCATGTGCATCAATTAAAAAAGAAATACGCGTGTAAGATCGAGTATTTGTCAAATACCCGTGTCGATGCAGACTCGTGTTTTAGTGTCTGTGAAATATTGGCCAGTGGTCCAGAATCCGACACGTATATTCCCCTTTTGGCCTCTGTGTGGTCTGACCAAGTGCCGGATTATAAAAGTGATGCCGAGGAAGTAATAAAGGCGCTCAGAAAAGTGTTGAAGGCGACAGATAACAAGGGAATGGTGTATTTAGACGATCGCAGTATACCCGACGAGATGTTGCAATTGATTATTTTGGAACCTGATCTTAAGTTCACTGTCTTGCTGCGTAATCGAGAAATGCGGGTCCTTCACGGCCGCGAAGAAACGTCGGTTGCGGCGGTCGCTACCAAAGCTGAAACGCAGTATGGAAAGATCGTTTTTAAATTGACGCCCGAGAGTGCAAGCGTGCCATCAATGTCTGATCTAGACTTGTTTATGCATGTTGGCGCATCGAGTGTTCGATTGCCAGACACGTCCCGTCGGTTAAGCTTGATCGCAATGAAAATAAATAACCGTTTAGTGGGTCAAGATTCAATTCCAGTGATTACCACTGAGACGAATCTTCGCTCGCGCAAGGCGTTAATGGGTTTAGTCGACTCCTATTTGTCGATGCATGACATCGTGCAAGCACACCGTAAGCTCCGCGATAGTTTTGAGCCGTCCGGTTTCAGGGTGTTAACGTACCACCGTTTACAACTGCTTATGACGTTGTTACAAGCGGTCATTCACTATGAGACCGCGGTGCGAGACGGGATTGCGATAGAAAGTCATCAGTTTTCTCATACGCCGCATGAAACGGCGTTGCATCGAACCTATTACCGCCCAGATTCCGTCGGGAGCGGGATCTCTTGCAAAGAGCAAGGTGGTGCACAGACTGCTTTGATGAACGCTTAAAGGTCGGCGTTGTAGTCACTGATTCGGCGGCAACAAAAAACGAGCCAGATACTGTTAGTAGGCATTTTGTTGGCTCAAAAGTATCAAAAAAATAGGGCGTCGCGGCGCTTTTATAGAGCATTTATTCGAGATTAGGACAGTGATAAATTACGACGTAGACGAGACCAAAAAACGCTATGACGACGATGGATTTGTCATTTTGAGAAATTGCCTTGATATGTCAGAGGTGGCAGCTTTGCGTGAACGGGCGGTGCCGTTAGCAGACCGTTTGTTCCGTGCTCATGGCAATCATTCGACCTACCGTAATGTGCTCAAGAGTTTGCAGCGTGTTGATCCATGGTTTGAGGAACAACTAAACGCGGGTCCACATGTGCCGCTGATCAAGCATTTGTTGAACGATGATGTCTTGGGTGCATCGGCGGCCTGGTTTGATCGTCCAGAAGGCGAAGTGCAGGGCTTCAAACCGCATGTTGACGTGATAGGGTCGTATCGAGAGCCCGATGCAGGCGCAACGATCTGGTTTGCGCTTGATCGTGCCGATACTAAAAATGGTTGTCTGCACTATTTGCGTGGCTCACACAAGACCGGTCATAGGGACGGATCCTTTGTTCACGATATCGATCATGAATCAGCAGATGTCTTTGCAGCACAGCTGAATCCCGGTGACGCTATTATTCACAGTGCGCTTACCGTGCATTGGTCGGGCGGGAATGAAAGCGGTGCGCCGCGCCGCGCCGTGTCTTATTTTTACTTCAGTGCTCGCTCGCAGGCGAACATTCATTCGGGAGAACAGCATAAATGAGTGATCTAAAAAAGAAACAAGACGCGCTGGTAGGGGCTTATTTAGAGGTGGCTGAATTAGGGCTTATGCGTCAGGCGAGCGGGAATGTAAGCTGTCGCGTGGACGGTGGGATGTTGATTTCGTGCTCGGGGGCTTCGGCGACGAATCTCACTGCGGATCGGGTGGTCATGGTTCGTGAAGATGGTAGCTGGGACGGAGATGTCAAACCGTCGTCAGAATGGCGTATGCACAGCACAATTTATCGGCGCCAAGAAAAAGCTCATGCGGTGGTTCATACGCATTCTGATTATTGTGTCGCTTTGGCGTGCCACAATCTGCCCCTGCCGGGTTTTCACTACATGGTGGGAACGTTTGGGGGGGCAGATGTTCCCTGTGTCCCTTACGCAACGTTTGGTACTGAAGAGCTGGCTAATAATGCCTCAGATGCCTTGACGCACCGCGCTGCTTGCTTACTTGGTAATCACGGGATGATTGCGCGCGGCAATACCTTCGAGACCGCTATCGCTCACGCAGAAAGGCTCGAGATGATCTGTAAACACTATGTATTGGCCCGCACCATGGGCGAGCCGGACCGGCTGACAGATGCCGATTGGGATGAGTTTTTCGGGCGCGCTAAAAAAGTGGCGTACAGCGCGTTCATATGACGATACATGGGTTCGTTGAGGACAGATTAATATTTCCTCGTCGGGCCGGTTAATGGCAGTATTTTTTCACGGAGCGAGAACACGCATGCGTAAGCGTACCAAAGGTCTAGGCCTTGCTTTGTTGGTGTTTAGTGCGCTGTACGCAGTTCATTATGGGTATAGTCTGCACCGGTGGGGGCAGTATCTGCCCCTTGCGGAGGTCAAGGTGGCAGGCGTTGACCGCCAGTATCGTATTTATGCGCCCACAAACCCGCCCACGGGGCTTATGTCGGTGCTTCTTCTGCTCCATGGCGGGGACGCTACAGCTGACTGGCTCTTTCCACAGCAGCGTGATCTCGAAGCGCTCGCGGAGGCCGAGGGTATTCTCATTGTGCACCCCGTAGCCAAGCATGTCGCGCCTAATGAGGGGGCATGGCAACTGAATACTGATCGAGAATCAGATCAGGATATTCGTTTTATACAAGCGGTTATCGATGACATTGCAGCGAGTCATCGTGTTGATATCTCGCGGGTTTACGCGCTCGGGTATTCACTCGGTTCCATGTTTACTTATGAGCTGGTGTGTCATCTGAGTGAGCACGTTGCCGCGGTGGCTTCTTTTGCCGGGACGATGCCCGTGTACCCCAAAGCCTGCGCGCCGCGTCGAAAAGTGCCTATTTTGCACATTCACGGGGTGGCGGACCCTATTATTGCCTATGCCCGTCAGTGGGACTGGAAAGCATGGGATTCCGTTGGCACGATGCAGGATATTCCGAGCTTGATGAGGTTCTGGCAGAAGTATCATGGTTGTCAGACAGAGACGCAGACGGAATCGGCAGAGCACAGTCATGTTATTTACAGCGACTGTGATCAAGCCTCACGCGTTGCGCATGTGCGGCTTGAACATCAAGACCACGGATGGCCGATGCAGATTGGTGAGCAGCCAACGTATCGCATGATTTGGTCATTTTTGCGTGATTTTTCGCTACCGTAGGAGCATTACACGGTATCGGTTTTGGTAACATAAAAGGCGCGTCTGCGAACACTAGCGGGTCTTTCGTACCCGGTCTGAGCTAAAAGAATCACCGCGCGGTTAGCTATTTCTAGACCGGCCCTAAAGGCCGGTGAAAACGGCTTTTGTGTTACGTTTATTTGAGCACACATACAGACTTATCGAGTGCGGTCTGTGGCTATTCAGTGACTGCCTGCGTCACGACCTTGGCAATCTTCTGAGGAAAATCTTCGGTCGGCTGTTGCACCATCACAACCACTGACAATTCTCGGGCCGGGTCCGACCAGCTGGTGGTACCCAGAGCACCTGCCCAACCAAACCCTCCTTTGCCACGTTGCATCATCGACTTCGTTGGGTCTAGTGTGACGGAGACGGAATAACCGAAACCCTCGCCCTTGCCCTTAGATGAGCGCCCATAAAGATCGCCTATTTGATTGCTCGACATTGTTGCCACGGAGCTTTCCTTCAATATCTGTTGCCCAAAGAGCGTCCCTTTGTTGACAAGCATTTGCTCGAAGTGGAGGTAGTCTCGCGCCGTGCTGACGAGCCCGACGGAGCCAGAAAAATACCGCGACTTGTAATTAGAGAGGTCGCCGTTTTTGTCTTTTTTGCCGTCACCGTAAGTTAGAACGACCCTACGCGCTCTTTTTTCTTCGGGGAGTGCCTGCAGCCAATAGGTATCGCGCATATCGAGTGGATCGAAAATGTGCTGTTGCACAAACGTGTTGAAGGCCTGACCCGAAGTGACTTCAATGATTCTGGCAACGACATCTAGACCCACTAATGCACTGTACATCCAGCGCGTGCCTGGCTGAAAATCGAGTGGCCCCTTTGCGACAAGGTCAATGTAGGACTCAAGTGTGTAATCGCTACTCGAAAATCCGGCTTTATCCCCGAGTGCTGCGCCCCAATCAGATACGGCAACGCCTAATCCATAAGACGCCAACCCCGATGTGTGCGTGAGTAAATCATGGATCGTGATGGGTCGATGAGCAGCAACGGTGCGGTGCTCTGGAACGTGTAGCAAATACCCATCGGTGAATTTGGCCATTAAAGTATCGGCCATTCGCGTGAAGAAATTAGCGCTTTCGCCAGAGGTTGACCACACGTAGGCTGGGCTAATATCCTTATCGATCGGGTTCTTAAGAACAGCGACCTGAATGTCTTTGAATTGCGGAATGTATTTTTCCACGGCATCGTTTGGATCGAATAATCCTTGCTCAATCGCGATCATTGCCGCAACACCCGTGACGGGTTTGGTCGATGACATCATGATAAACAGGTTGTCTTTTTGCATTGGGCTAAGGGTTTTCGCATTGTCTGTACCATGAGCGGAAAAATACACGGGTTTGCCGCGACGACTTACAGCCACTACTGCACCCTCTATCTTTCCATCCGCGATCGCCGTTGCCACGACGTCGTCGATTTCCGACAATTTGGCGCTCGACATGCCCACTGATTCAGGGGCGCTAAGTTCTAACTGTTCAATATCTATGGGAAAGCTCATTGCGTGACAGCTTCAGAGTGCGCCCAAAACGATTACGATTCTGATCAACATGTTCGTATCCCTATAGTCTCCGCATGGCCCTTAAATATACAACAGCGGCGCGATCTCCCCTATCACGTTGATTGGGCACAGATTAAAAGTCACCCATTTAAATGGATAACGAGGTGGCGACAGTCTGTACGCGAATTAACCGACCGCTTTTCGGTATCGTTGCCCGAAAAGGTTGGCTTTGTCATTAGGTCGTGCGCGCAATACGAAATGCGCAGGGTCAACCACATTGACCGATTCAGCCGATGTCTCAGTTTTACTGGGCGTGTATGGTATCTTTACGGGGCGGCTTTTTGGTTAAAATGTCGTAATATAGGATAAATATGTACCGGTGGATTTGAGTCTTTCTGGCTTCTAAGAAAAACGGCTCACGACTATCATGTGAGGACGCTGTGCGCGCATGAAATGACAATTTTAATCGTCAACGTTTGCACGATGTAAAGCGGCGGCCATAACGTTACGGCGTTCGACTCAAAAAAGGAAAGTTCAATGATTGATCTACAAAAGAAAAATAATATTTTTGTTCTTACGTTTAATGGAGAGCAGAATCTTTGGAATACGGAATTTGTGCGCGTCATTGCACAAGCAATTGACGAAATCGAGGCCTCGCAAGGGGCAGCTGCGTTGGTGACGACTGCGAGTAGTCAGAAATTTTTTTCCAATGGTTTAGATCTCGCCTGGAGAGAAACCGCAGAAGCCGCGGATAGGGCCGCTTTTATGCCGGAGTTTATGGCGCTGATGGGCCGAATTATAACGCTACCCATTCCGTCTGTATGCGCGATCAATGGCCATGCCTTCGGTGCAGGTTTTATGATGGCTTTGTGCCATGATGTGCGTTTCATGCGCGAGGATAGGGGCTTTGCCTGCGCAAATGAAGTCGAAATTGGCATGGTGATTCCCGATCCTGAGCTGGCGCTGTTTAAGCACAAGTTACCCGCCAACGTATTCTTTGAGACTGTGCAATTGGCACGAAGATGGACCGGTCCCGAAGCCGCCCAAGCAGGAATCGTGTCTGCCGTCTTTGCGTTGCCGGACCTCCTGCCTAAAGCGATCGAAAAAGCGGAATCTTTGCAGCATCTTGGGAGTAATCGGGTGGTCTATCAAACCATGAAAGAACGTTTGTTTGGCCATGCTGCTTCCATTAACGACGTGCACGGCGCTGCCCATTTACTGAAAAATTGGCCCCATAATTAAACCTTTGCGTTGGAGAAATAGCGAGATTTCGGTGTCGCAAGTCACTCAAGTGGCTTCGACGTGCGCCGTCCTTTAGCGCTAGCGAGTAATGCTGGACTCGTCGTGTTTTAGCAACGTGTCTAAATAGGTACAGCGGGCTATAAAATCAACGGTGATTTCATGCGTAGGGGCGGAGTCGAAGGCGGTCTTGTCGGATACGGATATTCCGCTGGCGGCGGTTGCATAAAGCGTCGCGTCGGTCAGTGCGTAATTCCTCGCAATCGCACAGGCAAAAGCGCCATTAAACGTATCTCCGGCGCCTGTTGTGTTGACGACATCGACGGTAAATGCAGATAACATGAACTGACGGCCATCCTGCGCTGTGACATAAGCACCGGCCGACCCAAGAGTGACCACTGCATTTTTTGCGCCCTCAGACATTAGGCGACGTGTCGTCAAAGGACGATTTTCGGGCAATGTTGGATCAATGTGGGTCAGACTCAACGCTTCTGTTTCATTAGGCGTTACGAAATCCGCGTAGGGCAGGAGTTTTGTCGCCTCGTCTACCGCAGGAGCCGGGTTCATAATGGTAATCACAGACGCCGCTTTAGCGATTTTTAACGCTTGCTCAACAGCGTCCAAGGGGCATTCAAGCTGACACAACAAGACATCGGCTGACTGCAATACGGAGCTGGCGCGGGCAATATCGTGCCGAGTTAACGAATAGTTAGCGCCTGCAGAGACAGCAATCATATTGGCGCCATCGTCTGCGATGATAATGTTTGCGGTTCCCGTGTGTGTCTGCTTGTCCACTTTGATGTAGTGCGTGTCAACGTCATTGTCTTTAAGGACCTGAAGAGCGGCAATCCCTGCGCTGTCGTCGCCGACACAACCGATAAAGGTGACATTGGCACCTGCACGCGCCGCAGCTACAGCTTGGTTTAGGCCTTTACCCCCCGCGCTAATTTCTGAACTTTTCGCCGCAATAGTTTGATTTTTTTTTGGGAAATCTTTTACAAAAGCACTTAGGTCCATATTGATACTACCCACGACGACGACGTTAACGGGCTTTTTATGAAGTCGCTCGGAATATTCTAAGTTGTGCATTTTTGCAGACCATCTTGTTCGTGCTGGGTGGGTTATAGCCATTATGCCACGGTGTATTACCGCGCAATCACTGCTAACACGCTGTGCTGAGTCACTCTGCGCCGTTCGCTAGCTGACCGCATGTTTTGTTCTTGCTTTCACGAGTCGGTGAGCGATCGCGGCTCAATTCACTCGAAATTTTGACACAAAGCGTGAGCGGACTTCGAGTCAGAAGCGTAACGTTTTGAAAGGACCTAAATACTTTCACCCATTTCGTTGCATTAGGGAGTTCTGTACACGCTGTTTTTGGCATTTTTGTTTACCGTGTCGCTTGTGTGCGACATTGATCCGAGGAGGCGACCCAGGGAAATGCCAGTTTTCAAGTTTGTGTACATTGTTCGGACTTATTTCACTGAGTGGATGAGTAACAACAAAATGCCAAGCGCGCGTACCCTTCAAAGACTTAGCGATGGTGAGTCCGTTGTCCCGGCCGAATGGCAAAAGGGCGTTTTAATCGACTAGGAACCCTTTCGGTACTGCGGGATAAACCCCAGAAGCCTGCCAATTTTCAATGACCACATCATCAACGGTATCTGCTACTATCAGCGGGCCTCATTGGAACACCCATAGTCGCGCACTATGAATAATCGCTATGACTGTGTGCATGTGTCTTGCGACGTATGAACGCCTCGTTAAATTTTCTCTACAACAACAGCCGTACCATAAACTAAAAGCTCTGACATGCCAGCAGAAATAGCACTGGTGGTAAACCGCACGTTGACTATGGCATTAGCACCTTTGTGTTCTGCTTGCGCAATCATTCGTCGCAATGCTTCCTCTCTTGCCTCTACCAGCATTTCAGTATAACCCGCGACTTCTCCACCAATGATGGCTTTAAGGCCTGCCATAATATCTCTGCCGATATGTTTAGACTGAACCATATTACCTGTAACAATGTCGATCGATTCGATAGTTTTATAACCCGAGACTTCTGGGGTGTTCGACAAAATCATAATATTTCCTTATGAAAAGATAGATAAAGCCAACGCCCCATTAAGAGGCAAATAATAGTTGGCTAAAATAAGCGACGAAGGAGCAAATAGCCAGCTGTTAGTCGAACTGCTTGAATGACTTGTTAGCTGTACTATTTACTGAAAGACCTTCGAATTAAAGTATATATTAAAAAATCTCCACCTAAATGAACAGCTGCAGCGCCTAAAGAACCAATACCACTGGAACCTGAAACGGCGCTGATAAAACGATCTCCGTGATACTTTAAGTTGCTCCGTTACATAGAAATTTCAAGGAAGGTCGATCTGTTCACTAATTGATAATGCTATTTGTACGATTTCATAAGCCGTCACAAAGACGCCATGTATTAACATACCGCGTCCAGAGCATTTGTGAGGCCTACCGGCACTCATACTAATTATTAATGAGCCGCTCTATGAGTTTTTCATATTAAAATAGAGGCTCACACCCTATTTAAAGGTTAGTCTTTCTTTTCATATTACCGGCCCAGTTACAATAAAGAGCAGTTCGCACGCGTCATTTTGTAAACAGAGTGATACTGCATGGATAACGAGTTCATTGGAATTTGATGCTGTTCGGATCATCTTTGTCACAATCAATGCTTGCGCTACATGGGCATAGCTAACGCCGCACTCTGCAGAAATCTAGGGTCGCCAATGAGTGAATTTTATCTTTTAGCGGCTTTTTAGGGCAGTGCCCACCAGACAAGCAGTACGCCTGCGGACAAACCCAAAATGAATAGTCCCCACAGCGTTCCTATATTTGTTTCGTCACCATATTTATCAGAGATTTTAAGGGCGCGCGCTAAAAGCGCGTAACTAGCTATGGCGCCTAACAATAGCAACCCACCGCGGACCACTAACACTACGATTGAAAAAATGGACATTGCAACGATCCCTATTCGAAATCAACTTCGCGAACACCCTTTTTGGTTCGGCAAGCCTCAACACAAGTTCTAAGTTGTTCTCTAAGTGGCTCACCATTGGGTACTGCTGCAATAATGCCTGTTGGGTGAGAACGGTCGGAGGTTTCAAGAACGATATTGCCCAAAGAGAACATTCGAAGAAAAAATGGTTGGTCTAACTTGTAGTCACGAACCCGATAGAACTCTAGTTCATCTGTTTGTTTATTTAGAATTCCATGCCTTGTTCTAATTCGCTCTGTGGTCAATTCATACTTGGTGTTCTTCACAGCAAGCCATTTTCACAACATAATAAGCAGAGGGAAGACCAACCAGAAAAATACTCCAAGGAATAGAAAGCTTCCCAAGTTGACCACCTGCGATGGGGTTCCAAACCAGACCGCTTTTTCTTCACTCATATTTTTTCTCCATCCCGCAATACTTTATTCGCTGACGACGCGGGTGGTCATCAGAAGCCTAACGCCGAGTTAATGGGCGGCCTACGCAGTGGGCTGTTCAGCCGAAGGCGGTATTCAGCAACTGGTTAGGGAGCGCGCTGTTGGGTTTGCCTGAGAGGCCCGCAGACCGCATAGATGAAACTATGCAACTTAGCAGAGAACCAATTAGAGAGGAAGAAAGGGAATTTGAAAGCGAGAAGTGCAGCATTTGCAAGACCAAAATCCTTTTCAGTGTGTTGTGTTTAAAGTGAAGTCGAAATTATAGGCTTGGCGATTTTTTGCTCGAGCGATAATATGTTGTGGCTGACCAAAAATTATCAAATGGCCTTGAATCGGCATTTAAAGTATCCCTGTTTGTAAATGGACTAAAAATTTCTTTTCTTACATAAATCAATCGACTGACCCCTTGATCTATGTTGTGAAAGGTCTCTTGGATTGTTGCTTTCGTCAGGACGATTGATGCCTTTGAGTCTGCTTGACAGCAAAGATACCCGAGGCTACGGCGTTTAACTGACACACATTGAACGATGAAGACGGTCTGGATCGGATACCACCTCAAAGTTATCGCTCACCACCAAACAGCGCCTGCCATCTGATTCATATCGGGGGCAATCGGGAACGCCGTCTGCCCTCGGCAGGCCGTGGCGACAGAAATTAATAACCAGTGTCGACCGCTTTAAAGCAATGTCTTGCACGCTTGGACTGTTGCGGTCATGAAAGGTATGAGCTTGGGTCTGCCTTGTAGCTGCTTGTATCAGGTGTTTTGGTTGATACGAACTGATACAAACTGTTACAAACACGATACGTATTTGCATATATTGCGGTGTAAACTCGCATTATTAACAGATATTTTGATGTCTTACGGGTAATGTAAATACAATAACTGGCTTTTTTGCTCGAGAGTCTTACAATTTAACCCACGACTGTAAGAAGTGGATTAAAATAACCTTCGGTGTAATGTCGACTGGAGATTTGGAAAAATTTTGACAAAAAAAGAATTATTCATCTGTATCTATAGGGCGTTCTTTTCTCTATTTTTGGCGTCATTTGCATGTGCGGCAGAAAAGCCAAATATGGTTATCTTTCTAGCTGACGATCATGGACTTGCAGAAAGTTCTGTGTATGGAAATTCAGATATTCGCACGCCAATGATGGCCTCTCTGGCCAAGCAAGGGCGGGTTTTTGACCGCGCGTTCGTCGCTTCGCCAGCCTGTGGACCGAGTCGCTCGGCTTTACTTAGCGGTTTGATGCCTGCCAGAAACGGTGCCGAGGAAAATCATCAGCCGCCCCGTGCAAAAACGCAGATCATGGTTAGGCGGATGCAAGATGCAGGCTACGAAGTGGCCGCGTTCGGCAAAGTCGGCCATCTAAATTACGGAAAAATGAGTGGCTTTGATATAGAGAAACAGGGTCGTCGTGAGGCGATTGGCAAAGATGTAAAGCACTATCTCGACAACCGTAGCTCCAAAAAACCGCTTTTACTGATCGTTGGCGATCACCGCCCGCATGTGCCTT
>CAJWCO010000030.1 GCA_913031145.1 uncultured Cellvibrionales bacterium | reverse complement strand
CCATCTCGGCATGCACCACAGGTTTTGTAACCGGCGTCGAATCCAGAACGCCCCCAAGTGCGCATAGTATCACAGCCATACTGGCCGCGTAATGAATACCCCCGCTCTAACCCAACCAACACGCACACGCGAAATTTGCTGTTGAGTAAAACTTGCTATGCTGTGTATACCCCCATGTGGCGCCGAACTGGCTCGAAATCAACTTCATGAAGCGACCCGTTTTTACAGAGTTAACACCCAAACAACAGGCCAATTTCGGTAATGGATTGGGCCCTGAATGGTTACCCGAGAGCTTACGGAGGGCAGTCACTGCGTTTGCCCTGCTATTTTTTAACCACACAGCGTGGCGTCAGCATGACTTCAGTTATGTCGTTGGCGGTAATGCGCACGACCGCGCACGCGCCGACCGAGTATTTTTACGAGCCATGCTAAAAGACAGTATCGGCCAACCTGCCCCACTGGGGCTTTTAACCGCGCCCATTGGGTTTGTACTTAGTGGACTATTTTTTATCGCGGTTCGCCTTGGTGGCACACGTTCGTTTCACTATCGCAACTCGCATGCAACCATTGAAGAAATCCGCAATAACCAAGCGAATGGCGCTAACAAAGAGACAGATTAACCACCAGCACCTGAAGCCGCTAGCCGGCCAATTTAGGCGGCTTGCCCCCCCATCGTCCACCCGTCAGACGGTAAGTAAGAGGAACACTAAAACGTAACATCTGCCATTTGCGTAAAATCCATCCCGATAGCGAAATGTGCGATTGTGCAGACTGCCTATAGGTGCGCAGTGTAAACGTGTAATGAACCGCCGCAGCGGCATTTAGCGCTGAAAAGGCCTACAAGTCAGCCGACATTGGCAGTCGAATTTAAATAAAAAATAACCTACACTCAAATGCTTGCTGGGGTCATATTCGCACATAGGTAGCGCATCACGCAGGAACATTGCATGCAACGCGGTCAGTTTACATCACGCTTAGGGTTTATTTTAGCCGCCTCGGGTTCTGCCGTTGGGCTAGGTAATATCTGGGGCTTTCCCACGAATGCAGCCGAAAATGGCGGCGCTGCCTTTGTGTTGATGTATTTAATTTTAGCCTTTGCATTGGCATATCCCGCACTCATTGCAGAACTCATTGTTGGGCGCCACAGCCGTGCAAACATGGTCACTTCGCTCCATACGATCGCGTCAACGCCCAGTGGGGCAAAAATTGCCACGCCCGTTGGTCTTGCCGGCATTATCACGGCGAGCATGATTTTGTGCTTTTATAGCCTGGTTGCCGGTTGGATGCTAGCTCATACCATGGCAACGCTTGCCAACGCTCTCGCTTTTCACACCCTTGCCGAATGGTTAGTGACCTTCGGTTTAACGCGTAACATCCTATTTGCTTGCGGCTTTATCGGTTTAACCGTGTGGGTAATTAGCGCCGGCATCGAACATGGTATTGAAGCATGGTCGCGACGATTGATGCCGTCACTCTTGCTGTTATTAATCGCTTTAATTGTCTATGTACTGCTACAAGACGGAGCATTTGAAGGATTGTGGGTATTTATTGTCCCCGACTTCACGCAACTGGCAAACCCTCAGCTCATTATGAGTGCTCTGGGACAAGCCTTTTTCTCGATGTCACTCGGAGTTGGCACCATGCTCGTTTATGGCTCGTACTTAAGGGCCGATGAAAACCTGCCCTTAGTCGGCACGCTTGTAACATTGGCAGACACCAGTGTGGCAATTCTTGCCGGTCTATTGATTCTGCCCGCCTTGTTTGCCGCGCAGCATGCCGGCGTCACCATTTACACTGACGATGGCGCGCTCATTGCAGGTCCCGATCTAATTTTTAACGTCTTGCCTACATTATTTTCTGGCATGGGGGCGAGTGGCGTATGGGTCTCGCTCGCATTTTTTACCCTCATGTCGATCGCGGCTCTCACCTCGTCCATCTCAATGCTTGAGGTTCCAGTTTCTTTCGCTGTCGAAACTCAAGGTCTGTCGCGGCCCCGCGCGAGCCTTTTAGTCGGTGTTTTGGCTGCCCTCGTTAGCGGCTTGATCGCCTACCACTTTTCAACGTTGTTCGCTTGGGTGGTTACCGTGACGACTGAATGGGCACAGCCGCTCCTTAGCCTGATGCTCTGCGTATTCTGTGGTTGGCTTATGCATCGTGATCAGTTATTAAATGAGTTGAAACAGGGCTGTCCCGATATTGAAAATGGACTTTTTTGGCGCATTTGGCCGCTCTATATTAAAGTCGTATGCCCGCTATTTATTCTTGCCATACTCGCGCATGGCGTTGTCACCGGCTAACCAAACCAAAAAATCAGTCACTGCAAACCTCTAAAACGATCTTACCAACATGCTGACCGCTCTCCATCAAGCGATGCGCCTCGACCACATCAGCTAAGCAAAAGACTGTGTCTATACGGGGTACTATTCGTCGACTTACCAGTAACGGCCATACCTGCTGTTTAAGCTGAGAAGCAATCAATGCTTTGGTATCGGCGCTTTGTGGGCGTAACAAGGACCCGGTTAGCATTAAGCGTTTTCGAATGATTTGCATTAAATCCACTTCGGTGCGCGCACCCTCCAAACAAGCAATGCTCACCACCCGTGCATCTTCGGCCGCACACGCTATATTTTTTTGCAGATACGTGCCGCCAACCATATCCAAAATTACATCAACTCCGTGACCCTGCGTCAGTGTCATAATCTGGGTTACGAAATCTTGCTGACTCGTATCGACCGCGCGTTCTGCACCAAGCATTTCGCATGTTGCACTTTTTTCTGCGCTGCGCGCGGTCGCAAAAACTCGGGCTCCCATGGCGTTGCACAGTTGAATCGCCGCCACGCCAATCCCACTGGTTCCGCCATGCACCAACAAACTTTCGCCTTGGCGCAACTGCGCGCGCTGAAAGACATTTGACCAAACCGTAAAAAATGTCTCGGGTAAGCTCGCCGCCTCGACTGCGCTCAAACCCTCTGGAATGGGTAGGCACTGCCCTGCGGGCACCGCAACAAATTCAGCGTAACCTCCACCATTACACAGTGCACACACGCGATCACCCACAGACCAACTCGTTACATCTTTGCCTACGGCAATCACCTCGCCAGCCACTTCCAAACCCAATATTGGCGATGCATTTGGCGGTGGCGCATACAAACCCATGCGCTGTAAAACGTCAGGTCGGTTTACGCCGCAGGCAATCACCTTGACCAATACGTCATTCGCACAACATCGAGGGATTGCTCCATGCTTCACAAACATCTGTTCGGCTGCGCCACTTGCTGTGATATCTACATACTTCATAGTCGCCATGTGTACTTTACCCACCCGCAAAATAAAACTCATTGTGACTCAACAAACCGAGTTTGGCTCTCTGCCTTGTCACCAAAACCACGTTACCAAAGCGCGCGCGACAGCAGGCATGCCATCGGACTGGTCATGGTCAAAGAGTGCCCACAAAAAAAGCAGTCTACGTGCTCTTTTATCCGCAATGCAAATGTGTTGGTAACGAGGTATTCATTGGCTATCACCCATCGCTCTTTAACGGCAACAAAGCGCAATAGCTCAGACAATCCACCCACAGAAAGAGTCCCCTTAATGATTGTCAAACTCATTATGGCTGTCGTATTTGCCCACAACTGCCGCGCGCACCACAGTGCTTTTTAGCCGGCCTTTTTACAACACGACGTATTGACGTAATGGTTTATTTTGCGCAACTCGCGTGTGGCTTGAAGACCTTCGGAAGACTTGTTAGACACACTTTTTTTGCTGGTAAAAAACTCTACAGGAACCCCGGCGTTGAGCGTGAGCAACGCCTTAAACAAATTTTTCGGGGCTTTTTTGCGACTCTAAAAAATGTATATCAAAGTGCCGTGTGAAAACGCTTAACCTGTCACTGACTGCGTGTGCAATCCGCACTCGCGATCTTCATGAACTTTTGTCGGATCATAGTAATCAGTTTCACTACTGAGCCCATGGGCGGTGATGTAGCCGTCTAACTCGCTATCGGACCAGTAGAAGAAAGGGCTCACTTTTAACACGCCGTCGCTGCCGTGGGAGACAATATCTAGTGAATTACGAAAGGCGGTCTGGCCCTTGCGCAAATTAGTAAACCATAGATCACAGCGATGTTCAGCCAAAGCTCGTTTAAACGGCTCCAACTTAACCTGTTGAGTAAACACGGCGTGTTGGGGGTCATCAACCTTCGGAATACCGCCCATAACGGCATCGCGGTGGGCTGCACTTTGCTTAGGCACATATAATGAAACATTGAGCTTAAGCGTGGCAATTGTCTGCTCGGCATGCAGATATGTCGCTCGCGTGTTGTAACCGGAATCACACCAAATAACCGGCATAGTCGGCAAGGACTGTGCACAGGCATGCAGCAGCGTGGCTTCGTAAGGGCGGAAGTTAGTGGTCACTATAGGCCTACTTTTTTGACCCAGAGCCCATTGAACAATGGCTTCGGGTGTTTGATTGCGTAATTCAGCATTTGCAGCTTCTGAGTCGAACGACATCTGAAATCCTCTTCATATAGCCGCACCGCGTTGATCGCAAACAGATGTTCGCGCGCTTGTGTGCTTAAGGTGTTTGCAAAGATAATAGCAACTATCTTGTCGGGCATGAAGCTGTCGGTCAGACGGATATGTTCTATGTTATAACGAGGTCGCGCAGTGCTTCAGCGCATTGCCGATGCTAGTACAGTTTGTTATCAGACAAGGGGACTTCTAACGTATTCTGGCCGATTTTTTCAGGGCCACCAATCATTTCATCATACGCGCTGTTGTGTCTCAGTACGGTCTCACGCGCGTTGACTTTTGCCGCCAGCTTTTGTAGTTCAACGAGGTTAAATGCGCGTAATAATGCACCGGACTCATCACTCACATAGTGCTCTTCACCCTCGATAATAGCCGACAACTGGTACAAGCTTAGGTCAATTGAATGAAAGATGAGTTTATCGACCACAAAATATTTGTTTAATGTCGATAACTTGATCGCCATTGCTCAAAACCTCCCTTCATTACGCCGCCAGAGAACTCCAAAGAAAGGCCAGCCTGTCAACTGAATCTGACCCATTTAAGACACCGAACCACCGTTAACTCGACACCTGCATGACGCAAAATGGTATCATTAAGAAAACACCATCGCCACCTTGACAAAACGCCCTCTAGACCTTGGAGGGAAAAAACGTTTGTATGAGAGAGAACCTTGTATGTTGCTCAACCTCGCCCAAAAGTTGATGCTGAATATCGACCCCGAAAGCGCCCACAACATTACCCTTGGCAGTCTTAGCCGAAGCGCAAATACGCCATTACAGCGCCTTTACCAGCAACATATACCCAACTTACCTGTCTCTGTTATGGGACTCAACTTTCCTAATCCAGTGGGTTTAGCTGCCGGCCTCGACAAAGATGGCATGGCGATTGATGCCTTTTATGCGATGGGTTTTGGGCATATCGAAGTCGGCACGGTCACGCCCCGACCACAAGCTGGAAATCCTAAACCACGGCTGTTTCGAATTCCGTCTAAGCACGCGATCATCAACCGCATGGGATTTAACAACCGTGGGGTAGACCACCTCGTCATGCGACTCATCCGCAAACAATCGCCCATCGTGGTGGGTGTGAATATCGGAAAAAACCGAGACACTCCTCTCGAAAATGGCACGCTCGATTATGTTCACTGCATGCAAAAAGTCTACGCACACGCAGACTATATTACCGTTAATATTTCATCGCCCAATACGCCGGGGCTGCGCTCGTTACAGTATGGCGACCTGCTAGATCACTTACTTTTAACCCTGAAAGAACACCAGCACCAACTGGCACAAAAAACCGGCCGTTATGTTCCGCTGGCACTCAAGATCGCACCTGATCTGAAAGATGCAGAGCTCGAGAAAATCGCTCGAGCACTCTTGCAACATAAATTCGACGCAGTAATCGCCACCAATACGACGCTGGCTCGCGAACCCGTCGCAGGCCTTAAGCATGCCGACCAAGCCGGTGGCCTAAGCGGAGCACCTCTGCTGAAAAGCGCGACAGACATTGTGAGCGCCTTGCACCAACACTTGGGGGAAGAGATCCCGATTATTGGCGTTGGTGGTATTCTAAGTGGCGAAGATGCCCTTAAAAAAATGACGGCAGGGGCAAAACTTATACAAATTTATAGCGGGTTTATCTATCGCGGCCCACAACTGGTTAAAGACATTAACACGGTAATTTCAGGCGTTTCCAGCGGCGTATAAGTTAGCATCTACCGCCTGATAAAAGATCATCAATAACCCCCGCAAAAAAAGCGTTTGCGCGCGGTCATGCCTGAGATATCAATATTCCCCAACGGCTTGCTATACTCAATACTGAAAGAGCTAACCCCGAATCCGGCCCCCTAGGTCGTCATCAAGGAGATTCTATGAACTACAAAACGATTCGTTATGAAGTCGCAGACCAAATCCTAACTCTAACGTTAAACCGACCCGACAATTTGAATGCGTTCACAACCGAAATGTCGCACGAACTCATTGATGCTTACGCGCGTGCCAGTGAAGATGACGATGTCCGGGCCATTGTTGTGACCGGTGCAGGTCGGGCATTTTGTGCGGGTATGGATTTGAGTATTGATGGCAATGTTTTCGGGCTGAATGAAGCGCTAACACCCACATTAAACGATATGCGTGAACGGGTTGGTGACGTGGAAATCGTCTCGGGTGTACGGGATTCGGGCGGACAAGTAACGCTCGCAATGTACGAGTGCAAAAAGCCGATTATTGGTGCCATTAATGGCGCTGCTGTGGGCATCGGCGCGACAATGACCTGTGCGATGGATGTGCGCTTGGCCTCTGAAAAGGCCAAAGTGGGTTTTGTCTTCAATAAAATCGGCATCACGCCCGAAGCCTGCTCCAGCTGGTTTTTACCGCGCATTGTTGGCGTTTCCACCGCGTTAGAATGGTGCTATACCGCTGATATACTCGATGCGCAGACGCTGCGTGAGGCCCGTTATGTGCGGTCTGTGCATACGCCCGACACCCTACTTGAAGACGCCTATGCACTCGCGCGAAAAATGATAAACTTCAGCCCTGTGTCTATCGCATTAACTCGCCAAATGATGTATCGCAATGCTGCTGAAAACCACCCTATGAAAGCGCATGAAGTTGACTCCTTAGCTATTTTCTACGCCAGTGTCTCAAGTGGAAAAGAGGGAGTGAGTGCATTTTTGGAAAAGCGCCCTGCAGCTTTTAGTGACAAAGCGTCGTCTGATATGCCCGCCTTCTACCCCTGGTGGTGATAACACCTATTACGGCTGGTGCTGCGCGTCGCTGTTATCGGAAATTCAGCACCTAATAGGACAACCTTCAAATATTAGCTATGGAAGATCGTCTACAAGTTCGCCTTTTTCGGGAACCAGAAGATCTTCCCGACCGATATTCATCGTCAGCATCACCGAAGCGGCCACATAGATCGACGAATAGGTCCCCACACCCACACCCACCATCAGGGCAATGGAGAAGTTGTGTATGAGCTCACCCCCCAAAAAGAACAGCGCCAGTAACACTAACATTGTGGTGGTAGACGTGTTGATCGTTCGCCAAAGAGTCTGAGATAACGACTCGTTGATGACGGCGATGGGCGACATATTACGAATCTTTCGGAAATTCTCACGAATGCGGTCAGAAACCACAATCGTGTCGTTTAGCGAATAACCCACAACGGCCAAGGTTGCTGCCAATACAGTGAGGTCAAACTCTAACCGAAATAAAGAAAAGAACCCCAGCGTAATCAATACATCATGCGCCAATGCTAAGACCGCGCCAATGGCAAATTTAAGTTGAAAGCGCATCGCCACATACACCATCACAACAAGCAGCGCGGCTAACATGCCAAGACCGCCATCCTCTCGCAATTCTTCGCCAATCTGCGGGCCAACAAAGTCTACCCGACGTAGTTCAACCGCCGCACCCTGCGCCTGCAAAGCGGCGTAAACCCGATCTGACAGGCCCTCCTCAGGTTTTCCCTGAAGACGAATGAGCACATCGCGGTCGGATCCAAAATGCACCACCACCGGGCTATCAAAGCCGGCAGTTTCCAACTGCATCCGAAGCACCTCGACGTCTGCTGGCTCCTGATAACCCACTTCCACTTGGGTACCGCCCGTAAAATCTAAGCCTAACTGCAGTCCTTGCGTAGCTAACGACAAGATTGATACCAGTAAAAAAACCGCCGAAGCCGCGACGGCATACTTGCGAATGCCCATAAAATTGTAAACGGTGACCTGTGTCATATCCGAGCTCCTTATATCCACAAGCGATCAACTTTTCGGCCGCCGTACACCCAATTAACCACGCCGCGCGTTAACACGATCGACGTAAACATAGAGGTCAATATGCCAATAGACAGGGTTACAGCAAAACCTTGGACCGGCCCTGACCCAATCGCATACAGAATCAGCGCCACGATCAGTGTGGTGATATTGGCATCTAAAATCGATACAAACGCTCGATCGTATCCCGCTGAAATTGCAGCCTGCGGCAACAAACCGGCAGCGAGCTCCTCTCGAATACGTGAAAAAATCAAGACGTTGGCATCCACCGCCATACCCACTGTTAACACGATCCCAGCAATACCGGGTAATGTGAGTGTTGCCCCTAACAACGACATAAAGCCCACTAGTAACAGCAAATTAGTCGCCAATGCCATGTTTGCGAAGATGCCAAAGACACGATAAATCACCAGCATAAACAACAGTACGGCGAGCATACCAACGGTCACCGACTGAATCCCCAAACGAATATTCTCAGCGCCCAATGACGGGCCAATAGTCCGTTCTTCTACGATGTACATAGGCGCTGCAAGCGCTCCAGCGCGCAATAATAACGCCAGTTCTGACGACTCTCGCTGGCCATCAAGGCCGGTAATACGAAACTGCTTGCCCAGTTGTGCCTGTACCGTCGCCAAACTGATAATGTGTTTTTCAACATAGGGCACAGGCGTTAATTCAATCTCGCCTTGGGCATCAATACTTTTTTCTAAGCGAGTTTTGTACTCAATAAAAAGCACACCCAAACGCTTGCCTATATTATCTCGGGTCGCATGACCCATCGCCCATCCCCCCGAACTGTCGAGCGTGATGTTCACCTGAGGACGACCATTTTCGTCAAAGCTGGCGCGCGCATCTGTCACATTTTCCCCGGTAATAATAGCGCGGCTTTCAAGGCGTGCATCAATCCCTTGGGAACTTGGATTACGAAAATCAAATAGCTCGCCCACACGCGATTGCGCCTCGAGCCGAAAGTCTAGATTAGCTGTTTTACCGATAATCCGTTTCGCCTCAGCGGTATCCTGAATGCCGGGTAATTCAACCACAATACGGTTTTTGCCCTGGCGCGATACAATCGGCTCCGATACGCCCAGTTCATTGACTCGATTACGCAACGAGGTTAAATTTTGTTTGATGGCGTTGTCTTCGATCGTGCTGGTTGCATCTGCGCTCAAGACCAGCGTCAGAGTCAGTGGATTCTGCCCCGCAACAGACTGAGGTTGCAGAGAACTGTAGTTGGAGCGCACCAGCGCCGTTGCCTTATCCACTTGCTCAACGTCGCGAAATTGACCCACTAATTGATTGCCGATTAAAGCGAAGTTACGATAGCGCACACGCTCCTCTCGCAAGGTCGCCTTTAAGTCCTCCAGATCACCTTCTAAACGCGTATGCACTGCGGCCTCAAGATCGACCTCTAACAAAAAATGTACACCGCCGCTAAGATCTAGCCCCAACTTCATCGGCCGTGCACCGATTTGCCTCAGTCCCTCAGGGGTCGTCGGCGCCAGATTGAGTGCGACAATGTAATCGCTTCCCATCTCTGCCTGAATCACATCTTTAGCGCGCAATTGTTGCGCCATGTCGTTCAAGCGAACCAGTGCACTAACGCCATCGGAAGTAGCCCCGAAATAGCGTATATCCGCTTCCTCCAACGACGCCGTCATTTTGGCCAATACCACTTCGTCGATCACCATCGCACCACTTTGTCCAGACAACTGTATTGCCGGATCGGGTGGGAACAGATTGGGGGCCGCATAGATAAAACCAAAGAAAATCACAAGGACAATGGTTACGTTTTTCCACAACGGAAATTTGTTCGGCATAGCTGGCGCGTTCCCCGACGATATAAGACCGCGCATTATAGCGATATTCGCCCCCAAATAGGGCGTAGGCTAAACAAATTAATCGCTACCGGATATTATCGCCACGTGATTGCTGTGCATAGAACGCGTCGACAAAGGCCGTTAAGCGCGTGTTGGCAACCGCGTCGCGCAACTCGGCCATCAACGACTGATAATAATGCAGATTGTGCAAGGTATTTAGTTGCGCACCAAGGATCTCACCGCACTTATCTAAATGGTGCAAATACGCTCGGCTAAAGTTCGTACAGGTATAACAACCACAGGCACTGTCTAATGGGGCGGTATCGTGGCGATGGCGTGCATTACGAATTTTGATGACACCCGTACTGGTAAACAAATGACCATTACGAGCATTGCGCGTGGGCATCACACAATCAAACATATCAATGCCGCGCCGCACCGCTTCAACCAAATCGGCGGGCTTACCAACCCCCATCAAGTAACGCGGACATTCCGCCGGCAGTTGATGACCCACATGATCAAGAATGCGTAACATCGCGTCTTTGGGCTCTCCAACAGACAGTCCGCCAATCGCATAACCATCAAAACCTACTTCGACAAGGCCCGTCAACGATTGATCTCTCAAATACTCATACATGCCGCCTTGAACAATCCCAAATAAGGCTGCTGGATTATCGCCATGCGCGCGCTTACTTCGCTCTGCCCAACGCAAAGACAATTGCATCGATGCTTCCGCCTGTTCCTCGGTCGCAGGATAAGGTGTGCAATCATCAAAAATCATCACCACATCACTCCCCAACACGCGCTGCACTTGCATCGACTTTTCAGGATCTAGGAAGATCCGACTTCCATCAATTGGCGACTGAAAATAGACCCCCTCCTCGGTGATCTTGCGCATATCACCGAGACTGAACACCTGAAATCCACCCGAATCAGTCAGGATCGGCCCCTGCCACTGCATAAAGTCGTGAAGGTCACCGTGCGCAGCGATCACTTCCGTGCCCGGGCGCAGCATCAAATGAAATGTATTACCAAGGATCATCTCGGCGCCAATATCGACGATATCACGCGGCAACATGCCTTTAACCGTACCGTACGTGCCCACAGGCATGAACGCTGGAGTTTGCACGGTACCGCGCGGAAAACGCAATTCTCCGCGACGAGCGTGCCCATCGCTGGCCGAAATCGCAAACTGCATCGCGCAGTTGCGACGGTCAATGCCCGAATCATGAACCATCTGTAGGCAGCTCCTCTGGGGCACTGGGGTTATGAAATAAAAACATTGCATCGCCGTAACTGTAAAAACGGTATTGTTCGGCGATTGCCTGATGATAAGCGGCCATTATAGAACGATAACCCGAAAATGCGCTCACTAACATCAACAGTGTTGATTGCGGTAGATGAAAATTGGTGAGTAATGCATCGATCACCGAAAAACGATACCCCGGATAAATAAAGATGTCGGTATCGCCCTCAAAGGGTCGCAGCTCCCCGCTCTGTGTTGCTGTCTCTAAGCAACGCACGCTGGTAGTGCCAACGGCAATGACACGCCCCCCCCGCGCGCGCGTGTCGCGCACTTGCTGGCACAACGACGCGTCCACTTGCAACCATTCTGTGTGCATTTTGTGATCATGCAGGTGATCGACACGCACCGGCTGAAACGTTCCCGCGCCCACATGCAATGTGACATATCCTACGTCGACACCAGCAGCTCGAATTGCGTCCAACATGTCTTCGTCAAAGTGGAGCCCTGCGGTCGGCGCTGCGACTGCGCCGGGCGTTCTCGCATAGACGGTTTGGTAGCGCGCGCGGTCTTCCAAAGTATCCGCCCGATCAATGTAGGGCGGCAGAGGCGTGTGGCCAATTGCCGTCAGTACCTCGATCACCGGGGCATTAAACTGTAATGTGAATAAGCCCTCGGCGCGATCATTCATGTGCGCATAAACGCCCTGATCGAACAACATCAACGCGCCTAACTTGGGCGCTTTACTAGCCCGTACGTGCGCTTGCACAGTGTGGACATCGACAACACGCTCGATCAATACTTCGATCTGACCTCCGGTGTCTTTGCGCCCGAAAAGCCGAGCAGGAATCACCCGAGTATTATTAAACACCATCAGGTCGCCACTGCGAATATGCCCTAGTAAATCTGGAAATTGCTGGTGCTCTATGCGCCCATTTGCGCGGACGGTCATCAGACGACTGTCGCGGCGGCGAGGGGCAGGTTGCCGTGCAATTAACGCATCGGGCAAACTGAAATCAAAAGATTGGCGTCGCATCGTGAAGTATCAGCCTGTATGTCGTGGACTCAAGGTCGCTAGGATACAGACGTTAAACGCCAAGACACAGCAATTTAAACCGGGTGATGAGGGTAGCGCGCCATAATCCGGTTATGATTAATAAACGCCCCACCTTACTGCGAAATCCGCCCCCGACATCACTTCTATACAGTCGGTCAAAGTTGCGTTATTCTTTTCCTATTAATACTGATGATCGTTGTGGCACGCGGCTATCTTGAGGCTTCGATGACGAAAAAAAACAAAACGCATACATCTTTCGATATTGCTTACATGGCAGGCGTATCTCAGCCAACCGTCTCAAGAGCACTCCGCAACAGCCCTCATGTGAGCGAGAAAACTCGCCTGAAAGTACAAGCCATTGCGCAACAACTGAATTACCACGTAGACAGAAATGCGGCTAATCTGCGCTCTAAAACAACGAAAACCTTGGCCCTACTGATTTTTGAAGACCCCACACTCGATGACTCGCAAATCAACCCCTTCTTTTTGGCGATGCTGGGCAGTATTACTCGATCTGCAGCCCTTGCAGGCTATGATCTGTTGGTCTCGTTTCAGCAATTGTCTAACGATTGGCATAGCGACTATGAGTTATCTCATCGCGCCGACGGTTTGATATTGCTTGGCTATGGTGACTTTATCAGCTATCAAGAAAAACTCACTCAACTCAATAAGGCAAACGCACATTTTATGATCTGGGGACCCACTGGCGCGCAGCAACTTGGCCATTCACTTGGCTGCGATAATGCGCTCGGCGGCTATCTGGCCTGTCGCCATCTGCTAGACCTGGGACATCGTAACATCGCGTTTATTGGCGAGGCATCTCGTCATTATCCGGAGTATTTGCTGCGCTACGAGGGCTTCCAGCGCGCACTGCGCGAGCGTGGTGTCGAACCGGACCCACAATTATTGGTTTTTTCTGATAATCTCGAGTCTTCTGGTTACGATGCAACGCTTAAATTAATGAGTCTTAACACCTCGTGTACTGCCTTATTTGCGGGGAGTGACTTAATGGCGATTGGCGCGGTGAATGCAATAAAAAGCCGTGGTCTTAGCGTGCCGAAGGACATCGCAGTGATAGGCTTTGATGACATTGTTACCGCGTCACACATTGACCCACCCCTAACGACAATCCATCAGGACACCAATTTGTCAGGAAAACTTTTGGTCGAAAATCTCATCAAACTGATCAATGGTGAGTCCATTGAATCTATGTTGGTCCAACCAACCCTAATTGTAAGACAGTCTTGCGGGGCGCGTCCCGAAAACAGGAGCACCTGACCGATACCCCTCAATTATGCATTCGATTCATTAGCCGTGGGGGACTCGACACGCAGCGTCAATGCGCCCGCTAGAAATAAACTACAACCACCAATGACCAACGCATAAATTGGTTCGCCCGAGAAAAATCGCTCTACAAGAAATGTTAAAATACTCGCCGCGAGAATCTGCGGCAAGACAATAAAAAAGTTAAAAATACCCATATAAAGTCCCATTTTCTGGTAGGGCAATGACGTCGACAGCAGCGCGTAGGGGATGGAGAGAATCGATGCCCAAGCAAAGCCTACTCCGATCATAGGTATCACCAACCAATGTGGATCCTGAATAAAAACAAAGCTCACGTACCCGGCACCACCCAAGCACAAGTTTGTCATATGAATCTGCTTCAACGATAGGTATCGCCCCATTAAGGGAATCGCAATCGCCGCTAAAACCGCCGTTGCATTGTAGATCGAGAACAATATACCCACCCAATCGGCCCCCGAATTGTAAGCAGCGCTGGTCGTATCTGAGGTACCGTAATGAAACGAGGTGACCGCCAATGTGGTTGAGCTCCACATTACAAAAAAGGGGAACCAGCTAAAAAACTGTACTACCGCGAGTTTTCGCATTGCGGCGGGCATGGTGAACAAATCATCCATAGCTTGGGCAAAACCATGCTCACCCAAACCGCGATGTTTTAAAAAGCCTGCAACGATTTGTAATAGCCCAAATACGCTTAACCCGACTGTCATAATAAACAGATTACGATCTAAGGCCTCGATGTAATACCCTACCAATCCAGTAGCAATGAAGCCTAAAAATAGGCAAAGAATGCCTAGCTTTAAATACCACGCAGCCTCAAGTCGCGATCGGCTGGGCTGGCCTGTTGTTGGCTTCGGGATCTTTTCGTGCTGCGTTTGAAAGGCGAGTAATTGTTCGGGTGAATATTCGTCGGTGGTAAAGACCGTCCACAAAACTGCGCCTAGAAAAAACAGCGCACCGATGTAAAATGCATACGCTACGGAATCTGGAATCACGCCGGCAGCCGCCGTGCTGCTCACGTCGAATGCATTAGACATGATCCATGGCAACGCAGAGGCCACCACCGAACCCACCCCAATAAAAAAACTCTGCAACGCATAACCGAGGCCGCGTTGAGAAGGGGGCAGCATATCGCCAACAAATGCTCTGAACGGCTCCATAGCTATATTGATGGATGCATCCAAAACCCACAAAGTTCCCGCAGCGATCCACAACGTCGGCGAATTAGGCATCACTAGGAGAGCCATACTCGCGGCAATCGCACCGTACAGAAAATAGGGTCGGCGGCGTCCCAAGGATCCCCAGGTTTTGTCGCTGTAATAACCTACGATCGGTTGCACGATCAACCCTGTAACAGGCGCTGCCAGCCAAAGGATTGTCATGTTGTTATAGTCAGCACCGAGCGTCTGAAAGATTCGGCTGACGTTGGCATTTTGCAACGCAAAGCCGAATTGAATGCCCATAAACCCGAAACACATGTTCCAAATTTGCCAAAAATTCAGTGTCGGGTGACCGCTCATGAGACGGTCTGAGCTCTCATCGGTTGCATGGAGCTAACACCTCGCTTACCAGAGCAAAAAAACGCTGGCATACGCTGCATGAAGCGGTTTTGACCATGCATGAACCTTACTCCCGAGGGCTCAAAATAAATTGTAACGGTCTATGCAATCGAGCCTGCCATGCTGCCTCTGAATGCTCTGCACCTTGATCGCGGAAAGTCATCCAGTCGTTCGCGGTATAGCCTTTATTCCGCATAATGCCGTCTACCTCCTTTTGTAGTGGCGGGTATAGAGCATCAAGCCCTTGCGTGCCAAAATCAAAGTAAATAGTATGCTGACCCGCCCTCGGCAAATGAGCCTGTAAATAGCGATAAATGGCAGGGGGTATTGGATTATTATTGGCCTCTAGCAGCGGCAAACGATGTGTAATACCCGGCCAGTTAGAGGATATACAGACCGCACCCCCGAACGTTTCAGGGTATTCGACAAGCCCATAAAGAGAGATCAAGCCCCCCATACTCGCCCCCATGAGCACCGTATTTTCAAGCCCTGTGGCCACCGAGTAGTGGCCTTCAATCGCAGGCATTAGTTCCTTGATGATGAATTTAAGATATGCATCGGCTTTGGGAGGGTCCGAAAAGGTCGCAACTTGGTGGTCCATCGCTCGCGAGATCAGGAAGTCTTTCTGCAGCGAAGTCAACCGCTGGGTAACTTTCGCAGGAAAATATTCACTATGACGAAACGGGCTATTGGCAATACCCACGGCAATAAAGGGCACGACTTTACCAGAAGCGATCAATGCTGATGCCGTCTCGTCAAGTTCCCACTCACCATTAGCAAAGCCGTCATTAGAGGAGTCCGCATAAAATAAGGATTGGCCATCGTGCACGTAGACAACGGGGTACGTCGTGTCTCGCGTATATTCTTCTGGTAACCAAACAAACACATCACGCGGTGCCACAAAGTCTGATGGAAAATCTTTATGAACAATGAGGCGCCCCGCCGAGACACTCCCTATCTCCCGACTCTGTATTGAACCGGCGACGAACATAACAAGCCCAATACTCGCCACCCAATAACGGATATTCATGCGCTCACAGGCCCTCTTTTCGACGTTCGTAGGCCTGATAACGGACCCAATCGAAATCTGCATGGGCGTTAACTTGCCGCCCACGGCTGCTGCTATATAATCCAAAATACGCGCCGGTATAGCCTCGACTGACCAGTAAGTTTGCATCACTATCTGCAAAATCTAACCACGAATCACCGCCATCTAGCGAGTACCGGTAAACGTAGCGATCATTTTTGGATACAACTTCCAACTGGATCGTACCTTTATAATCAGACAATCGTTTAATTTTCAGCACGCTCAGTGATTCATCACGCTCGGCAAGTTGTAATTGCAATTCAAACGCTTGGCCGCGACGTAACAGCGTGTAAGCGATGTAATTATTATCTTTTTGAAACAGATTTATGCCCGCTTCCATGTCAGTAGACGCATCGTTCGCCGCAGGCATAAACGCCATACTGACACGGTAGGTAAAATCGCTTTCCGGTTGGCGCACCCCCATCAAACTTGCCCGCGCACGGTCCATCGGTTGCTCCGGCCGTGTGTAAAGTCGCAAATAACCCGGCCGAGCGGTCAAAGAATAAACTTTGTTCTCTGGAACACGTCGAAAATTCCAATCCAATTTTAATTTAGATTGATCGAAATTATCTGCCCAAGCCAGCGCACGATACTGAGGTTTATCACTGAAAGGCAGCGGATTATCACGCTCCACTTTTCCGGTTAGCGGGGCCACGACAGGCCACAAAATTCGCTTTTCCTCCGGCACCCAGTTAAATGGCACACGCTCCCAAACCACAGGCAGCAAGTGCGTTTCACGACCCATGTTAGCACCCCGCCTGCCGTCGTCAGTCTCACCTTCAATATCACCGCGCTTGCTCAACGCTACCATATACCAGCGCCCATCCGCCAATTCGACCATGTCTGCATGTCCGGTACTGTGCACCCAATTGTCATACGAAAGATGTCTTGAGGTTAGGATAGGGTTTCTGTGATTTCCGTCATAAGGCCCTGTAATTTGATCACTCACCGCCACCGTAACAGCATGGTTAAAGCTAGTACCACCTTCGGCCACCAATAGATAATAACGCCCATCTTTTTTATAAAGATGCGGCCCTTCAGCCCATGTGGCGAACTTCACCGCGCCGCGCCATAAAAAATGCCGATCGCCCATAAACTGCCATGTTTTAGGGTTCAATTCCTGAAGATAAATTTCTCCTTCGCCGCCATATGCCGGCTCTTCAGGCGAGTGCGTGCCGACGTACCAGACGCGGCCGTCGTCGTCAAAAAACAAGTCTGGATCAATGCCTGGCGCATTATCAATGACGTTTGGTTGCGACCAAGGACCTTGAATGGTATCCGCTGTGATCACAAAATTGACCATTTGTGTCGGTTCACCGCTTTTAGCGGGGGTGTAAACATTCGTCGTTATAATGTAAAACCGACCCTCATGACACCGCAAAGTCGGTGCATGAATACCCCCATTAGACTGCACGTCGACAAGATTCACGGCACCACTCGCCTGCTCAGCACGGTGCAGGCCATAACCAACAAGCTCCCAATTGACCAGATCTTTACTGTGATGAAGAGGCAACCCGGGGAAGTATTCAAAAGACGAGTTCACGATGTAAAAGTCCTCGCCATCGCGACAGATACTTGGGTCTGGATAACCGCCATTGAGAATCGGATTAGTGAATGTTCGCTGTTGGCTGTGCGCATCAAAACTGCAAAGGATCAGCAATACAACAGCGCCGCAAACACCCTCGGCCCGATGCTTAGTCATTTTTTTTTGAACCTGACGACCCGTCATTAGGGCGCGAAATCTGGCAAATAGCATGGGGGTAGCTCCAAAGTTTAGCCGTTATTGCAGCTCAAAGATAACAGCTGATTTTTTAGGTATTGAAAAGGGTTTCGTCAAGTCAATCATCTGGCTTTCAAGAACATTACTGGCCATTTTTGATGCGCCAATGACTTCTTTAAAACGCTGAAAATCAACAGATTGTAAGGTCTTCGCATTGTTTATTAACACCATAATCGTTTGATTATCGGCAATGCGAAAGTATGCATAGATTCCCTCAAGCGGACCAAAATGAACCAGTCTACCATCGTGGATTGCGGGCGCGGTCTTACGCCAGTTGAGTAGTTTCTTGAAGAATTTCAGCGTGTCACGCTCATCGGTACTGAGTCGTTCGCCAGTAAACGCATTTTTACGATCGCCCGCCCAGCCACCTGGAAAATCACTGCGCCGAATGCCATCACCACGCTGGCCGCGATGCGATGCCGCCAACTCTGTTCCGTAATAAATTTGCGGTATTCCTCGAGTCGTCATAAGAAATATAATACCCATCTTAAAACGATCTAACTGGTCATCAATTGCTGTCAGAAACCGATCGCGATCGTGGTTGTCAGCAAACACAATGAGGTTACTGGAATCCGCATACACCGAATCATTCGCCAGCGTTCTGTATAAATGCGATAACCCGGTATTCCAACTTTCCTCTTCACTAAAAGCATCAATGATCGCGTGGGTCAGAGGGAAGTCCATCATCGAGGGTACGCCGGCATGAAATCCGTCAGCATTTTTCTTGCCGCGCTGCCAATACGACACAATTCGCGAGTTCCAGTCTGTCTCCTCGCCCACAATATTTAAGTTGGGGTATTCTGACATGACTGCATCAATGAAACTCGGCATAAACGATGCATGCAAATAAGGCCAAGTATCAATTCGGAAACCCGAAAGACCCGCCGTCTCTACCCACCAAATGGCGTTTTGTTGCAAATATCGCGCGAGCAATGGATTTCTCTGATCCAGATCAGGCATATGATGATCAAACCAACCTGTGACCATTCTTTCCTTATCCGATGCACTTGCATGAGGGTCAATAATAGCTTCGTGTCGGTCATTCGTCCGGACGAATTTTCGATCATGGTGAACCCAGTCTTTTTCGGGGATATCACCAATCCATGGGTGTGCAATACTAATGTGGTTGAGTACTAAATCATGGATGATCCCGATTCCTTTTTCCGCAGCCTTGTCGGCTAATTCGGCATACAGCGCGTTAGAGCCCATTCTTGGGTCAACTGCGTACAAATCGGAAATGGCATAACCGTGGTAGGTTGAATGTTGGTAATTATTTTCAAGCACAGGCGTTAACCACAGTTGCGTTACTCCGAGCGCCTCAAGATAATCCAGATGATCGATAATGCCCTGAATATCGCCGCCATGACGACCATAATCATCGTTGCGATCAGGCCCCTCGATAACCCCCGCGACCTGATCATTACTCGGGTCGCCATTCGCAAAACGGTCAGGCACGACAAGATATATTACATCTTTTGACGAAAATCCTTGACGCTCAGAAGAACCCTCGCGTCGCGCCAGTAATGGATAACTGGCATCATGCAAAACCTTGCCGTCACACACAAACTGAAGGTCTACACCCCCCGGCTTGACCGCCTCTGCCAAGGTCAGATTAATAAATAAATAATTCTGGCTATCGCCGCGAGTTACGCTATCAACCGCCACGCCCGGATAGTTTGTCGATACTTGGCAACCACGCATGCCATTGCCATAAACCATCAGTTGAAGATCACTTGCCGCCATCCCAGCCCACCAATTCGGCGGGTCGATGCGGTCAACGCCTGCGCTACCCAATGAGGAAAAACTCATGTAAAAGGTTACTAGTAACGTTTTTAATGCCTTTACGTTATTCATTTACAAGCTACCTTCATCATTGCTATTTTTGGTTATACTGATCGCAAAACCGCCACCTGGCGCCAGATAAATAGGTAAGACTGTTGCGCTTTTAATCGCGATCGATTCAATTACGGTACTGTAGGGATTGGTATCCCAATCTGCATCAGCACCATCTTTATAGATGCGAGCGGTATACTCACCGTCACCTAGAAAATCAAAATCAAGCTCGAATGTGCGTCCCACTTCGTTGGTAATTCCCCCGACAAACCAGCTTTCGGTGCCCCTCTGCTGACGCGCGTAAACCACGTATTCACCAATCTCACCGCCGAGTGGAATACTCTCTTCCCAATCTGCGGGAACCTCTTTGATAAACTGAAATAGATCAGGCTTTTGCTCATAAAACCGCGGCAAATCCGCCGCCATCTGCATAGGACTGTAGAGGACCACCATTAAGCCCAATTGCTTTGCAATCGTTGACTTAATACGCTCAGAATTCCCTTCACCTTTATACCAAAGATTAAAAATCCCGGGCGTATAGTCGAATGGGCCTGCCATCATTCGTGTAAAAGGCAAAACTGTCGTGTGTCTTGGCGCAAACCCCTTGTACTCCTGACCCATCGCGCTCTCACGCGTCATAAAATTAGGGTAGGTTCTGCGCAGTCCGGTCGGTTTAATGGACTCATGCATGTTGATGGCAATTTTATGTTCGGCCGCTTTTTCGATGGAGCGCTGCATATGATTGATGACATACTGCCCATGGTTCCATTCGTACGCATATTTGAACTCTCGCCCGCCCTTGCTCGACAATGGCCGGGTGTAGCCGTTCGCAAAGTCGACATACCCCGTCTTTAGTTGTTGCACACCCAGACGTTCGTACAGAGCGAAGGCCGCCGCCATTTGCTCTTCATAATGCTCGACGTCTCCAGCCGTTTCATTGTGAAGAATAAGGCTGACCTGTTTATCTCGCGCGTAATGCGCCACTTCTTCAAGATCAAAACGAGGATTAGACTCAGTAAAACTAAAGGTATTTTCTTTACTCTTCCACCAGTCTTTGGTCCAGCCAACATTCCAGCCTTCAACTAAAAATCCATCAAGCCCGTGTGTTGAGATAAAATCAATATAGCGCTTAGCCTCTTCGGTGGTCGCACCAAGTTTCGGGCCCTGCTCCCAGCTTTGTTCACCGGTATGCAAACTCCACCAAATACCCATGTAAATGCCCGGCTTTAACCAAGACACATCGCCCAATTTATTCGGCTCGTTTAAGTTTAAGATTAAATTTGAGCGCAACAAATCGACGGACGAGTCGGCAATCTGGACCGTTCGCCAAGGTGTCGTGAAGGGACCTTCTCGCCGAACCTTAATGCCGTCATATGCAGCCACCAACTCGGTATTTAAAGTGTCGGCAGAGCCTCGCCTGAGCACTAAGCTGGAATAATCAACGAGCGCAGCTTCATGCAACGTCACGTAGCGGTGATTTGATAATTTCGCAGTTAAGGGCGTATGAGCAACGTCAATATCAGCAATTTTTCCGTCATTGTATTGATACTCATACCGCTCCTCATTAAAGGCCTCGGTCCAATGGACAAGGCTGTCATGATCGGCCAAATTGAACTGTGTTAATTCATCCGTTATGAGCAATTCTCCGGTATTAAAATCGTCACCAAATTCATAACGAAATCCGAGCCCATCGTCAAATACACGAACCCGCAGGCCGACATGTCGCTCACCATCAGTTATATCGAGCATACTCTCATTGTAGTGGCTTCTTACAAACCGCCGCTCGCCCCAGGGCTGCTCCCACGTGTCATCACGCTCGTCACGGCTCACCTCTTGAACGGATAGTCCTGCTAAAAAAGGTTCGGCGTTAGCAAACGTAAAACCCAGACGAGACGGCTCAATCGTGGTCTCGCCATCAACAACAACATGATAGTAAACTCGGCCGAGTCCGTCAGTCATAACCGTAAAGACGATTCGGGAGTCAGGTGATACCACCGAAAAATCGGGATTTAGTTGAGTGCCACAACCAGCTAATACGTACACCAAACCCAGTATTAAAACGTGCTTTGCTAACACATAGCTCTCCAAATTTATCTGAAATATTAAAAAAATAATTACTCAACGAGCGTGCCGCTGAAATGCATTCGCGCATGTGCAAACGCATCACGGCCCACTTGTCGACCCATTAAGCGCCCCGGAATATCGTCAGTCGGTGGATGAATGCCACCCCAAATACGCGACAAACCGCACTGATCAGCCGCATCTTGGTAGCTTGCCCACTGCAACGTCATTGGCACTGAAGGGCCCTCTTCAAAAACTAAAAATTCATCGGCTGTAATCTCAAAACGACTCATACCACCTGGAAAGTATTCGTTTCCGGTGATGGCGGTGAGCACTTCTGCTGCAGCACGCGAATAAGTGGAATGACCCGAAACGTAGCCTGCAAAGGGGGGCGTTACAAAACTAGAACGCTGATATGACCACCAGTTCTCAGCCAAGATCCACCCTACACCGGCGACATCAGTCGCTGGATTTTGGATCAATGACGGTCCGCGCCATGCTCTGAATTTTATCTTGCCTTCGTGTTGGCCTTCCTCACCTGCTAGGACATCGTCTTGCGTGACCACTTCGATATATCCGTCTTCAAGCGGAATACCTTCAACATGGTAAGAGGGTGCCTCTGGGTGGCTGCTCTGCCCTCGATCTGCCATAGCGCGCAGTGCCGAAATAGGTCGGATAGTATCGTACCAACCCTTGGTACCCCACGCAGCGATCGCGGCGTCATGCATGGCTCCGCCCAACGCGAAATAACTTTTCACATCCCACTCAAGTGGATTCAACACATCGCCAACCCCCTCTAATCGTCGCTCCAGCAACGGGTGGTCGTTAACGCCATTGAGAATAACAAACCAATGCCCCGGTGGTGTTTCTGAGTCGGGGCCATCCGCCCAGAACTCTGCAAGAACACGCGTGTAATCACCTCGGGGCACCCGTTGCGGCAAGTAGGGCTGGCCCGTCACCGGATTCATGTCGTAACCTGCGCCGACATCCCCCCCGCTAATGGTCGCATAGAACTGCGGATATTCCTGAAAACGAGCCGGATAGTCAGAGATATTGCCAATGCTGGCCGGTGAGATATCGAGCATCTCACCATCGGTAGGATCCAGATGCGATGACCATATTGCCACCAGACTGTATGCCCAGCGGTAGACGTCTGAAAGTAATCCGTCGAGTGTTGGCGGGGCCGGTGGATCATGAAATACCCAGTAATCAAAGCCATCCCGTTGGTAAATGGTCACATCGCGTTCAGACAATGCAAACGGATACACAATGCCCCATTCAGGGCCAAAAAACTCGGGCTGCCGATCAATGGTATTTCCCGATTGATCAATAAACGTGCTCAAGCTTAACGGCTGCCACCGGTTCAAGTCGCTAATGTCTGGATTTCCGGGGAGTTCCGGATTCAGCGGCAAGTTAACTGGTTTATAGTGCACATTGGCATAATCATCCGCCTCGTTGGCCCCGTCTGCCAGACCAAAACGAACATAGCACTGGGCAATGTAATTGCCGAGTGCCGCGGGCGAATCACCCATTAGATCGGTTGAAGTATTGCCCACGTCGTAGCCCAATGCACTCATGAGTGTATGCGCGTCTTGCTCAATTTGAAGCCCTCCGGGAGAGTTCGCGAAGCGGTGTTTAATTAAACCGTAGGCGGCATAACTCAGCGCCTGCTCTTTAAAATCAGCATCGGTCGCCCCCAAAGCACGGTTGTATTCACACGACTGGCTCGCGCGAGTTTGACCCAACAACCATGGGTTTGCTTCATTGGACCCCGCACTCCATGCGTCATACATTGCTGCCGACACGTGAAACAGGTTTCTGGCATGGACTGTTGGTCGCGCAAAATCGTTTCTAATCGCCTGCAATAAAATCTCGTTCCACCGCCGCGCTACCGAAACGGGCTTCGAAAATGCTGGCCCTGGCAAATAATTTGCGGTCACAGTTACCGAAGTTAACCCCTCTGGTATCATCAACATAGTGTCTCTCGCAAACCGGTCAGCGATCATATCCAGCGGGCTAACCGTCCAATGTGAAAACTGATAATGTTCGTCATTAGGTTGCGCCGCAGCCACACTGATCGCTTCTCCTGACTGATAAAACCCACTTCCGCTACCCTGATTCACAACTAACCGAGCGGCCGTCGCAGCCTCTTGGGTAATGACCAGATGCTGATTGGCAGGCAGATCTTTGAGCTCGGTCCGCGTACCATCTGGCCAGTCGATACGAAGGGTATTAATCTGAGTGGCCTGCCCAAGACCAAAGTGTTGTTCTGCCGGATTGTGTGATGCGAAATTGTTTCCTAACATCATCTCGCGCAACTGCCATTTTTGTCCCGCTTCAATCACCACTTTGGCGCCAATCGCCTGCGTATTGGGCGCCCGCCCTCGAAGCTCAACGGTGAGATAATTACCCCCACTGGTATTTTCCCAAAGTGTTACCGCATTCGCCGTATTGCCATGCAACTGTAAGATGTCGATATCACCATCGCGATCCAGATCTGCGCAAACAACGCCTCGGCCTTGCTCGGTATCGTTCAAGCCGTAATCTTCTGCTTGGTTTGTAAAAGAGGCCGCTCCATTGTTGACGAAAGCCCTCGTCGTATCGGTTGGAAAATTTCCCAACTCTTCCCATTCCGGCCAACCATTCGTTTGATAAATGTCGAGGTGCATATCGTTTTCATAGTCTAAGAAGCAACTGCCCCAACCCCAACCACCGCTCGCAATCGCTGTACTTGATGACGCATCTACCAACACACCACCCTCATTGCGATACAGTCGATTACCAATACTCGACAGGTGCGGTGGGACTTCCCCCTGCGCCAGAATTGAGGAAACAAACCAGTCAAGATCACCATCCCCATCGTAATCACCCACTGCCGACCCCATGCCGTTGCCGTCAATAATCACCAGTGGGTCTGTTACATTGGTAAATGTTCCATCTTGGTTGTTGATGAAGATTTGTGAAAAATTAAAGTCCGCTGCCATCAATAAGTCAGAGTGTCCATCGTCATTCATATCGGCAAATGTCGGAGTGAAGGTATTATCAAACGAGCGCTGCGTAATCCGCGAGTCCGCAATTGTCAGAATGCCGGGCGAAATCCCCGCGCCGTAAGTAACGGGTGTAAACATTATTTTTTCATCGGTGCTGTCATTTCGCCACAAATGCTCGGTCTCATTCGGCGCACTGGTATAGTCCCTCGGTGAGCCCCAGTGCCCGAGAGCCAAGTCTAAATCGCCGTCTGAATCATAGTCCCCAAACGCAGGTGACGATGTATAGGGTGCGCGCATTTGATCGATTCCGGACCCTTGCGTTACATCAGAGAAGGTTCCATCACCCGCATTTTTGAAGATTTTATTTGGGTCGCCATCCAACCCACATAGAAATAGATCCAGATGACCATCGCCATCCATATCCGCAAATGCCGGTGACCCATGTCGCCAATTGCGTAACGCAGAACGTGTGTAGGCAACGCCCGCCAGCTCTGCAACTTCCTCGAACACAAGGTCACCCATATTTCTGTAGAGCAAATTTGGCCCCACATCACCCCGAACAATAAACAAATCAACATCGCCGTCACCATCATAATCACCCGCGGCGATACCATGCGGCATGATCCATTTGACTTCGTTATTCGCCATGGGTACGTTAAAGCCAAACGTCACTGACAAGCCCGAATCTGCGGTTGAATCCACAAACCTGAGTTTGCTCGATGCGTTATCAACAACCTCTACAACCCCGGCATTCTCGTCAGGCAAAAGGCCAGATTCCGCCGCGTCATTGGTTGGCTGATTAATCGTTGAAGACGGTGGCGCCGCCGCGGAAGATGATCCGCCTCCGCCACCACCTCCGCAAGCACTCAAAATAAAACATGCAAGAAAAGCAGGTGCCAAAGTCACTTTGCGTTTTGGCACCATAATACTTTCCAATCTAGCTACGATCAGTTCAGTTCGTAGCTGACTTTAACGCCATAGACACTGCCAAAATAATCCAGCGAGCTGGTTAGAGCTGGGTTCGCTTGAGTGTAATCACGTTGCGGCTCATTAGTAATATTCTGACCAAACACTCCAACTTTTAAGGCATCACGCATTTGATACGATACCAAGAACGACACGAGTGTCCGAGCCTCCATATCATTAAATGCACCAAAGCCACCTTCAACCAAAATGGAATCACGGTAGTCATAATTTAGCCGTGCTTCGACTTTGTCATGAATGGTAAAGAGTGACAGCTTACCCTCGCCCTCAGCCAATCCTGCAAGCCCGCTGAGAACGCCCGGACCGCCAAAACCACCTGCTGTTGTCGGCTGCACGTTTGACTCGATAACGGTATAATTGAAATCAATGCCCGTGGCATCAAGGATAGGGCTAATAAAATCAAGTAACGTATAAATCCGAAGCTCTACGCCCCGAATATAGCCACCCTCCATATTGTCTTGCGTTGTTCGCGAATATGGAACACTCGTTTCTGGCTGTGCGGGTACCGCAGGCGTTACAGTTCCAAAGCCATCCACGGACTCTGGCACTTCTGGTGTGCCCGCAAGTGTTACGAAATCATTGAGGATGGTTTCACCCACGTAGGAATCTAAATCATTGTAAAAAACACCCACGGTGATCGCGCGGTCTTCTGACGGATAATAACCGTACGCTAGCGAGGCCTGCGTCGCTACAGTTGGATTAAGCGCTGGGTTACCACCGGTTGCAGTAACTCCGAATCCGCCCACTGTTACTATTTCAGTCGAGCGCAGATTGTCCAACGGTGCGCGGCTCATAACTTTACCCACTCCCAAGCGAACATCTTGGGTATCGCTAACTTGGAACTTCAGATTCAAGCTTGGCAGAAACTCGCTGTAACTGTTCGCGGGGACCGGAACAATAGCTTCTGCCAGAGTCGTATAACGATCACCACGTGATCGAAAACCCGGCGATTCAGAATCTGTTGATACATGCCTAACCCCAGCATTACCCGACACATCGATATTGAATAAATTAGTCTCAAAATCAAGCTGCACGTAGGCTGCTGTCGTTTCTTCAATCACTGAGCCCGAGTTTTGAAGCGGAGAATTAGCGCGCACTATAGGATTGGAAGATTGGCTATCACCTGGCTGCCAACGCGCAGGATCCGTGTGCAACGTGTACAGCGCTTCTGGATCAAACACTGGGAAGGCAGGCCCATACTTTGGATGAATAATCTGATCGACAAACTCGCCGGTCAGCGCATTTTGACTATCTGGCAACACACCCGTGCTATTCACATTATAGGGGTTTATCACGTTCTTTTGGCGATCAGTATAGCGAACACCAAACTTCAGCGCTCTAAAGCCGTCAAACGCTAGCTCTTTGGTGACATCAACAGAAAAACCAAAAAGATCGTCGTCGTTTTGAAAAAGTGAACGAGACGCTTGCCTAGGCGCATAAAATCCCGGATCAAGAATATCCTCTGCAACCGAGAAGTTGGGCCTACTGCCGAGTAAATCAGTGGTCAAAGTCAAATCAGGCGCTGAAGCTGGGCAAGGGCAACCAAAGCCTTCTTCTGTCCCAGGAGTGCTTGCAAACCGATAGGTCGACCCAGTCACGATGTAATAGTCAAGGCTTGCCTGCGAATTATAGAGGTCGCTAACAACAGTCCAACCATCATCCTGCCAAGTGACATTAAGGCCCGTGCTGGACATGTCCGCATTGCGCTGATCTAAATTATTGAACACGTAAAAACCGCTCGCTCCTGCCCCAAAACCGGGGGCCTCTTGACCTGCCACTCCGACGCTTGCTGACCCGACAAAATCGAGGCCATCCATGGTGGTATAAGTAATGCTACCAAGCTTACCATTATCGATGTTGGCATCCGGCAGCCCTTGGAATTGTGCACCTGCTTGCATACGGTCACGATCACGGCTCGAGCTTAAATGGTCGAAGTTGATGTCAAAGTTGTCATTCTTGTACTGCAACGCAATGAAAATGCTCTCTGACTCTTCCGTTCCAGCATCGGTTTGTACAGCAACATTAAAGGGAATCGCCTCATCACCTAAAGCGCCGTCACCGTCGATATCTGGCGCCTCACCGCCAAACCCACCGCCATTAAATGCTTGCCAACCACCCACTTGCGTCGACGTTCTACCAATGCTCTCACTGCGCATTCCCAACCCTATGGCAATACCAAAATTATCACTTAACTGGTCAATATAGGTAACACTTAGAACACCACCATTGTCGTCAGCCCGCGCATTATCGTCAGCAATCCCGTATTGATTAACCTCCGCATTCACCACGACGCGCCGGCTATCGAATGCCAACGGTTTAATTGTGTCCATATTAATGGTTCCTGACACACCCCCTTCGCTCATGCCGGCTGATGTTGTCTTAGCCACCTGAATCGCCGATAACACATGCGTTGGGTATAAGTGGTAATTCACATTCCTAGAGCCATCGTGGTCCATAGTGACCTGTTCTCTCCCATTGAGCGTTCCCATCGTTAGATCGGTCGAGCCCCTCACAACGAGGGTATTCATAACACCCAGATCGGAACGAATACCTGATACGCCGGGCAGTCTTGCGATGGTCTCCGCGACCGAACGCCCCGGAAGCACACCAATGTCACCAATGCCAAATGCGTCAATTTGCGTATCGGCGTCTCTTTTTTGCTCTATGCCAGAGCGTACTGATTTTTGAAAATTGGAAAGGACGACAATCTCTTCGATTTCGGCCTCTTGTCCAACCACGCAAGTCGCGGGCAGAAGCAATGCCGCTAACGCTAAATACAACGCATGGTTGTTCCATAGTTTTTTACCCTGCATCCTAGTTCCCCTCTTTATGTTGATGATTCTGATTCGACTCCGCGCTGCCCGCTGTTTACCTTTTGACTTGAATGCCAATGTTATTGTTGACATCAGGCGCATGGCTCACAATGTTCGGGCGATACACTTATGTTAAATTTAAATTTTATTTTTTTGTACTTTCCTTACCGTTTGTACTTTCCTTGCTAATAGTACATAGGACGTGGCGCTACCGAGGCGCTGTTGCCTCGGTGTTGTTACGCCCACTTAATCGAGTGCCTAGAATAATCGTGCAACGCTTTTTTGCACAAGCCACTACATACGTATTCAGTCGTCTGGCTTTATGGTGGTTAACGCACTCCACTTAACAAAGAATTCAAAAGAAATTGTTAAAAAACAATATTTTATAAATAAAAATGTGGCAGCCAAAGCCATACAGATAGTGCGAAGTGTAAATGAATACGTATTCGGCTTGTTGCCAACCGACGCTCTCATAGAGTTTCATGGGCGCAGTTTACACTCACTGTGCCAAAAGCGACTCTAACGAGAAAAAGAAGCGACAGATTTCCACCATGAAGAACGCATTTAATCTATCTGCCCCAATTGAGTGGTGGCGTGGCGCAGTGATATATCAAATCTACCCGCGTAGTCTTTTGGACACAAATGGCACCGGGGTTGGTGATCTTCGTGGTATCACCAAGAAACTCGATTATGTCGCAAGTCTGGGGGTTGATGCCGTCTGGATTTCGCCTTTTTTCCAGTCGCCGATGGAAGACTTTGGGTACGACATCAGCGATTACCGCCAGGTTTCACCGCTTTTTGGCTCCAGCGACGATTTCAGCGAATTAATCAACCGTGCGCATGCCCTTAATTTAAAGGTCATGATTGATCAAGTGATCAGTCACACCTCAGACCAACACGCCTGGTTCATTGAAAGCCGCCAAAGCACAACCAACCCGAAATCCGATTGGTATGTTTGGGCAGACAGTCCTCACATCGATAAACCTCCGAACAATTGGTTATCGATTTTTGGTGGCTCTGCATGGCAGTGGGATACAGGAAGACAACAATACTACCTACACAATTTTCTTCGAAGCCAGCCGGACCTTAACTACCACTGCAGCGAGGTAAGAGCACAAATACTGAGTGAGATGGAATTTTGGCTGGCGCAGGGCGTTGATGGCCTCCGCTTAGACGCAATTAATTACTGTTACCATGATGCGCACCTTCGTAACAATCCAGAAAAACCCGTCGGCGAGCGAACGGGCCGAGGATTTTCGAGCGATAACCCATATGCGGCTCAATATCACATTTACGATAACACTCAACCTGAGAATTTAGAGTTTTTGGAAGAACTCAGAGCGCTGTTAGATCGCTACCCGGGTACCGCCGCACTGGGGGAGATCAATTCTGAGAACTCGCTTGCCACAATGGCGGACTATACTCAGGCGAATGATCGGCTCCACATGGGGTATAGCTTTGAATTGCTGGGCGATGAATTTTCTGCCTGCCATATCCGAAAAACGGTAGAAGCTTTCGAACAGCACGTCTCGGACGGCTGGCCTTGCTGGGCATTAAGTAACCATGACGTAATCCGCGTCGTGAGCCGTTGGGGCATGGACCTAGTCGATGATTCCAATACTGACGCTCTAGCTAAGCTCTTAACGGTGCTCTTGGGAACACTCCGCGGGACGATCTGTACTTATCAGGGTGAAGAATTAGGTCTTACACAAGCCCATATCGAGCAGCACCAACTGCAAGATCCTTTTGGCATCGAGTTTTGGCCTGATTTTAAAGGACGAGACGGTTGCCGAACTCCCATGCCGTGGGTTTCCGATGATCCGTTTGGGGGTTTTTCTGAAGCAACACCTTGGTTGCCGATACCGCCCGAACATTTATATCGAAGTGTAGCCGATCAACTGCAAAATAAAGAATCTGTGCTGAGCTTCTACCGGCAATTTCATCATTGGCGATCTACACAAGCGGCCTTAAAATATGGCAACATTAGCTTTCCTGATGTTATTGCGGAGCGAGAATTATTAACCATCGAAAGAACCTATGGTGACGCTTTAATTCGTGGCTATTTTAATCTGGAAAACGGTACCCAAACAGTGACGTTGCCCGATGGAATGCGAGTGCTCGAGCACGCACCGAGTCAGGGCTGTCAAACAAGCAAACCAGGGTCTCAACTCACGCTCGAACCCTTCGGTTTTACCTATGTCGTAATAAATGAGGCGCCCGCTTTTTAATGGTTATAGTTTCGTGGTGCTACAATATCGTCGTGGCTGCAATTATTGCAATATTCTTTACTGGCTGCAATCAGGCTGCGCATAACGTCGTTGCCAGCGACGACAACGCCATATATCCAACATCAACTCAACAGATAAACTACCTATCAACACCCGAGCACTACCGAGATCGGATTGCAACCTTCAAGAAAGCGCCTCTAACCCGTAAAGATATCGTGTTTATAGGAGACAGTATTACCGAGGGCGGCGGCAACTGGAGTAATCGACTGGGTCAACCCAGCGTTGTTAATCGCGGTATTGGTGGCGATGTTACAGACGGTGTGCTCGCTCGACTCGGCGAGATTAGGCACTTTAAACCGCGCGCCGTTTTTTTGATGATTGGTTTTAACGATGTGAATAATATACACTTTAGTCGAGAAGAAGTGCGCATTACTTCGCCTAAATATACTGCCAAAAATATTTTGCGCATTATAGAAATAATTTCGAGCGGGAGTCCCGAAACGCAAATTATTGTACAAAGTATCCTCCCATGTCGAAATTCCACCATAAACGAGCTAATCCGAACGGTGAACGCCATTGTTGCTGATGCGTCGGCTCATGCTAACTTTCGTTTCGTGGACTTATACAGCCATTTTACAGATCATACAGGGCGATTAAAGACGACGTTGCTAGATGCGAATGCGTTTGGTGACGGACATCTCAATGAAAAGGGCTATCAGCACTGGGGTCGACTCATCACGCCCCTGATCGATACTGTTAACCAATAACATCAACTCTAAGAATAGTGGTGTAACAATGCAAAAACTTATCGGTATTTTTTTCCTGCTAATTCAGGTTGCGAGCGTGGGTGCGGACGAGGCGCCAGACCTGTTTTCTTGGAACCTAAAAGAACGTGACATCATTGTCGATATGCGCTACCCCGAGGGCAAGCTCAAAGCACTTGTATTGAGCTTTGATGATGGAATGAGACAAGACTTGAAACTGGTGGAGTTGCTCAACAAATATCAATTAAGAGGCACGTTCCACCTAAATTCTGCGCGTTTATCAATGCCCTACTACTTAACAATCGAAGAAGTAAAGACGGCGTTCAAAGGTCATGAAATTTCAGCTCACGGCGTGAATCATCAGGGGCTTACGGGTTTGTCGCGCGCAGACATGTTTTATGAATTTTTAGAGGATCGTCGAGCACTCGAGGCAGTTTCTGGCGAAATTATTCGCGGTATGGCGTATCCATTTGGTCGCTATGATATCAATGCGCTCGAAAATCTAAAGTCCATGGGTTTCGAATATGCGCGCACAGTAAAGGGGACAGGTCGGTTCGATATACCCCAGAA
>CAJWCO010000029.1 GCA_913031145.1 uncultured Cellvibrionales bacterium | reverse complement strand
GCCAGCGTTCAATCTGAGCCATGATCAAACTCTTCAGTTTAATCTTTAACCTCACCCGTTAGGGAGGAGGGAATGGTTACGCAAAAACCTGCTTTACCATTCAAATCTCAGTATCACAAAACTGTACTACCTATTCGTAATGAATCGATGAGTCACTTGCTTGTGATGATTCATTGTCCCGAATCATTCAGCAAGTGCCCACACGCATTGCTTGATTATATTTTTAAAGAGCTAACCGCTTCAATGAGCGGGTGGCGTATTTTATAGATAGCCACGTTTTTGTCAACCATCGCGTCGAAAATAAATATATATTTTTAACCTTTCGACGCGTATTTTAAACTGTGTCGTTCCCGACGTTACGAAGTGCGTCACTACACCTAATATCAGACTTACGATCAACACTGGTACAAGTCGAACCAACTAATCCGCAAAACTCAACGGCGCTTATTGGGCCTGCGTCAACCGCTGTTGAAGTGGGCGCATTCTACAGTCGCGCAGGCCACAGTCAACAACTATTTTCAACTTCCGTCATAGCGGCGTTCGTTGACGCCGCCTCGTCTCGAGGAATAGCCAATATACCCGACCTCGCAGGGAGACAAAAAAGAGGCGCGCGACTAGCAGTGCTCAAGAAGATGATATTTCTTCTTACCCAAGCGAATCAAAAAATATCGACCAAAATACGCGCGCTCTGACGCAAAATTTCGTTCAGAGAGCATGTTATCTGCCATCGAGATACTCTTACCATTGATAAAAACAGCACTGCGAGTCAGCGCATCCTTTACCTCCCGACCCGAATTCGCGATCTCACAATCGACTAGCAACTGGGTCAACGGTCGCTTGTCCGCACGCTCGATCGTTGAGCACGGCAGTCCATCCTGGACAAGCTGCTTAAAATCGTCCTCCGCAAGTCCCGACGCGTCACCACTGAACAGCGTCTCTGTAATGCGCTTTGCGGCCATTAGCGCGCGCTCGCCATGCACTAATTTTGTAACCTCTGTCGCTAAAATGGTTTGTCCATCGCGCCGCCCCAATGAGGAACGATCTTTGGCTTCTAACGCCGCAATTTCGTCCACGGGCAAAAACGTGAAATACCGCAGAAATCGGTAAACGTCTGCGTCTGCCGCATTCAACCAAAATTGATAAAACCGGAACGGCGATGTTTTCTGTGCATCCAGCCAAACAGTACCTGCTTCTGTTTTTCCAAACTTGGTGCCGTCCGCTTTGGTAATGAGAGGCATCGTTAAACCAAAGCAATGCGCTTGAGATTGTCGTCGCGCAAGATCAACACCGCTAACAATATTCCCCCACTGGTCACTACCGCCGATCTGCACCGTGACCTGATGGCGACGATATAGCTCTGCAAAATCCAGCCCCTGCAACAGCGAATACGAGAATTCTGTGAATGACATCCCCGCCCCTTCGCGATCAATACGCTGCTTAACCGACTCTCTTGACACCATGGTATTAATCGAAAAATGCTTACCCACATCGCGCAGAAAATCTAAGACACGTATATCTTCTGTCCAGTCAAGATTGTTGACCACTAAAGCCCCATTACTTTCCGCGGTGTCAAAATCTAAAAACTGCATCGTTTGACGCTGCAACTTGCCCACCCAACCCGCAACCACATCCGGACTGTTTAGTTTGCGCTCTTCAGCCTTAAAACTGGGATCGCCGATGAGTCCTGTGGAACCACCCACCAACACGACGGGTTGATGACCCGCCTCTTGGAACCGTCGTAACATCAGTAAGGGTACTAAGCTGCCTATATGTAAACTGTCGGCCGTTGGATCAAAGCCGCAATATACGACGCGCGGCGAGTCGAGATGCGCCTCTAACTCTTGCCCCGCCGACTGCTGCGCAATGAGTCCGCGCGCGCCTAGTTGCTCCAACAATTGCTTGCCTGCTTGTCCCATGAGAATGCTATTTAAACGTGTAAATTAAGAAGCAAGTAACTCTACAGGTTGGCACAGCAAATACAAGAGGCTGGAGCCCTCCGTGTTTAACGCGACTGATCGCGACATAAGGTTTTTGTCCAGAAAGTTCCGCAAGAGATTGCCATAGATCGATTTCTTCATATAAACTCATGCATGTTTTTTTGCTAGCTCATCAACATGCGTTTAGAAAGTAGATTTAAAGGCCCCCAAAGGATTCCAGAGCTAGTATGGTCGGTTATTCGCCGCTTTCCGCAGGCGCATCTCTTTGCTGCCCTGACGGTCAGTCTTTGCATTGTGCTACTTCTTTTAATGCCAAATCGTTTAGATCAGGACAAACGACAGGTTGTTGAAGCTATTGAACTCAAGTTAAGCGCACCAAGCGCGCCTGCACCCATGCCGATTATTCCCCATTTGCAACAAGACTCGTTAGCCCTCCGCTGGCACTCCGAAAGAGTGCGAAACGGAGATAACTTATCAACGCTATTTCAACGAGCCAATATACCCACCAGCGCAATTTTTAACCTGACCGCGTCGCCTGGCGGCGAAGTCTTGGGTAATCTATACCCTGGTGAACGCTTTCGGATTGGTTTAGATAGCAGTAATCAGCTACGCGAATTAGAGTATATTAAGTCACCTCTAATGCGTTATATTTTTATTTCCCAAGACGGCGGTTACCGAACAGAAAAACGGGAGCGGAAAGCTGAAGTACTTTTGGGTTTCCGTCAAGGTGTGATTACTGACTCACTTTACAACTCAGCCAAACGCGCACAGTTGCCGGACAACATCATCATGGAAGTCGCTAATATTTTCGGTTGGGATATTGATTTTGTCTTCGATATTCGCGAAGGCGATAGATTTTCGTTATTATTCGAAGAACGTTATCTCGACGGAGAAAAACTCGATGCCGGGGATATAATCGCGGCATCATTCACAAACCGCGGAAAAACCTTTCGTGCGGTTCGCTATCAACATAGCGACGGCTCAACGCTCTATTATTCCCCAGAGGGGCTCAGTATGCGCAAAACCTTTTTGCGCACACCGCTGGATATCTTTCGCATCACGTCTGGATTTAATCTCAGGCGCAAGCACCCCATACATAAGAAAATCAAAGCCCACAGAGGCGTTGATTACGCGGCACCGCGCGGCACCCCGGTTTACGCCGCGGGCAAAGGCAAAGTGGCCGCATCAGGTTTTAGCAAAGCCAACGGCAACTATGTATTTTTACAGCACGGACAGACGTACATGACCAAGTATTTGCACCTACATGAACGTAAAGTCCGTGTGGGGCAGACGGTATCTCAGCGCATGATGATCGGCACGGTGGGTTCAACAGGCTACTCTACGGGGCCTCACCTGCACTATGAATTTTTAGTCCACGGGGTCCATCAAAACCCCAGAACCGTCAAACTTCCGCAAGCGGATCCCATCGACGCGAAAGAACGTGAGCGGTTTGAACAAACAACTAAACCCTTGTTAGTGAAACTCAACATCTATGAACAGGCATCGCGACAGGCGACCGCCTCAGAGTCTGGAAAAGCTTATGTCAACTAATTGTCCGTGCCTGTGCGACCGGTAAAATGCTATATCGGACTAATGTCCGGTACGAGTATGGACAGCATAGACACGGTCGCCACACACTTTAACGTAAACCAACCCGCCATTATCGGCACTCATAGCCACGCCATCCCAAAAGCGCTCCGTGATAACGTGGTGGCACTTTGCCATGAAAATGCGGATACGGTACAACGTTACGCTGAAACAGATGTTCACATGGGCGAGATCCTCGCAGACGCGAGCCTGGCCCTCATGAGCCAACTTAACTTGACACCGCACAACGTTGCGGCGATTGGCAGCCATGGTCAGACCGTCCGCCACGCTCCCCCCGGCTTAAACCGCGTCGCGTTTTCTCAACAAATCGGAGACCCTAACGTGATTTCAGCTCGCACGGGCTGCCAAGTGGTTGCTGATTTTAGACGCGCAGACATAGCCAACGGAGGTCAAGGCGCTCCTTTGGTGCCAGCTTTTCATCAGAGCGCGTTTCATGATCCACAACATCATCGGGTCATACTCAACATTGGGGGTATCGCTAATATCAGTTCACTGCCGCCTGAGGGAGTCGTATGTGGATTCGACACCGGCCCAGGTAACCGTTTACTAGACGATTGGTGTCAGCTACACCATGAGAGGGCCTTCGACGGTAATGGGGTTTGGGCAGCAAGTGGCAAGGCATCTAAACATCTATTGGAACACCTCCAAAAGCACCCTTTTTTTGCCGAACGGGGCCCAAAAAGCACGGGGCGCGAGTTGTTTAATCTCGACTGGTTAAACGAAGCGCTCGCAAGCAGTGACCTATCCGAAACAAACTTGGCTCCGGCAGATGTTCAAGCAACGCTGCTCGAATTAACTGTCGACAGTGTTGCTAGCAGCATCGAACGTCTTGACGGGCAGGTGGAAGAAGTCTACGTGTGCGGTGGCGGGGCGCATAATGGTGCGCTAATGTCTTGCTTGCGGAATCGATTGTTACCCGTCAAATTAGACACGACAGAAGCCCTCGGTATTGGTCCGGACTGGGTCGAGGCAGTCGCCTTTGCCTGGCTTGCAATGCGCCGGATTAACCGGCTTCCCGGAAACGTCACTAACGTAACAGGTGCATGCAGCCCGTCAGTGCTCGGCGGCATTTACCACGTAACACCAAAGTAGCGCTCTTTAAATAGAAAAAGAAGCGCCGCAACCGCAGGTCGTCTGAGCATTCGGATTAGTCACCATAAACCGTGACCCCATCAAACTCTGTTCATAGTCAATTGTAGAACCGACAAGGTATTGATAACTCAGCGAATCTACTAACACGGTTACCCCGTCGCGCGATACTGGCGTGTCGTCTTCTGACATCGCCTCCTCGAATGCAAAACCATATTGAAACCCAGAACAGCCACCCCCCGTCACATAAACGCGGAGTTTCAACTCTTCATTGTCTTCTTCTGCCTTTAACGTTTTCAATTTCGTCACGGCACTGGACGTAATCGCTAACGCACATGGAGTATAGATTTCCACCTCTGACATCGGCCCTTCACCTCTTACCTTAGCTGTTCGTCTAGTCGAGAATCCTGCGCTCAAGGGGCCACACTTAACTGTCTGCGGCCTGCGCCTCTTTCGGGAAACTGGTTACATTATTTGTTGCTTGTTCAAGCACAAAACTCCCCACCACCTCAGCGCCTTTTTCCACTTCGATCAAAGTATAGTGAATGTTGCCCTCTATAGCTGCCTTTGACGCTAACCTAACCAAATTGGAGGCATGAATATTGCCATTGACGCGACCATTAACAACCACGTCGCCTACCCAGATTTCACCCTCCAGTAACCCCCCACTGAGAACCCTAACACGTGAGTTTTGGTCCTCGGAACGGATATTTCCTACCACGGTGCCCTCAATCTCCAGGCACCCAGTAAAATGAACATCGCCCTCCACTCGCGTGCCTTGTGCTATCAGGGTCGTTGCTCCGTGCGCGGATCCACTATCTTTACTACCAAACATAGTTACTCCTCGTATTTCCAAACAAAATCCTGCGTTAACACGACTTTTTTCTCCCACGTATAACGCAGTGATACCACAACGTTAGCAGGCTCAAAGCCATAGGGCAATTCCATAATACCTTGCTGGATCGAAAAGTACTTAAATTCAAGCTTTAACGGCATAGTATCCACCTGCTCGTCAAGTACATCCAAACTCAAAGTCACACTATCGCCGTTTTTTTTACCTTCAACCCGAACATCCGCAAACACGCTGAGCAATTTCATTTTCGCGGTTTTCTGTCGCGCCACCCACCGATACTTTACCCGCTGATCGTCCAGCATAGTTAAACTGAAATCCCCCACGGACAGCCCGCTAGGTGCATTGTTGTCTTGCAACAAATCCCGATAAAGCTTCAAGTCTTCATCTCGGGCATAAATCTGACGCTGTAAAATCACCATCTGTTGGCGCGTATTTTCCAAAGCAACCGCATCGACTTCGGAACTCAACAGAAGCTTATTAAGTTGGCCCTCGCGGAGCATTAAGTCATTAGCCTGCGCCGCCAACTTGTCCTCCAGACGAGTCTTCTCCGCCATAATGCGACCCGATTCGAACCCACCCCAATACCGCCCTATCATCAAGGCCAATACAATGGCCATTGCGGCTAGCACCCCAAAAAAGAGCCGCTGACCGGGCCTGTGGGTCACCACAATCGATTTACGCTCAGTCATCACGGTACTAATCCGACGCAGTTCAAACCTGCTGTTTCATCCCACGCGAACATAAGATTCATACATTGAATCGCTTGCCCTGACGCACCTTTGGTCAAATTATCCTCAACCACCAAAACCACAACTTTCCGCCCCCCGTGAGGTCTGTGTACTGCAATCTGGCAAAAATTAGAGCCGCGAACACTTCGCGTCTCAGGGTGCCCCCCCTCGGGCAAGATCGACACGAAGGGCTCATCCGCATAGCGGTCTTCGAACACGGATTGAAGGTCGACATCGTCGCACGTCAAATTTGCAAAAAGCGTGGCATGAATACCGCGATTTATTGGAAGCAAATGTGGCACAAAGGTGAGGCCAACCGGACAGCCCGCCATATCGGACAACCCCTGTTGGGTTTCTGGGTGATGCCGATGGCCAGCCGCACCATAAGCCTTGTAGCTGTCACTCACCTCCGAATATAACGTCGCGATATTCGCTTGACGACCTGCACCGCTAACGCCCGATGCCACATTCGCAATAACGTCGGTCGTATCGATACAACCTGCCTGTAACAGCGGCATCAATCCCAGCTGAATACTCGTGGGATAACAACCGGGGCAGGCGATAAGATTGGCATTGGCGATAAGCGCGCGATTGAACTCTGGCAACCCGTAAACGGCTCGCGCCACGTAGTCTGGAGCACCATGTGCTTGACCATACCAGCGCTCCCACAAAGGGATATCGCGAATTCGAAAGTCAGCCGACAAATCGATGACTCGTACGCCCGCGGCTAACACCTGAGGCACCAGTGCCTGAGCGACTCCATGAGGAGTCGCGAAAAATACTAACTGGCAATCCGCCAACGCCTCGAGCGTTGGCTTTTCAAAAACCAAATCGACAACACCGCGTAGACTTGGATACAAATGGTCAACGCGCCTTCCCGCTTCGCTCCGTGATGTGACGGCGACGACCTCAGCATGCGGATGATTTGCCAACAACCTCAGCAATTCAGCGCCGGTGTACCCTGTCGCCCCCACAATGGCCACTTTGATCATCGCTCAGACCCTTTTTATTATCCAGATAGACGCAAGCCGCCTATAATACCGCATTACGGGACTCGCTGCGGTGTTAATCGAGACTGAGCCCGTTGCTAAATTCGCTGATGTAAAAATGGCTAACAGCACAAGTTAATGAGGCAATAATGTACGAATGGGTAAAAGCCTTTCATCTCATCGCCATGACGTCTTGGTTCGCTGCACTCTTTTATCTTCCAAGACTGTTCGTTTATCACGCCATGGCCGAGGACACAATAAGTCTCGAGCGCTTCACAGTAATGGAGCGAAAACTTTACCTTGGCATTGCTAACCCTGCAATGTATGCGACGATATTGCTCGGAGTATGGTTAGTCACGATGGCGCCAGATTATTACTTAAAGCAAGGCTGGTTCCATGCCAAACTGGGCGCGGTATTTTTGGTGGTCGTGTACCACTACCTGTGTTTGAGACATCTCAAGCGATTTGCCAACGGTACCAATGACAAATCGCATACATATTTTCGCGTCTTCAACGAAGTTCCAGTGCTCTTTCTAACTACCATCGTGGTCTTAGTCATCGTCAAACCGTTTTAGCTGCGCGATTGCCGCATTCGCGCGACGTAGTGACGACATAACACCAGGCCACGACCGGTGCTTAGAAGTCGATTATGAGGTCGTAAACTGAATTAATCGATGCAGAAAAAACCAGATTTTCCTGCAGATATTGACCCGGCTGTGATGACTTGAGCGCGCCCATTGCCTCAAACTGAACACCATCTACGGTTTTGTTGCGACCATAACGGCTGTACATATTTTTGGCGACTGGGTGGATACTGTAGATAGGACCAAGTTTAGCGCCGAAAGCTTTTGCGAGCGCTGCCGCTTGAAGTGTTGCATTGTTGATCGCCTGAGCATGCGCTTGCGCCTCATGAGCCGCCGCGTCAGACGATTTAAGCTCAATGTTACGAATTCCATTAATTTTCACCCGCAAAATAAAGTCTAACAATGCGCTTAATTTGCGGATATCTTTGAGCGTCACCTTAAGCGTTCGATGCGCTCGGTAACCGCTAACCTTTCTCATTTTATGACTCGGATTTTCATACCGCGGCCGAATTGAAATGTCGGAAGCGGATAAGTCTTTTTCATCGATACCAAACGCCCCCAAACCGCCGATAAGATCGTTTACGCGGTCATCTACCGCGCGCTTGGCGGACAAACCCAAGACCTTGGTACTCTCAACATCCAAATGCACCACCGCAATATCTGCAATCGCAGTGACTTCTGCTGAACCTTTTACTGCAATGTGTCGATGTCCAGGAAGACCCGTTTGCGCGATTGTAGTATGGGAATAAATTAAAAAAATGGTCAGGACATAGAGCTTAAGGCTACCAAAGATGTGCATACGTAAGTACTTTTTCGTTTAGTAATGCGTGTAAACACTCCTTATAACCCGACCTTTGTCCGTAAAAGGATCCTGCCCAAGCACAGAGTATAAGACTTGCTGGGTTCAAAGCACACTTTTTTGATGGTCGCATTAACCCGAATTGATTTAGCAGCTCTTTAATACCCGTTGTTACGGTCAACGAGATGTAACAGAGGTTGCCGGATAGTATGGCGCCAAATATTTTCGGCGAGAACCCGAGCCGCGGTGCTAGGGCGGGTAGTCGATGCGATATGAGGCGTCACCGTCACTCTCGGATGTGCCCAAAAAGGATGGGTTGAAGGCAGCGGCTCTGACGCAAATACATCCAGTGTCGCATGGCACAAATGCCCACTGTTTAACGATGCGATGAGGGCGATATCGTCAATGAGTTCGCCACGACCTGCGTTGAGTAAAACCGCGCCTTGCGGCAGATATGCCAAACGACTCGCGTTGATTAGTCGTCGCGTAAACGGCGTAGCCGGAAGAAGTAATATGACAATCTGTGCCTGACGCAAGGCCGTATTTAAACCGTCTTCTCCATGAAGAAGACGCAGAGATCGATCCCTTTTTAATGTTCGGCTCCATCCAGTGACAGCAAACCCAAGTCCCGATAATGCCGTGGCACAGGCATATCCCGAGGTACCCATCCCAAGTATGGTGACTGGCCGTTCAGCCGCGAGTGGAGTGACTCTATGCACCCAAGCACCGTCTTGCCTAAGGATATCGCAATCCATACGTAGTTGATGTCTTAAACTGTGTCCAACGACCCATTCCACCATGCCCTGAGTCAGGCCTGCATCGACCATGCGAGTTAACGGCGCATGTAGCGTGCTGTTACCGACAATCGAATCGACCCCAGCCCATAAGCAAAGGACTGCTTGACACTTTACATAGGGCGAAAAATCTATGATCCCGCCAGCGGGGTCATAAATAATATAGTCAACCTGTGCCGGATCGATCTCTAAATGTACAGTAAAATCGAGTTCGTACGCCGCCAGCGCTTCGATGAGGGACTGACGGTATTCAGCCCACCGAGGGGCATTCGAAGAAAACAAAATGTGAACCATTAAATGTCACCTCACCCATTAATTGGCCTCAGTATAGTAAAAAAATCTATCACCCCTTTGGCTATAAGACTCACGAAAACGCAGGGATCCAAGCGAGATATGCATGCGTAACGATATCTAACGTGTACACACTCGCACTTAACAACATTCGACCCGTCGGCACGCACACGGCGTCACATCTCGCGACGTACTGCGCAAAGCGTTACACTCGCGCCTTTTAAATAAGAATCTGAGATTAACTTATGACTGCTGGTAATTACCGCTCTGAACAACTCTTTGCCGCCGCACAACGGCATATTCCCGGAGGCGTCAATTCACCTGTTCGGGCCTTCCGAGCAGTCGGCGGTACACCCGTGTTTTTTCAGAGCGCAAAAGGCGCTTATATGTTCGATGCTGACGGCAAGCGCTATATCGACTACGTCCTGTCATGGGGGCCGATGCTTCTTGGGCACGGGCACGAAACCGTTTTACAAGCAATTCGCGACCAGCTAGAACGAGCGATGACCTTTGGCACTCCGACTGAACTCGAGGTCAGTCTAGCCGATATGATCTGCGATATTGTGCCCGGGATGGAAATGATACGTATGGTGAACTCAGGGACTGAGGCGACCATGAGTGCTATTCGTTTGGCGCGCGGCTTCACTGGACGCGACAAAATCGTAAAGTTTGAAGGCTGCTACCATGGGCATTCAGATTCACTGCTTGTCAAAGCGGGTTCTGGCGCGCTCACGCTCGGTGTTCCCAGCTCGCCAGGGGTACCCGCCTGCCTTGCCGACCATACGATTACCCTGACCTACAACGATCCCGAACAGGTTCGGCGCGTCATGGCGGACATCGGTGATCAGGTGGCCGCTATTATTGTCGAACCCGTGGTAGGAAATATGAACTGTGTTCCTCCCATCGATGGCTTCTTGGACGCACTGCGAACATCGTGCACCAAAAGTGGCGCTTTACTCATCATCGACGAAGTGATGACCGGCTTTCGCATTAGCCGATCGGGCGCTATCGGGCACTACGGTATCGATGCCGATCTTATTTGCCTCGGCAAAGTCATTGGCGGCGGACTTCCTGTCGGTGCTTTTGGTGGTAAACGCGAAATCATGGACCATATCGCACCATTGGGGCCGGTCTATCAAGCAGGCACCTTATCTGGAAATCCCGTTGCCATGGCATCGGGCCTTGCAACGCTAAAGTTAATCTCTCACCCAGACTTTTTAACGCCCGTCATCGCTCGTACGACCGCATTGGTTGAAGGGTTAGTGGCGCGCGCGACCGCTGCAGGTATTCCCCTGACGAGCAACCACGTCGGCACGATGTGGGGCGTATTTTTTTCCGATGAAGAAAAGATCATCAACTACGACCAAGTCATGCGATGCGACACAAAGCGGTTCGCCAAATTTTTTCACGGCATGCTGGCAGAAGGCGTGTATTTGGCGCCCGCATCTTACGAAGCCGGGTTTATGTCGGCCGCGCACACCGACACCGACATTGCCAATACACTCCGTGCAGCAGAACGCGTTTTTGCCTCTCTATAAAACAATTTAAAGCTCTCCTGACCGGCGGGTGATCACCAAGGTCGCTCGACAATAATACGCGTAGTAGTCAGCAACCATTTTGTTGCGTATTATAATCGCAAATCGAGAGAGGCACCCCCGCGATGGACTTGACATGAAGCGGTCTAATAGCCGTGCACCGTTCCCCGTCACACGCATGCGTCGCAACCGGGCTAGCGATTTTTCGCGCCGAATGCTTGCGGAGTCACGGCTGTCTGTTACAGATTTAATTTTACCAATGTTTGTTGTCGAAGGATCGAAACAGGCCCAGCCGGTGGCATCGATGCCGGGGGTCATGCGCTTATCCGTTGACCGATTGATCGAAGAAGTCACAGAGATTGCGCGATTGGGAATCCCCGCAGTCGCCCTGTTTCCGGTCATCGAGCCGTGTGATAAGTCCACTGACGGGGCGTCAGCCTACAGGACTGACGGCTTAGCCCAACGCGCTATCGCCGCAGTCAAAAAAGCGGTTCCTGAGCTAGGTGTCATTGCAGACGTTGCGCTCGACCCCTACACGAACCACGGTCAGGACGGCGTCATCGATCCACAGACTGGCTATGTTCTCAACGACGTCACCAACGACATACTCGTAAAACAAGCCCTTTCCTTAGTGCATGCAGGCGCAGATGTCGTCGCTCCGTCTGACATGATGGACGGCCGCATCGGCATGATTCGCCAATCACTCGAGGAACAAGGCCATACCAACACGCAGATCATGGCATATTCTGCGAAATATGCCTCGGCGTATTACGGGCCCTTCAGAGATGCGATAGGGTCAGCTACAAATCTGCGCAATAACAACAAAAAAACATATCAAATGAACCCCGCCAATACGGATGAAGCTCTCCATGAATGCTCTCTAGATCTCGCAGAGGGCGCGGACATGATTATGGTTAAACCCGGCATGCCCTACATCGACGTCTTAAAGCGCGTGGTCGACGAGTTTGGCGTTCCCACCTTTGTCTATCAAGTCAGCGGCGAATATGCCATGCATTGCGCGGCATTTGAGAAAGGATGGTTAGCGCCAGAACAGGTTATATTAGAGTCGCTTTTGGCTTTTAAGAGAGCCGGCGCGAGTGGCATATTGAGTTATTTTGCAAAGCAGGCAGCTCAGCTACTGGTTGAAGCAGATCATCGCTAAAACAGGGATGGTTAATCGTGATGTATAGCCACAAGAGCATCGACGGACTTTGGGGCCCAAGGCTACAAAACCGTCACCGCGTCGGTCAATGTTCCCCGCCTTATGAAACCTCACCGTGGCGCTAAGTCGGATGACAAGCTTGATCGATCACAGCGTTTTGCTACTAATACACAGGTTACCCACTTTAACGGGAAAGGTGTTAATCGTCGCCGATGAGAACTGGGCGCGAGTAGACTGGAGCACATTTAAAGCGATCAAGCACTGTTCAATCAACGTCATAAGCAATCGCTTTGATGTTGCAGAAAGCGCCCGCGCCGAAGGTGTGAATTGCCAGTTTAACGATTTCGACCTCACCGAGACAGAGTCTCACAGCTTCGACTACGTCCTTTATCGCGTGTCGAAAGAGCGCAGCACGACACACCACGTTATTAACGCGGCATGCCGCGTCCTAAAGCTCCATGGAAAATTGCTGATCACTGGCGCAAAAAATAACGGCTTTAAAAGTTACCTTAAACGTGCCGGCAACCTTTTCGGAGAAGCAGCATATGCAAAAAAGAACGGCGAACACTACTTAGCCTCAGTGACCCTTCACGATGCGGATCGAAATTGGCTGAATGACAAAAGTTACCAAAGAGTAAGGCCCACGGAAGCGTTGGACGGCCAGTATCACAGCAAACCCGGAATTTTTGGCTGGGACCAAATTGATCAAGGCAGTGCCTTTTTAGTCACCCACCTCGAAGAATTTTTAGGGGCCTATGAACAATCGCCTCATTCCTTGCTCGATTTAGGATGCGGCTATGGATTTCTGGCTTGCGAAGCCCGTCAATTCAACTTTCAACACATCACCGGTACTGATAATAATGCGGCGGCGCTGATAGCTTGCCGAGCGAATTTTGCGCGTCACCTTCGAACGCCAAACAACGTCATTGTCGCGGATGCTGGAGCGGGTATTGAGCAACGTTTTGACACCATTCTTTGCAACCCTCCATTCCACAGAGGCTTTAAGGCAGACCCGCAGTTGGGAACGAAATTTCTATCCGCAACCCAGCGTTTACTCACGCCCTCAGGCCGCGCGCTCTTTGTTGTCAATCAATTTATCTCTCTGGAACGAGAGGCTAATCACTATTTTAATACCGCCGAGGTGCTCGCCAGCAATCGCAGCTATAAACTGATCGTTCTCCGACAATAAAAAATCTGCTCACGAGCGAACTAGCCTGGCCTTGAAGCCTCTAAAATCCCATCGCTCGTTTCACTGCGTAACGCTTTAATGCGGGCACTTGGTCAAACTTCCGCATGCCGACATTACGCAACAATCGTATCGGCAAATGCGACGTGGAAAACAATCGCTTAATTAATTCGACAGACGACATCATAGACAAATTTTCTGGTTTTCGGCGCCGTTGATAGCGTTTTAAGACCGCCATGTCGCCAAAGTCACTACCGAGCTTAAATGCGCGATTGATCTCCTCGGCTAGAACCCTTACATCACCGAAACCAAGGTTCGCCCCCTGCCCCGCGAGTGGATGGATACTGTGCGCTGCATCCCCAATAAGTGCCACTCGATCCGTCACATAATCGATGGCATGGCGTTGGACGAGGGGTACTAGAGACCTTTTGCCCGTTGCTAAAATAGCTCCGAGACTGCGCTCACTCGCTCGCGCCAACTGCTCGCAAAAAACCGCGTCGTCAAGCGCCATAAGCTCATTGGCAACTTGTGTATCCTGAGACCAGACGAGCGAGCAGTAGTATCGGCCCTCACGCTCAGGCAACGGCAACAGCGCCAACGGACCCGTCGGCATAAAAATCTGTCGCGCTGAGGATTGATGTGCCCACTCCGTTTCCACCACGGCGGTCAGCGAACTCTGCTCGTAAGCCCATTCCCGCGTGGCCAAAGCAAAGTCCCTGCGCACATTGGAGCGGGTGCCGTCTGCCCCAATGAGTAATCGTGTTCTTAACCGCTCGCCACTGCCAAGTTCTACTTCGATGCCAGATAGATCGTCACAGTAGGTGTAGTCGACAACCGTCTCTGGGCAATGCAAAGTGACATTGTTAGTCTCGCTGACGGCTCGCATAATGACGCCTTTAAGGATGCAATGCTCGACAATATAACCAAGATTGGGGCGATTGAACTCAGCACAGTCAAAAATGACGCGCCCCGTTCCATCGGCGTCCCAGACATCCATGCGAGTGTACTCACAGCAGCGTTCGGCAAGAATCGCCTGCCACAGACCACAGCTCTCGAATAGCCGTCGAGAGCTTTCATTTACTGCCGCAACGCCTGAGCCGAAGTCACCGTCTTGAACATCGTGGTACCCACTAGATTCAATCAGCGCAATATCGAGAGTCGGTTGCATCCTCGCCAGCAAATAAGCGCAAAGTGCTCCGACCATGCCAGCTCCGACGATGATCACATCGACCTCTTGATGACCTCGGCTAGACATGGCGTTCGCTCGATGGCTGCCCAACCATGCCAAAGTGCATAAATCTACGGCGCATTGGAGCCATGAGGTCTAATGCCAATAAACCCGTATTTCGCCCTGTAATCCAGACTGGCGACCTATTGGCAAACAGCTTTGGCACATGCTGCGTAAATCCAATGACGCGGCGCTGATCCTCAAAACGTGACTTACGGTACTGCTCCAGAACCTTGACAGAGGCATAATCCAGACCCTCAGTCCGTGCCCGGGCAAGGCGTTCTGCTAAGCTGGCGACATCGCGCAATGCAAGATTCAAACCCTGCCCCGCGACCGGATGAAGATGATGTGCCGAATTACCCACGAGTACCACCCGATGCCGAATCTGCTCTTCTGCGACACTCGTGTTTATCGGGTAACAGGCCCGCATTCCTACCGATTTAAAAACGCCGCAACGATAACCAAACTCTTCTTGTAATGCCCCTATGAAATCTACGTCGTCTAATTGCATTAACGCATCTATGCGCGCTGTAGCCTGTGTCCACACGAGTGCTGCTCGAGGGCTTCCAGCACACGCAGTCAGGGGCAACAAAGCCAGCGGTCCCGCTGCGGTAAAGCGCTCATAAGCAATGCCCGCGTGCGTTTTAGCCAAACCAATATTAGCAACAAGCGCCTTTTGCTCAAGGTCGTCGTTGGCCGTATGAATACCCAGTTTAGCGGCGGTTTCGGATGCCCCCCCATCGGCAACAACTAGCAGTTTGGCGGACACGTGCGGTTGCTTGTGACCTAGGTTCAGCGTCACGCCATCGATACCCAACGTCACAGCCGACACCGTGGTAGACCAAAATATCGGAATCTTGGCACGGACCAGACTCTGACCTAGCGCATCTACCATAATATGGTTTTCCATGACGAAACCTAACGCATCGACAGATGCATCGGCAGCATGGAGGCGCGCCATACCAACGTGTCCCCGATCGCTGACATGAATTGAGTGAATGTGACTCGCGTATTTTTGCATTGCTGGCCACAAGCCCAGCGCCTCGAAGAGGTTTCGGCTGTGGGAAGAAAGAGCCGTTGTTCGGGCATCAAAGGGCTCGTTGTCATTATTGGGATGACCCGATCGTGCCTCCAAAACGAGCACACGCCATCCCATTTCCTGCTGCGCCAACAACAACGCCATACTGAGGCCTACTATTCCGCCTCCGACGACCACAATGTCGAATTGGGTTTGCTCCGTTGCGTCACTCATTCGGCATACCGCGCGGCTGTATCATCGGTCGGCCATCAATTTTTCGATCTCAGAGCGCTGCTTTGGGACATCGGCGGTGAATTGCTCACACCCTTTGCGAGTCACGACCACATCGTCTTCAATACGCACCGCTAGGCCTCGCCATTTTTCGTCGACTTCGACGTTATCTGGCGCAATATAAATACCTGGCTCCACCGTTAACACCATTCCGGCCTCGTAATCACGCCAACGTTTATCAATCTTGTAATCACCGACATCATGGACATCCATTCCCAGCCAGTGCCCTGAATTGTGCATATAAAAATCTCGATGTGCATCTTCGGCAATGAGTTCGTCAACCTGGCCGTTAAGAATACCAAGATCAACCAACCCTTGAGTAATGACCCTGACGGTTGTGTCATTCGCAACATTGTAGGGGACGCCTGGCTCAATCGCAGCCACAGCTTCCGTGTGAGCCGCCAGCACAACATCGTAAATAGCGGCTTGCGGGGAACTAAAACGCCCGTTAACAGGAAAAGTTCGCGTAATATCGGCGGCATAATCTTGGTATTCGCACCCAGCATCAATTAACACTAAATCACCATCGACAAGTTTGTGGCTATTTTCAATGTAATGAAGGACACAGCCGTTTTTACCGCTGCCAACGATGGTTGTATAGGCCGGTGCCGAAGCCCCCTGCATCATAAATTCGTATTCTATCTCAGCCTGCACTTGATACTCATACAGGCCAGGCGTCGCCACTCGCATTGCCCGACGATGTGCGGCCGCAGATATGGTACCGGCGCGTCGCAAGAGCTTCATTTCAGACGACGTTTTAATCAGGCGCATTTCGTTCACAAAGTGGTCGAGATCAACGAATTCACCGGGCGGTATCGCGCCTCGCCCGCGTTGCTCTCGAATATTGTTGATCCATCCCATCAACTGCTTGTCGAAATCAGCATCTTTACCAATGCCGAAGTAAACCCGATCGCGGCCCTCCAACATACCTGGTAAAATATCGTCGATATCGGAGATCGGAAATGCGTCATCCGCACTAAATTCATCGCGCGCTCCCTCAGGGCCATATAAAAAACCGTCCCATGTCTCGCGCAGCCGGTCTTTTTCACGACAAAACAAAATAAACTCGCCTTGGCTTCGACCTGGGATCAACACGATCACGGCGTGCGCTTCGGGAAAGCCGCTGAGATAACTAAACGTGGTATCTTGCTTGTAAGGAAAGTGTGTATCTTTGGAGCGCAATCGATGTGGTGCAGCAGCGATCACCGCAATGCTGTTCGGCTCCATCACTGCCATCAAGTCTTTTCGTCTACTTTTATATTCTTTCGGAGTAATCATAACAAAGCTCGCCGCACCAAAATGAAGAAGTCAATGAAACGTCGGTGGTTGACTCGACTCTTCATCAACATGTAATTCATCAAAAATTAGTTGTACCGCAATTCGAACATATTCAACCAGCTCCCAATAATCGCGCTCGCCGTCTCCATCGACGTCAATTGAGACCTGTGCGATCGCTGTCAGATCTCGCAGGGCCTCAGCGCCGTCTCCAGACACGTCAGTATCGCTCTGCAAACGCTCTGCAACGCCAGACACATAACTTCCACACCACGCACCTACCGCAACCAACCTTTCTGGCAACGGCAAGTCATCATTCGGCAGCATTGGCTGAAAAACAAAGGTCGGATCCGCTAAATTCGCGAGGGACGCGGAACAGAAAGCCTGGAAAGAGCCCTCCGCAGCACTAATTCGTTCCGGCGACAACGTCAGCCAATGGTCCAAAACCTCTCTCAAAGTTAGCGTATCAAGAGGACCACAGCTGAGTGTTCCGCATAAAAAACCGTGGAACCCTGAGGGATTTGCATCGAGATCGAGGTCGAAAAAAAGAGCCTCAAGTTGATCAAAAGTCACACTAACAACGCTCCTCATATAAAGCTTTATGCTATCACTGTTGCCGTATCACTGCACCCATCATTATCCTGACCAAGTAATTGACCAGAACGCCCACAATGCCTATAGTTGCACGACAAGTTCAATAGTTAATGTACGCAGCAAAATGAGTATTCACATGAGTACCACAGATAACTTCGAAGAAAAACTCGACCGCTTAATCGACCTCTGCCAACAGTTAAAGGCAGAAAACAAAACCCTCCGCGAACGAGAGGCCGGTTTAGTAGGGGAACGAGGCCAGCTCATGGAGAAAAACGAACTCGCACGCCAGAAAATACAAACTATGATTAATCGCCTTAAAAGTCTTAGTGCAGAACACTAAATGGAAACAATGTCCCTAAAAGTTCGTATCCTAGATAAAGATTACCAAGTCAATTGTCAGCCGGACGAGCGTGAAGAGTTAGAAAGATCGGCGCAGGTACTCAATGACAAAATGGAGGACATTCGACGCCGGACCAGCATCATTGGCGTGGAACGAATCGCAGTGATGGCCGCACTCAATCTAACACACGATTTATTGCGTGCCGAAGATTCCGCAAAACGCAACGAAGGAGCGTCGGAGAGACTGGAATCTATCGGCAGCAAACTGGACACTGTGCTTTTTGAATTGGACGAGCACTGAGCATTAAAAAACACACCGTGTTGGTGTGGAGTGTTTTTAAAATAGTTCTGGTAGTATACTGACATTCCTGGGATGTGCGCCAGCCGAGAAGTCCCTGAGCCGATAATTACTCCTATGCTTCTCTTAGTCATTGTTGTTGAGCAATTCCGCGAGCCGGAGAGCCTGATGCAATGCGAGGGTCGCCCACTTGAACCTGTCGGTTCAAGGCCACGTCGGTAGCGGCATCCTGGGGCTTTTTTAGATGGACAGAGGTAGATGACAGCCGACGAAAAGCGACGCACGATGCGGGCTTTGCGACAAAGCCTGTCTCCTTACGAGCAGCAAGATGCCGCACAAAAAGCTGCGCAGCGGCTATCAAAGCAATCTTTCTTTCGGCGCGCGAAACGCGTAGCTTTTTACATGGCCAATGATGGCGAGATTGATCCGCAAGCGCTCCTCAAGGTGCACGGCAACTATACGAAACATTGGTTTCTACCACGCATACAAAACGCGAGGAAAACACCAATGCGCTTTGGCCATTATACTGGCCAAAACGCACTAGTTGCCAATCGCTATGGCATCTTAGAACCGAACGGAGACACCAAGGACGACCAAAAAGCCGCGAGCATGGATGTTATTTTACTCCCACTCGTAGCATTCGACAGACAGGGTAACCGTCTTGGAATGGGCGGGGGTTACTATGATAAAACATTGCACTCAGTTCCCAAGCACGCAAGCTCAGGACCACTTTTAATCGGTCTGGCACACGCCATTCAAGAGCTTGACAGTATCTATGCCCAGTCTTGGGATATGCGTCTCGACATGATCATCACAGACAGAGAATTGATATGCGCAAAACAAAAATAATCTGCACCATCGGGCCTGCGACTCAGTCTTACGACATGCTTGAAAAACTTGCAGAAGCGGGCATGAATATCGTCCGCTTAAATATGTCTCACGGGGATCATGAGTCACATGCCGCCGTGATAAAAGCGGTACGAACCCTGAATAGAAAACTAAATCACCCCATCGCAATCCTTCTTGATACGCAAGGTCCAGAAATCCGCACAGGTTATCGTGCCGAGGACCTCCATCTCAAGGCCGGAGATCACATCTCGATCGTAGCGCGCGGCAGCCAAGACGTAGAGTCGACGTCCATTTTAGTCAATTACGAAGATCTTGCGGAAGACATGAATATCGGGGACATTATTACCGTCGATAACGGATTGATCAATTTGCAGGTGCTCAGCAAGGAGCACCGTACGATGCAGTGTGAGGTGATCGATGGCGGATTACTTAAGAGCAAGCGACATGTCAACCTACCCGGCATTCGGGTCAACCTTCCCGCAATTACCGACAAGGACCGACGAGATATTGAGTTTGCGAAAGCTCAGGAAGTCGATTTTATTGCTTTGTCATTTGTGCGCCAAGCCACTGATATAAGCGAGCTTCGGGATCTCTTGGGGGCTAAAACCGACAAGATAAAAATCATCGCAAAACTTGAGGATCAAGAGGCTATCACAAACATGGTCGAAATCACTGCCGCAGCCGACGGTATAATGGTGGCGCGCGGTGATCTTGGTGCAGAAATTAGGTTAGAGGTTTTACCGCGCATTCAGCGACGAATCATCCGAACCTGTGCAGAAATGGGTAAGCGCGTGATTGTAGCCACACATATGCTGGAGTCGATGATTGAGAATCCCATTCCCACTCGAGCCGAAGTCACTGATGTTGCCAACGCCGTTTATGAAGAAGCTGACGCGATCATGTTATCCGGCGAAACCACGGTCGGCCAACACCCGGTCAAATGCGTAGAAATTCTCGATCGCATCGCACGGTCAACCGAAAGTAGCCGCGGTCTTCAATTTACGAAAAATCTACAGTTTACAAACGAAAAACAATCCATAGCGCTGGCCGCAGTGAACCTAGCAGAGGCCATATCCGCCAAGGCCATCGTCGTGCCAACACGTCGCGGACGCATGGCCAACCTCGTGACCAACTGTCATCCCCAAAAACCCATCATTTGTGCATTCACCAATGACAGTCGCACGCGACGCCAATTGACTCTAAACCGAAACGTCCTGAGCTATCGAATCAAGTTCAGTTCAGACCCGGAAAAAACCCTCGCAAGCGCCGCTGCAATTATGATGCTTAGAGATGAATTCTCGCCTGATGATCGCGTAGTGGTAATCTCTGATGCCCTTGCGGGAATGGGTGTGGAAGCTATTCAAATTAGGAAAATCGGTGATCTTTTATCACCCCCCTCAATAGCTGAAGAACCGCATTAATCAGTGTCCGCTAAGAACAGCTGATACGACAAATTGTCGGTTTCAACGACATAGCGGTAACCCAAAGTATCGAGAAAATCCGCAATAGCGGGTTGAGATTCGCGCGGGGCCTGCAGGGCCACAAGAACCCGACCAAATGCCGATCCGTGGTTACGATAGTGGAACATTGAAATGTTCCATCGATCGCCCAAAAGATCCAGAAAATCAAGCAACGCGCGTGGTCGCTCAGGAAAATCAAAACGATATACCTGTTCTTCGCCGACCTGTGGGGCGCGCCCCCCCACCATATGACGAATGTGTAATTTAGCCATTTCATTGTCGGTCATATCAACAACAGGGTATCCCCTGGCTGACAATGACTCAACCACACTTTGACGATCTGGGTCATCTAACACTTGAATGCCCACAAATATCTGTGCAACTGACGTGCTACTGTATCGGTAATTGAATTCTGAGATATTTCGACGTCCAAGCGCGGTACAAAAAGCCTTAAAACTACCCGGCTTTTCGTCAATGGTTACAGCAAGTATCGCCTCTCGCTTTTCACCGGTTTGTGTTCGCTCAGAAATATAGCGCAGACGATCAAAATCGATATTAGCTCCGCATTGGATGGCCAACAAGGTCTGTCCTCGAACGCCGCTCTCAGCCACATATTTTTTCAAGCCCGCTAATCCCATGGCCCCCGAGGGTTCACAAATAGCACGGGTGTCATTGAACGTGTCTTTGATGGCAGCACAAATTTCATCGGTGGTCACCGTGATCACCTGATCCACAAGGTCCTGCAAGACGGCAAAGGTGTGTTCACCGATCTGTGCTACCGCAGTCCCATCTGCAAAAATCCCCACTTCGGGTAACTGTACTGGACGTCCTGCGTCCAGTGCTGCCTGCAGGCAGGCCGCGTCATCTGACTCAACTGCAATAATTTTGGTCTGCGGTCGCATATGCTTAAGATAAGCAGCGACGCCGGCACAGAGCCCGCCGCCGCCCACAGCAATAAAAACAGCATCCAACCGTTCCGGATGCTGACGATGGATTTCCATGCCAATGGTACCCTGACCTGCAATAACATCTGGATCATCGAATGGATGCACGAACACCAGACCTTGATCAGCAACAAGCTTAGCGGCGTAAGCGGCGGCAGTCCCGAAATTGTCCCCCACCAAAATCACATCGGCTCCGTAAGCGCGAACCGCATCGACCTTGATGAGCGGTGTCGTCTCTGGCATTACAATGGTCGCTTTGACATTCATTTTCTTAGCGGCCATTGCCACGCCTTGCGCATGGTTGCCCGCCGATGCCGCAACGACGCCGCGCGCTAACTCGTCGTCAGATAGATGCAACAGCTTGTTATATGCGCCACGGACTTTAAATGAAAAAACTGGTTGAAGGTCCTCACGCTTAAGACAAATCTGGTTGTTAAAGCGCTCCGACACCAGAGGCGCTCGCGCTATCGGCGTTTCAACTGCTAAATCATAAATATTTGCCGCGTGTACCGCTTCAATATAGCTCCGAGCCATCGATAGCCTACCTTGGTTGAATCGGCGGACATGGTAAGGGGATCTGGGTTACAACACCACCCCTAGGCCTCTTGATTTGAGCTGACTTGCATGCGTTAAACGCTTATAGTGGCAAATCAGCGAGCCAATTAGGGACAACTCACAGTGGGCGACACACAGACAGGACTCAAAAAAGCGGTCGCTGAAGCCGCTGTAAAGTATACTTTGGACCATTTGGATGCCGACGCCATTATCGGCATTGGAACTGGATCCACTGCCAATTTCTTTATCGATGCCATCGCACAGGAACGCCACCGTTTTGCTGGAACCGTTGCCAGCTCCAGCGTGTCCGAAGAACGTCTTCGCTGTTTTAATGTGGACGTATTTCAACTCAACCAGGTAGCTGAGATAGCGCTTTACATCGACGGTGCAGACGAGATCAATGCGCAGCTTCAGCTAATTAAGGGCGGTGGGGCGGCACTCACCCGAGAAAAAATCGTCGCGGCGGCAGCAAAAAAGTTTATCTGTATCGCGGACGAGTCCAAATGGGTTGATGCCCTAGGTATGTTTCCGCTTCCGGTTGAAGTCATTCCAATGGCGCGGAGTTACGTTGCCCGAGAGTTGGTGAAGCTGGGGGGTGACCCTGTATGGCGCGAGGGGATTACGACAGATAATGGGAATGTCATTATTGACGTGCATGGATTGTATCCAATGCCGTGCGATCAATCATTGGAACACGCCATAAATCAGATCGCAGGCGTTGTTTGTAACGGTCTTTTTATATCACGACCAGCAGACGTTGTTCTGCTAAGTACGCAGAATGGTATCAAAACACATAGCAATCGCGCCCGCGCCTGAGTTGAATCGCCAACAGCGCAGGGAATCACTACCCCTCCCCAAGCAATTTGAGGGCAATAGCATATCTTACTGAAAGCGTAGTTATTTCCGCAGTGAAACAAGGGAAACTTTGAGGGAAAACTAACGGAGAGAAGCTATGAAACTACGAGATTACATCAGCGACAACGTACACTTAATTTGGCCTATTGGGAACCACCGCAAGAGATCCATCCAGAAGCTCCAAGAGTTCATGTCTTTTAATGGCAACGGCTCCCGTGATCTGTCTGACTTCAGCGCACGAGACATCAAAGAGTACACAAATTGGCTGCGCGAAGAGGCTATTAACTTGCGCTCAAACAAGCGTGGCTTGAGTAAATCGACAATAAACAAAAGATTAGCGGCGGTCAGCAAAGTATTCAATACCGCAGTTGATGATAAACTGATAAGCGCCAACGGAAAGCCCAGAATAAAAGCGGAGAACGTACCGACCGAGCGCGGTCGGCACTTCACTCAACGCGAGATTGCACTACTGAAGCGTTATTACGCCGACTCAGATTATCCAGAGATGGTTGACTTTTTAGAGCTCTGCATGAACACGGGAATGCGTAATTCCGAGATGCTGTCGATAAATAAAGATGAAGCAAGTGCCGATGACAAAGTCGCTGGAAAAATCATTGAGAACGGAACGGCTGTGCGGTTAGAAAACACGAAAAATGGCCGAGGGCGCACAGTGCCTCTAAATCAAAAAGCATCAAGAGCGTTAAAAAATTTAGGGTATCGCCCATTTGATCACTACAACCATCGCCACTTTTACACGAGTTGGCAAAATGCTAGACGAAAAGTTGCGCCTGGTGATACGTCCTTTGTTTTTTATTGTGCTCGGCATAGTTTTGCTTCGTATTTAGCAAACGAAAAGAATATTTCAATCAAGATTATTGCCGACCTGATGGGACATACAGATATCTCGACAACAGCTCGATATATTCACACTAAACCATCGCAGGCGTTCGCGATTGTGAATGCACTGGAGTTATAAATATTTATGAATAGATTATTCTCGTCCGTTTTAATCATGCTTTTAGTTGACTTATCCTTTGCTAAACCCCTCTCATTTTAAGAAACACTAATATCGGCAAATCAAGGAGTCAAACCAGCGATGTACGACCTCGGAGTTATGTATTCTAATGGCTGAGGTGTAGTTGAAAATACTGAAGAAGCGTTACGTTGGTTTTGACAGGCTTCAGCTCAAGGAACTTTCCTCGCTAGGTATGAGCTTGGTTTAATCTACTCTAACAGCGATAGCATCCATGTTTCTTATATGCAGGCTTATGTTTGGTGGACGCTATTACAAACTGATGTAGTAGGGTGGAAGAATAAAAAGTGTAGGATTACTTTTCAAGAAACTGCAGTAAATGAGCGGCTCACAATGTTCGAGATACTAAGGTGGAGATATATTGGAGACACTCCTTTCGAATGGTGCTCAGATGGGCAAGAATCTTTCACAGGTAAACGAGAATATCTAACTGATAAAAACGATGGAACATCAAAAACCCGCGTCTTTGGATGGCTTAAAATCAAAAAAGACCTTGAAAAACTTGAGACAAAAATGTCTGTAACGGAGTTAGCGGAGGCACAATTCAATGTAGCTTCCGCCATTTATCTTGGTAACGGTGGTGTAAAGCATGATTTTTCGATGGCATATGACTGGTTTTTAAGATCAGCTCAGAGTGGAAATGCAAGGGCAGTATAGTTTGGGCTTGATGAATGTTAAAGGTCACGGGATACTAAAGAACCAAACTCAAGCGTTTGTATGGTGGTTTATGTCTGCAGGTCAAGGAGAAAAACAAGCACTTGAGAACTTACATACATTAAGTAAATCTATGACCGAAGAACAAATAGCTCAAGCACAAGCACTAGCCACCAAGTGCTGGGAATCTCAATTTCAGGATTGTGATTAAAAGTGTTCAAAAGTGATGAAGTTTATAATCCCTCAATCTTTCCTCTCTATTCTAGTTATTTTTTCAAGCGAGTTACTGGCTCATAGCGGTCCTACTGATTCTGATGGCTGTCATGCAGGTTCAAAGCCCTATCATTGCCATAACCAAAAAACATCTACCATGAAAACTAGTAAAACAATTCTTAAAGGAACTATCACTCACGTAAGGGATGGTGACAGCTTTGAAGTTAATGGCATTCCAGTTCGTTTAGCAGCCCTAGACTGCCCTGAAAACGACACCAAAGAGGGACTTACTGCATCACAAATAGCTAAAAAGTCTAAAGGTGCAAATGCTATATGCGAGCTAACAGGTGCAAAAAGCTATGATCGTTTAGTCGGGTATTGTGAGGTTGCAGGATCTGATTTTAGTAGAATGATGATGAATAACTCTCAATGTAAGGTTTGGAGAAAGTACGACGTTTGGGATAGATACTAAGCACCAATCTTCTTTACAGCCCCACAAGCCTAAAAAGTCCCACCAAACCTATATATACCTGACAGGGGGTATGGAACGTTAACGTATTAAAACGGCAGAATTAGATGAGTTAGAGCGCTTGGGTTATGCCTATCGCTTTATGTAGGTAGCGAAAAAGACGGGGAAGTAAACCTCTTGTACAGAAGTGGTAAATATTTAGAGTAAAATTTAGACAGAGGCGTCCTATATCTATTCTAAAATAAATAGGCTATATTGGATTTTTTTAATTTCAGTTATTCGTATATTAAAAGCGAACGGGTACTCTTGAATGCGACTTCGCAATCTTTGCCTACCACGATTGTTCCGAATATCCTGCATGTTTTGGGCGTGTATGTGTCTCGCAACCAGCCTCGCTGTTGCCACTGAATTAACCCGAGAGCATGCAGTAGCTTTTGATGCTCAATTAACGAGCGTGTCGATTCCAGATAAAATCAAAAGCATTGACCGTCACACGTCTGGGCATGAGCCTGCGGTGTCGGTGTCTCAAGTATCGTTGGGCGGTGCTCACACCTGCGCACTTGATGACGCCGGCGTGGTCTGCTGGGGTGATAACTATTATGGACAGACCGATGTGCCAGTTCTGAGTAATCCCACGCACGTATCAGTGGGTGGCTTTCACACGTGTGCTCTCGATGATACCGGGTTGGTCTGCTGGGGTGATAATTATGGTGGCCAGACCGATGTGCCAGTTCTAAGTAATCCCACTCAGGTATCACTTGGCGATTACCACACCTGCGCCCTCGACGATACTGGTGTGGTCTGCTGGGGTAATAACGATTATGGCCATACTGATATGCCAGACTCAGACTTTGACGGAATTACTGATTTTCTTGATCCAGACGACGACAATGATGGTGTTTTAGATACACAGGATGCATTTCCGCGCAAGAATACCGAGTCGGTAGATAGTGATGGCGATGGCATCGGTGATAACGATCAGGCGCGACTAGAGCTGGTCGAAACTGAATTGCTCATGCATCGGCTTATTGTGTACCCGGGCCGGCTCGCGATAGGGATGATGCAAGATTTGGCGTATGAGTTAGATTTTGGTTACCCCAGTTCATGGCCACAAAGAGGCGCTTCCGCGACCGCGTCATTACCCTGCGCGCAGAGCGGTGGCTATGACATCACGATTACACGAGACGCGTCCTCGTTTACCAAGCTGAGTGGCACTATAACCGCAGATAACTGTGTCTATGGGGATTTGACTGCGAACGGCACGGTGAGTTTCGTCTATGACGATGCTTATTACGTACCGAGCAGTCCGCAAGTGAATTATCCGTTGATTTACACATTCTCTAATATGTCGGTGGGAGACCCCTTGGGAAGAACTTTTGTTTACAGCGGATCGCTATCCTGTGACGGCTATTACAACGAAGTTAGTCAAACTTTATCAGTCAACTTCGGCAGTGGTGACGTATTCTTGTCAAACGGGTCACTCTTTGATGAGGACCCCAGCGATTGGGTCGAACAGATTTCTTTAAGTCGGAATGATTCAGGCGCGACTAATTCCTTTTTGGTCGGTAAAGCGAACTGCGATTTTCTAAATGTTTCCGTCAGACAAGGCTTTCAAAATCATACCATTGTTGAGGCTAAATATATCCAAGGGGACGATCTAGGCTACTCCATAAGTGACGAGGTGCGAAGTGAACGTTTAGAGCGCATAAATTCTCGAGACATAGTCGCAACGACAAATTTATCTTCCCTGAGGTTCTTGGGATACACCTTGCCAGCAAAAAAAAATACCGTTATAAATCATGCAACGCTCGGAAATCTCTATTTCGCAGCCTCAGTAACGGGCGATTTTGAGCCATCAATAGGCGAAGCTTTTCGGCAAACAGGCACTCTTTTTGAGCGAGTTTCTCAAGTTGCGTTATTTGACATATATTTGGATGTAGCCTCTGGTTCACTGACGTCGAGTAACAATAATAATCAGACTCCCCTGCAAAGTGGTCTCGATCGTGATAATGATGGTGTTCTGGACACGTCTTCTAATGACTATGTTGCATCTATGCTAAGTGATGTGGCTGGCTGCGTGGCGCATATTACCAGAAAATCGGGGTTGGTAATTGTGGCGCAAGAGGTAAATATCAATGGCGAGTGTGAGGTAGCAACCGGGTTTTACAAGGACGAGGCCGGCATCATTCAATACCAAGACGCAAACTTAGATGGCTTGAATGAGTTATTCACTTTAGACGACGACCAAGACGGAACTAACGATTCAGTTGACGCATTTCCCCTTGATTCCAAGGAGTCAATTGACACTGACGGCGATGGAATTGGCAATAATGCAGATACCGATGATGATGGGGATACGATTTCGGACGAAGTTGAGGTAGCTGCTGGAACAGATCCGTTATTACAGGATTCGGATTCGGATGGATATCGAGACGACATTGATGCACTCCCACTGACCGTGGGTGAGCACCTTGACACGGATGGTGATGGTATCGGTAATAACTCTGATCCTGATGATGACAATGACGGTGTTGACGATATCAATGATCGGTTTGCACTGGATGCATCAGAGTCAATTGACACTGATGGTGATGGGGTTGGCGATAATGCAGACCTCTTCGATAATAATCCTGCTGAGTGGTTTGACACAGACTTAGATGGTGTCGGTAATAACGAAGATCAAGACGATGACGATGACGGCTTCAGCGATGCCGAGGAGACTCTTGATGGAACGGATCCACTCGACAAAGACGATTGCGCTACGTGCACACCACCCGTCTCGGGTATTGCTTACCACTGGAACACGCATGCCTTAATGGCGTCTGTTGAGGTCAATCTGGCGAGCATGACAGGGGGCGTAGCGAACGGCGTTTCGCAAGAAGCCACGTCGAATGCAGCGGGTTTATATGCGTTTAGCCAAAAGCAGCGCGGGACCAATCACATGACCGCAAGCAAAAATATCACCGCAGGTGAATCCGACAGCGTCATTAGCTCTGCAGACGCTTTAGCGGCACTTAAGATTGCGGTGGGTATTAACCCTAATGCGGATCCTGATGGGGCAGGGCCGGAAGAGGCTTTGCCCGTATCACCGTATCAATTCATTGCCGCAGATATTACTGGTGATGGTCGAGTCACTTCAGCAGACGCATTGGCAATATTAAAAACAGCAGTAAAACTGGCCACTGCCGAACCTCGCAGGTGGGTATTTATTGCTGAGGATTATGACTTTTGGGATGAAGAGTCTGGCAACTTCAAAACTACTCGTACAGACGTAGCTTGGGATTCCGATGGAATGACCTTTGATTACCCTGAGAAGAGCGTGCAGAACGTTGTGGGCGTCCTCATGGGTGATGTTAATGGTAGCTGGAGTGCGCCTGAAGGAAGTGGAGCCATTGCTGACAGTCATCTCGCGGGTCTGGTTGAGCAGGGCGGTCCTTTAGAGGGTAGTTCTCTGGCTCAGTGGGGGCTGACAGATGCCGCTGAGTCTGACGGCGAAAATACAGATGGTGGTGATTCTAGTGAGAATGGCTCAACGAATTCCGATACGTCGACGGATGTGTCTGCTCCTTTTGCTAATTTGACCGGAATTTATATTGACCCATCAGCGCAGGTCGATAGCCCTGGCGGTGGCGACAATCACAATCATTTGATTATTGCGCCAAGTGGAAGCCATGCTTATTTTGAATATGACACACAGGATTCTGACTTTGTGAACTTCTGTTTTGGGCAACTTGCACAGGGGCCTTTAGTTTCGCAAATTAACTCTAACTTAAGATGCAAAGAAGCGCAGATGCTCGATGGTTTAGTAACCGAATCTCAAGCGATTGTTGATTATTCATTTTCGGGGTCATTTGTTTCTAACTCAAGAATTGATTTCACTTCTGGATCATTGATTGTCGAAGAGGCGACGGGCGATTTGGCAGGTTCCGTTGGACAGTCAATCTTTATGCCAGCTGGGGAAAGCGACGCTTATGTATTTTCTGAAAATTCACCAATTCCAGTCGCTGCGGACACTAACATGGCGCTAAACGATGCTTCGTTCAACACATTGGAAGTTGATCCAAATAACAATGTCTTGAGCACTACGTTAAAACCCGGATATTACTATGAGACGTGGGGGGCGGAGAACACTGCGGATTTGTTTATTATAGAAATAAATGCTGGTGGGACTATTAAACACGCTACGATCAGTAATCCCGCTAGTAGTTATGGCGATGATGGTAGTTACGGTTGTAAGATGGATGGGAAGGTTGAACGTTATCCGATATCAGATGTTGTGGCACAGACTGTCATGATCATGGATGCGACGGTGAGTGTTGCTGATTGTGATGGAGACTGGGCGTCTGACTATCCAGACGAGCAATTTTGGCATTTAGGAAATTACTCCAATCGATCTGCAGTCATTGAGCCATTTCGTTACGCGCCTTTTACCAAGTTGGCTGGGGTCGAAACGAGTTCAGCGTCGTTCTGGTTAATTTCGTCGGACGAGAATGGTAACCCGAAGTTTTATGAGTTTAGTCAGTTTTGTCTATCTGACGGCACCATCGATAACGCTCTACAACCAAGCGACTATCAGTGTGAATACCAAAATGAATCTGGAATTTATCAGCCAGTTCTAAAATAATTCGGGACAGCTGTACCCCCTTCCACATAATCTCCCACATTCCTGCCTTTTAAGGTGCACATGGTCTTGTCACGGTTATCGTGGATGCCGTTAAAAATTCCGTCCGTCTGCAAAACGATGGTTAATCTCGCTGTGATGTTGTTCATCAGCGCGCACATGGTAAATCAAGTCCGTCAGCCGAGCATCTGGCTTTATTTTATAATAATCAATGGCCAATTTCGGCGCGGCGACGTTTTCTGTCTTACCGCTCTCTACTATGTCAAGATATTCGGTGTAGCTTTGCACCGCCTCTGCATCTCAACATTCAGTCTCGGCAGGGTATCTGTGGCATCCATGCAAGATTACAAAGACGCGAATGAAGCCCTAGCCGACAAAAACCCAAGAGCAATTATCGATGCAATAATGAATGCAACGAAAGCGCGCCCAGACGGCATTGTATTAGCCGAGGATCTACGAGATATCATTGTAGTACGTGACGACATGTCAGCCATTAGATACCCTTACACGCGCTTAAATGAGCTCACAATGGGTATCCAGCCGAGCACAATGATAACGCTCTGTGCCGGCTCTGGCGTCGGCAAATCGACCTTAATCAGAGAGCTAGCGTATACGCTGCACCAAGCCAACCAGGTGCTCGGTATGATCATGCTCGAAGAGACAAATAAACGCACTCTACAAGGATTAGTAGGCATTCACCTCAGTAAGAACATTATTAACTTCCAGCACGTAGCAACGGATGAGCAAATCGTGCAAGCACATAGCGATCTTTTTACTGATCGCCCTCTCTTTTTGTACGACCACATGGGTACTCGGAACATCAAAGTGATCAAAAACCACATTCACTGGATGGTAGCCCACGGAGCCAAGGTAATCATTCTGGATCATATAAGTATGCTCATCGGCGAAGCTACGAGCAAAGTACAAGATGAGCGCCGGCTCATCGACACTCTTATGACAGACTTCAGATCACTAGTGCAAGAACTAGGAATCACCCTATTTCTCATTTCGCATCTCAAAAGACCAACCCACGGCGCACACGAAGACGGCACAGCGAAAATCGATGCTAGCCAACTGCGAGGCTCTGGTGCCATCGTGCAGCTCAGTGATATCTGCATTGGACTCAGCGTCGATCCCGACGATGTCTCGACGCTCAGACAGATAGTTGTCCTCAAAAACAGACACACCGGGCAAGTTGGGTACGCCGACAAGCTCTGCTATGACCGACATAGTGGGCGACTAAAAGAGGTAACCGAAGAGTTCGTCGATGTGCCATTTTAAGTAAATAATGCGTACTGAAAACTCCCAAAAACCCCAAAAAACACCCTAAAATGACCTCTGATTTGCTTTTTGTAAGCTATTGTTTTATGTAGGGTTTTTCTTTGTGTCTTACTATTAGAGAAGACGCTAGGTGTACTCTAAGAGAAACTATAGTTACTAAAGAGTCTCTGTAGGAGTCGCTGTAAGAGAGACTAAAATTTATATTCTATTTATGTCGGCACATTATAGTGTCGGCAACAGTACAACTAAAGTAACACCTAATGTAACGTAAGTCCCTATTTTTAAAGAAACTTATTTGGGTAGTCCGATATGTTTTTCTTGAGACAGGCAGTGCTCACCAAGGGATACCCAATCCCTTGTCGTCCTAAGTGTATGATATATATACCAAATGGCCTGCAAATCAGGGACTCCCGCCGCAAAATACGACCCCCATGCGGTCAAAACCTAAGTCGATTCAAAATGCCAGCTAAAGACCGCTTGTTGTTGTCCGACCTTTTTAAGAGGAGCTCCACAGTGAAAACCACAGTTACCAATGACCTCACCCAAGCGTAAACCCTTAATTTTCTACCTGCTTTAGAAGTAATCTGTGAGCGCCGAACTTTCGGTTACCGCATCCGTGCTCTCCGTGTCAGCTTTATGTCCCACGCCATCTGGTTTGAAAGTGATCGCTAGTGGCTACTCCACGGCGTGGCAAAGCGAAGGTGAAGGTTACGGCATCTGGAAGCAAAGTCAGTTACGGTCAAGCTGGCCGTTCATCTGATGGTGGCTGGCGCATCATTCGTTCGAGTCTATTGAAGAAGCACAAGAGCATGCAGCCAGCTGGTTGTGGGTCGATAATAACGACCGGTCTCATACGGCCATTGGCGGTATCCCGCCGCGACAGCCGCTTTGCGCGGCCCTACAGTTTCTACTTATTGCTCCAGTGGAAAATGGGGAGATTACAGGGGGGTTACCACTTTTATTCATTAACTAATAGGTTACATATTCCTGTAATTAAGTTAGTGTAGCGTACCAATGATTATTCCAAAAAATAAGGAGCTCGCGAATAATGAAAATTTTACTAAGCAGCGTCTTTGCTGTTTCGCTATCAATAATGACCTGCCTCACGATTGCAGATGATCATGCCAAGAAGGATGCGCCCATCAATACTCCACTCACCGGAATTAATACGTTCTCGTGCAATTTTATGCCTGGCAAGGACATGGATGATTACATGAAGGTAGTCAAAAAGTACAACGAGTGGGCTGATGAGAACAATCCCAACCCTCAGAGTGCCTGGCTCTTCATTCCTACCTTCTATGAAGATCGGGCACATGATTTTTATTGGGTCGGTGCGGCCCCCTCGATGCTTGAGGCTGCTCAGAATATGGATATGTGGGTGAAAAACGGTACTAATCTGGCAAAACAATTTCAAAAAGTCGTAGATTGTGATCAGTCGCAATTATGGGCTGGCCGAACAATCTTTGCTTCTGACAATTTTGAAGATTCACCTAGCGGCATGATTGGTGCGCAAAGTTGCAAAATAAATGCGGGCAAGTCTTTGTCCGACGTTGGTGAGGCGACCAGAAAAACAGAGCGAATTGTCATGGACGCTGGGCTAACTAACAGAGCTGTATTCAGATGGCAGCCTCGAGCGGGAGTAGATCGGAGCAAAATGGACTTCTTGATGTTGTATGCCAGTGAGACTATGGAGCAGAGAGTTGTAAATGGGAATATGCTCTCCAAAGCCAATGCATGGCCTAAAATTCGAGAAATTCAAAGATCGGTTAGGAGCTGCCAGCCGCTAGGGATGTCGCGCTATATCAAGGTGCGGTAGTGGCTACCATGTTGCCCGCGCTGAGTCTTAGAGCGGGGGCTTCACTGTAGTTATTTGACTAGACAGAAATCATGGCAGGAAAGCAATAGCATGAAATATTGATTGGGTCTTTTGCTTTGCGCGTCGCCTTTGTTAGCCGCGCAAACTCCGTTTGACGCAGCAC
>CAJWCO010000028.1 GCA_913031145.1 uncultured Cellvibrionales bacterium | reverse complement strand
GATCCTGCGCCAGCAGGGCCTATTGACCATGCTGTTCACCTTTTTTGTGTTTACGCCGGCCTGGGCCATCGTCTTTAACAAGATCGAGGGCTGGGCGGCCTGGGACGCGTACATTTACGTCTTCACGGTCATCACGACCATTGGGTATGGAAACTTCAGTCCAGCAAAACCGGCGGGCATGTACGCGACGATCTTCATGGGCCTCACGGGCATTCCATTGATGTGCTACGCGCTGGCCTGGATCGGCACGGCGTCGCAGCGCTGCTCGCACCTCATCCTTAAAAAAATCAGGAAAAGCCTGGGCTTCAAGGCCAAGCCCTCGAAGATGCAGGAGATCTACTTTTCGGTGTTCCTGTTCATGGCGCACTTCGCGCACTGCGTCATCGTCTTCTGCGTCATGGAGGCCTGGACGATCACGACGTCGTGCTACTACACGTTCGTGACGCTGTCGACGATCGGGCTGGGCGACGAGATCGCGCTCTACTACAAGCCCGGCGGCCGGCCGGCGAAGTGGCGCTGCTTAACCGAAGACGCCGTAGCACCCTACGCCGACGCCGATTTTTATTGGCAGCGGTCGGGCGTGCGGCCCGAGCTGCGGCGGCGGCGATTGGAGAAATTCGGCTGGTACCACTTCTGGTACGTGCTCGCGGTCTTCTGCGGGCTCGCCGTCGTCTCGCAATTATTTACATTGATCGTGCAGTGGATTCATTGTATTGACGACTCCTTCGATCGGGAATTCAGCCACATGGCGGGCAAGGTAAGGCAATTAGCCAAGCACGGCCGCGCGGCCTCGAAGAACATCGCGAAGCACGTGCCGCACATGCGGTGCCGGCACCGCGACCGGAGCCGCGACGACCACCGGCACGAGAAGATGATGGAAAAATCCAAAATGGTCGAGCCGGCCTCGGACCTGCTCGTGCTGGTGAGGACTCCGAGGGAAGAACCAATGGATTAGTTTCTAACAAAGCATTCGGAACTCTTCTTAATGAACAGGAGATGATTCGTGAGTTCGTAGTGCACGGATATTTGTTAGCAGATACACCTTATCAATTACGTAACTCAGATACATTTAGGCAAGGTACTAATACTTCTAAAGGTATTAATGCATCTTCGCTCCCGTTGACTTGAAATACCGAGATCGACTGAGATGGCACTACATTACCGATTGCGACAGTTTGTTGGCTTATTAGTGGCGCGATACCCTTAAATAGCGTGGTCTCCTTAGCTAATTTATTGACTAAGCCCGCTCCATTAGACGTGCCCACGCCATACATTTTTTCTAGATCAAACACCCCTTCCGGTGGAAGGCTGTTCACAATCTCCGTGACAAAAGCGACATCGTCGGCATTCGACTCAGTTCCAACATTCCAGCGCTTGTTATAACCATCGGGAAAGATACCCACAAACTCGCCTTCGTCGATTAATCGCGACACCGCTGGATTCAATAGCCAGCTGTCGGCCGCGCCTCCACTCCCGTGAAAGAAAAACACCACAGGATAAGGCCGTTTAGCAATGTCTTGAGGATAACGAATAATATAACGACGCTCTACCAACTGACCGTCGATGCTTTGCGTCAGTGTTTTTATCTCCGAAAGCGGCAACGACGGTGGTAGGTTTTCATCAACATCGGTGACTGTCACTGTCAGTTCGACGGAATCGGTCAAGCCTTCAGAATCTGTCACGATCACACTGAACATAAAAATGTTATCGGCATCCGCGTCGACCGGATTTTCAAAATCAGGCGCGGCCAGAAATATGACCTCACCCGACCCAGACACATCAAAGACTGCTGCGTCTGGCCCAACGAGCGAATAGGACAGCGTATCTTGATCAGCGTCTGTTGCGGTCGCCAACATGACGGCGGTTTGATTTTCTGGCACAACCACCGCAGGGTTTACAGACAATCGAGGTGGCGTGTTAAAAATATTCCACTGCGCAAGGTTCCCTCCGTGTGCGGCAACAAATTCGACGAAGTGTTCCTTAGCAAGCGTGTCACTGTCCTCTGGAGCTTTCCAGTCGCCATTGACATCGCCCATTAAGACCCCCACAAGATTCTGCTTGCTCTTGGGGTACTCAAAAAAAATCCCATCGCGATCCCATGTCACATCGCCGCGACGGGTTTTAAAACGCTCATTGGCGTCATCCCAAAAGTCGTAATCCTCGGCCACAAATACCCACCTGCGCGGTTGTGCTGTTCCCAGTTTTACCGCCATCTTCAAAATGGCTAGCGCATCAGCTGAAGTGATTAGACCGTCGCCATTAACATCCGCCGCAACGTATTGGTAGGGCGATATCGCAAGAGGGGTAAGGGGCCCTGCCCCATCAGGATCAGCATTAGGATTTACTCCTACGGCAATTTTTAAAGCCGCCAGCGCGTCTGCAGAGCTAACAACATTGCCCGATTCAGGTGCAGTAATGGCTCTGCTTGCCATCATGTGGTTTGCACCATGATGCATATCTGAAAAAGTGTAATGACCCGTTTGATCAGACACTGCCTGAGCGACAAACGGCGCCGCAATATCGTCTGCTACCCCCTCTAAATTTAGTTCTGTCGCGTCTAGAAATGCGTGACTTTTCCAGTGGTAAACCCGACCAGAAAGCGGGTTAAGGCACGAAAAACAATCCGTTGAATCGAGTGGGTCGGTGCCCTCGGCAGCTTCTTGTGTATCAGTCACGCCGTCACCGTCATCATCATCGTCGCAGAGATTGCCAATGTTGTCGGCATCTGTATCCAACTGGTTCGGATTTACCGCGTACACGCAATTATCCACACCATCCGCTACGCCGTCGGCGTCTGCATCCATCAACTCGTCAACATCTAGAACTGAAACCGTGATTTCTTGAAATGCGGTATTAAACCCATCGGTTGCGGTAATTCTTGCGGTGTAAGACGATTGCTCTTCATAGTCAGGTGCTGTTACAAAGGTGAGCACACCCAACGGCGATATGGCCAAGCCGCTTTCTGAAATAGAAAATTCGTGTGTTGCGCTATCAGTGTCTGTAACGGTCACTGTAGTAATGGCCGTTTGATTCTCAGCGGCACTCAATACCGAAGCTGACGTAAAAATAGGCGACTCGTCGTCCACATCAGTCACCGAAACGGTAATGATTTGACCTTGCGAGTTGCGCCCGTCCGTCGCGGTGACGGTGGCTATGTAGCGTGTTTTTTGCTCGTAATCAGGCGCATCCAAAAACGACAAAACACCTGTCTGCGTAATCTCCAATTCTGTTCCAGTAATGCTAAAACTGATTGCTGCGCTATCCACATCTGTTGCGGTCACTGTCGCAATAGCGGTTTGATTTTCAGGAACACTAAAAGCCGCCTCTGATGTAAATACCGGCGCGTTATCAGAGCTTTGATATTCATAAGCCCCCACGTCGACCACATCACCCACATCATCAAAATCAACGGGGCTGACGCCCTGCTCGACAATAGAGACATCGTCAATGTAATACCCATTCAGCCCATCACCGCTTTGTGGGCCCTTGATATAAACAAAAATGCGATCCGATGCGAGATGCGTGTAATCACCGGTAATCTGTACCCACCTATCATCTCGCGCAGTGACCGCGGCCGTCCATTCTGTGTAATCGGGGGCAGCATCTCCTAACTCGCGTTTAAGGGTCGCCTGCGTTGTGCCCGACGCTCCCTCGGCCAACCTTACCCACGCCGATAACGTGTAGGTCTTCCCCACCGTCAATAAACCGTCCAAATAGAGTCTTGCACTTGAGTAGTTGTAGCCTCGCTCTGAAACGAGCAAGCTGTGAGTGCCGGTCAGTGCCTCAACTGATGATCTTTGAACCGCAGCACCAAAAGGCACCCATCCGTCGTCTGAATTCTCAAAACTCGACGACGTAATCGCTTCTGACCGGACGGGGCGCAGATCCCCTTTGAGATCGTTAACCGGAGAATAGTTTGGGTTACCCGCATTAATGGCGGGCGAATCAGTCGCCAGCGAGAAGTCAGTCCCCGACATATCAATGAGCCCATTTACCACCTCAGGTGCGTTAATAAACTTCGGGCTTTCATTCGAATAGCCACCCGTACCTGAAGGAATAACGCTTCCATTGCTGAATATATTGTTCGACACAATTTGGTTCTGGCCTGGAATATCGTATAAACCGAGCGCCGAATACTGATTATCTCGGGTCACAACAATGTTGTTGACAACCGCTACCGATGCAACACTGCGCGTATTGATACCAGCGACTTTATTGTTTCCTATATGTCGGGGGTTACCCTCCTCGACCGAAAGGTTTTGAATAATGTTATGAACGCCATTAAAAAAAAGCGTATTATTTCGAATGATCCCGCTTGCGGCATGAGAGTGGTCAAAGTGAATGCCGTTCTTCCCACTGTTAACCACTAAGTTATTTTCAAACAAAAACGTCCCCGCATAGCTCGGATCACTGCGCGTTACATAAAGTCCCTGCCCGTCTAAAATGTCATTTTGACTGGCCGTCCCATAATCGCCACCCGGTCCACTGGCGTTGTCTGGAAGCTGCGTGACATAAAAAGGAATTCTGTTCCAATTGTTATAAAGAACATTGCCCCTCATCACCATCTTAACACCCGTTCCGTTGTCGCCGACGGCAGAAATAGCTTCTGCATAAACGATCGCGCTGGATGCTGATGACGTCCACCACGTCGTGTTATAGACGGTGTTAGACTCGATCGTCATGTAATCGGAATCATTGAAACGAATGCCGGAACCTGGCGTATCGTGCACAATATTATTCCTAACCACGACATGGTGGTGAGGACCGTAGCCCCAGATTCCCTTGCCAGAAAAGTAAGTGTGCCGGTAACGCGTGGCGTCATCACCGTCGCCTGCTACCTCAATTTTGTAATTTCTGTCCGCAATAGCTTGTGCATAGGTAATCGACGCCGAAGGGCCTTCGATCTCAAACCCTTCAATAACGACGTGGTTGACATTGGCGGATAGATTGATGCCGCCGGCGCCATCAAACTGAATTTTCGGCGTATGTCCCTGTAAATTGCGCAAGGTGATAGGAGCACCCGCCTCGCCCGACTGCGTTAATCTAACCACCACAGAGTTTCTATAATCGGTTCCATCAAGACCGCTCCCATAACCGGCATTGCGATAGGTTCCGTCCATGACATACACCGTATCGCCGGGCGAAGTCACGCCCACCCCTTTTGAGATCGTTTTAAACGGCGTCGTCACTGAGCTGCCAGAATTTTGGTCTAACCCGCTCGACGAAACATACCACTCAGCAGAATACCCTGCCGAAGAGAGGATCAGTCCACACAGACATGCAATGAAATTGCGAGATTTCCATATACGCTTTTTAGCCACTAGACTTCTCCCTGAGACCTATTCACCAAGCTTCTCTAGCTTTTTATTATGTTTTTGGCACCACGAGATGCGCAGGTAAGCAGCCGTTTTTTGAGCGCCAATAAGCTCATCCACCCACTCACCCACTCACCCACACATCCAAACATCTTAGCCGCGGACCTGCACGCTCGCGCAACGCACGAAGACCTCCGTGCTCGTCAGATTACGGGTTACACTGACCTTAGGAGGTGATCGTTAATCATATTTTCGATCGCCTCTTGGCGCCCACTGATGCGTTTGGGTTCGCCGATAGCCGCGGCATGGTCACGTAGATCAGTAAGCGACAAGGTTCCGCGCTCGAAATCCGCCCCCATATCCGCGTCAAAACTGGCGTAGCGTTGCTTTTTACTCTTCATCAACGGCGAGCGTTCCAGCAAGCTGTGTGCCGCCAATAAACCCCGAGCAAAACAGTCCATACCTCCGACATGCGCGATAAAGATGTCGTCAGGATTGGTTGATTCGCGGCGCAACTTCGCATCAAAGTTTAGCCCGCCATTCACAAAACCCCCGTTCGCCAAGACCACCAGCATCGTCTGCACCGTATCTTGAAGATCCGTCGGAAACTGATCTGTGTCCCACCCATTTTGCGGATTACCCCGGTTTGCATCAATCGAACCCAACATGCCTGCATCTGCACACATCTGCAACTCATGCGCAGTATTATGACCCGAGAGCGTTGCATGATTAGCTTCTATATTAATCTTAAAGTCTTTATCTAAACCATGCTCACGCAAAAACCCGATAACCGTTTGCGCATCGACATCATATTGATGATACATGGGCTCCATTGGCTTCGGCTCAATGAGAAACGTTCCCTCAAAACCGATTGAACGACCATAATCACGCGCCATACCCAAGAATCGACCCATGTGCTCTAACTCACGGCGTGTATCCGTATTAAAAAGGCATGCATAGCCTTCTCTGCCCCCCCAAAACACATAATTTTTTCCGCCCAGCGCTACGGTAGCGTCCAAAGCACGTTTAACCTGTGCGCCGGCATGTGCCACTACGTCAAAATTCGGGTTGGTCGATGCGCCGTTCATATACCTCGGGTTTGAAAACACATTGGCAGTGCCCCACAAGAGCTCAATACCGGTCGCCTCCTGACGCTGTTTTGCTAGCGTCACCATATGCTCCAAGTAGGCTTCGCCTTGCGCCACAGTATTGCCATCAGGCGCCAAATCAACATCATGAAAACAGTAGTAAGGTACGCCTAACTTAGTGAACAACTCGAATGCAGCATCAATCTTGTCCTCTGCTGCGGCCAACGGATCAGATTTTTTATTCCACGGATGCACTTGAGTACCCGGGCCAAAAACATCTGTGCCATCGCCACAAAATGTATGCCAATAGGATACAGCGAAGCGCAAGTGCTCACGCATCGTTTGGGTACCCACCATACGATCGGCGTCATAGCATTTGAAAGCCAGTGGATTATCTGATTCTGGCCCTTCGTATTGTATTTTACTCACTGTCGGAAAGTACTCTTGATTACCGATAAAGATATTACCCATGATGCCGCCTATTTGTCTGTGTAGTAAGGAGTTAGTAATTGGACCGCCTGCCAGTAACGTGCGTACCCGTCGCGGTAAACCGCGCGCAAATCGGGGTTAGGTCGCGCAGTAGCCGACGGATCTTTTGATAAATGCTGAGTGGTGATTTCAGCGATACTGATGTCTTCACCGGTCGAGCGCAAAAACGCCCACAATGCCTGCAATGCCGCCCCAAGAGCGGCGCCTTCAGCTTGGTCAAGCACCGCCACATCGAGTTCACACACATCCGCGACAATTTGACGCCACTGCGCGCTATTCGCGCCCCCACCGGTCAAAACAATTTCGCTCGCCTCAACGCCCAGCTTACGCAGCTCTTCGAGACCAAACTTCAACCCGTAGACCGCAGCTTCTACGTGCGAGCGAAGTATGTTTTCTGGTAGACAATTGTCTGCTGTCAACCCCAAAATAGTTCCGGTGGCCGAGGGTAGATTAGGGGTGCGTTCGCCACTAAAAAATGGCAAGGTGATAATACCATCACTTCCGGGGTTTGCTGCCGCCACCGTCGCCTCAAAATTTTCCAAATCGATACATAAAGGCCCGCGAATTAGCTCAGTTGCCAAGGTACAGTTCATCGTACAAATTAGAGGAAGCCAGCCGCCAGTAGAACTGCAAAAAGCGGCCACATTACCATTGGGGTCCACAATTGGGGTGTCCGAATAGGCATAGAGTGTCCCTGATGTACCAAGGCTCATGGTCAAAACTCCAGGTACAACATTACCGGTACCAATCGCACCCATCATATTGTCTCCGCCCCCGGCCGATACCGGGACACCCTCGGGGATACCGAATTCCCGCGCGCACTCGGCGTGCGTCCTACCGACCATTTGATCTGCATCAATCAGATCGGGCAGACACTTTGAAAGATCTCGCTCTTCGTCCAGCGCGTTGATCACAGCCGCGCTCCATTGACGCTGACGGACATCCAGCAATCCTGTACCCGAGGCATCGCCAAACTCCATAACGTGTGCGCCGGTTAATACAAAATTAATGTAATCATGTGGCAATAGAATATGTGCCAAATTTTTATACGCCTCTGGCCGATGGTTCTTCAGCCAGCGAATTTTAGGCGCGGTGTAGCCCGTGACGATGGGATTACCTACATGTTCGATCAACGCATCTCGACCACCACATGCGTGAGTAATTTCATCCACCTCTTTTTGCGTCGCGGTATCACACCAGAGTTTAACGGCATACAGAGCCTGGTTCTGTTCATCTAAAGCAACCAGTCCGTGCTGCTGGCCAGAAACGCCAATCGCTGTGATTGACGCTTTGACATCATCTGGAATACTGAGAAAACACTGCTTAAGTGCAGAGAGCCAGTCGGCGGTATTTTGTTCCGCTGCACCGAATTCATTACGATCCACCGCCAATGGCGAGGCGGCACTGGCGACAACACTCTGTTGCTGATAATCGTAAAAAACGACTTTTATGCTTTGCGTGCCAAGATCAATACCGAGGACAGTTTTCATTTTTTCTCGCACCTTATTTTTTTATTTGAAGACGGCAAAGTCTCAAACCACAGTACCCCGGCCAATCCCACTCGCCAGCAACATAATACTATAGTGTAGTCATGTTGACTATATCCTTTGTGAGCGAGCGCCTTGTTAGTCGATAACGGTAACTAGCCGACATTTTTCGGATCGTTATGATGGAAGGAAAAAGCGCTGAAATACATCCCAGAGCGCGCTAGCCACTCGGGTAAAGACGCAACGAAATGGTAATGATCACCGCAAGAGGTGCGCTCCTTTACCTCCATCAACACGCCCATCACTCACGTCTAAGCGCATCGATGGGCTGCAGTTTCGAAGCTCGCCGCGCCGGGTAATAACCGAAGAAAATACCGATTGATGCAGAAAAAAGGACGCTAATAACAACGATCCGCAGTTCGATCACCGCGGCATTTCCTAAATACGTTTCAATCATCGTTGTGGCCAGCATGGCGATCGAAATACCCATCGCACCGCCGAGCCCACACAGCGTGATCGCTTCGATTAAAAACTGACGAAGAATATCGACAGGCGTCGCCCCCAAGGCCATGCGAAGTCCTATCTCGCGGGTTCTTTCGGTCACAGAAACCAGCATAATATTCATAATACCGATGCCCCCTACTAGCAAGCTCACGGAGGCGACTGACGCTAACAGACGATTGAAAACCTGCTCTGTCTCTGCGCCAGCGGTCAATATTTGCGACATATTTCGAACCCGAAAAGTATCCGTTTGGTCCGCGGGCACTTTCATATTCACACGTAACGCCTCTTTAATATCGTCTTCGGCAAAGGTCATATCATAGCCATCGAGCATTTTGACCACCAACCAACTCACCGACTTGGGTTGGCTTTTCGAAACGCCCTGAATTCGTTTTCGAACGGCCTCCAAGGGCATAAACATCACGTCGTCAAGATCATCGCCATACTGACTCTGCCCTTTGGGTAGCAACGTACCGATGACCTTCGCATTAAAATTATTAATCCTCACGACCTGGCCCAGGGCGCGTCCTTCGCCAAACAGCTCCGCGCGGACTGTCTCACCAAGAATCACCACCTTAGTCGCACTTCGAAGTTCCTGGGCGCTGAACACGCGACCCTCGTCGAGTTGCAAATTCCGCGCAATAAAGGCACCTGAATCAATTCCATCAACTCGCGTTCGCCAGTTGACATTGCCATAAATGACCTGCCCCTCTGAGCGTAAAATGGGAGCAACGCGATCGATACCCGGCACCTGCGCTTGCAGGTAAGCCGCATCGTCGAGATCTAATCGTTGCACTGAACCTGCCTTTTTAGCGGCGCCCGACGCGTTTCTTCTGCTGTTAGAAACAATAAAAATATTTCCGCCTAAACTATCGAGTTGTCGGTCAATTTCTTGTTGGGCGCCCGCACCGAGTGCAACCATAATAATCACCGCGGCGACGCCAATAATCACCCCTAACATGGTCAGAAAACTGCGTAATAAATTGAGCCTTAGCGCGGTAAAAGCCACAGAAAATAGCTGGAATAATTGCATTACAAGAGCCTCAGTGGGCGAGTTTTAAACTTCTCTCCAGACGGAACTCACGCAACATTTGCGCGGCATCTGAAGGCTTTGAGCGTTGATCCGAAATTAACACGCCATCACGAAAAATTAACTGGCGTTGCGCGAAAGCTGCGATATCAGGCTCATGCGTCACAACCATCAATGTAATCCCGTTTGCGTTGAGCTTTTGAAACAACTCCATCACCCCCAAGCCCGTTTCTGTATCAAGCGCTCCGGTGGGCTCATCTGCCAGTATAATCCGTGGACTGTTAACCATGGCTCGCGCTATGGCAACACGCTGCTGCTGACCCCCTGACAATTGCGATGGATCATGACTTAATCGATCAGACAAACCGACCTGCTCCAGACATTCTTTCGCCCGACCTGCCCACTCTACTTTGTCGACATCCGAGTAAAATAACGGGAGCATGACATTTTCCAGCGCGTTCGTTCGTGCTAATAAGTTAAATTGTTGAAAGACAAAACCAATTTTCTGATTACGCACCGAAGCTAATTGCTCTACGGAGAGATCAGATAACCGTTCGCCCTCAAGCGAAATCTCACCCTGAGTGGGCTTATCTAGGCATCCAACCATATTCATAAAAGTCGATTTTCCGGAGCCAGAAGACCCCATAACTGCGACGAATTCGCCCTCCGCAATATCGACATCAACGCCGTTAAGAGCCCTAATTTTCTGCTCTCCCAACTGATATGCTTTTTTTAACCCGCTGACTTTGATCATTACAACAGACCTTGCGTCATGAAGGTGCAGCCTGGCGGCTAACGCGAACAATCACCGCATCCCCTTGTTTTAACGTCTCTCCCAAAACCTCGGTGTATTCATCACCCGCTAATCCCATTTGCACGGCCACACGCTTCGGCGCTCCGTCTTGCAGAATCCACACCTCACCACCGCTACCCCCGGACTTTCGATGCTGTCGGCCCGCGGTTCTAAATTGATCAAACTGGCTTTCCGTCAACACCGCTTTGAGCTGATTATTCAATTTCTGCCGAAGACGGTTAATCCCCCTATCTGCATTCCAACTGCCCTTGTTTTCCTCGCGAAACGCTTTTAGCTCAGCAAGAAAACTCTCGACAATGGGAGCCACCAATTTTTTTTGCTCTTCATCTAAGTTCAAATTCATGATCTGCAAATATAACCGCTGCTCGCCACGCGACTCACTTGCCGACATTTTAGCGGGGCGGAATCGTAATGCAGCGTTGGGCACTTTTAAAACATCTGCCTGGCGTCCCAAGATAATATCAACATTCGCAGTCATTCCTGGCAGCAAACTGCCATTGGCGTTATTTGCCGCGATAATCACGGTGTATGTCACCACATTCGACACCGTCTTGGCTGCTTTGCGCACCTGCAAGACATCACCTTGGTACTTTACCGTGGGATAAGCGTCTACGGTAAACCGCACAAGTTGGCCCTGTTTGAGTTTGCCAATGTCCGCCTCGTCAATATCAGCCTCGATTTGCATCCTCGATAAGTCCTGCGCGATCACAAACAAAACAGGTGCTGACAAGCTGGCCGCCACTGTTTGTCCCACATCTACTTGGCGATTAATAATCATACCCGCTAAGGGCGAGCGAATATTAGTTCGCTCGAGATCTAAGTTAGCCTGTTCTAATTGTGCTTCGCGTTGTTGGATTTGCGCGCGTGACGCGCTTACCAAAGCCTGACTCAGCGCCGCCTCAGCCTCGGCAACCAATAAGTTAGCCCGGCTGTTGTCTACATCTGCCTCACTTGTCAACTGTCGTGCCAATAATTCTCGTTGCCGTATATGGGCGTTCTGAGCTCGCGTGAGCTGCGCACCCGATCTAGCCAATGACGCTTGCTGCTGCGCTAAATTTGCTTTGGCCATAGCCAAATCAGCTTCCGCCTGCCGCAACCGTGCCCGCACCGTACGGCTGTCCAACCGCGCGATCAGCTGACCTTTTTTAACGCTTGAATTGAAATCCACCAGTAATTCAGAGATCACGCCTGACAACTCCGAGCCCACTTCAACCGTGACCATCGGCTTGATAGCCCCCGAAGCGTTAACGAGACTTTCAATATCACCCAGAGCAACCAACTGTGTCTGGTAAGACAAGCGATCGTCCTCCGCCGCAGTCGATTGAAACATGTAGAGCGCAGCAGCTAGAGCTGCTATTGCAATCGCTATTAGATACCCTGTTTTTTGCACCGCTTTGAAGCCTTAATTTATTAACAAACAATGGTGTGACACACGCGTCTCAGTGCTTCTTTAAAATGCGTCTAAAACGCGCCTACGCCGGCTACCAATTATAATGCACGATCTGGCCCTTCCCTAGCAAATAATCCAGCCAAACCGTGGCTTTTTGAAGACCGTTACGCGCCAGTTGTCGAGCTAGGTTACGCAGCGTCCGGCCACCTGCGATGAAAGATTAAAAGAGAGCCAAGCTTACTGGGCGAAAGCAACAAATAGCGGCTCCCAATCGAGTCGCACTAAAGTTACATCTACCTCACTTTAATATAGGTCATCACACCCATATTACGGCAGTCTACATGCTCAGACATGTGATCTCAGTACTGCTTTCTGCCGCCAGCGTCCTCCCATTTTGTCTTATCCTGCGCACTCTTTTCAAAGCCATCGGACAACCTGACATCCAAGTAGCCAAACGTTTCGCGGTTGGCAACCCCAGAGCGTGAAAACCATCTAAACCACACGTTTTCTCGGCCCATAGACTGGGCAAACGCCGCCAATTTGCGCGCTCCCGTTTCAACTGCCTCCCACCGAACACCGTCTTTTTGTGTGCAGATATTAAATCTTGCAAGCCCCTGATCGAGGGTCATGCCCGCGGCACCTTGTTTGATCCGTCTCGAATTTCAACTTACTCGCTCGTCGCAAAAAACTGACTTAGTCAAGCCCTTCCAAAACGCCCAAGAGTGCGGGTTTCGCTTGTAGGTCCTCGTCGTATAGCGTCGGCCAATCGATCATTGCAAAAAACTTTTTTATCCACGTATCGCGATCGTTAAAGCCCCAAAACGTAATACCATATTGCTGTTTTTTCGGAACAATCTCTCGGTACATACGCACCAGGTTCTTATATTTTTCTCTCTGCGCGGCCCGCATTTCAGGGGTAAGCACGGTAAAGTTTTCAACGCCTCCACCCTTCGAGTCGTTGTGGGTGTTAAAAATCACATCGACCTCCGAAAGATGAATTTGTAGCCCGGTGTCTGCGGCCTTCTGAAGCGTTTCAGCGATGACCTCATCAGGAATGTCCATTCTAATATGCATTTGGAATCCGATACCCGAAATAGGAACGCCGCGCGCCTGTAAATCTTTTACCATGGATAGCATGAAATCAAACTTCGCCATATCTCGTTCAGTGTTAAAATCGTTATAGAATAAAACAGCGTCTGGGTCCGCCTCATGGGCGTAATGAAATGCCTGTTCAATGTATTTTTCACCGAGAATTTCATACCAAATACTGTCAGTTCTATACCCGCCACCATGGGTATTGATGCCCTCATTTACTACATCCCATCCATGCACAAGTCCCTTGTAACGACCGACATACGCATGAATATACTCACGCATAAAGTTTGCCAGCCACTGGGGGTCCTTGCGCGCTTTCTCAACCACCCACTTAGGCGTTGAACTATGCCAAATAAGATTATGTCCGAAGAGTCTTTGGTCGTTCTGCTGGGTGTATGCAACAATAGCGTCGACCGTTTGGAAATTAAACTCATTGTCAAATGGCATTACGCGGTGCATTTTCATGTCATTTCCCGCGGTATAACTGTCAAAATGATGCTCGTGTAATGCCTTTAATCGTTGATCTACGATAAACGGGAGAAAACGAAGTGATGTCCCAATGGGAAAGTTCGCGGTCTTACGGAGTGATCTTTCGCTTATATGCGGAGATTCATCTAAGACTGAATAACATCCGCTGACTAACACACCCAAAAAAACCGCCCAAATAACTACTTTCATCTCAGTCCCCAAACAGACAGGGTTCTCACTAGCATTCGAGAACCGTCAAAATTTACAAGCGAATAGTGTAAATCAAACCCCAAACAAATCACAGTCGGCAACCGTGCTGCCCCTTACTCACAAAAAACTCGTTAATATATCGATACAAATTCTTTAACCGGCAGGTGTTTACGAACACTACCCAGGGCCAGGCGGCTCAACGCGGGTCGCTGCGTGAAGATGATTTGAGCGCTGGCTAATCAGGGCTCCACCGATAATCAGCGCGCCTCCAATAAACGTATTTAAAAATACCGTGTCGTGTAAAAAAATGATGCCCAACAGCGCCGCAAACACCACTTGAATATAACTTAGCGCAGCGACTCTACCTGCAGACTCGAGCGCCATTCCGCGCGTCAAACCTACTTGACCCATTTGCGTAAAAATGCCAATGGCGATTAGCAAGATCCAGTCCATGCCCACGGGCATGATGAACTGGGGCCACCCGAGTGCCACTGACACCGGCAAGCACACCAAGGGGAAATACAAAACAATGACCGACGAATGCTCTGTTCGACTTAGATAACGCAACAGTGTGTAGGCGGCACCGCTGCCGGCGGCACCCAACACACCAATCCCTACGGCGTCAATCGGCAGAATCTGACCTCCAAAATCTAGGGGGTTTACAATTATGATGACACCGATGATGCCTAACATCAGGCAAGTTAATGTACTCTTGTGAACCCGTTCACCCAGAAAAACCCAGGCCAGAAATGCGGTGAAAACCGGGTTGAGATATTGAATCAGCGTCGCCTCTGCTAATGGCAGCCGCGTCAGGCTGGTATACACCGCAATCAATGCGGCTAATCCAAGAGCGCCCCGCAACCACAAAAGCTTTGGGTTATTTCCCCACGGGGACACACCGACCCTACGAATATCCCAATAGCTTAAAACGAGTGACACGAGCGCGCGCGCGGTTATCATCTGCATCACTGGGAAACCCCGCGCGTCGCCGATTTTTACGCATAACCCCATTAGAGCAAAACCCAGTGCACTAACCAACACATACGCTGCTGCATTCATCCTGCGAACTTAACCTCTGACGTTGCCCTTGGGCTCTTAAAACGTTGTCTATTGGCGTCCAATAAACTCACATTGACGGGCGAAATATTGCTGCGCAAAAGATTGATTCAACTCGGTCGCCACCGAGCCTAAGTTTTTTCAAAAAACGCGTTGCTTGGCGTGTTGCACCGGCCTAACCGGTGAACTGCAAAGCGTTAAAACGGCGTGGACTTTACCACACTTTTTCGACAATTCGAGCAGGTGACTTGCGTCCTTGCCGCGATAATCTAGTGAATAGACCACGTATGCTGACGCGCCTTTCTACTTTACGGCTCCCCATAAAACAGATGCGATGAGCCGTCAACCGCCATATGATTGGTTGATTGCGGTAAGCAGCCAACGCAGCGAGTTGACATTAACACTTTTGCTGTCTAGTCCCATTGGCATGTAAGAGCGTCACTGAGCTTACTACACGCGCATAAAAGTGAATAAATGCCATACAACGCTGTATGAGAATTTTGCCTACAGTCACTATAATGTCGTTTAAAATAAAAGAGTTTATGTCGCGGGATGCTTCTCAAGCCCCCCGTGGCACCTCACGCCGAAGCAGAGATATTTCATGAAAAAAATAATCATCCTATTGAACATTGCACTGCTCTTAACGGGCTGTGACAACATGCTGGAAAATACTGAAACGGGTTCTGACGTAACCGATGGGTCATCCCCAACGGCATTAACGATTGCAGCCAACGAAAATATGTATGAATCGCTGAACGCCTTGAATCAAGCTGATCTAGCCGATGCGACACGTGGCTTTATTGCCGCAGACAGCACGGTTCAAGTATTCGACCCAGAGGGGCGCAGTATTTTCGACCAAACTGGCTATGACTTTATATCCGGACGCGCACCACCCAGCGTTAACCCGATCCTTTGGCGGCAAGCAAAGCTCAACCGTAATCATGGGCTGTTTAAGGTGATGGACGGCGTTTACCAAATTCGTGGTTATGATCTTGCCAATCTCACCATTATTGAGGGTCATTCGGGCTGGATCATTGTGGACTCGCTCAGTTCAAAACAAACAACCGCGATGGCACTCAAACTCGCACGAAAAAATTTAGGCGAAAAACCCATTACTGGCATCATCTTCACACACAGCCATGTCGACCATTTTGGCGGTGCTCTGGGAATTTTGAGCGCTGAAGAGGCGGAGCAACGCAAGGTACCCATTGTTGCACCTGAGGGCTTTATCAATGAAGCGACCAGTGAAAATGTCGTCGCTGGAATGGTAATGTCGCGCCGTGGCGACTATTTTATGGGCAAACCGCTGGCACGCTCAGTGCGCGGACGCGTCGATATGGGACTGGGGAAAGAAGTCGGACTTGGCGAGATAGGCATATTAAAGCCGACGATTATAGTCAATAGAACCCCTCAAGCGATGACCATCGACGGCGTGCAATTTGTCTTCCAAAACGTACCTGGTTCCGAGGCGCCTGCCGAACTGACTCTCTACCTGCCAGAAAAAAAGGCATTTTGCGGGGGCGAGATCATTAACCGAACTCTGCATAACATATACACGCTACGAGGGGCAAAAACACGCGACGCCCTAGTATGGAGTCGCTATATCGACGAAGCTCTGCAGAGTTTCGGCGATGCTGAGGTCTACTTCGGCACACACCACTGGCCGATGTGGGGACAAGCGCGCATTGCCGACTTTTTAAAAAAGCAGCGTGATACCTATAAGTATATTCACGATCAGACATTGCGCTTGGCCAACCAAGGGCTTACGCCCCTTGAGATTGCCGATCAATTAACCCTACCCGCCACATTGCAAACATCGCCTTCCAGTCGCGAGTATTATGGCACTGTCAAGCACAACGCCCGTGCCGTTTATAACTTTTACTTTGGCTACTTTGACGCCAATCCCGCGCATCTCGACCCGCTCCCTCCCACGACGGTAAGCCAACATTATTTAGAATTTATGGGCGGAGCCGATAACGTCTTGGCAAAGGCGCGTGCGCATTACGAAAAGGGAAATTATCGATGGGTCGCCGAAGTCCTCAACCATGTAATTTTCGCAAAGCCTGAGTATCAACCAGCAAAGACCCTGCTCGCAGAAACCTATGATCAGTTGGGCTATCAGGCAGAATCTGCCGTTTGGCGAAACTTTTATCTTACAGGTGCCCACGAATTACGACATGGCAACACGCAAGAAGGGACAAGAATGAACGACGCCCGACAATTACTGGCACAAACGCCCGTTGAGAACTTTTTAGATGCAGTGGCCACCCATCTAAACGGTCCAGAGGCTGAAGACGTGAATCTAATGATCAATATGACGCTAACCGATATCGACGAAAATTACGTTTTATGGATCGAAAACTCCGTTCTCCACCACCGTAAACAGGCCCCCGACCCGTCGGCCAACGCTACGCTGAATCTCTCTCATGCGCTGTTCTTGGATATTCTTTTAAGTGAAGCGAGTGTGTCCGAGATACTATTTTCCGATGATTTAAGCGTAGAGGGAAGTCGGATTGACCTATTGCGCTTTTTTGCACTCATTGATCCATTCGATTCAGCGTTTAATATCATCGAACCCTAAACACCGTAAACACACACCTCGCGTTATCGTCAGTGTCACGGTATCGGGTTAAATCTTGCGTTAATGCGGGCGTTTCGCGCGCACCTCACATTTTACGAAATCAGTTCAACGTTATTTACTGGCCTTGACAAAAAAGTCCCGGAAGCCTTCTTTTGGCATTTCAACACTGTGTTGTCTAACCCACGACTTTACGGGTCATCCAAGTCGCTGCATTATTTTTATTCATGCAGTCAGAACTAAAAATTTGGGGGATTAAGGCATTAGACGTCAAGATAGCGACTGAGAACTCATCGCTCAGATATATTCCAGCCATGATAAAATCGGAACACTGTCGGGTTAAATGCGTCAGAAATGAGCCTTAGGCAAGGACACAACAACGGGGTACAGCGGGTGTGCAAACAGCCAACAAGCAAAGGTTTCTGTTACTCGATGAGCGCAACGTAGCAACGACCCAAAATGTCCAATTAAAGATAGGCTCAGTCACCAAGCATGACGCTAATCCGTTAATGGTGGAGGATAAACCTTGGGAAAAGCGCTTTGACAATTTTTACGGCAATATCTTATACGATACAAGTGACGAGCTGTTCAAATGTTGGTACAGCCCGTTTATCATTCAGCAGTCGGCGAAGGGAATGTCACTGGAAGAACGCGAAAAAATCCCGTACACAGGACATGAACCACCCGAAATGGGCGTGTGTTATGCCACGTCTATCGACGGTATTGTTTGGGAAAAACATCATCTAGGACTCGTTGAGTTTGAGAATAGTGCCGAAAATAACCTGATCTGTAGAGGCCCCCATGGAATGGGTGTCTTTAAAGATTTGCGCGCCACTAAAAAAACACAGCGCTACAAATCAATTTTTCAAGGTCTAAGAACCAGTACGTCTCAAGACGGTCTTAAGTGGTCAAAGCCTCGACACATTAGCCGGAACAAAATCGCTGGAGATACGCATAACAACGTCATTTGGGCGCCAACATTAAAAAAGTATGTGGGTTTTACAAGGACTTGGGGAGAGACAGATCGCTTATTGAAAGGCCCCAAAACAAAGACTAATCACATATGGGGACGCCAAGTTTCACGCATTGAAAGCTCAGATTTCTGTGACTGGTCAAAGGCTGAAGTCGTCATTGACTGCACGGTTTGGGAACATCAACCGTACGCGATGCCAGTGTTTTTTCATGCGAATATTTATATCGGCCTTATGGCCGTGCATGACCAAAGTACAGACCGAGTTTGGACGGAACTCACTTGGAGTAATGACACGAAGATTTGGCATCGTGTAAATGAAGGTACTGCCCTTATTGAGGGTTCTCCTAGGCCTCTAGATTATGATTATGGTTGCATTTTTGCCTGCGCCACGCCCCTATTTTTAAAAGACGAAATTCGCATCTACTATGGTGGTAGCGATGGATTGCACTCGAGTTGGCGAAATGGCTGTCTAGCATTAGCCACACTTCGACCCGATGGGTTTGCAGGCTACCAACCCATGAATCCGCACGAAGTCGGAATAATAACAACGCCACCACTGGACTATCACGGGCAGGCTATTAACGTCTCTGCGGACGTATCACATAACGGCTGGCTCAAAGCGCACCTTATTAACTCTGGAAACGTCCGTATCGCAACACAGATAATCAACCAATCTGTTACTGACGCACTGTTATTTCAGTCGTCAGTAACCGTGGCAGATAAAATTCAGATAGAATTCGAACTCAAAGGGTCGACACTCTATTCATTTTTATTCTTAGAAAAGCTGGGCGCAACCGTCTAAGTATTTAACCGTTTACGCTAACGCCTCTCAAATGCGTCAACCAAATGTTTTGACGTTAAACAGACCTTTGCAAGCGGTAATCTATACGGCATTGATCTCGCGATATTTTTACATGAGCGCAATCTGACGGCTGAATACTGAGAACTATCACAGATACCTTTTATCTCGACTAGGGCGAACACCCCAGCGTCAAGGTTTGTACGCTGTATAATGAGGTGCTCGCTGTCATATAGAGCGTATTGTTTTCGCATTTTCTGCCCGATTCTGACCCGCCCCAAGCGACATTTGCGACGAATTCACCCGTTGAAATTGTACCCAGATGCGTGCCGTCCGGATGAATAATCAACACACCGCCCGGCCCTGTGGTAAATACATTTCCTAACATATCCACTTTTAGCCCATCGGGCACCCCGCGACCCTCTAGATGATTCGCATCAAAAAATACTGAAGTCGAAACCACTTTTTGGCCGTCAAGACGATACGCCATAGTGACCTGATCTTCTTTTGAATTATTGACATACACGGTTTTTTCATCCGGCGATAACGCGATACCATTGGGTCTGTCGAGGGTTTTCGTAAGGACATCGACGGAACCGTCTACATTTAGTCTAAAAACACCATTGAACGAGAGCTCTTTGAGCGGTGACGCATCAAAGTCAGACAGTCCATACGGCGGGTCGGTAAAATATAAGTTGCCTTTCGAGTCGAAAACCAGGTCATTGGGACTATTAAACCGCTGACCTCGATACTCAGTGATCACGATCTCCCTATAACCGCCCGCAACGAGCTTAGAAATACGCCTGTTACCGTGCTCAGCAATAGTTAGCATACCTTTAGAATCAAACGTCAATCCATTGGAGCCGACACCGTTCATACCCGCGGGCACGGCTTGTGTAAAAACCGGAGCGATAAACGTACTGACATCCGTATTTTTGTATTGATAAATCTTGTTGTCGGGCACATCACTGAAAAGTAATCTGCGGTTTTTTCGGTCCCAAACCGGCCCTTCGATGAACACAAACCCTGACGCTAACTTTTTCACGGGTGCGTCGACCTTTAGTATTTGGTCCAACCGATCATCGAATTTTTCTATGCCAACCCCGTTTGGCCTTGGCTGATTACCTGCCGCGAAACACGCTGAAGTAAAGCTGGCGCATAATAATGCGCTCAAAATGACGAAACGACTCATTGACGACCGCCCTCCAATCAAGCTAAAGACGATAACGACGTTAGCGCCTTTCAAAAAAATTGTCTACCGAGTCGTAAAATTAATTTAAGTCATTCATTTTCAGCATTTTTTTAACAGAGCCTTTCTTCTGTCACTCTTAGCGCTACATTATCGGCACATCATTCGGCACAGACTGTCGACTCAACTTGTCAGCGCGCGTTCATGTGGAAATATTTGATCAGCCGTAGACATACTCTTTGATTAAACGCAGTTAAAGAAGTCCAAAAACGACACGAAAGGAGCTCTGATTCTAAGCCTATGCAAAACCTCTTTGTTTAATTTTGCAGCGTATTTTTATACGATTTTTCAGTATTTTTTGACGAAAAAAATTGCACATAAAAGACTTAAAAGTGTGTCTATAGGGCGTTTTACACAGCTAAAAACGCGGCCGCAAACTAGGTCTGACGCAGGCTAAAACACACTAAAGCCTAAGCGCAAATGCCATCGGAGTGGTTGCCGCGATCTTTTAAACGTGAACCATTCCACTGTTGGCTATCAATGCATTATAGCCGCTTTCGGGCCTCACGCTAACGCGCCGACTTAGCGTAATCTCTGCGCATCTTTTAGCCCTATTTGTCAGTAATCTGGATGCATATGATGGTGTGCGAGCCGTTCAAATAATACGTGCCATCACTCTTCTGCCATTTGCCGCCACGCGTTGCTAATGCCATTTGGTTGCCCTACTCTCGGTTTTGTCTGAGGCCAACCCAACGGACAATCGCTCACTTTTTTATAACCTGTCAAACCGTCTTGGCAAACGTCGGTGCCGGGTTCTTGTGCGCGTTTATCATCCGAAATCTAAAGAAGATTTCGTTTAGCCAGATTGCGCATTAGTGCCGTGGCGCCGAATGTCCATCTCGGACACTCCGTCGAAAGCTGCACCGTGTTTAGCAGTTGACCAAGCTCGGGGCAAGAAATCGAAACGACATCCCCTAGCTTATGAGTAAAACCCTCCCCGGGCGTATCGCGGTCCTGAGTCGGCGCAAAAAGCGTCCCCAAAAATAGCATCAATCCATCAGGATACTGGTGATGGCGACCGATTGTCTGACCGACAAGGTCGGAAGGATCACGACTGATTTGGTTCATTGAGCTATAACCGAGGAGTTCAAACCCATCGAGCCCAACAACACGCAGCTCAAGCTCGGCCTTGCGCACGCAATCTAGAGTGAAGTGTTCATCGAACAAACGTATCATCGGCCCGATCGCGCAGCTCGCGTTGTTGTCTTTGGCCTTAGACAACAGCAGTGCAGAACGGCCCTCAATATCTCGAAGGTTGACGTCATTACCCAATGTTGCGCCCTTTATCTCGCCCTGCGAGGTCACAGCCAAAACAATCTCCGGTTCAGGATTATTCCACGTTGACGAAGGATGCAGCCCCACATCAGTTCCGAAACCAACCGCCGATAACACTTGTGCCTTAGAGAAAACCTCGGCATCGGGACCAATCCCAACCTCTAGATACTGCGACCACAGCCCGTCTTCTTTAAGGGCCGCCTTAACCTTCCTCGCTTCTTCCGAGCCGGGTATCACAGTGCTGAGATCTTCACCAATCCGCGCGGCAATACGACCTCTAATGGAAAATGCTTTGACTGGATCCCCAGCCGCCTGTTCTTCGATCACCCGCTCGACCATCGAGCCTGCAAACGTCACCCCACACGCTTTTATCGCCTGAAAATCGCAAGGCGCAAGCCAGCATCTCGCCTCCGCGATTTTGCTAACGGATCCTAGCGGCGTGCCCTCGCAGTTTTTTACAAAATCAGCCGCATCGGCGCGTTCCAACACATCGCGCGTCGTTGGAGCGTCTTTGCTAGTAATGTCGACAACGCTTCCGTCTCTAACGGTGACAACAGCCGGGCCCGTCCCCCCAACTTCGACCCGCCCAAGCCACACACCTGTTGGATCAAGTACTGGTAACATCATCGCAATCCCTCAGATTATAGGCGCGGGTCGCCGTGCCACCGAAAACATCTGCGCGTTGGGTAGGGGTCAGATCCGCAAGCAAGATATCAGACGTCTCACACCAGCGGTCATAGCTACTGGCCAAGGTACACACTGGCCAGTCACTACCCCAAATCAAGCGCTCCGGCCCAAAGGTTTCCAGCAAGTGCTCAACATAAGGTTTTAGGTCCTCCACTAACCAATCTCTAGATGCCTCTGTCACCAAGCCAGACAGTTTGCAAAAGGCTACAGTATTCCTTGAAATATCAGCCATACTCTTAGCCCACTGGCCAAATTTATTTTCACGAATCCGCGGCTTTGAACCGTGATCGATAACAACCCGCATTTGGGGGTACCTGACCAGTAGCTCTTTAAGACTCGGCAAATGCTGTGGTAATGTCAGCGCATCAAATGTTAAGTTTTGCGCAATTAAAGCGCTGAAAACACCCTTAAGCTCGGGGCTTAGCATCCAATCCGCCTCGGGAATATCCTGAATCATTGGACGCAGGCCAACGAGAACTGGATTCTCCGCGAGCCACTCGATCACCCCCTGCGCTTCAGGCGCATTAAAATCGACCCAACCAACCACTCCCTTGACAAATGTATTAGACGCAGCCAGATCAAGCATAAATACCGTTTCCTCCAGAGTCGGCGCAGCTTGAACCAGAACCGTTCCATCAATCCTATGTCGTTCAATGAGGGGAAGTAGGTCTGACGGCGTATAGTCTCGGTAAATGGTCCCGAGTTCGGGCTTTAACCAAGTATAGTCACCTCGAGCAAGAACCCAAAAATGCTGATGTGCATCAATCTTTATAGCGGTATCACTCCCTTTTTGATGATGATATTCCCATACAGTCGCCGCTCCCCTGTTTGCACAACCGCAAAGGCCGCTTTCGCACGACCATAGAAATCGAAACGCTCAATCCGCGTTATCGGCGCGGGATGATCTGCCACTACGTTAACAATCTTCTGGAACGCTTGAACCACGTCGGGAATGCTCGATGGATCACCAACTACCGCCATCGCATGGAGCGGAGATTCAACAAAGGTATCCAATGGCATGACCGACAGAACAGCACTGAATACGTCGGTCGCAGTCAATCCATCCGCCCGAATACAGCGCTGTCCCAATGATTCTCCGGGAAAATTTGCATCGGCAATAACAATCTCATCACCATGCCCCATGGCACGCAGTACATGTAAAAGATCAGGCGACAGGATAGGGTCAATATTACGCAGCATTATCGATCTCCAAAGGTAAAGGAGCGTCAGGACGAATCAGTCCTTCACCGCGCAGATCGAACCAAAAATCAGCCGGAATGGGTGTCTCAAACAGTGCGACGCCCGCATTAACCTGAGCGGCACTGCCAGCACCTGGGACTACTGTCTTGACGCAAGGATGGCCGAGAACAAATTGCAGCGCAGCCGCAATCAACGGCGTATTGTGTTGCGCACACACGTCCTCAATACAGCGCACTCGACGCATGATTTCTTCAGGCGCGTTCGCGTAATTGTATTTGGCGCCGGCCACGGCACCTGTTGCTAAAATGCCGGAATTATAGGGGCCCCCTAAAATAATCCCGACATCGCGCTGTTCGCACAGCGGTAAAAAGGTCTCTAGAGCATCCTGTTCGAGTAATGTGTAGCGCCCAGCCAGCAAGAACGTATCGAAGTCACCCAAGCCGAGTAATTTTTCACACACCTGCCATTCGTTCACACCCGCGCCAATGGCCGCAATACTGCCTGCACGCCGCAATTCGGTCAAAGCTTTATAACCACCCTTGTCGAATAGCTCTCTCACTTTGGCATCGCTCGTATCTTGGGACCCCTGAGAAAAAGAACAGACATCGTGAACAAAGAGAATATCCGCATTTTTTACGTCGAGCCTCGCCTTGCTCTCTTCATAGCTTCTCATCACTCCATCATAGGTATAATCGAAAACGATCCTTTTCTGTGGCACATCGACAAAAGCGTCGGGTGTCACCTCGTTCGGTTCGCAATCTAACAACAGACGGCCCACCTTCGTCGACAGACAGATATTTTCGCGTCCGAACAGCCCGACCCCCAGGCCGAAGCGCTGTTCCGAAAGACCTAAACCATATTGCGGCGCAGTATCGAAATAACGGATCCCATGGCCATAAGCCGCCTGAAAGGCCGCCATAGCATTCTCATCACTCACCGTCTGATACAGATTACCCAATGGCGCGCCACCAAATCCCATACAGGTAATCGTCAAGGGCCGCGTAGTGCGATGATTCAAAAGGCGTGTGTCTGTGACCCGCATATCAGTGTCCTATTGGTTCAATGTTTCAACCCGAGTAAAACAGTTCGGGGCATTTATCTTCGAGCGGCGCGAGGCGGATCAACAGCTTATCGAGGTGTTCACTCATTGCCGAGCGAGCTGCCAGAGGGTTTTGTCCTCGGATCGCGTCTACGATCACTTTATGCTCTTGTAGCGTCTCCACGGCCCGTCCGGGTGTGGGAAGGAGTAGCATACGAGCACGATTTAACTGCATTGCCAGACGACTTGTGATACTCACAATGCGGGGAAAGCCCGTAAAAACCATCAGCGTTGAGTGAAACTCCTCATCCGCTTGAAAATACCCTGAATAGTCTTTGTCTTCGACCAGTAATTCTTGCAAGCGCAAATGTCTGATAAGCCACGCAAGCTGCTTTTCAGTACGGTCACTAGCGACTTTGGTTACTGCGGCAAGCTCTAGCGCTTGGCGCAAAAAAGCCGCCTCGCGGATATCCGTCATTGAGAGATGGGTCACTCGCGTCGAAGATTGCGGAATGATGTCGACAAGACCTTCCATCGATAAACGAGCAAACGCTTCTGATACCGGTGATCTCGAAACCCCCAACTGCTCGCAAATAACGCCCTTACGTAAAATTGCTCCGGGAGGAAATATCAAAGAAAGAATCGCCTTGCGCAGCGTTTCACACACACGTTCTGACAGCGATCCCGACAGGTCTCGGATGTCACCTAGCGCTTGAGCATCAATGGTAGCCTCAGCGTTCATTACCCTTTCCCTTTAAATCAGTTTGAGTCCAACGAACCTTCGCCTAGCCGAAAAAAAAACCAGTTAATCTTAGTATACTAACATGTTAGTTTGCTATATTGTCTAGAAATACTCATAAATGTACGGCGCGACACGTAAAAACGGCCCGAGCCTGTGGCATAGGATAACCAGTGACCCAAGCTAGCATCACAACGATCCAACTTCAGCCGCGCGATAACGTCGTGATTGCGCTACGTGATATCGCAGCGGGCGAAATGCTCGCTGATCTTACAGCTCCGGTTGTATCGCCCGTTCCTCGGGGCCATAAAATGGCGCGCTTACCCATTTGCAAGGGCCAAGACGTGCTGCGCTACGGGCAGATTATTGGTCAAGCCAAGGTAAACATAGAACCGGGTGAGCACGTACATTCACACAATTTAGGGATGGCCCCTCATCTACAGGACTATGGATTTGCCACGCTCAATACCCGACTTCCAGCTATTAAAAGTCTTCGAACGTTTATGGGATATCCGAGGCTGGACGGGCGCGCCGGTACTCGCAACTATCTGGGTATATTAACGTCGGTCAATTGCTCAGGGTCCGTGGCCCGCTTCATTGCCGAAGCTGCAGAAAAGACAGGTTTTTTGGACGAATTTGAAAATATCGATGGTGTTGTGCCGATTGTGCACGGAACTGGCTGCGGGATGTCAAATCGTGACGAGGGCTACATGACCCTACTGCGAACGCTGTCTGGTTATGCACAGCACCCGAACTTTGGTGGAATTCTCTTAGTTGGACTTGGCTGTGAGGTTATGCAGATCAGTAATCTAGTAGGAAATCACCTAACGCGCGCCGAAGGTACCCTCAGACATATGAGCATTCAGGACAGCGGTGGGACGCGTAAAAGTATCGAACGGGGGCTTGCGGAGCTGCGCAGCATTGCGCAGATTGTTAACGTATTCAAACGCGAAGCCATACCCATTTCAAAATTAACCCTCGGCATGCAATGCGGAGGCTCAGATGGATTTTCTGGTATTACTGCAAACCCGACCCTAGGGTATACCTCGGATCTACTGGTACGCCATGGCGGCACCACGATTTTGTCGGAAACCTCAGAAGTCTACGGCGCCGAGCACCTGCTGACGCGGCGGGCTGCAACGGTCGAGGTCGGTGAAAAGCTTATCGAACGCATACGCTGGTGGGAAAGCTACACGGCCCGCCATGGCGGTGAGATTAATAACAACCCAAGCCCTGGCAACAAACTTGGGGGGCTGACAACAATTCTCGAAAAATCGCTCGGAGCCATCGCCAAAGGGGGAACGGCCCCCCTTCAAGATGTCTACAAATTTGGCGAAATCATTGACAAAAACGGCTTCGTATTCATGGACAGTCCTGGCTATGATCCTTGCTCGGTCACCGGGCAAGTCGCGTCGGGTGCCAACCTCATTATGTTCACCACGGGTCGCGGATCGGTTTCAGGCTACAAGCCGACTCCGTGTATTAAGTTGGCATCAAACTCCGCCATGTATGCGCGCATGTCTGATGACATGGACCTAAACTGTGGCGATATTATTACAGAGGGCGTTAGCATCACCAAAAAAGGTGAAGAGCTTTTTGAGTTAATGATTAAGGTCGCTTCTGGACACGCGAGTAAGAGCGAAGAGCTTGGTTTCGGAGGGGTCGAATTCGTTCCCTGGCAGATCGGCGCAGTGATGTGATGTTTAATCAGTTCGCAAATCGCAAGGGCCACAGCGCCTTTATCGCTCGTGCAAAGACGCGCTATATTCGGCGATTCTCTTGTGCAAACTGTGCTCATCCGCCGTGGGAGCGAGTCTAATGAGAATGCCAAATTTATGCCCATAATTATAGAAATGACCGGTGTCGAGAAGAAGTTTCCTGGCGTGCATGCACTTAAAGGGGCTCAATTTGAGCTCCAAGCGGGCGAGGTGCATGCTTTAATGGGCGAGAACGGAGCCGGCAAATCAACGCTGATGAAAATTCTGGCAGGTATCTATCAGCCAGATCGTGGTGATGTAAGAATTTACCACACAAAAGTATCACCCCATAGTCCCCGAGACGCCCAACAGTTGGGCATAGGATTCATTCATCAAGAACTCTGTCTGATGGATGACCTTACAGCAGCACAGAATATATTTATTGGGCGCGAACCCCGATTATCTTTTGGTCGCGTCGATGAAACAGCACTGAATCGCCAAGCAATCGACATCTTCGCCTCGATGAATGTTGACCTAAATCCGAGGTCTTTAGTGGGTCATCTGACGATTGCGAAACAACAAATGATCGAGATTGCCAAGGCCCTCTCGTTCAAACCGCGTGTACTGATCATGGACGAACCCACTGCCGCATTGAATGATGCCGAAATTGCCGAACTATTTATGACCATACGGCGTCTAAAGTCCGAAGGCGTTGGCATCATCTACATTAGCCATAAAATGGATGAACTTAAACAGATTGCCGATCGCGTCACGGTGATGCGAGATGGCGAGTACGTCGCTACCGTCGGAGTCAAAGAGACCCCCGTGAGCACAATTATTGCAATGATGGTCGGCAGAAAACTGACCGCAACATCAACCGAGACGCCTGATTTATCGGAAGCGACAACTGCGCTTGAGGTGATAGGACTCAATCGTGGCCAACATATTCGGGATATCAGTTTCTCGCTAAAAAAAGGGGAAATCCTTGGCTTCGCGGGTCTCATGGGGGCCGGACGCACAGAAGTGGTTCGCGCTATTTTTGGCGCTGACCGCAAAGATAGCGGCGAAATTCGTGTGCATGGAACACCCTGCATAATTGACAAACCCGTCGATGCCGTGCGTCTTGGAATTGGCTACCTGTCCGAGGACCGAAAACGTTTTGGGCTAGCAACGGGCATGAGTATTCGGGACAATATCGCGCTTGCAAGCCTAAACAGGTTCAGTGGGAAAATCGGCCAACTCGACGAGGATGGAATACGCGGCGCGGCGCGCTCATTTATTTGCACCCAGGCGATTCGTACCCCGTCAGATCAGCAGGAGGTTCGGCTTCTTTCGGGTGGTAACCAGCAAAAAGTCGTCATCGCTAAATGGTTGTTAGCCGATTGCGATATCTTAATCTTTGATGAACCCACTCGCGGAATCGATATTGGAGCAAAGTCTGAGATCTACGCGTTACTCGACCAACTCGCCAAAGACGGCAAAGCAATTATCGTCATTTCATCGGAACTCCCCGAAATTATTCGACTGAGTCATCGCATTGCTGTTATGTGCGAGGGCCGACTGACGGGGATCCTTCCAGGAGGAACTAACACTTCACAAAAAGACATTATGCAACTGGCTACGCAAACAAACGCCATCATGCATACAATAGGAAATTAGCGATGACGGCCAGCGTTAAGCCAGAGTATCATAAGACACTTTTTTTCCGTTTGCTCGGGATCGGTATACATCAGAAACTTTTGGCTTTCGCCAGTCTGATTATTTTGCTCATCATTTTCTCTGTAACATCGCCGAACTTCATGCAGACGTCTAACATGATCGCCATCCTTCAGGCCGCCTCTGTGAATGGAGTTCTAGCGATAGCCGTCACACTCGTTATCATTACTGGGGGCATTGACCTGTCAGTCGGTACTTTAATGACATTCTGCGCGGTGATTGCTGGCGTGGTACTCACCTATTGGGGCATGCCACTGCCTCTCGGTATTTTGGCCGCTCTTCTAGCCGGCGCGCTCTGTGGCCTCTGTTCCGGCACTTTTGTCGCTAAAATGCACATCCCGCCGTTTATCGCTACGCTTGGCATGATGCTCATCCTGAAGGGCTTATCTCTTGTTATTTCCGGCACTCGGCCAATTTACTTTAACGACACGCCAGGCTTCGACCAAATTGCCCGCGGATCGGTGATAGGCGAACTCATCCCCTCGCTACCGATTCCTAACGGGGTGCTGATCTTGTTCATTGTGGCCATCACCGCATCTTACATCCTCAACCGCACGATTCTAGGCAGATATGCCTTCGCTATAGGATCCAACGAAGAAGCCGTTCGCCTCTCTGGCGTCAATACGGCTCGTTGGAAAATGACAATCTATGCGCTAGCAGGAAGTATCTGCGGTATCGCAGGTATCTTAATCGCATCGCGCCTAAATTCCGCTCAGCCTGCGCTCGGACTGGGCTATGAACTGGAGGCTATCGCTGCCGTTGTTATCGGTGGTACGTCACTGTCAGGTGGGCGCGGCACCATTGTTGGAACGCTCATTGGCGCTTTAATTATAGCTACATTGACAAATGGACTGCGCGTACTCGCCGTCGCGCAAGAATGGCAGACTATCGTCACGGGCGCTATCATTATTCTCGCTGTTTACGCGGATATGTTGAGACGGAAAAATACTGCGTGAGTCGAAAAAATAGTACAACGACGTCTCGCCAAAAAAAACTACCGACTAATTGGAGAAACGAATGATCAAAAGATACCCTCTAATAGGAATTCTCAGCGTTGTTGCCTTGTTCACGAATGCTACAGTCGCTCTTTCAGAGGATCAGATATACATTCCACTGATATCAAAAGGCTTTCAACACCAGTTTTGGCAGGCTGTGAAGACAGGTGCAGACCAAGCTGCGGCAGAATTTGGCGTACGTATTACCTTCGAAGGCCCAGACAACGAAACGGTGGTCGATCGTCAAATCGATATGCTCGCCGCTGCATTAGCCAACAAACCACAGGCGATTGGCTTCGCTGCGTTGGACAGTCAAGCGGCTATTCCTCTGCTGCGTCAGGCGAGTGAGGCGGGAATTCCCATTGTTGCATTTGACTCAGGCGTAGACAGCGATATCCCCGTGTCAACAACCACCACTAACAACCGTGCGGCAGCAAGTCTAGCAGCTGACAAAATGGCTAAGCTGATCGGTGGTAAAGGAAACGTTGCCGTGGTAGCACATGACCAAACGAGCCGAACGGGTATCGATCGACGCGATGGTTTTATCGAGCGAATTCAGTCGAATTACCCAAGTATTAACGTGGTAACGATTCAATATGGCGCAGGTGACCAACTGAAATCGACTGAATTGACCAAAGCGATTTTGACGGCAAACCCGGATCTAGCCGGTATTTTTGGCACCAACGAGGGCTCGGCAAATGGGGTTGTTAACGGGGTGCGTGAAATGAATCGTCGCGGATTAGTGGTGATTGGTTACGACTCTGGAAAAGCGCAAAAAGACGCGATCCGCAACGGTCTAATGGCGGGTGCCATTACGCAGAATCCCGTCGGGATCGGTTATGAAACAGTCAAAGCTGCAGTGTTCGCAGTTAAAGGTAAAACGCTTCCGCTGACGATCGATACAGGTTTCTATTACTACGACGCAACCAATATCGACGACCCTGAAATTGCCGCAGTACTCTATGACTAGGGCTATTTGTGAGCATGTATGGTGACTTTTCTGTTTTGAAAAAAAACTAAGATCGATAGACAAAAAAGTCCCCGTCATACCGCTAAATGTTTGGTCGCAGACGGTATTTGAGAGAAACACGTCATTGTATTTGGAAGACCATCGCGGTTATTTTAACCCGTGACACCACATGGTTAACCTTAATCAACAACCGACTCGCCAGCCGTATCCTCTTGGTGGGATCAAGTGACTCACCGTTTTGGCCTCGCGGTAGGGGCCGCAAAGTAAGGTCTATGATCAGCTAACATGCATTAACTGCAGAGAGTTTTAAACTCTTAATTAGCGATTCAATCAATTCGGCATTCATCATCAAAGTCTCTTCATTGAGCCCTACGTTTTCATAGACTTTGTTTCGACCGGACCGCAATGGGTACCAGTAATTACAAGCAAAAAATCACTGAGAAAATTTAATGGCCTTTCGTCCGTCCTGTTCTCGGAAGCCTGCTTAACAAGCTTGAAGTATCCCAGCGCTGCCCCCCGTTTGCTTCAATTTCTGAGTAAAAAGAATCTACTAATTTGGTGACCGGCACGTCTGATCCATTTTTCTTAGCCTGTGAAATACAAATGCCCAGATCTTTTCGCATCAATTCTACTGCGAACCCGAAATCGTATTCGTCGTCAACCATGGTGCTGGCACGATTGTGCATTTGCCATGACCCCGCAGCTCCGGAACAAATGGCATTTATAACCAGCGCGGGGTCTAATCCCGCATTCGTTGCAAAAGCGATCCCCTCTGACAGACCCTGTATTAGACCCGCAATACAAATTTGATTAACCATTTTTGCTAATTGACCCTGCCCTGCAGTACCGACTCTGACGATCTTTTTTGCGTAGCTTTTTATAACCATCTCCGCCTGTAAAAAAGACTCTGCGTCACCGCCACACATGACCGACAATTCACCTTTGATAGCGCCATCTTGTCCCCCCGTAACCGGAGCATCAATAAAGCTTCTGCCCTGCTCTTTACACCGCTTGCCGATCTCGATCGCGATCTCGGCAGAGGTCGTTGTATGATCGACAAAAATAGCCCCCAACTTTGCGTGCGCTAACGCCCCGTCACGTCCGAGGAGTATCTCTGTTAGATCTTGGTCATTTCCTACGCACGAAAATACCATGTCTGCATCATTCACTGTCTCTGCAATGGTTGTGCCTTTCAGCCCGCCGTATTGCCCCAGCCAGGCGTCCGCCTTCGCCGTGGTTCGGTTAAATACGGCTACGTTGTAGCCAGCACATTTCAAGTGTCCCGCCATGGGATATCCCATGACCCCAAGCCCGATGAATGCCACTTTTTTAATCACCACTCTGCTTGCTCCTTTGTTAATTTCAAAGCCAGTCTCCATCAGTCACTGGTTTGTTGGGCTCGTAACAAAAGCCCACCACATGACCGTTAATACGCGCCACACCCCGGGCACGATATCTGTATCGATTCAATATCTGAACGGGCTTTTAATATACCCGTTTGCTCTCAAACTTCCATTATTACGTCATTCAGGCGCTCCGGAAACGCAACATCGGCGGCGTTTTTGAGCGTATCATTTGTTTACTTGAATTCCGCTCGAGCCAAAACTATAACCACACTTTAGCGAGAGCGGGTGAGTCAACTGCAACCCCGATGGGGCACCGCAAAAAAGTGACCCTGACGCGGATACACCCCGAAACTATTTGGTGTGTCTCGCACCAATAATTTTGGGTCGAGCCAATAGACTCGGCAAACTGAACAAAACGCTCCCATGCAGGATACGCGCAGCCTTGTTCACGATGCCTCTTCATTCCGCCATGCCCGCATAATCGGGCGAGGCATCACGTGTGTTAAATTTAAAGAAAAACATAGTTTTTACATGATTAAAACGTCTACACCACTCGGTTACATAAGACTCTTTGTACATCCTAAGGCGGCTAGTACTTCAAGACTTGAAGCGAAAAAGTCTCGCAACGTAGATCACCTTGATGCGGCCTTTAGACGATTTTACATCTGACTTTTAGCCGAACAAAGCCAACATGTCACGCCCGATTTTGATACCGCTACCCGCCTTTCATAAACATCAACGTCTTAATCATCTGCTCACGAAAATTCTGGTGGTGAAATTGTGAATATCGTACCGAGCACGTCATCCTCTTCGTTACTCGTAAAAAAAGGTTGAATAGAATTTCTTCTACTATTGGCCAAAACAGAACCGTCTGAAATCTCCAGCTCTTTGAGAGATTCTTTTAAAGTGTGTGTTGGTAGCCACAAAGAGCGCTTCACAGCTCAGTTAGTGTTAATCATATCGAAAAATTTTTATCTTCAGCTGCCCCCACCTTTGGCGCTAAGCCTCTACCTAATTTGACGTTTTTGAACCACCCAAGCATCAACAAACCCTTACCCTCTGATGCGTTCGAGTAATCTGTAAATTAGGGCATGCCACGGTGAATTAGATACCATAATTTAAAAAGGAGGTATTCCATTGACGATAACTAAAAAAGTGATAATGGTACTGGATGTAGTCTCGCCTTTGCTTTTAGCGGCAACCTCAATGGCAGTGGCTGTTGCCCTATACAAAATCCTTACGTTATACGATTTTTATCGCAATGACCCGGCTTTCCCTGGGGCGAAGGTTTTGATCTTTTTTGGGCTAGCTTTTTTCCTCCCCCAAGGTTTAGCAAGCATTACTGCGCTAGGTTTGCGAGATTTTTGGCTGTCTCACCTCAGGCCTCGGGCTATGTCGCGAGGAATGTCTGTCACGAAGGTCAGATTAGTTGAATTATATGCACCCATGGTCATTGCAATGTCTGTGCCAGTGCCATCGCTGATCTACTGTGTCAACTCGGTTTAATGTTCATTACAAATACTGGCGTAAACGTTGCGCTGTCATTATCTTTTCGGTCAATATACGGTGCGTGGCACGCTCCAGCACCTAAAGTTTACTGAAACCGACAAGGGTTCCAACTATGCGTTATTCGTGGTTAAAGCCGGTGTGTTTAACACTACTGCTGCTAGGTTCAACGCCCCCCGCATGGACCGCTAATCAGGCTGTATCCCCGCGAGAGGATACTCTTGTGGACGTGATTGTTGTCGGTAATAACTGGGATGGTACGATCGATATCTATGACCCACATCACTTCACTCGCCTTAAAAAATTAAATGCGGTACCTGACAAGGAAGAAAGACTTGATGAATTGAGTGGAAATATAAAAAAATGGCTTATATCGCTGTTTATAAAGCATATTATTGGTGAAGGGCATCATCAATTAGTGGACGATATGTTTACCTCAAACGACGGTCGTCATCTATTTATTTCTCGCCCAAGCTTCGCAGATGTTATTGCGCTCGATGTTAATTCTGGAGAAATTGTATGGCGGACACCCGTTGCCGGATCAAGATCAGACCATGCGGCCATTTCACCGGACGGCAAAACCTTTTTAGTCTCGGCGTCGACAGCGCGCAAAGTTCAGGCAATTGACACCAGTTCCGGCAAGATTATTGGTGGATTTGCGTCGGGTGAAAGCCCTCATGAAAACACGTACTCTAGAGATGGCAATCTCATTTACCATGCCAGCATTGGTAAGGTCTACATGCCTTTTAGTAGCTCTTGGCTTGACTGGATTAAAGGCGATCGCTATTTCCAAATTGTAAATGCTCATAATTACCAACTACTGCAACGTGTCAACATGGGCGAAAAGCTCGAGGAATTTGGTTTCCCTTGGGTCGATAGTGCAGTAAGGCCCATGGCAATTGCGCCTGATGGACAGTTCGTTTATCTTCAGATTTCGTTCTTTCATGGTTTTTTCGAGTACGATGTGAAAGAGCAGAAAATCACTCGAAAATTACAACTCCCGATTCCTGATGAAATTCGTGCACTCAGCCTGCAAGATTATCAGCTTAATTCAGCGCACCATGGTCTTGCTATCAATCACGCGGGAACCAAGTTATGCGCTGCGGCTACGATGTCTGGCTACGCCGCGATTATTGATCGTGACACCTTCGACTATCGCACGATTAAGTTATCCGAACATCCTCTCGATGCAAAACCCTACTGGTCCACCGAGAGTGCCGACGGAAAATATTGCTATGTATCGGTGAGCGAGCAAGACCGTGTATCCGTCATCTCTTTTGAAGACGCTAGAGAGGTCATGAGCTTTCCTGTGGGCGACCATCCGCAAAGAATCAGAACGGGTAAATTACACTTTGACCCTTAATAACGTTCGTCTAGAGAGGGCATTACACGTTACCTAACAAAGCTGATGGTACCGATATTGGTTGATGAGATGCGGTTGTAGAGCCTGAATAGAGACATAGCAAGGGCGAGCGGCTGACGTTTTCTGAGCTACATTACAACGCTGAGTCTGAAGTTTCGTGATACCAAATACAGGATAAGCAGCGGACATTATATGCTGTGCGACGGTTAAATAGCCGGCATATTCAGTGGCAATAGCCAAAAGGCGGAGAATGAGGGATTCGAACTGCCAAATACGTAATTTTACTGCTTTTTCAAGCATTTAAGTGCTTTTTATTACATTTTACTTCTAAAT
>CAJWCO010000027.1 GCA_913031145.1 uncultured Cellvibrionales bacterium | reverse complement strand
AGACGATCCAGTTGCGCCTTTTTTAAAACGGCCACCCAACCCCCACCACTTGCCAATTTTATTCTTACTCGACTGTCTTTGTTAACTTGACGAATGGCTGTTTTGTAATCTTGAGCGTTTCTTCCTGCATTTACACCATCACGCATAGATTGCATCTGGTACTCACCCGCCTCAAGAAAAGACAAGTCCAAATCGAAATCACGGCCCGTCCAATCTGTCATAGCGCCGATATACCAATGTTCGCCATGTCTTCTGGCCACTACAATATAGTCCGATACAGCCCCCTCTAATACAACCGTTTCGTCCCATACGGTAGGAATTTGAGTGATAAGGTCAACGGTTTCCTGTTCTTTGTAATACAGCGTTGGTGAATCACTCAGCATCTGCAGCGGCGCTTCATACACGACATACATCGCTACTTGGTGTGCGCGTGTACCAAAGCTCATAGGGCGCGTAAAGAATGCTGCAAAATTAGTGTCGCCAGTCTCATAATCTGCCTGATTCATGTTCGTCATTGATCCCGGCGTGTAATCGAGTGGCCCTGCCGCCATTCGAATGAACGGGATCGTTACGTTGTGCTCTGGCGTGACGTTGGTACTCCATTTGTTTTGCTCGTTGCCCTGCACGGCCTCATAATTTAAAACGTTGGGCCAAACTCGTTCGATTCCAGCGGGTTTAAAGGCGCCGTGATAATTTACAAGCAACTTATGGCGCGCTGCAATTTCGGCGATTTTTTCATAGGAATGCACCATGTACTGATCGCTCCGTTGCATATAATCTACCTTGATTCCAGCCGCGCCCCAATGGCTGTATAACTGAAGAATTTCCTCGGGCGCCTGATCGAGAGGTTTCCACAAAATCCACAGAATAATCCCAACATTTTTTGACTTTGCATATTGGATCAATGTTGGCACGTCCATGTCATCGTTTTCTTCGAGCACATCGGTTTCTGATTTCGACCAGCCCACGTCGAGAATCACATATTCAATTCCATTTTTCGATGCGAAATCAATGTAATACTCGTAGGTGGCCTGATTCAGGCCCGCCTCAAAATCAACGCCATAAATGTTATTGGCATTGTACCAATCCCACGCTACTAGGCCGGGTTTGATCCAACTAGCGTCGGGTATTTTTGAACGATTAGACAGTTGTGTCACCAAATTACTCTCAACAAAAGTACGATCATCGTCGCTGATAATAAACAGCCGCCAAGGATAGTCTCGTGCACCCGAAACGTTGGCAATGTGGTCGGCCTCAACCGTTATTATTTCATTTCTATCCGGCAGCCACCCCCCCTTTTGGGGCTGTGTCTCCAACACATATTTTGGAAATTTCGCGGCAAAAGAATATTTGTCCGTCTTGGACAAAAACATTCCAGGGTAGTTATGTAAAGATGCCTCAGTGAAAAGAATCTTTGCTTTCGGAGTCTCAAACATGACGGGTAAACTAGCAAAATCCCCGGCCCCAATTTCCGATAACTTTTTCGTTAAATACAGCCGTTCATTGTGAGAATATATGGATTCTTCTTGCGGAAAATAAGACGAAGTCATGTCTGGAAAGGTCAAGTGCATTTCCTCATTTAAAACCGCGACTGTTTCGCTATCAAAATCTTGGAACTGGTAGGCTATGCCGTCATCAAAGGCTCTGAATATCACTTTATAGTCATTGCCAAACGTAATCTTTAATCCATTAAAGTTATTCGTTATGCGTGCGTCTTTGTGAGGAACTGGGACTGTTATTTGCTCATTCGTCAGAGCCATCTCGTGACTCATCACTTTGGGAAAGTCACCGAGTACTTCTCTCCCCGCCATGGTCATAGTGATTCTAGTGGCTTCCAACACTTGGTGATTCTTATAGTCCACAGAGAACGAAATAGTCGCGTCAACATATACCGTTATGGATAGCTCCTTGTTAGGAGATTCAACTCGGTATTCTCCTGAAAAAACCGAAAAAGTGGGTGTTAAAAAAACTACCGCTAAAATCAGATCGCGCCCGATTAAAGCTCGAAATGTAGCCATCATCTGTGTTTCCTTTCCTGTAGGGTCTATTGACGTTTAGTTGGTAGCTAGCGTGAAAATATGCTCTTGAGAATCACTCTACTATCTCGAAAAGAAGCTTGACTAAGGCCTCGGGATGAGACCGCTGTGCATTATGGTCACTTTGCAAATGTCTAATTGTCCACCCGCGAGCCTCAGCCGTGTGCCACGACTGATCATTGACTGCGCGCAATTCTCTCGCCTTTCGATTCTTCGAAAAAATCACCAAAGTGCTTGGTATGTTTGTAACTTTAGGATGACTAAAAGATACTCTGTCTGTTAATGTTTTCAGGGATTGTGGGACATCTCGGGGGCGCCCGGTACCGGATCGCACCGACTCTGGATAGATCATCCCGTCTACAACTCTATTTTTGAGTAAGTCTGGACGCAGATCGGCAACGGATGTGCCGTCTTTAGGAACGATCGCGTCAAGAAAGATAGCATGCGAGATATGTTCAGGTATGCGATCCATAACCCCACTAATCACCATTCCCCCATAACTATGACCGACCAAAATCACATTATCTTTGTTTTCAAAAGCAATGGCATTTTCAACGTCACTAATATGCGTATCTAAGCCTATCGCAGGATTAGCCAAATGAACTCTTTCTCCCAAACCTGTCAAAGTGACTCGATTAACATAAGCACCTCTTGCCGAGAGTAGTTGATCAACAATCTGCCAATCCCAACCCCCTCCCGTCATGCCATGTACTAAGAAAAACGTGTCATTATCACGCGGCTTTCCACCCTTTTCGGACGTTTGACTGGCAAATAGTAGTGTGTGCCCAACACCGACGATGCTCAGTAAAACAGCCACCATTATTTTATTCATAGAATATGACCATATTTTCTAGTTTTGGGTTGTCAGATGTTCTCAAAACAGATGCTTCATTGGTAAAAACCTACCCGACCAGTCATTTATTCCTTAATGCACATTGTTATTTTTTATCGGGCGACTCAATACTCCGGCCGAATGAGTGTTTTTGACCTGATTCCGGCAATAGATTTTACTGCCATCACCATGTATTGCCCTTTGGGCAAAGACATCATAAATCGTGTCAAAAACAGTCACCTCTCGCAAAGCAATTTTAATCTGTGGATCTTCAGATTCTACCGGGCGCAATATTCGGGTGTTACCAAAACCTTGAAGCTCACGATCATACATCGCCTGAATCAAAGCGTTCAGCGTATAAAAAGGTAAAACATCTCGACCTGTGAGGATAGGGTCATCAGAATCGTACTCAAAATTTCTAACCCTCACAGGATTACGATCAAGATTCACCCCCGGGCTCAGTATTGTGCCTACACCGAGAATGCACCCTTCCCGCCCCATCGGACTTCCAATCCCAATAACCAAGACACTAGCCCACGGTGACGCCATAGCATGTACTGAGGGAATCGCGGCAGGTCGAATAGGGAAACTTGTATTGTTGAACCGGCCAAGTCTGATCCCCTGAGGCCCATCTACGAGAGCCATATTGGGAATGTCGGGTCTTGGTATCGCTTTTTTGGACGCCAATCGCTGAAACATCGTAACCAGATCTCTCCAAGTTCCCCCCTGCATGTATTACATTTTTATTTAATCACTCACCCTTAAAGTATCTTTTGTATCGCCGCCAGTTCAGCGAAGTATCACGTGTAAGGCGCACGAGTGTAGTAACTTATGATCTACCTTGAAAACAGTTTTAGCATGAATTCGTATTCATATCTGACACGCGCTAAAACACTGTGTCGTTGACGAATAAGCGGTCTATTATGAATAGCTTTTTACAATTACTTGGCCAAGCTCTGATGTGCATTGATCGATGGTGAAAATTTTGATGGCATTTGCCCTATTAACTTCGGCTGGAGTCAACGCTGAATCACTTGGCTTGGGCAAAACTGAAAATGGCATTTTTTACGCGAAAGGTATCCCCTATGCAGAACCGCCTGAGGGCGACCTTCGCTGGGCACCTCCAGTTGATAAAGTTTTCGAAAAGTCCATGGCTGCATCACATCATTATTTTATTACCGCCGCATCACTTGATGTATCACTGTACCCAGTCCAATGTCGCCGTCTCTGTTCGAGTGTTCACTAAACGCAAAGCAATCATTAACGAAGATACTGACGGCAAAAAACCTTGGCGGCTTCCCCCGCCACGCCCAGCGAGAAGAATCATCTTGCACTATCAGAAAACTGCATGCCAAAGGAACTCGCAGTCACATTGTTCGGGCTAACTTCAAGTGATTCAGAGCCAATAAACCATTTCTCTTCATTTCTTTGGGGATCAACCACAAGCCCCAGATTATATTCAGAGTTAAAGAAATCCGTCTGTGTTTTTCGATCCACGCCGCTGAAAAAAGCCCCAAGATTAGGATGACTGTGGTACCACCCAACCACAAACCTGTGGTTATTTATTGCAGTATTCGCTCGTTGCCAAACACTTGCGCCCATGATCAACGAGGCACTGGTTGATTCAAAATCTTCACTTGGCACGGAATCATGAATAGCAATCGCCACTAAGCCCTGACTCAAATCCTCAATACTGATGACCGTCCCCACCAGAAGCCCGCCAAGTTCGACCTCCTTAGTACTGACGTGCGCCAAAATTTTCGTGCGCACATGTTTAGGAAAAATAACCATTGGGCATTCTTCGGTACCGCTGACGAGCGACGCCAGATCCAGTGCAGACCAGTGGCGTGTAACCGTTCCAAGTTTCACTGCACGAATGTCCGCATCGAGCGCTGTCCATTTCATGATGAAGTCCTGAACTGCATCTTTTTTGGTGCTGCAGGTTTTTCTGGTGCACCGCCCGTTGCAGACACTTCTGAAGGCACATCACTCCAAGACACTGGAATAGCAGATTGAGGTTCTATAATTTCAAAAACCTCTGTAGGAAACGCCGAAGGATCCCGTTTTATAGCACCTCTGTACCAATTCAGCGCGTGTCTGTTAGCAACCGACGCATCATTTAAGATAGTATCGTCGAAGGTAATAATCTGAATAATTCGCTTGATGACAAGATCCAAGCCTTCGGACGGCAGCCACTTAGTTCCTAAGCATATCTTCCCTGACGCATACACGTTTGGGTGAAAAATCGGCGTAGTAATTTCAGCAATCGGCTCGACCAAAGGGTATCGCGATAGCAATTTAACGACGACATCAGTGGTTTTTTGCACCTTCTTTGGGTACTGACGTGAAGGGACTGTTGGGTACTTTAACGCCAATCGGACATTGCAAGACCCCGTCAGCATAATATCGTCAACCAAATTATCTGTTTTTGACTTCAACAGAACACGTCTTCCTACTGACTTCGAAAGCGCTTCAATTTTTCGAAGATCCTCGTCAAGCCGCGCCGCAAATAATTGCATACGTCAGCCCGCCACCAATATCGGTTGTACTTCAAGCAGATCGCCATCTCTGACGAAACTAGCGCGCAGGGTTGAAGTGGGCCTAATGGTCTTTCCAGAAACGGTATTAACGAGGCTGTAATCCGTATCTGTAGGTAGCGACCAGTTGTCGATAGAAGCCTGAATGACGTCTTCTCCGGTACTATTAGCACCCAGAGAAACTTCTGCTTTACGCTTTTGATCTGCCGTTCTGACGATAACACTGATTTCTGACATGACGCCTACTCCAATTCTATAATAATGGTCTTTTGGTGATTACTAAATCGTACAAATTTTGCCGGTAGTTTTCTACCAACGAAGTGGGTTATTAACTCATCAACCGTAAACGTATCTCTAATATCTAACTGCATACTGTCTTCTTGACACGTTGGGCACATACTCTGTGTTGCGTTAAAATTAGACACTCGTTCAAAAACGACCTCTGCGTCGTCGTCATCTGGTTGGCACTTAACACAGCGCTTAGAGACCAAAATCGCATCGCTTGTCGTCAGGAAACACGGCTGCTCTGCCACGTTCCGAAATGTATCATGAACGATGGAACTTGCCTGCATAATCGTAATGGTTGCACCCACATCACCACAAGCTACACATGCATCATTGTTTTCAATGGTACTCAAAGTCGAGTGGCCGCTAAATGTATCAACAAGGATACGTTCAGCCAAGTTTCCTGTATTTCCTGCAATTAACTGCATGGCTTTTGACACCGCGAGCGAAGCGGCGAGGCTCGCTGTCATAATTGTCGTTGGTATTTTTCTCTCCCGGTAAGCGACTTTTTTCAACCATCCGCACGAGTATCTCTCTTGCATTCTGGTATAGACCGAATCGGGCAAATTGCACTCGTAGCACCCGACCGTTGCAGCGGCGTTAAAGGGAAAAACGTCAACTTGCCCAAATCGACTGTCGATACCCGTATTAATAAGGGATGTTTTTGTCAAAAGGCAAAGCAAATTGAGCTTAATTCGCGCTTCGAAATTGTCCACACAGCACACAACGCAGCTATAAGATGCCAGCTTTTTTAACGATAGTGTGTCCCAAAAGTCACCAGCATATGCTTTCACCACAACATTCGGATCTAATTCCCGAAGTCGGCAAGCCGCTGTTTCGGCTTTATTTTTACCGACATCAGCTTCTCGGAAAAGTATACTACGGGTTAAATTGTGGAGCTCGATCGTGTCGAAATCAAAAAGATCTATCGTACCCACCCCCAGAAGCGCAAAATTTTTAGCCACCTCATTCCCAGTGGCACCACAACCGATGATGGCACATGAACTGGCCATGACCTTATCTTGCGGGAACCAATCTATTAGTGAGTGCCGGTGATATCTTTCCATGCGCTATCTTACTCGTTGTCTAAAACCTTCAATGCTTGAGACGTAAAAAGTGTTCATACATTGACAATCCACTACAGCATAGCGTACTTTTTTGCATTGTCGAACTGCAGTGGCATCGCCGTTTCTATAAGGCTCCCAAAACTGCTTTCGGGCTTTTTAAAGGCCCAGAGCCACCGTGGCCTAACTATCTTGCTGAGACTAAGCCGTCAAAGGGGTTTGGCCCACGTCATTTACATTTATTGGCTTAAAATGACTATTCCATCAGGCGCGGATTTGTGGTTTCCTAAACAGGCTAAATGCTACTGACTTATTTGCGGCGAATAAAAGGATTAAATGAAAATGATACAACGACACACAAACTTTGTATGGTGCCTGTTGGCTGCACTCACTCTGGTGAGTTTACCGTGTACTGCCAAACCCAAATTCTATGAGATCGACTCTAGTCACACTTACCCCTCATTTGAAGCCGACCACATGGGTGGGCTTTCCACTTGGCGGGGCAAGATCAATGCGACATCCGGAACCATCATGCTCGACCTCGAAGAGGAAACAGGTGACATAAACGTGACAATGGATATGGCAACTATTGATTTCGGTCACTTGAAAATGAATAACCATGCGAAAAGTGATGATATGTTTGATGTCAAGAAGTTCCCCCTTGCCACTTACACAGGACGTTTGATTGACTTCGTTGATGGCGAGCCCACCGCCGTTGAAGGTAAGTTAACACTCCATGGTGTCTCAAAGCCCGTTAATCTCTCAATCAAGTCGTTTAAATGTATGCTGCACCCGATGAAACTTCGTCGCGTTTGTGGCGCCGATGCTTATGGGTCGATCAGCAGAGCCGATTTTGGAATTGATTATGCCAAACTGTTTGGATTTAGCATGGACGTCGCCTTACGAATTAGCGTCGAGGCACTTGCGGCAAAATAACAAATAATGTGGTAATTACATCGCGAATGCTTGAAAAGTATTATTTGCACCGCGTGTGAGTGGGGCCTGAGCCTGTGATGGCAGACCGGCTAAGCTATTCCCTGTTGCTACTCAGCCGACTAGCGGCAAATTTATCAGTTCCTCTTGTCTTTTGTTAGTCGCATTCTGCAAAAAATACCGCTCTACGCTACCACATTGCAAATGTAACCTTATTCGGCTGAACTCTGGTACCGTAATAGATCGACCATTTTTCGAGCCATTTCATGAGGCGTGTGCCGCCCTGCAGGATCATACCAAACGAGTGTCCACGCCATCGAACCGAGAAGAGTCAGTCTAAAATCAGAATGATCGACTGATCCATTTAGCGGGAGATCTTCAATAATTCTAACGAATAGGGCCTCATATTTCGAACGCAACCTTATCATGGCTCTTCTTGATGGCCCCGGATGCCGATCAGGGAGTTCGCGCACCGTGACTTCAATAAAAGTCCTATTATCAAACATACCATTTAAATGCGCTTCGCAAGCTCTATACAACCGCTCCCATGGATCGGTGACATTAGTAGTCGCTTCAGCGACGTATTTTGACATTAGCTCAAACCCGCGCGCTTGAACCTCTAATAGTAGTTCGTCTTTTGATTTAAAAAAATAATAAATAGAACCGGCCTTCATCCCGGACTCAAGTGAAATTTTACGGATGCTCGTTCGATCATAACCGAGTTCTCCAAACAGCCGTGCGGCCGACTTAAGAATTCTTTCACGGCCGGTTGACGATGTTGCTACTTTTTTGTTTATCATTGGGACGATATCCTCTCACGAATGATGTCCTCGTAAAAAATTCTGTTTGGCACAAAAACTCAGACTCATTGAGGCAAACTGACAAAAAGAACCGATTTAATTACCGGTGAAAATAGCATACGGTATTCAATAGAGACGCAGTTTTGTCGGCGACTTCACCGTTGCGGGCGAGAGTTTATCGACTTATCAATAAGATTCCAAGTGACAACATCGCCCTCTTCGAGCCAACGCCATGGTTTGCGCGGTAACAAAGAGCCGAGGCTCCTGTCACACGCCTAAAATGGTGACGGCAGCAGTTGCTTCTTCAACACCGTAAAGTCCGCCGCCATTTTCTGCAATCGCTAATCTAGCACCGTCTACTTGGCGAGCCCCGGCCTCACCGCGCAGTTGCAATGTCAACTCGTGTAGCTGTGCTATTCCCGTCGCGCCTATGGGGTGCCCCTTGGATTGAAGCCCTCCAGACGGATTAACCGGTAGTTTTCCCCCCAAAGTTCCATCACCCTGCTCAATAAACCAGCCCCCTCCGCCAAATGGCGCAAACATTAAGTTCTCTATCTGCTGAATTTCAGCGAAAGCAGTGGCGTCGTGTACCTCTGCACAAGAAATATCGCCGGGCTCAACCGAGGCTTCGTCATAAGCGGCTGTTGCCGTCAAATGGCCGACATGCTTATCAAAATCCGTCGAGTTACGCGATATGCCGGTTCGTATCTGCGACGCGAGAACTTTGATTGGACGCGCTTCCGCCGTTTCTTTCAGTGCATTTCTGGAGCATAGCACCAAAGCGGCGGCGCCATCACTTACAGGTGCGCACATCGGGATTGTGTAGGGCCAAACGACTGTAGGCGCCGATAATACTTCATCAACAGTCATCGCTCTTTGATACTGTGCAAGAGGGTTTAAGCTGGAGTGCGTGTGATTCTTCGCTGAGGCAAGCGCAATTTGACGCTGTGTTGTTCCGAATGTATCCATATGCGCTTTAGCAAATGCCGCGTATACGTCCATAAAAAAAGACCTTTTCTGTTGCTCCTGTATATTTTTCGGCGGTACAACACCTGAACCTAACTCGATCAATAACTGAGTTCCTCGCGTGGTATCGTGAACATCCCATGCGCCGTCAAAAACACGTAGCATTTGCGCCTTATCGGAAGTGACCATCTTGTCCACTCCTACTGCGAGTACCACATCAGCAACGCCAGACTTGATATAACTTACCGCTAAGTTAACGGCTGTAGTAGCTGATGCACACGCATTTTCAACGTTTATAATAGGAACTCCCTCGATCTTGAGTGGTCGCAGTGCAACCTGGCCCCTTACCATGTGTTGCCCCTCAAGCGCACCTTGGGTAGCGTTAGCGAAAAAAGCCGCTTTGATACGATTAGGCGAGAGACCACTGTCTGCAAGCGCAGCGGTCACCGCACGTGCAGTGAGAGACTTAACCGACTCATCAACGAACCTACCAAATCTTGTCATTCCAGTTCCTATTATGAAAACATCTGACATCGAACACGCCACCCTAATTTATGATTCAAGGATCGTACTATTCACGACAACCGCTCCATCGCGCAGTTTTCGTAACCGCTTGTATTCTGATGACCCCCAAAAATCTTTCAACTGTTGGGTATTTTCCCATCTAGTCAAAACAATAGGCTCGGACAGAGGATCACCCTCAAGACTCCCTGATGCACGACCCATGGCAAGGTATTCTCCTCCATATCTTTCTAACAACGGCCTTGCCTCCTGCGCATACTTTAAGAATCTTACTTTATCTAGAATTTGTATTGTTGTTAGATGGTAAGTTGCCATGCCCTATCCTCAAATCTACATACAATTGCGTTCGATCAGTACGCGCTGTGAAGGAGCTCTATAACCACATCCGCTGATGTCACAGGCCGAGGGTTCGTTGCAACGATAAGATCTTGAATGGCGTCATCCGCAAGATCTCGAAAATCCTCCACAGTGACGCCTACATCTCTCAGACGCGATGGTAAGCCAAGCTCTTTTGTTAGCGTTTCTATTGCGTCAGCGGCTTTGTCCGCCGCCGTATCTTCGTCCATTTCGCCATCTCGTACATTGAGAATTTCAGCAATCCATGCAAGACGCTCTTTTGCATATTCCTTGTTGAAGCGCATCGTGTTGTGCATCATGACGCAAGAGGTAATACCATGGGGGACATTGCAACGCGCGCCCAACTGATGACCGGTGCCATGACTTAATCCCAGCGTCACGTTCGCAAGACCACAAACAGACATCCAAGCAGCAATCTGACAATTGAGCCGCGCGACAAGATCTTTCGGGTCACGCTTGCACTCCCTGAGAGACTTATAGAGCATCTGGAGCGAGTGGCAGGCAAGTGCATCAGTAAATGGGTGTGCCGTTGTAGAGCAAATGGCTTCAACCGCGTGATCAACCGACCGCATCCCGCTGGATAACCAGAGCCACTCAGGTGTCGCCAAAGTTAACTCGGGATCCAATATAACCACTTTAGCTGTGAGACACTTGTCAATGTATAAATCTTTTACTTGGCGCTGTTCATCAGTGATTCCAATAAAGTGCGTATATTCTCCTGCTGACAAAGTTGTGGGTATCGCTATCAATGGCACAGCTTTCGAACCAGCGATACTAGGAATTTCAATTTTGTCCGGATACGCGAACTTAATCATTAATCGGTCAAAATCAGCGACCGCTGTGACGTCCTCAGCAAGACTCATTACTACAGCCTTGGCTGTATCATTAGGGCTGCCTCCGCCAAAACTGATTACAGCATCCACTCCATCTGTGCGCGCTTGTTCAACACACTTTAAAACACTTTGTCGGGGGACATGTTGATGTGACTCATAAAATACACTGCAGATTCTGTTGTCTGACATGGCCTGAACGCGCTTCACCAGATCAGTGTCGTTGAACAAAGTTTTCCCTGTGACCAGAAGTGCCCGCTCTATATTATGCTGGCCCAAAATCTCGCCCAATCGTTCAATACTCCCAACCCCATGCACAATGTCTTCCATAGGTAAAAAAGTAAATGCTGCACTCACTTGCTGGTTTGTTGGTATTGTCATCGTTAATTACTCCTGTTTGTTTTAATCAACCGCAATGCCACCATTAATCGTAATTCGTTGCCCAGTCATTTTTTTTGCGGCCGGACTCGCAAGAAAAACAACCAAGGGCGAAATATCACTGGGTGTCACAACACCCAGTGCTGCTTTTTTCATAGCCCGAGTAAATAATTTTTCGCTGAAACTGCCATCCATCATCCGTTTTTGAGAATGTGTGCCTGCGACTATAGAAGGTGTTAAGACATGCACGCGCACACCAAATCTTGCGGCTTCTAGCGCAAGGGTCCTGCTAAACATATCTATCGCAGCCATCAGCGCCCCATGCACCGTCTCGCCAACTGTGGGAATCTTCGCGGCGTCAGACGCAATATTAATAATAACTCCGCTTTGAGCAGACCTCATTTGAGCATAGACCGCGTGACTGCAACGAAAAACGCTCTCTAAGTGCACTTTGACTAGCTCATTTAAGCCCGTCATGTCAAACTCTGAGAACAGTGTTGCTGGCATATTTCCTGGCACTGCGTTTAGGAACAAGTCAACCCGACCGCCCGCCATTGCTATCATCTCCTCTGTTGCACCAGCTACACTGGCGTCCCTTTGATGAAACAGAACTTGACACGATGGCGCTCTGGCCTTGATCACAGCTTTAGCAGTCGCGCCACGTTGCTCATCGCGACCATTGATCAAGATAGTCGCAAATCCTGCTTCTGCAAGGGCAGCTCCAGCTTCAAGACCTATACCAGAAGTCCCGCCAGCCACAATGGCAACCTGATTGGTAGCCCAGTGCGAATTGCTCGAATCTCGAAGCCACATCACAACCCCCCGCCGCTAGTCAAGGGGTGTCTCGACGGGCGAGCCTGCCTTTTCTAGCTCGTCTAAAAGCACTGGAATGCCCATTGTAAACGTGTGCATCCCGAGCACACTAATGAGCTGGTAAACTTCCATTATCTCTTGCACTGTTGCGCCATACTTGAATGCATTCTGTATGTGTATTCGAAGCCCGGGCTCGTAAAGGTGGGTTGTCGCGGCATCAATAGCGATGTAAATGAACTCCTTTACTTTTGGCTCAATGTGCCCTCTTTGCCACGGGAGGGAGGAAAATTTTTGATATATCTCGAGAAAATCTGGGTCCAAAGCCAGCAAATCTTCCCAGAATCCGCTCCAATAGCCGCGATGTTTTATGAATTCCGCTTTAATATTTAGCTGCCGTTGCGAAAATTCTCGATCAATCTCATCGCAAGAGCCTGTCTTTTCCATCTCGTCGATCAGCACAGGTACACCCATAGTGATTGTGTGCATACCCAAAACGCTTACGAGCTGATAGACCTCCATTATTTCTTCTTTGGTTGCGCCATATTTGAACGCGTTTTGAATGTGAATACGCAGACCCGGCTCATATAAATGAGTCGTAGCAACATCGATGGCAATATAGATGAACTCTTTTACCTTTGGCTCTAGCGGGCCATGCTTCCATGGCGTAGCTGAGAAGTCGAGATAACATTTGAAAAACTCAGGATCAAGCGCCAGTAATCCATCCCAAAAATCACTCCAATAGCCACGCTCCTTTACAAAATCATCTTTCAACTTTTTTCTTTGCCCGCTAAATTCCATACCCATATTTTTTACCCTTTTATTGCGCATTCAATAACAATCACTGGCGAGCCTATTGCGAGTGCCTCATCTTCATCGGCAGGAACAAGTATCTGAATTACCCTCCCTGAAGAGGGCGCTTCCAGTTCAATCGTTGCCTTGTCTGCCTGCAAGTTCGCTAAAACATCGCCCTCATTCACATGATCGCCGGTGGAAACCAACCACTCATCTAACGTAACCTCTTCGGTCGTTAAACCCATTTTAGGTATTTTGACCGTAATCCTCTGCATGTCTATTGCCTCTATTTTCCTGTAAACGTTGCTTCCCGCTTTTCTAAAAAAGCGCTCATACCCTCTTTCTGGTCATCCGTTGCGAACAGCGTTACGAATTCGTTTAGTTGCGTCTCTAAAGCTCGCGGCATTTCCAACTCGCTCGCAAAATTAACGACTGATTTCGCAGCAGCAAGAGCAAGTGGGGGCTTTTTAGACAATTTAACAGCCAACGTCTTTGCTGCGCTCTCAAGCTCATGATGGGGCACACATTTGTTGGCAATGCCAATAGACACGGCCTCATTACCCGAGATTATATCGCCCAACATTATAATTTCTTTGGCTTTTAGTCGGCCCAGCCAGCGCGTTAGTCTAATGCCCGCCCCTGCTCCTGGAATAACACCGATGTTTATCTCTGCAAGCGAAAACGCTGCAGTATCAGCGCACACCACGAAATCACAACATAATGTCAACTCGGTACCACCGCCTGGCGCATGCCCCTGAACTTGCGCGATCACTGGTTGCGGTAATGTCTCGATTGCCTCAAAGAGTGCCAACCAACGTTGATTTGCCTTTTTGGCCTGATCAGGGTTGTATGCTGCGAATTCGTTTAAGTCTGCGCCCGCAGTGAATGCTTTCGAACCGGCTCCCTTGATGATAAGCACACGGGTGGCTTGATCCACCCGAATACTTTCGATTAACGCGGTAAACTCAGCCAAGCACTGCTGGTTCATCGCGTTATGAACCGAGGGCCGGTTAATTGTCAGAACACCAATGGTATTGAACAATTCATAGCGGATGGTTTCATACGTCATCGTCGATCTTCCAGCATTAATTTCGCTTTCATAACAATTTTCTCTACACTAGGAAGGTAATCTGCTTCTAAATTCGGCGCAAATGGTGAGGGCGCGAAAGGCGGTGTAATCCGAACTGGCGCCGATCGCAACACAGACGGGCTGGTTTCACATACTCTTGCGACTATCTCAGCCCCAATTCCGCAAGGTGACATGGCCTCGTGAACAACGATTAAGGTGTTTGTTTTGGAAACCGACTTGAGGATAGTCGTCATATCCAAGGGGCTGATGGTTCGCGGGTCGATGACCTCAGCATCAATACCATCTGTTTTCAAAATATCCGCCGCCGCAAGTGCGCGTTTCACCATCGCCCCCAAAGCAATTATGGTAACATCTGAACCGCTCTTTTTTACTTCGGCCTGACCAATCGGAATGAGAAAATCCTCAGTCGCTGAGGGTGCAAGCTCTTTACTTCCAATCAGGCTTTTGCACAATAAACAAATAACAAAATTATCGTCCCTGACGGACGATTTCAGTAAGCCAAGGGCATCTCGCGCACTAGACGGCTGAATAACTTTAACCCCCGGAACATGGGCAAACCAAGCGGCAAGGCTCTGAGAATGTTGTGGTCCCGCACTTAGTCCGCCGGAGCCAAAAGTGTATAGCGTAACAGGCACTCTTACCTGACCACCTAGCATATAACGCAGCTTCGCTCCTTGATTAACGATGGGATCCATGCAAGCCGTCAAGAAGTCTTCAAAGCCAACCTCGACAATAGGACGTAAACCCGTCATTGCCGCTCCTACTGCAAGACTCGTAAACCCTGCCTCCGCTATCGGTGTATCGCGGACACGGCTCGGACCAAACTCAGCATGCAAGCCCTTAGTTTGTGCAAAAATACCTCCCGAAGGTCCAACGTCTTCCCCAATTAAAATAACGTTTTCATCGCGCCTCATTTCCTCAGACAAGGCACGGGTTACAGCACTGTAGTACTTTAGAGCTGGCTGGCGATTTTTCTTCACGCGTACACATCCTCTGAAATTACGGACGTGGGAGCTGCGCCCAATCCCAAAGCAAAGCTAACCGCATCATCAATCAATGTTATGGCGTTCTCCTTAGATTTCGATAATTCTTCTGTGTTAATTCCAAGCTCCAAAGCACAAGCGGCTTCAAACATTACAACCGGATCCATTCGCTGACTTGAGTCTCGATCTTTATCATCTAAATAATGCATGGGATCACCCTCGTAATGCCCATGCCACCGATGGGTTTTAGCCTCGATCAATACTGGCCCTCCGCCGCTTCGAATTTTTTGTCGCGCACTGGAAACAGCATTATAAACAGCCTTGACATTAGACCCATCCACTGTAAAGCCATCGAAGCCATAGGACTTTGAGCGCTCTGATAAGCGTTCTATTGGCACATGTACCGAGTAAGGTGACAGTTCGGCGTATCGGTTCACCTCACAAAAGAAAATCACGGGCAACTTCCAAATCGCTGCGATATTCATTGCCTCATGAACGGGCCCAGATCCACTCGCCCCTTCGCCAAAAAATGCCAAGGCTGCTTGCCCTGTATTTTTTACTTGCGCGGTGAGAGCTGCGCCGCATGCGAGCGGTGCTGACTGGCCCACAATTCCATTCGCGCCTAACACGCCCTTGCTAACGTCCGCAATGTGCATTGAACCGCCGCGTCCCTTTGAATAGCCTTCGTGCTTCCCCGCCAGTTCTGCCATCATAAATCGCGGATCAGCGCCCTTTGCTAAACAATGACCATGTCCACGATGAGTCGACGTTATAAAGTCTTTTTCTTCAAGGGCCAGACAAGCGCCAACGGCACATGCCTCTTGCCCTAGCGATAGGTGGATGAACCCCGGCAAGTGTCCTTCTCTATACAGTTCGGCCGCTCTGAGCTCAAAAAGACGGACTTCCCATAATTTTTGATGGATCTCTATCGCTTTGTGTTTACATAATTTAGCTGAGCCCGACATCCCGGTCCTCCCTGTCGAAAACACTACCCTGATCCACCCCCTGTCTTAACAGATACTTCTGAACCTTTTGGTTAGGTGTTTTGGGTAAAGAATTCCGAAATTCGAGGAACCGCGGCACCCAAAATTTGGGCATGCGCTCCTCGCACAACTTCCATATTTCATCTGGACTCAGAGTCGCATTGTCCGCCAAAACGATAACGACTTTTACCTCATCCTCAGAAAGTTCCGATGGCTCGGCAATCGCAGCACACTCAGCAATTCGCACATCGGAGTTGAGTACACTTTCGATTTCAAAAGATGAAATATTCTCACCCCGCCGGCGAATTGCATCTTTCTTACGATCAAGAAAATAGAAGAACCCATCGTTATCCAACCGCCCATTGTCTCCAGTGTGGAACCATAGGTTCCGAAACGCGGACACTGTCTCTACTGGCATGTTGTAATATTCTTGTATCATAGAATATGGCTGAAGGGGTCTGACAACAATTTCGCCAATGCTTCCTGCCGGCAGGATCTGGTCTTGGTCGTCAACAATCGCAACATCGTAAGTCGATCCGTTCGCTCGTCCGCACGAGCCGGGCGCTGGTTCCTCATTAAGAGGAGTGTAAGTCACAATTCCGGTCTCAGTCGCTCCATAAACCTCAACAATACGGCAATTAAACCGCGCTTCGAACTCCTCGTTCCTCTGACCTATGTAAAAAAGACGGGCAGGCACCGATTTATCATTGTATGTTTTAGGCTGTTTTAACAACATTGGCACCATGGCAAAAATGCCATGAACTACAGATGAGTTGTATCGCCTCACATCGTCCCAAAATGACGATACCGATAAGCGTTCGGCAAACGCGATTTCAGTACCCATGATAAACGTGGGTAAAACGCCAAGCCAAGTCGCTATTGCATGAAACATGGGTAAAGGGCTGTATAGCTGATCATGCGAGGTGAACTGGCACGCGACGATCCAATCAAGCGCAAACGTCACAACATGGCAGTTCGTCGCCAGAACCCCTTTCGAGGGCCCCGTCGTCCCCGAAGTAAAAGAAATGGCCAACGGGTCGGTATATGAAATATCCGTTATTGGTTCAGCGCTATCGCCTTGAAGAAGGTGTTCGAATTGATAGACCTCAAAAAACTGGTTCAAAGAGAATGATTCAAATTCCGAGTTCTTATCCTGGTGAATCACCACGTACTTTAGTCGTGGCAATTCATTTGACAATGCGTAAACACGTCCCGAGAGACTGTTATCGACGACCAGATGAGTAATCTCAGCCTTGTTCATCTGGTATTGAAGGATATCGCCCTTGTAGTCGTTATTGATCGGCACATAAATCGCTCCAAGCTTTGCCGCCGCTATCCAAGAGTGCACAAACGCAAAGCTATTATGCGCCATGATGCCGAGCTTGCACCCTTTCTTAAGCTCCAGCTGAGACAGGTTGTTGGCGAGCGCATTTGTGGCCGCGTTGAATTCGTGATAGGTTAATTCACCATCGGGTCCTCGAATGAACACTTTGTCAGCTTTTTTTCTTACGGTTTGGTTGAATAGATGCTTGACCGTCCTGTCGTGAATGGGAATATTATTCATCTCGACTCTCACAACCTCGCCGCCTCTATCTCTAGTGCGCTTAACAACCTAATTCCCGAGCAATAAATAACTGTTGTATCTCGTTCGTGCCCTCTCCAATTTCAAGGATCTTTCCTTCTCTAAAAAATCGGTTCACTTTATACTCCTGCATAAATCCGTAGCCGCCGTGTATCTGAAAGGCATCAAGCGTTGCCTGAGTCGCGTGCCGAGTTCCGAATAACTTTACCATTGACGCCTCCTTATGGCACGGGCGACCTTTGGCGTGGAGGTTCGCAGCATATAAAGTGAACTGTCTAGTAGCTTCCGCGTATGTGGCCATGTCGGCCAATTTAGCCTGAATCAACTGATAACTAGATATCGACTTGCCAAACTGAACCCGCTCTTTCGCGTATTTTAGTGATTCGTCTAGACATGCCTGAATTAAGCCCGCCGCGATAGCACCAAAAGCAATGCGGCCCAAATTAAGCCCATCCAACGCTTGGCTTAATCCTGAACCCTCACTACCCATTAAACGTTTGTCTGCCACTCGGCAGTCTTCAAATACCAGTTCCCGATTATCCATGCCAAACCAAGCCATCTTGTCCCATGACTGACCCAACTTAAAACCTGGCGCGTCCTGTGGTATCGAAAAACTCGAGAAGGCTTTTTTACCATTCGGCCTTTCGCCTGTGGATGCCATAAGCACAAGTCCATCGCTGATATCTGTTCCCGCATTTGAAATGAAAGTTTTAGTGCCATTTATAATCCAATCGGAGCCCTCTCGCACGGCTTTCGTGCGCATTCCCGCAGCGTCCGAACCGGCGTCTGGTTCAGTCAACCCAAAAGCTCCCAACTTTTCCCCCGAGGCATAAGCCGGCAGATACTGGTCTTTGAGTTCATCACTACCAAACTTGATGTAGATGTTTGCCACCAGCACGTGAACCTGCCAAATCAACGCGAAAGTGTTCGAAACCCTAGCTACTTCCTCAAGGGCGAGAATATATGTCACCGGATCAAGCCCAGAACCACCATGCTCCTCAGGGATAAGCATACCTGCCATCCCTAAATCCGACCATTTTTTCCAGAGCTCATAAGGAAATTCATGATCGGCGTCCATTTGAACTTGCGCGGGTTCAATTTCCCGACGAGCGAAGTCGCGACTCAACCGCTGAATTTCTGACTGCTCAGGTGTTAATTCATAATCCATAAATAATTCTCTACCTAACAATCGCTCAATAGAAACAAAAATTCCCGTTTATTTCAACTAATTTTTAATTTCAGAAACTCTTCAGAAGATAGATACTCGATGTTAAAAATAAATTTACAAAGACGCATAAAACACCTTCATTTATCCAGCCAGTGTGAAAAATAGAGGTAATTCGCTCAAGTTAAAGCCATAAAGTGGATTTTAAGTCTTAAATAACGACCCGCCGCACAGCAATTTTTTACTTTTAGCAGTTTTATTACAAAATCGAAAAAGATATGTATTTACTCAAATCACAAAAGCTTGCATGAAAAAATATTCTCGTGTAGCGTATGTAGTTGGTTGACCGCTCAAATAAAAAATTTAGAGTCTGCTGTAGTCCAAAGTCGAGCGTCACGATTCTCTGTATGCCCAAAGCCGAGAAGGGTATAGGGCAAACAGAAACTTGAATTTTAATTTCAATTAAAAATGACCGCACATCGTTTGCAGTGGTCAGTCAAAAAAATAGGGGATAAAATAGGAGATTATAAAGTGTCTAAACATTCAAAAAAAAGTTCGCACATCTTTCAACTTGCGATTTTTACTAGCCTTACATTGACCACAACAGATGGGTTTTCACAAGAAGGCGCCAGTTCATCACGTGCCATGGATGAAGTAATCGTCACTTCGCGATATCGAGAGGAATCAATACTGGAGGTTCCTGATACAATCGTGCAGTTAGACTCGCAGGAAATTACACAAAAAGGCATCAATGACCTCAAAGATCTTACAAAGACTATACCAAATATGGACTTTGAGTCTGTTTTACATCACGGGTCGGTATTCATAAACATGCGAGGCATTAATACCATGCGGGGCGCGGAACCCGGGGTTTCTGTATACATCGACGGTATACAAGCAACCAGTCCACTACAATTGTCTCAGGAATTATTTGATGTCGAGAGTATTGAAGTTCTGAAGGGCCCTCAAGGCGCGCTTTATGGCCGCAGCGCTATCGCTGGTGCCATCAATGTAACCACTAAAAAGCCGAAGGTAGAAATCGAAAACGTTATCAGAGCTGGATTAGCCGACGGCAATGAATACAGTGTCAGTGCGAAGTCTTCCGGCGCACTCGGATCCGAACAGCTGCTTTATTCTGTGTTTGCAAGCACCAATTCCTATGACGGCGGGATAAAAAATACCTTCCTCGATAAAGAGGTTGATTTTAGAGAGAATCAAGTATTGAGAGGGAGACTAATATGGGCTCCTTCAGAACAATTGGAGATAGATGCGACTTACAATCGGGACGATTTAGAAGGTGGAACTTATTACTTCTCGACGATAGTCAATGCGCAAGGAGCAGCGATTCTCGACGCGGCCGATCGCTATGATTTTCCCATTCAGGCAGAATCACTTACAACAGGCGACAGACTTTTTGAAGAGTTTGCAGTCAATGTGACTTACACTCCCGATTTCGGCGGAACATTCAGATACAGCGTGGCAATGCATGATTTTGAAGAGCATTACGGAATGCCAGGAACGGCAAAGGCAGGCGCGATAGACCCCACCTACGGCACCGGAAACTACGACATGACCCCAGTAAATGCAATACACAACTCACAATCCTTTTGGCGAGAGGGGCTTCTGAACGAGATCCGGTATATTTCGGATTCAGATTCGAGTTTACGCTACGTGGTTGGCGCACAACTAGTCAACCAAGAGATACTTGATTTTCTCCCAATTTATGTCAACGCCAACTTCAACGCAGGAGATCCCAACATATATGGAAACTCGATCGCAGGGCTTCCCTTAACCCAAGGCTTGGACCCAACATTGCCAATGGCCTATGTCCCACTCCAAGATTTTGAGCGCAACGTCGATGCGCTTGGCATATATATGCAGGTCAATCTAGATTTATCGCCGCAAACTGAGCTAACCCTGGCTTACCGATACGATCGGGACAGTCGCGACAGGAAAGACAACAATACGGGCGCGTTCGCAGAAACCACATTTACGGGTAACATGCCGAAATTCTCAATCGCTCATAATTTAAATGATCAACAAATGCTGTATGGTACCGTGTCAAAAGGCTGGCGTAGTGGCGGATTTAACAAGATGGTTGACCCTAACAATCCCGATGACTTCTCGGTCACATACAAACCCGAAGAGCTATGGAGTTTTGAGGTTGGTTTCAAATCAACGTGGGATGATGATCGAGGAAAGCTCAACGTAGCCATCTTCACTCAGGATGTAGATAACCACCAAGCATTCGCTTTTCAGCCGCAGTTTGCCGGACAAGTTGTGTTCAACATCCCTGAGGGGACGGTAAGTGGAATCGAAATGGAATCAAGTTATCTTTTGTCCAGTGACTTAGAAATTGGGATGTCAATTGGCTTACTTGAATCAGAAATCGAAAGCTTTGACCCTATGGAAGCAGGGTTCGGCCGAGAAATGACAGCAACGAGTTCTGGCCCGCTAGGCACCCATTCAAATGGCGAGGCTGTCTTGGGTAGCAAATTCCCGAGCGTTGACCACCGACAAATTAATATGTTCGCTCAATACTCCACACCCACGGGTCTGGGCGACCTAACAAGCCGCATAGATTGGACCCATGGTGGTGGTAAACAATGGTTCATCGTAAATGGTCAGAATAAAGAGGGATCGAGGAACCTTGTGCAGGCCAGTGTAATGTTATCTAACGATAATTTCGACGTAATGTTTTGGGCCGAAAATTTGTTAGACGAGCAATGGTGGGCTAGTTATGAGCCGATCTCGTTACATAGCCTTCCCCAAGATATTGGATTCATTAACCCTGGAAGACGATATGGTGTGACGGCCACTTACACTTTCTAAATTTAACACCGAACTTTTCGGTTGAAAATTGATAGTGTGCACAAATTGTTGAGATCTCTGTTCTCGGTTTGCTTGCATTCAAGGTTTGGATGCAGGCAGACCTTTACAAGTACATCAAGCAATCTGTCAAAATCAAGAATTAATCTTGGAAGATAACGACATAAACTCTAAATACCCAGGAAAATCGCAAGCATATGCCACCGTGGCCGTACTCTTCGTGGCCAACATCATGTCATTTGTAGACAGACAAATACCAGCAATGCTCGTAGGACCTATCAAACAAGAATTTGGTATTTCAGATTCCGAAGTTGCTTTCTTAATTGGATTTGCATTCGCTGCCACGTATGCCCTAGCAGTACTGCCAATTGGACTTGCCGTTGATCGTCTCAAGCGTAACTTAGTCTTAGGTTCAGGAATTCTACTGTGGTCTATAATGACGATCGGAGCAGTGTTCGCAACGACCTATAATAAGCTTCTTGGTGCAAGAATGGGCGTTGCTGCTGGCGAAGCAGTAATAGCGCCAGTTAGCGTGTCGCTTGTCGGTGACTCGTTCCGAGAAAAACACCGCGGGCGAGCTATGGGAATAGTTACTGCGGGCGTCTACATCGGCATCGGCATCAGCCTTGTCGGCGGAGGATACCTTATTGACTATTTGACCGAACGAGGTGGGCTGACGATACCTCTGATAGGTCATGTCAAACCTTGGCAGGGCGTTTTTGTGGTCGCTGGCGCGCCGGGAATCATAGTTGCGATCGCAGGATTTCTCCTACGCGATCCTCCGAGGCTTAATGCAAAGGATACAGCCTCGGACGGCTTTCTTTGGAGCGCTCTGCTTCAACATATTAGGAATTATAAAAAAACACTTTTTTTTCTATTGTCAGGCCTCTTGTTTATGTCGATGATCTTTTATTCTTTCTCGACTTGGGCTCCTACCATGCTTGTCCGAACTCACGGCTTAAGCTTATCTGAAATCGGCATGAAGCTGGGGGCGCTCACCATTTCAACCTCCATATTAGGGACCATAACAGCAGGATTTTTAGCCGACAAGTTAACCGAAAAAGGATACAAAGATGCACCAGTCAGAGTAGCCATGCTCGCTTGCGTGTTGGCGTTACCCGCTATAGTGCTCGCACCATTGGTGACGTCCATCACACTATGTTGGCTTCTGCTCGCAATCTATTTGTTCGCAATCAGCTCATATGCAACCCTGGGCCTTCTCTCGGTTGGAAGCGTTAGTCATTCAGGAATCAAAGGGCAAATGACCGCCTTCTTTGCCCTGCTTATGATGATAAGTGGTATGCTGGGACCACAAATCACCGCAGCATTCACTGATTTTTTATTTAAAGACGAAAGTAAGTTAAACGTATCGATGGCCATGACGGGCGGTGCAACACTGCCGATCGCTCTGCTTCTCCTCTGGCTCAGCTTGCCCCATTTTGCAAAGACGACCGCTGAAATGAGTGGATCATCCCAAACCACTCCCTTGTGATAATAGAATGCAATGCCTCCTCGAGATAGAACATGCAAATCAGCATCCGAAGCTCAATCAACCCGTGAAGTGTCCCACCAACCGTTCAGATTTCCAATTCAATTTGGCGCGGGCCGTCACCCAAAAATACCCCCCTTTTTACTGTGCCGCGACTCGTTGTCACCGCCACTTCATACGTTCCTTTAAACCCAGATAAGATTATGACACCCGCGTCGTCAGATACTTGATTAATGTGCGAGTGCCAGCGCTGATGAATTAAGTGAAGCCATACTTTGCCATTCAGCGGAAGTGTCATATCCCAATTCAGCAAGCCCCGATCATCAGGCGTTTTCGCCGGTCGGTCGCCATGGCGCGACACCTTTGTCAGTTTGTTGAGTAATGTCCAAGCGTTGATTCCTGTCACCTTAGGGTGCGAGAAAAGGATTGTCATGTACGCTTCCGTCATTTTTGCGCGTTGTAAATCACTAGGCGAAAAATTGGGCCGAGTATCTACAATTTCAAACTCAGTGGCCACGATAGGCAGGTCAAGCACGGCTAGTCGCTCAAGCCGCTGGTAAACTTCGTAGGGCGAAATCGAATCAGTCCGAAATCGGGCCTGCACCCCTACCCCTTCAATGGGCCCGCCTCGGGCAATAATATTTGCAATCATGTCGACATAGCGTGCAATGCGAGCCTCTTGTTTAGGCCCCGCAGATATTATCCGATTTTCGTTAATTAACAGCGGAGTATCCTTGTTACGTCGATACTCATCCGCCAATTTAAACCACTGCGCCATCGACTGCTGCCCCAGCACAGCTTGTAACTCTTGGTTATCTAATGGTTCGTTGAGCACATCCCATTCGGTCACATCCCATTTTTTAGCCGCTTCGATAATTTGCCGATCTACGAAATTACGGAGCCCCTCGGCATCATCACCCTCTTGAAAGACCCTTGAGTCTTTGTGCATAAATCGCCATCCAGGCCATACTAAGGTATGCCCCCTAACCCCAATCCCTCGCTCTTTCGCCCATGCGATGACGCTCGGGAGATACTTTGCCTTGCTATCTTTATGTTTGTATTTGAGCGCATTTTCAAAACCGATCTTAGATCCAAAGTAAGGCAAAACATCTTTAACTTTCGCGAATTGTTGTACGCCAAAAACTGTACCGAAAGTAAATTGATGCCGAATCAATTTAGCGTCAACAACGGCTCCTACCACAGGTGCCCCTGACGCGTCCCTGATGATCAGCTGTACTTGATTTTTACGATATCGCTGAATGCGCCCTTGTGCCTGCTGCCGCCACGCATTGCGACCGCGCCATTTCGAGGGGTCTGCATGAATACGAAGTACTCGCTCCAAACCCGCCACATCGGTGCCGTCATAACTTGGCGTTTCCGCCCGTGCCGCGAGGCTTGCGCTCAAAAATAAGGCGATGAGCAAAAATAGTCTAATCACAGAAGCATACCGAGACAAACAATACGCATATGCTACAGCAACGTTCGGCATGTAAGCTAGGGATCTCAACCATGCTGTTGCACTTAGTACCTCTACTTTACTCAATACCATTAACTCAACAGCGCCTCGATCCAATCGTGACTACGAACAGCAGCGATCAACTATGACCGATATTCACAATCTTGTCATGGCTGGGATGTCGATAGTAGCTCTGCCTTGAACGATGTTTTACTATTCGAACACCAACCACGCAACTCAAAAAATGACCAGCGTTACCTAGAGGTATTGATGTATGACCGATGGAATTCGAACATTTAAAGGAGCCACAGCCATCATTACCGGCGCAGCGTCTGGCATCGGCCACGCCATCGCCATGGAACTGGCGCGCAGAGGTAGTTCCTTAGTTTTGGCGGATCGCCAGATTGAACGAGCTCAAGAAATCGCACGACAGATCTGTGCTGAAGGCGGCCATGCTTATGCACGCGAGGTTGATGTGCGCGATTATCAGGCGGTAGCGGCACTGGTTGGCGAAGCTTTAACCACCACAGGGCGACTCGATTACCTGTTTAATAATGCTGGCATCGGCGTGGCGGGAAAGGTGAGTGAGCTTACCGTCGACGACTGGGACATGACCCTCGATGTGAATATTCGAGGCGTGACTAACGGGATTCACGCCTGTTACAACATAATGGTCGCTCAAGGGTATGGCCATATTGTGAATACCGCATCGATGGCTGGACTCATCCCTGCGCCGAGTTTTGTTGCTTACAGTGGCAGTAAATTTGCCGTGGTCGGTTTATCAAAAGCCTTGCGAATCGAGGCCGAATTAAACGGTATACACGTCAGCGTGTTGTGCCCTGGGGCGATCGATACGCCGATCTTATCGGGTGGAGTATACGGTAAATTACCAATCGGAATCGACCGAGCGCAAGCGCAAAAATACTGGGCGCCAATACGCCCAATGGCACCTGAAACTTTCGCCAAACGCGCGCTTGATGATGTCGCCAAAAATGTCCCTGTCATTATATTGCCTCGGCGGTGGCGACTAATTCACTGGCTATGTCAGCTATCGCCTCGTTTATGGTACTGGGCGTCAAAGAAGGACCTACGGCGCGCACAGCGCCTTCTTAACCGCGTGGATAAACCATGAACTCGGGCGTTGCACAAAGTGTCCAAAAGAATAAAACGTCACACTGAATCTCTAACTGCATCATGAAAATGACCCATGGTACGATCTAAACTTAGCGCTGTCCCTAGCCTGTGAAGACTCTTCATCTATATCCAGCGGATCATCAAAATGTTCGTCATGAGCGCAACGCGATAGGGCTACGCAGCGGTATTATTGTAGAACGTGTAAATCTGCATAGTAACCGTGTCAAGATGATCGGAAGTGCTCGCTCGCTTCCGTCAATACCCATTATGCGCTGCCAATCCCATCGTACCGATGACAGCTTTGCTGTCAAAACACCCAAGGCCAAAAACGCTCCCTCCGGTCGATGTTTGAAGAGAGATGCCCATTATCCACTTATCGGTCTATAATCTGTGCGTCGATGAGTGAATCAGCGAGGATAGTGATGAAGCACTGGCGAGGTTGGGGACCGAATGAGGGCGAAACGCCTAAAGAAATAACGTCTGGTCTTCGCGACTTGCTGAAAATGCTTGTTGGCGACCCTTCACCACTCCCGCTTGCAACCTTAAATGACATCCTCAAAACAGTTCCGACCTCGCGACTCGTCAACCACGCGCTGGTCGATACAGATGTCGAGAGCCGATTACGTCATGCCCGAGGGCAGAGCTTTCCCGATTGGCTCGCCATGCGCAGTGGCGACATTAATTGCTTCCCAGACGGCGTTGCAAGACCCCAGTCAACAGACCAAGTCCGTGAATTACTTATCTATGCGAAAAAGAACAATGTTAGGGTCATCCCCTATGGCGGTGGCACTTCTGTGGTTGGACATATCAATCCGGACACAGCGGAGCATCCCGTGCTTACCGTCGATATGGGTGCGATGAACAGTCTGATCCACCTCGACGAAGACAGCCATTTAGCCACCTTCGGTGCCGGCGCAACCGGCCCCCAAATCGAACAACAATTGCAACAACACGGCTTTACTCTCGGGCATTACCCGCAATCGTGGGAATTTTCAACGGTTGGCGGTTGGGTCGCTAGCCGTTCCAGCGGCCAACAGTCCTTGCACTATGGCCGTATTGAGCAGCTTTTTGCTGGCGCGCACTTAGAATCTTTTGTAGGACCACTCGACCTACCCGCAATACCCGCCTCTGCGGCCGGACCGGATATCCGCGAAGTCATCTTAGGTTCGGAAGGCCGCATGGGTATTTTAACAGAAGTAACTCTGCGAATTTCACCACTGCCCGAGCAGGAGCATTTCAAAGTGGTATTTTTGAAATCGTGGGACGCAGGTATAGCGCTCGCCAAACAGCTCGTGCAACAACGCGTTGCGCTGTCGATGCTCCGGCTCAGCAATCCACTTGAAACAGCGAGTCAAATCGCTATGCATAAAAACGAGCATGGCTCACAACCCTCGGTTTCACTCGGTCATGTAATGATGACTTTTGCTGTAACAGGGTCAGTACAACATTGCTTGGGAACGCTGTCCGCAGCGCATCAGATGTGCGCAAACCACGACGCGATTGATGACACCACTGATATGGGCCAACAATGGGCTGCTGGACGCTTTCAGAGCCCTTATCTGCGTGACCCGCTGGGCAATTCAGGTTATGCCGTAGACACCATGGAAACGGCCATTAATTGGTCATCTATCACCGCCAGTACGGCGCGCATAGAACGCGCCATTAGCGATGCGCTACTCGACGAGGGCGAACGCGTTTTAGCCTATAGTCACCTGTCGCATGTCTATCGTCAAGGATCCAGCATCTATACAACCTACGTGTTTAGATTGGGCTCAAGTTATGCTCAAACTCAAGAGCGCTGGCGTAAAATAAAAAGTGCCGGCGCCTCGGCTATTGTCGCCTGCGGAGGTACAATCAGCCATCAACATGGCGTAGGCAAAGACCATCGAGACTATCTCGGCGCAGAAAAAGGAACACTGGGCATTGCCGCAATTCATCAACTCTGCACGCTATTTGACCCGCAAGGTCTGATGAATCCGGGGACGTTGGTCACTCACAATGAGTCTTCAGATGGACGCTAACCCCGTCACATTTAGTAATCACAAGGACGTTTTCAGCGGCTTGCGAAAATATAACTCGCCACTTTGGGATATCATCATAATTGGCGGCGGCATTACCGGTGCCGGTGTCTTGCGTGAGGCTGTGCGCCGCGGCTACCGTTGTTTGTTACTTGAACAGCAAGACTTTAGTTGGGGCAGCTCCAGTCGCTCATCCAAAATGATCCATGGCGGGCTACGCTACTTAGCCGCAGGTGATTGGCGCTTGACCCGTGAATCGCTCACCGAGCGGGAGCGCTTGCTGAAAGAACTTCCTGGGCTGGTGGAGCGCATCGATTATTACTTAACACTTAAGCGTGGACAGCGCCCCGGGCGCTTGGCCGTGGGCCTCTTGCTTGCTTTGTACGACTGGATCGCCAAAATCACCAACCGTCAATTTGTCGTCGCAGACGCCTTGATCGCGCATTTCTCGGGGCTCACAAGTACCCGTCTAATTGGCGCGTACCGATACACCGATGCCATGACTGATGACTGCAGACTCGTATTAAGACTGCTACAAGAAAGCATGGCCGATGGCGGCTATGCGCTCAATTACACGCCCGTAGAGGATCTGCTAATAGAGAATGCCATGGTAACAGGCGTTGTACTGACGGACCCCGAAACGCAGGCCCCACTGAACGTCCGCGCGCATGTCGTTGTGAACGCGACAGGTGCATGGGCGGACCACTTACGTAACCGTATTAATCCAGAAAAACGTATTCGACCTCTGCGTGGCAGTCATCTAGTGATTGCCGCTGAACGAGCGCCTGTCAAAGACGTGCTGGCTTTTTTCCATCATCAAGACAACCGTGGCGTTTATATCTACCCATGGGAGGGTCGGACCGTGATCGGCACTACTGACCTCGACCACAACGCCCCTCTTCACCATGAACCCTGTATTTCACAGGACGAGGTGGAGTATTTATGTGCAGGGTTTAATAGCCAATTTCGCGATGAGCCGCTAAAACGCTCTGACATTATCTCAACCTGGGCAGGTGTGCGTCCCGTAATTGGCGCCGATCACACCAAAAACCCCTCTAAAGAGCGGCGTGATCACGCCATTTGGCAAGACCAAGGGCTCGTCACTGTCAGCGGTGGTAAGTTAACAACCTTTCGACCCATCGCTTTGGATATTTTCAAGACGATCGGGCAACGACACCCTGCGCCCTCGCGGCAGTCGCTACCGCCCATGTTTGGTGTGCCAAATGTTGCTCCCGACAGACTCATACCCAATGCCCCTGCGTGGGGTCAAATATTACTCGGCCGCTATGGGCCGCATGCGGAAAAATTAGTTGGAATAGCCCGCGACCATGAGTTAACTCCGTTATCGGGTTCAAATTTCTGTCTCGCAGAATGCCGCTGGGCAGCTCGGCATGAATCTATCCAGCATTTGGATGATTTATTGTTGCGGCGAACCCGCCTTGGACTTCTATTACCAGACGCCGGTGCTGAAATTTTTCCAGAGATTGAAAAAATCTGCTCCGAAGAGCTTGGTTGGAGCCTGCCTCAATGGACCCACGAGCGCGAGCGCTATCAAGCGATCTATCAGCGTTATTACAGCCTACCCACAGAATTCCATGACAACGCCGAAACTTGATCACTTACTGAGTATCGATAACGGGACGCAGAGCGTTCGCGCCATGATCTTTAACACCTCTGGTGAATTAGTTACCAAGTATAGCGAACCTATTGACGCTTATTTCTCCAACGAGCCTGGTTGGGCCGAGCAACATGCCGACTACTTTTGGCGCGCTTTGTGTCGTGCTTGCTGCGGCCTATGGGGCATTTCCGAGATAGCGCCTGAGCGTATAGCAGGCGTTTCTGTGACCACTCAGCGCGCCACCTCCGTAGCACTTGAGCACCGTGGTCATCCGATTCGACCCGCATTCTGCTGGCCTGATCAGCGCCGTGTAGCCAGTCAACCGAAACTCGGCCGACTGGAATCGCTAGGAATGCGCATACTGGGTGTTAAAGGCGCCGTGAATCAGTTTCATCAGGCTGCGGCATCCAACTGGATGGCTCAAAAAGAGCCCGAGTTATGGGCAAAGACCTCTCGTTACCTACTACTATCTGGCTACCAAAGTTACCGCCTAAGCGGTGATTACCGAGATGCCATTGCCAGTCAAGTCGGGTATCTGCCATTTGACTTTAAGCACCATCGTTGGGCAAACGAAAGCGACTGGACATGGCGCGCGCTAGCCATTAAAAGAGGCATGCTCCCCGAATTGGTTCGAGCAGGTGAGCCCCTTGGCTATATCAGTGCAGAAGCCGCGGAACAGACGGGTATCCCAGTCGGTCGGCCGCTGATTGCTTCAGGGTCTGACAAGGCCTGTGAGGTGCTTGGTTCAGGTTGTTTAGACGCAACTACGGCCAGCTTAAGCTTTGGCACCATCGCTACATTTAACATGGTTAGCAGCCGTTATATTAAACCAACTGCGACGCATCCCCCCGCTTATCCTGGCGTCATGCCAAACACCTATAATATCGAAATGGCGGTACAACGTGGTTACTGGATGGTCGATTGGTTTAAACGCGAGTTCGGCCTACGCGAACAACAACTCGCCAACGCAAGCGGCATTGCGCCCGAGGCTTTGTTCGACAACTTACTCGATGCCGTGCCCCCCGGCGCAATGGGCCTTATGTTACAGCCCTATTGGTCACCCGCCGCAGGTGATCCGATCGGCGATGCCAGAGGCGCGATCATAGGGTTTACCGAACAACACGGTCGCGCGCATATTTATCGGGCTATGATCGAGGGCATCACTTATGCGTTGCGTGAGGGAAAAGAACGTGCGGAAAAACGCAGCGGACAGCGCATTGAGCAGTTGGTCGCCTCTGGGGGAGGTGCTCAAAGTGATCGAATTTTACAAATCACAGCAGATATTTTTGGGCTACCCGTCGCGCGCCCACATACCTATGAAACATCCGGTTTGGGTGCCGCAATCGCTGCAGCGGTTGGCGTGGGATTACACCCCGACTTCACGACAGCAGTGCACGCGATGACGCGAACGGAGAAAACATTCATGCCACACGCTCCACACCACGCAACCTACCAGAAGCTTTATCGTGAAATCTACAAGAACCTCTATCGCCAACTACAACCGAGCTATAAGAAATTACACACTTATTTTAGGCGCTAAAAGAAGCTTAAGCGCTTATTAACGCTCAATGATGACACCGAGCCTTGTGCTTAAATACCTTTGAATCGCTGGCGCCTAGAATCACCGTTTCGTCTAATGCCCTAAGTGTTGTAAGGTTTTTGCCACTGTCCAAAGTTCGCTGAAGTTTAAACAGAGTGAACTCAGCACATCTCCCTGCCCCTCAACGCTATCTACCACAAGGCTCATTGGTTGAGGATTGTGCGAACAAAACGATCCGCTCCCGCAGCCATGTGCCGTGGCCAATCATCCGCGGCATCTGCATCTGCTCCGTCCGAAATAAACTTAAAGCACCTAAACTCAACCTTTTTGTGAGAACACACTTTGGCCAATGCAAAAGCTTCCATGTCGACAAGGTCCGTCTTCATTTCAGGATGCGCGCTCACAAATAAGTCGCCGGTGCCGCAACTTAAGCCGTTAAACCCGCTATCGATCACCATCTGCTCTTCAAAGGGTGTCTGACCCAGAGCAAAACCCATCGCGCGTACGTCCATATCGCGCTGTAAAAAACGGGTCACTTCATGAAGACCGGAAAGATTGGACCGCAGCGTTCCAGCGGTCCCATAATTAATCACCGTTTGCGGCTGAAATGTCACCAACGCATCGCACAATGTCATCGCCGCATTGACTTTACCCACACCACAATAAACAACGTCCCAGTTATTTACTAACACCCTTGGCAACTCGTCTTCTAGAGCAACGATCAGCAAGGTCGTTCGCGGATCAAAATTAATCTTCATAGGCTTGCAAAGCTACGACCGGCAGATCTACGACAGAACGCCCACCCAAGGCCAGGAGTTCAATGATCACTGCACAGCCGACCACATCTGCCTTCTGGCGCAACAATAGCGCTTTAGCCGCAGCGATAGTGCCGCCAGTGGCTAATAAATCGTCCAAAATAAGCACCCTGCGGCCTGCCACCAGTGCGCACGTTTGTAAGTTGAGTTCAGCAGAACCGTATTCCAAATCATAGCGCGCGTTGATTAATTCTCCGGGCAATTTGCCCGGTTTTCGAATCATTAGCGAACCTATACCCAAGCGCGCTGCAATCAGGGTTGAAAAGAGAAACCCACGCGATTCAATTCCTGCTACGACATCCACTTTGAAGTCTTGCAAACGCGACTCAAACACATCAACAGCCTGGGCCATACCCCTCGGTGATGCAAGCAGAGGCGAAATATCGCGAAATAGAATACCCGGCTTCGGAAAATCGGGGTAACTCGCAATATAAGGGTCAAAATTGACCTGCAATCCTGTCATGATCGAGCCTCTCATTGTCAAAAATAGGTCGTTTCTACGGGTGCTTGAAGCCTATTACCCTGTGCCGCGTGTACCCTTATGCCAACCCCGTTGGTTGACGGGGGAGTCAGTAAAAAAGTATAGGGTAAAAAGCGCATAGATGACCATAAAAAACACGCCATATTTGGTCGACTCGGGGTTTTTGCATGCGTTCGGAATGTTTCTTTCATGATCCAACCCCGATAGCCTGAGTCTCGATTTCGCCGGACTCGCGGGCGGGAGACTTCAGTGAGCTCCTATTGTTACCCCAGCTTCTGCGAAGCAGACCTCCAATGCTCACCAAAAAAGGGTGAGAACGCCCCATGCGAGAAAACGTGCGAGAACACATGCGAGGCAGATTAAATGCGCCCATTGCCTAAAATACGGCTATACTCAAAGCCGAAAACGTTATTTGCTGTATCAAACGGTCGTATGCGCGCATAGCGTTCTTACTCACAACGCCGTTAAACGATGCCCATATCGCGACACCGTATGATGAAAGACCGTTTTTACAAAATAACACCACAGACGGTGTTATGAGAAATGTAAACGCCAGTTACATAAATCGTCAGGGAGACACACTATGTTTAAAAACATAACAATTGCCGCGATTTCCAGCCTAGCCACACTCTTTTCACACGCAGGGTACGCCGAGCACGTCTACGTCGGCGCCAGCTACGCGCTTTTGGATGGTTGTTCTACCGAAATAACTGATGATGCCTCAATTCGGTCGGGCTATGGGCGGATTGGCGCCTATTTCAATGAGTCTATTTCTGCTGAGATCCGCGGGGGAACGGGCATCAATGAGGATCAAGTGGGCGCTTATGAAATCTCACTTGACCGCTGGCATGGCGCATACATTAGGGGCGGAATGTTCGTTAAAGATACCCTTTTCCCCTACGTGATTCTGGGCTTTACACATCAGGAAGTCAGCGGTTCCAGTTCATTGTGGAATGACTTTACGCAAACAAAATCAGATTTTTCGTATGGTCTTGGCGTGGACTTTAGTCTCAACAAACGTATCAGTCTCAACGCAGAATACATAATGCATGTCACTAGCGAAGACAGTGGTGCTCAAGGTCTTTCAGTCGGTATCATCGGGCACTTCTGACAAATATCCGAGGAACTCAGACGGAACGATCCGGCGGCTGAGTTGCGTTATGGCTGCTTGCGACGGAACGAGCAATCACCCCCTCTTTAGCAAACAGCACAACGCGCTCTTAACGCACACCTCCTTTAACACACAGACCTCTCTTACCACACACCCCTCTCTGTTAGAGAGGTTTTGTTGGAAGGGTTTGAGTTAAAGGGGGATTGCAAAACTCAAAGCCACATGGTCTTGCCCTTCGCCCGCATCATTGTAAAAGTATCCTAGATCCAAGACACCCAAATCATTGATCGTCAAAGAACCGCCAAGCGACGCTGAGACCGATGCACTAGTGTCCCGAACAAATGCGGGCATTGTATAAAAACCCGACGCACTCCCACTTTGCGTGCTCTTCACATTAATAAAGGATTCGGAGTCTGAGATATCTTCACCGGCAAAAACTTCAGCAAAAACGCGCCAATGATCCCCTATATCACCACTGGCAATAAGCCCCAACTGCATGTTTGAGCGGTCTCTGGATTGCGTGTCCCACATGTAATTGGATATTTGTCCGCCCTGTTCCGTGTAACCGCGAACAACGCTGCGGCTAAACTGTGCCCCGATCGCTGGACCGAAGTGCCAAATGTCCGATGAAAGCAAATCAATGCCACTTAACAGCTTTACATTCACTGCGTAGCCGTCGGTACTTCCCTCGGCAATCAGAGCCTGAGCGCCGAGCGGAACTTGGCGTCGTACGTCATCAAAACTCATCACCGAAAAACCCACTTGTGCCTGCAAAAAAAGATTGTCCCTGTGCGTACTCAAAAGGCCGGAAAACCCCCAAAAGTCAGATGAAAATTGGATTTTTTCAAGATTCAAGTCTTGGCTCCCAAGTGCGGCGACAATGCCCAGTGTCGTGGTATCCGACATACGAAATGTTTTACCAATATGCCATCCATGACCGTCAGTATCAGCCATTTGCAAACCACTGTATTCAGCATTCCCAACGCTGGCCGATATAAATAACTTGCTTTGCGCGCTTTCCCATCGCGACTGCCGCAACTGCAGATCTATGACCTGTGTCTGGGCGTCTGCCGCTTGGAAGGCCAATTCGGGCAACAAGCCAATCTGACTCGGCGCGCTCACAATATCAATTAAATAGTCAGCAACAATCTCGCTACCAAACTCTGTTGGGTGCAACGCATCATTAAAAATCAATTTACGTGGATCTGGCGCAGACCCGTTAAGACCATATATCGGGTGCTCAACACACGTGGGACTTGTCCCGTCGTAACACATAAACCTCTGATCAAGCCCCATCATCACGCCATTAGCGACCCCGTACGATCCGGCATTATCCAACATGTAATTGACCGCTCCATACAGGTCGACAGGGATAACATTGGCAGCTGGCACAGAATAAATTGGAATACTTTCTAGAAGTCCATTGTAGCCGGTCGTAGCTTGCGAAATGCTCGCAGCAAATGATGGATCTAGGACACCTGCAGCAATCGAGGCTTGAACGCTCGGCACTAAGGACAAATCAGGAACATTCGCCAACATAATATAGCGCGCGCCCGCGTCGTGAAGTGCCTGCACCGCAAGGGTCATATTACCGGCACGTTCACGAACTGCTCCCGATACGGCCGCAGGTGCAACCGACGTGAAAATCGCATTTAAGTCATTACCGCCCGCATTAATCAGGACCAACGCGCGCGATTCAACAAAATTTGCACGCTGCGTCAAAAATGCAGTGCTTGCCCCGCCAAAGGGCTCTGTATCAACACCTGTACCAGAAATGCTATTTAACACATCTGCGGTCTGGTAACCTCCGACCGCAAAATTAGTGCCACCCTCTTCAATAGCGGGTTCTAAGTCCAGTTTTAGCGCCTCAGCGAATATCTGCGGCGAAATCAGTGCATAGTCGCCACTGCCATCGCGCAAGAGATTGGTAGCGCGCCTGTCATTCCCAAAATTTCCAGAATCCAGAAGACTATCCCCGAACACAACAATTTCTGTGAAATAAGACTCCGCGAATACGTTCGCGCTAAACGATAAAAATACCACGGCTATCCACTCTTTTCT
>CAJWCO010000026.1 GCA_913031145.1 uncultured Cellvibrionales bacterium | reverse complement strand
GTCCCGAACATGTGGTGTTTTCCGCCGGTTACCAACATCATTTTGGGCATCCGCATAAGCGCGTCAGAGAGCGTTATTTCAGCCAAAATAGTCGCGCTTGGAGTACTGCTGAAAATGGCGCGATCACCTTCCAGTGGACTGACTCGGGGCTTCAGTTGCCAGCCGCCGAACACAACGGTTTTTCGGTGCGCTGGCGGTAATGACAAAGGACAAACAGGCAGTTAGAGTCGGGCTGAGATCAGGTGTTTCCGACGGTTGTTGACACGTTGTGCCAATCTTACGCCATTCACGTTGGCCCCTTATTCAGAAATACGACAGAATATTGTTCATAGCTTAGGCATTGTCAAAGACGCAACGGCACATTATGATCAGGATTCTCAAAATAAAAGCGGCCACCAACTGTATGAGTGCGGCACTGTTCAGCCTGACTTCACTGCGTGTTGAAACAGACGCCCACACGCGTGCGCTTTACTCGACAATAATCAAGGTGGCGGAGATCCCCCGATTGCATGTTTAAACCTTCAGACCATTCTATGACTATCTATGCCCGATTGTTGCGCTATGTAGGGCGGTATTGGGTCGCCTTCGTGATTAGTCTTCTCGGATTGGTGTTGCATTCACTGGCGGAAGTGGCCTTTGTGGATTTATTGGGGTTTATTACGGATTCTGTGGGTCAGTTGACGAACACAGCGGCGGGTAAACGTGAGTTGCCAACAACGGGGATAACCGCGAAAGTCGCGCATTTTTTATTCGGCCCACAGCACGTTGAGAGTGCGTGGTTTGTTATACCCGTCTTTCTAGTGATCGTTAGTGTGGCCCGAGGCATCGGCTATTTTGTGGGAACTTATGGTCTTGCTTACGTCGCGAATTATCTTGTGCACGCGCTGCGTCAGGAAATATTTGAAAAATACCTGCGACTGCCGTTTAGATTTTTTGATCGATCCATGTCCGGACATTTAGTATCCGTTATGACTTATAACGTACAGCAGGTCACCGAAGCGGGGACTAAAGCCATTAAAACTCTCCTCCAACAGGGTAGCCTCGTTATCGGATTGTTGACGTATTTGTTTTATGTAAATTGGCGGCTAGCGCTCTTATTTATCGCCGTTATGCCTCTCATCGCGCTACTGGTTGCTTATGTCAGCAAGCGGTTTCGTCGTATCAGTAAGCGGATTCAATCGGCGATGGGAGATGTGACCCATGTTACCCAAGAGGCCGTCAATGGGTATTCCGAGGTCCGTATGTACGGTGGTGCCGAGACGGAGCGTTTGCGGATGCGCGCGGCCAGCCATTCCAACCGCCGCCAGAATATGAAAATGTCGCTGACCGAAGGTCTCAGCAATCCACTGGTAATGTTGTTGGTATCGCTTGCCTTTGCGACGATCACCGGTCTTATGCTCAATCCGGTTTTTCTCGCGACAATGACGACAGGAAGCTTCATTACTTTTCTGGTGGCATCGGGCATGTTAATTAAGCCATTACGACAGCTTACAGAGATTAACAGTGCTATTCAGCGGGGTATTGCCGCGGCTGAGAGTATCTTTGACATCTTAGATGCAGATGAAGAAGAGGATGCCGGTACTTTTAATGTCAAACGAGTAGAGGGGCGAGTTGAATTTAATAACGTGTCATTCACCTACCCGGGCACGTCTCGGAAGGTATTGACCGACCTGAGTTTTTCGGTTGAGCCCGGCCAGACTGTCGCGCTAGTGGGTTCTTCGGGCAGTGGAAAGACATCATTGGTAAGTTTGATTTCACGATTTTATTCTTATCAGAGCGGTTGTATTCGTTTAGACGACACCGACATTGAACATTACACGTTAGAGAATTTACGTCGTCATATCGCCTTGGTGAGTCAAAATGTTACCTTATTTAATGGCACCATATTCAACAATATTGCCTATGGCGAACTAGCCTGTGCGGACCCCAAAAAAATTCGTGCCGCGGCACGTATAGCCAATGCAGATAAATTTATCAAAGCACTACCGCAGGGATATGAAACGCCAGTGGGAGACGACGGTGTACTGTTGTCTGGCGGGCAGCGCCAACGCATCGCCATTGCCCGCGCTATTTTAAAAGACGCGCCTGTATTGATTTTAGATGAGGCTACATCTGCCCTTGATACCGACTCGGAAAGACATATTCAGGCGGCGCTCGAGCGATTAATGGAAAATCGCACGACCTTTGTGATCGCACACCGTTTGAGCACTGTTGAAAAAGCCGACTGCATATTAGTGATAGAGAATGGCCATATTTTGGAGCAAGGTACGCATCGTCAACTCCTTGACCAAGCCGGACGATATGCCGATCTTTACCATAACCAGTTTGCAAACACCGAGTCGCGCGAGCTTTGTCGCTAGAACGGTCGGTAACGCGCGCTTGGTACACGTCCAGCCGTTGGCTGTGGGTGTTGCGGCCGCTGGAATTCGTTTATCGAGGCCTTTCCAAACTGCGGCGATGGTTTTTGCGTCGGCGCTTTGGTGGCCGTCAATACGCAGCGCCTGTTATCGTAATTGGTAATATCGCAGTCGGTGGGAGTGGTAAGACGCCGCTGTTAATGGCGCTCGTCATGCAGTTACGGCTCCGCGGCTTCAAACCCGGTGTTGTTAGCCGTGGGTATGGTGGCGAGCATCGCGGGCCACCGATTATCGTTGACTGTGAGGGCGCAGCGGTGATCTACGGGGACGAACCCCTGCTAATAGCGCGGCATTGTGCATGCCCCGTTGTCGTCGGGGCGAACCGAGATCATGCAGTACGCATGTTGCTTGCAAACTTTGACTGTAATCTTGTCCTTAGTGACGATGGGCTTCAACATTACGCGATGCCCCGGACTGTTGAAGTGGCAGTGGTGGACGGTTCGCGTTTATTTGGAAATGGTTATTGTCTGCCGGCAGGACCTTTGAGAGAATCGATAGCAAGATTGTCTACCGTCGATTTCGTTGCCATTAACGGTCCGATCACTGATTCAGCGCCAGAGATTCTGGCGGGTGCGCAGGCGTTTTGCTTAAAACCGGTACACTTTATTAATCTTCGAAGCGGTCAAAAGCTCCCCGTGGAAGAGTGGTCTGGAACATCGACAGTGCATGCCGTAGCGGCCATTGGCGCGCCTGAGCGATTTGCTGCAACGCTTGAGAGCTTGGGTTTAGATGTGATTTTACATCCTTATGCCGATCATGCTGCGCTCACACTCGACGCCTTGCGTTTTCAAGATGACCTTGACGTCATAATTACGGCGAAGGATGCCGTTAAACTGTCGTCGCGATATCACCTCGACATTTGGTGTTTAGAGGTGGTAGCGACGTTTGATGAAGCCTTCGTCGACCGACTCGTGGCGCGTCTTTGAAGCGCTTCGATGTGGTACTGAGAGCCTGCGATGTTTTAAACTGAGGTCGTTATGAGTTTTGTCGTTATTATCCCTGCGCGTTATCACTCCACTCGTCTTCCTGCCAAGGCGTTATGTGATATCGGCGGTAAGTCTATGATACAGCGCGTGTGGGAGCAGGCGTCAAAGAGCGCTGCCGAACGCGTCGTTATTGCGACCGATGATGAGCGCATCGCTTTCGCGGTGAGTCAGTTTGGCGGAGAGTGTCAGATGACGCGTGCGGATCATGTGTCGGGTACCGACCGTTTGCAGGAAGTGGCATCGTTACTTGGCCTGTCAAAGGACAAAATTATCGTTAATGTGCAAGGTGACGAGCCCTTAATACCCCCTGTTGTCATTGACCAAGTCGCACACAATTTGCAAACACAACCGCAATCTGGCGTGGCAACATTGTGTGAGCCCATTGAGAATAGGCAAGACTTTCTGGATCCTAATGTTGTAAAGGTAGTGCCTGATATTCATCAAAGTGCACTTCTTTTTAGTCGAGCGCCCATTCCATGGCCTAGAGAGGCGGCTCCACGTGAGCATAACAATAAATGGCTTACAGGCTTAGCTGCCCGACATATAGGTCTTTATGCGTACCGGGTGAGCACTCTTGATCTGTTTGTCACGTGGCCTGTGTGCGAGTTAGAAAAAACCGAATCGTTAGAGCAGCTCCGTTTTATGTATCACGGTGTGAAAATTCATATTCAGCCAGCACAGCAGAAGGTGCCGGGTGGCGTGGACACTGAAAACGATCTAAAAGTAGTTCGCGCTCTTTTTCAATAATATAACGCTTAAAAATTAATTATATATAGAGACATAAGCAAGTATTTTATAAGGTTTATCATGGGCAAAATCTCGGTATTATTTGTGTGCCTTGGCAATATCTGCCGTTCCCCAACGGCACACGCTACGTTTCAGCAACTGATTGAGCGCGAAGGTTTGAGTCATCGAGTTGTTGTTGATTCTGCAGGCACAGGCGATTGGCATATTGGTCATCCGCCAGACCCTCGATCAACGCAGGCGGCTAGGCGAAGAGCCATCAGTCTTGAGTCGCTCACGGCGAGGCTAGTGATAGAAGAGGACTTTTACCGCTTTAACTATTTGCTTGCGATGGATCAAAAAAATTTACAGGCGCTGAAAGAGATGGCTCCTGCAAATTTTAAGGGACAATTAGGACTCTTTTTAGACTTTGCCGAGCGTGGCGACTATCGAGAAGTGCCCGATCCCTATTACGCAGGTCATGAGGGTTTTGAGCTGGTTCTGGATTTGGTGGAAGACGCCTCTCAGGGATTATTGACGCATCTGCGTGCGCGTTGTTTGTGACTTTACTGATTGAGAAAAATGTCTCGCTGCTAGGCTACAACAGCCTTGCATTAGAGGCAATTGCGGAACATTTTTGTGTCGTCAAAAGTGTGGATGATATTCAGCAGGCAATTGCGTTTGCGCGCGATCAAAGGCTCACCATTATCGTTCTTGGCGCAGGTAGCAATGTTGTTCTAAGACATCATTTGGCAGGGTTAGTTGTCCACGTGCAGATTACCGGCGTGCAATTTGAGCGGATTGAGCACGATGTTCTTTTGCATATTGGCGCGGGTGAAAATTGGTCGTCAATGGTGGAATATTGTCTACAAAATAATTGGTTCGGCATCGAAAATTTGATTTTAATTCCCGGTAATGTGGGCGCCGCACCGGTACAGAATATAGGGGCATACGGCGTTGAATTGTCAGATTCTTTTGTTTCTCTCGAGGCGATTGATATCGCAACGGGAAAGGTGCACGTGATGCAGCGTGACCACTGCGAATTTGGCTACCGAGATAGCGTGTTTAAAAACAGCGCTCGTGACAAATACATTATTACGCGTCTCTGTCTTAAATTGAGCTTAAAACCAAATATGGTTTGGCATTACCCGGCGCTCAAAGCGGCCTTGGAAGCCAAAACGGCCGTGTCAGAGGCACCGCTAACCCCGCATGTTATCGCGGCTTCGGTCACTGAAATTCGTCGTCAAAAATTGCCTGACCCGAAAGTATTACCGAATGCAGGGAGTTTTTTTAAAAACCCGGTGATTACCCGCGAAGTCGCTGAGAGACTCTTGATCGGTCATCCAAATCTCCCCGTATACCAGAACGAATTGGGAGAATGCAAAGTGCCTGCTGGGTGGTTGATCGAGCAGTGTGGTTATAAAGGGCTTCGTCAGGGGTCTGTTGGAGTGCACCCCTTGCAGGCGCTGGTGTTAGTGAATTACGGTGGCGATAATGCCGCCGAGTTATTAGCTTTTTCTGAAACCATTAAAGTGGAAGTGGAGCAGACATTTGGAATCCATCTGGAGCTAGAGCCGACTGTTTATGGATCTTTTTGATGAGCAAAAGATAGCGCTGTCACTCACGCCCGATCGCGTGGCGGATATCTATCTATGGCCGCAATGGTTGAGTTCAAAAGAGGCCGACGCGCTTTTAAAGACAGCGATTAGTGACACGCCGTGGCGGCAAGATACGCTGAATATGATGGGGAAAACGATTCCGGTACCCAGATTACAAAACTGGTTTGGCGAACCCGGGACGAGCTACACGTACTCAAAGATATGTTTGCCTGCGCAGGCGTTTCCTCACTGGATGGAGGCACTGCGCGCGTCGGTTGAGGTGCAAACGGGCTGTTTATTCAACAGAGCATTGGTCAATTACTACCGAGATGGACGCGACAGTGTCGACTGGCATGCGGATGATGAGCGCTCTTTAGGGTTTGAGCCGATTATTGCCTCGTTGTCGTTAGGCGCTGAGCGTGTTTTCGAGTTGCGCCACAACGACACCAAGGAACACATCAAGGTGCCACTTGCTCATGGCTCGCTGCTACTGATGGGGCCGGGTATCCAAAGCTATTGGAAACACCGGATCGCTAAAGTCAAGACGCTTGAGGAGCCCCGCGTTAACTTTACCTTCAGGCACATGAGTGGGTAACTATGCTGTGGTATGAGCAGCGGCTAAAACGCTTCTAACGTTTTTAGAATCACGTTAACTTTCGTGAGCGATTCTGCGTATTCGTCAGACGGGTTTGAGTCAGCTACGATGCCGCCTCCACCCCAGCAGTGAAGAGACTGGCCTTCTGCTACAACTGTTCGGATAGCAATGTTCGTATCCATCGTTAGGTCTGCGCTAATATAACCGATGCTCCCGCAGTAAACAGAGCGGCGAACAGATTCGAGTTCCTCGATGATTTGCATGGCTCTTTGTTTCGGAGCGCCGGTGATTGAACCTCCCGGAAAGCAGTCTTTTAGTACATCGAGAGCGCTTTTCTCAGCCTTAATTTTTGCGGTAACCGTGCTCACTAAGTGATGCACATTGGGGAACGTTTCTAAGGCAAACAACTTGCTCACCTCGACGCTCCCTAGACAGGCATTTTTACTCAAGTCATTACGCAGCAGGTCGACGATCATCACATTTTCAGCGCGGTCTTTACTGCTCTCGACAAGGCTTTGGGCTAGCGACTGATCTGCGGTATGGTTATGTCCCCTAGGGCGTGTTCCTTTGATCGGTTTACTTTCTACCTCATGACCATCTGACGACAGAAAACGCTCGGGGGATAGACTCATAAGTGCTTTGTCCTGCCACTGCCAGTAGGCAGAATAGGGGGACGGCAGGATATCGCGAAGGGCTTTGTAAGCCTGCCAAGTATCGCCTTGGTATGCCGCTTTGAAATGTTGCGAGTAATTGACTTGGTAGCAATCGCCGGCATCGATTAATTGCTGAATCTTACTTATATTACGCTGATATTCGGTAGCATCGATGTCCGCTAAGAATTTGTTTTTTAGCCGAAAAGGTTGCTGCTTGCTATGTACGATCGAGGTTACGTCAGACAGCGCCGCCGTGACTTTTTGTCTGAGCTTTTGCGGGCATAACGTATGGAAATAAAACCGCGTACTCTTTTCTTGGTGATCAACCACCACAGACCACAGATAGCGTGCTACCCGCATGTCGGGTATGTTGGCTGCGGGGGGGTTGTGCGCATCGAGGCGATAATATTGACGTCGCAAATCATAGCCGAAATAGCCGATAATCCCACAGGTAAAAGGTACGTTCGGTCGCGGGTCGGTCTCAAGCGACCTAAGCGGCTCCAGCAAATTTTTAATCAGCTCGAACGGATCCCCCGATGAAGACCACGTTTTTGCATCGTGGGTGATCGTCGATGTGTCACCCCACGTTTCAATAAGACAGTCGGGGTCTCCAGACAGGATGTCAAAACGGCCTTGGGTGCTTTTCGGCTGCCCAGAATCGAGCCAAACAACGTCATTTAGCCCGCGCAAACGATCGAAGATTTCTTCACTATTGGGAGAGTAGACGAGTTTTTTTGAGCAAACGCTTTGCATGAGACTCCCAACAGTTAATGCATAGGGCTTGGTGAAAGCCAACTAAAGATTGTACGCAGCAACATCAAATTAAGGCTTTTTCAACTCGGATAAAGTCGCGACAGCAGAGCGGGTACCGCGTTTTCTACGCGAAGAATCCGCGGGCCGAGATGGACGGATGCAAATCCAACACGTTGGAACTTTTCGACTTCATAAGGAATAAATCCACCTTCGGGTCCAATTGCCAAAGCGCAAGGACCCTCGACGCCCACAGGGCAGCGCTCGTCCGCTTTGGGGTGCGCAACGTAGGCGGCATGATCTTGAGTATACGCATGAATGGTATCTTCTAAAAACGGCTTAAAAAGGCGATGAAAAAACACGGTTGGTATCACGGTGTCTCCCGCTTGCTCGAGGCCCAGTCGTAATTCGTTAGCAATGACCTCTGGGTTTAAGAGCGATGTTTGCCAAAAACTTTTCTCTACGCGATGCGCATTGATGATGTGCAGATTTTTAACGCCCATCGCGGCTACGGTCTGCAAGATCCGTCGCAACATCTTAGGGCGAGGGAGTGCCAACAATAAAGTTAAAGGCAACGGTTTTGGTGGGGGTTCGCACAAGTGCAATGAAAGGGTTATGCGGTCCTTTTGTATGTCAGTAATTAGACCGCTACCTAAATGGCCATTCACGGCGCCAACGCGAATGGTATCACCCGGTTTAACGCGATGAACATTGACCAAGTGCAGATACTGCCGCCCGAAGACGGTGACGCAGTCATTGGTAATGTTGTCGAGCTCGATGAGCAATGTGTTCATAAACTGTCGATTGCGCTCTCTTCAAAATACGTAGATTAAACTATGGATGACATGCGACCGCGCAACAGCGTTATTGTACGAAAGGCTAGCACGATATTCTCGCCGGATACAGTGCTGCCCTAAGTTAACGGCCGACGACACAGCAATCGCTCTGCACTTTACTTTTTTTGGTGTCTAAAATATCTCAACTGCGGCTGTTGACCGCAAGATCGGTAATGCCAGACCCCCGAGGTAATCTACTTTGATTTTCATAAATTCTGAGGAAAATTGCCGAGCTCTTAGCTACCGTCCCGTTGTGCGGAAAGTAGGGGACTTACCGATTCTCGTCAGCTAAACTAAACTCTCTGTAATGCTCCGTTCGATTAACAGGATAAATCCGTCGCCTCCTAAGCGACTGCTGGGGGTTCGAGTCCCTCACGGAGCGCATGTATCTTTTTAGTCGCTGCTGACTGACGAGATTCGCTTAAAAATAGGTCTAAACCCCTTTTCGGGCTAACCGTCCGTCAAAATCTGATACTAGCCAGCGGGATCACGTTGCTGTCTTCGGTCCAGATACCCAGAAAACTTTTAAGCGTTCCGACCCCCTGCCTCCCGTCGCGCATCATTCCGCCATTCCCCAAACAATTAGTCCGAACTCTCGAATGCTCTTGCAGACTCCCAAGGCTAAGGCCGAGGTTTTACTTTTAGTGAGTAATCTCGCATAAATTTGGTTATTAGTGTGAATCAGTTCTCATAACACGAAGAAATATATGCCAATGAACCTACATTTTTGTAAAGTTCGGTAGAAGCACTACTTCTTTCTAACTAACCCTAAAGAACTAGCCGATGGTTTGAGAGACCTTATAAACGACGTGCTCGCTGAGGAGCTGGCCGATGCAAACTATACTAACCCAAACTTTTTTGTTGATTTTGAGTGGATTATTGGTCGGTTGCGGTGGCGGCAATACAAGCGATCCCAGTAAAGATAATACCGTTGCAACCGTTGCAAAGCCAGAAGCGTCGAATCAGCCGCCCGTTTTTAAGTCTTTAGCGCATTTTGAGGTTGTTGAAGGAGACTATGGTCTTTGGAAAATAAGGGTTTCTGATGCAGATGACGATCTGATTAGTCTGCAACTTTCAGGCGGTGCGGACCAAGCCAGTTTTAGTCTTACTGACGACGGCCATTTACAATTTTTGCAAAAAGCCCATTTTCATCCGCCGTCAGATCAAACACGAGACAACATTTACCACGTCGAGAGAAACGCCTCGGACGGTATCGACCGAGTCTCGCAGGACATCGAGATATCAGTCATTCAGAGCGTGCAAGCGCCAGAAATTACAACATTAGTCGCTGGGTTCTTTAGAGTCGCGGATACCATCACCATTGATTCCGACACGAATGATCCAACACGGCTATTGGTTAGAAATAACCAATTCGACCAGGCGCAAATAACCACGAACCCAAGCACGATATTGGGGTACATGAATACCCGCCATCAAGGCCCCGAGGGCAGTTTGTTCGCAACGGGGGATACCCACGATGTCTACCAAGTCAGTGCATTGGGGGGCGAGATTATAAACCTGACCATCAATGCCGCTGAAAAGGCTGATTTGGACCTCTATGTGTACGACATGAACGGCCAGATAGTCTCGTCTTCAGTGGGGGGGCGATGCCAGTGAGAGTGTCACGTTGCCCGAGTCAGTCGCAGATTACTATGTGCTGGTCAAGTTTTACGGGTTTGGAGCTAGTAACTATAGCCTGACTGTTGGCATTGATGATTATCAAGCCGCGGGTGAATGGGTCACGGCAGTCGATCAGAACGATATTGAGGCAAGACTCGTCGAGCCAGATAATTTAGATGCAACCAGTAGCCGAGATGGTTTTCTGCAAGAGGACGTGGAAGACGAAGTCTTGAGTGACAAGGCGAAATTCGGCGTGGATCACGACCGGTTTGACGATCAATGGCATATGTCTATCATCAACGTTCAAGCGGCATGGAAAATTAATACCGGCAGCTCGGACGTGACTGTTGCGGTGATTGATACGGGCGTATTCTCACAACATCCTGAGTTACGCGCGCGTTTGTCTCCCGATAGTTATGACTTCATTAGCGACCCGTTGCGCTCAGGTGATGGCGATGGTTATGACACCGACGCGAATGATCCCGGCAACGGTCGGGATAATGCCCTCTGCCCTAATAGTCCTAATGCGACCTCGAGCTTTCATGGGACGCATATAGCGGGCATTATTGCGGCCGAGTCGAATAATTTGACTGGGACGTCGGGCATTGTTCAAAACGGAACAATTATGAATTTACGTGCGCTCGGTTGTCAGGGAGGAAACGCGTTTGATATTGCGAACGCAGTCTTGTATGCGGCGGGTTTAGAGAATGACGCGGGCGTTTTACCGACGAAAAAAGCTGACATCATTAACTTGAGTATCAGTGGTACGGGCAATAGTGAAACACTAAAGTCGGCCATTGCTGCGGCTCGTGCCGAAGGCATTATTGTGGTGGCAGCCGCAGGTAATTTAGACAGCGATAAAATCTTTTATCCAGCGGCGTATGACGGGGTAATCGGCGTTTCCGCGACTGACGGTCAAGATATGCCTGCAGGTTTTTCTAACTATGGTGGGTCTGTAGATCTGGCAGCGCCTGGCGGGCGTGAGCGGTCCTCTGACCCAGAGATTTCAGCGATTATCAGTACGCAGGCGGCGCTGGCGGAAGGGGGGATTATTGCCGATTTTGGAGAGCTAACGGGAACATCAATGGCGTCTGTGCAGGTTGCAGGTGTTCTAGGCTTGATGAAGGCAGTCTATCCGCAACTGACGCCAGAGTTGGTTGAGCGGCTTCTGAGTGCGGGTCACATGACGGTGGATCTTGGTCCTAAAGGGCGCGACGATGTTTTTGGACATGGGCGTATCGACAGCTATAAGGCGGTTGAATCCGTGAATCAATTAGCTGCGGGCATGCCGTTTCCTGATCAGCCCGTTGTTGCGCTGAGTACAACCTATTTGAATGTTTCTTCGCTAAGAGAGTCTGCCTTGCTGTCAGTTAACAACGCGGGGAACGGGACGCTGAAAGTATCCGCAGTGACGGGCGAGTCGAATTATGTTCAAGTGGACGAGATCCGCGCAGATGAATCCTACCTCATTCGTTTGAATCGCACCGGTCTTGCCAATGGTTTGTATCAAAATCGCATTCACATCACCACGAATACGGGGCGCTTTAGTGTGCCGCTTGTCTTCAGTGTGGTTGAGTCAGTTTCACTGCGTTTTAGCGATATCGGCGCTATCAAGATGAAGTTAAAAACTTCATCGAGTGTGTGGGAAGAGCAAAAAGCGGCGGCGGGGCAAGATAACCATTACGCCTATACCTTTGAAGCTGACGATGCCCCGAGCGAGTTGCTCGCAGGCGTTGACCTTGATAACGATGGGGAAGTGTGCGCACCCCGAGAGCGTTGCGTGACTCTATTCGTGGGTAATGCCTTAGGTAAAAATGTGGGCAGTACCGAAAATATTGTCGATGTCACCTACATGCCTTTGATGCAATAAAAGCCGGATCATCAATAGCACCGCTTAAGCGCAAAGTCGGGGGCGATATCTGGGCATAGCGCAGCCTCACGACCGATGCCGATCAGACAGTTAGTTGCGTGTTAGGGAAAACGATAAGTGCACCTAAAAAAGACTGAAACGACCGCGCCTTAAAATATCACGCTATAGAGTGCACCTACTAAATAGACGCCCTTTTCCTTGCGTAAATTAACCGTTTCAAAGCTCTAGTTAAATTGTTCGCAGAGGTCATCGATGTATGACTTAGAATGGGAAAATCTTCTAGTAATTTCAAGTGTATAGTCATTCTGCAACGAATGCTCTGTAGAAAAAACCAATCTTCCTAATTTCTTGTTTCGTGATCTGATTAGATTAAATACTTCAGACAGATCACCCAAATAAATAAACACATCTGCGGCAATGAAGACATCGAAGTCGAGAGGGCTGTTGGCCAGAAATGATTTAATATCGATATGAACGAGTTGGTCATAAATACCTCTGTTTCGCGCTTTCTCGAGCATCTGCTGAGACAGGTCGATACCCACAATATGGTCGAAAACCGTGTGCGCTTCAACCATCGCCAGCCCTGTTCCACAACCAAGATCCAAAATAGATGTCAGCTCAGACTGTATATGCATTTCCAAGAGGCTTTCCGACAACAGCGCGGGTATCTGATAGTCCAATTTTCCCAGAAGCACGCGGTCAAAATTTTCCGCATAACCATTGAACAGTTTTTCTATGCAATCCGTTGGGACTGTTTTGATCGCAACACCTGAGATCACCGCCAGCATGAAGGGCGCGGTGAGATCGCACGAACGGTACGTCAGTGCATTTTGATAACTGTGTCTTGCCGCCTCCGTGTGTCCGAGTAAGCGCTGTGCATCGCCCATGTTATTGTAAGCGTCGGCATAGTCTACCTTGTGGTAAACGGCTTTTTTAAAACTTTCCACAGCGGCACTTAAATCGCCCTTAGCTGTCAGCGCGATCCCCATATTTTGGTGAGCCTCGGGATAGTCAGTGCGCAGTTCAATAGCGCGGGCATAACTTTTCAGAGCGGCGGAGAAATCCCCCATCTCGTTCAAAACAACACCCAGGTTATTATGAGCCTCGGGATAAGCGGCGCGACATGCGACTGCGTTTTGGTAGCAGTCCGAGGCGCGCTTTAAGTCGTCTTTGAGCGCATAAGCAATCCCCATGTTAAAATAAGCCTCTGGATAATTAGACGCCATCATCAAGGCTTGCTCATAACTCGTTAACGCGGCTTCATAGTTTCCGAGGCCTTTTAGCGCATTACCAAAATTGACATGTGCGTCAGAGTAATCGGAATTGATCGACAGCGCTTTTTGATAGTGTTCAACAGCGCTTTGTAGGTTGTCTGTCTCATAGAGCGCAATACCCATGTTGTTAAACGCATCAGGGCATTGGGGGTCGATCTTTATTGCCGTTTTAAAGCGCTCTATGGCTTTCTCATACTCAGCAACCGCGCACAGCGAGATCCCAAGGATATTGAGGAAAGTGACGGATTTAGGAAATACCGTAATGACGGGTATCAGTACATTGATAACGGGCACAAACTGATCGTGCGCGTGCATGTCGATGAGCGTTTCAACTAATTGATCAGACGGTGCCAATGAGCTGGCTGACTGAGTGCCCTTGGCGCTCACAAACGATGCGAAGCTCCGCAGTGTTTTGCGGCTTTTCGGAAAGCGCGCTAAGGTGTTTATAAAGATGCGTTCAGCGTCTTGCATTTGATTGCGCTGCACATACCCTTTAGCCTTTCGCAACGCTTTGTCGACTGAAATATCCAAGTCTCACTTTTACCTTACTCGCAGGAGCGAGAATATTTGTTCAACTCGATATCATTAACGATGTTTCGCAGGCCACAGTGAGCCGCGCCGTTTATGCTAGTAAATTGTCTTAAAGTTTAATGTAATACTCGAAAGATCACTTTTATGGCCGCATGGTAAACGTGAAGGGGACAGGTGGGTCAGTTTGAGCCGCCAAACTAAGATCCAGCCATGCCGCTAATTTGGGTCGCGTTTCGCGGGGATCAATAATATCGTGAACCGAAAACCCTTCCGCACGCGGAAATGGTGATTGGCTGGCGGCAAGCATATTTTCTAGTTCGGCCTGACGCGCTGCCGGATCCTTTGCAGCGGCTATTTCTCGCGCAAATGCCACCGCCACACCGCCTTCGATAGGCAGTGCACCGCTCGCTGCGCTGGGCCAGCTCAATACGTAGCCTTGGGGGCCAAAATGCGCTTGTGCGGCAACACCGAACGCTTTCAGCACGTGTACGCTCGCCCACGGCACTCGAGACTGTAAAACGGCAGAAATGGCCTCAGTGCCAAGACGAATGGTGCCCGATGCTTCGCTGTCGGGGCCAATCATAAAGCCGGGTTCGTCGACAAAGCTTAGGACCGGCAGATGAAAACTATTACAAAAATCAACAAAACGGCGCAATTTTTGTGCCGCCGCTGCCGTCATTGCACCTGCATAAAATAAACAGTCATTGCCGATCACTCCGACAGAGTGGCCATTCAGTCTGGCAAGGCCGGTGATAAGGCTGGGGCCAAATTTACGCCGCATTTCAAAAAAGCTGGAACCTTCAGATGTTTGGTCTACCACATGCTCAATAATTTCCCGCATCTGAAAGGGTTGCCGACGATTTTTAGGGACTATGTGTGCCAATGCATCGTCACAGCGGTCCACAGGGTCGTGACAGTCAATTTTCTTTGGGCGTTGCCAGGCATTGTCTGGAAGATAGGATAAAAAACGCCTAATTTGCTGCATTGCGTCGTGTTCATCGACGGCAAGATTGTCGATAACGCCGCTTTTCAGGTGCACTTGAGGGCCACCTAGTTCCTCTTTGGTTAGGTCGTAACCCAGCGCGCGCTTAACAACCTGCGGGCCTGCGATTAACACTGCAGCATTTTCGGTCATTACAGAGAAGTGCGATGCAACTAGGCGAGAGGCGGGTAATCCAGCAACGGGCCCTAAAGCTGCGGTGGCCACCGGCACCACACCCAATGTTTGTGCTAAGGGAAGAAAGCGTGACACCGCAAAAACAGGCTCGCCAATAGGGCGATGGCTCTTGTCTTGCCCGGTGCCACCCACAGATCCACCGCCGCCTTCATGTAGACGGATCAAAGGTATTTTATACTGCAACGCGAGTTGCTCTGCGTAAACACTCTTGCGCAGCCCCGCCGGATTTGGAGAACCACCCTTAAGCGTAAAATCTTCGCCGCCAACGATCACTTTTCGCGTATTTACCGCGCCTATACCAAGCACAAAGTTGGCGGGTTGAAGGTCGCTGAGTTGACCCTTGTCGTTAAATTCTGGAACACCGGAGCTTTGCCCTATCTCGTCAAAACTGTCTTTGTCTAGGAGGCTATCGATACGTTCACGAATGGTCAGGCGACCTTTTTGATGATGGCGTTCAACAGAGTCAGCACCTCCTTGTTGCTTGGCAAGCGCGCGCCTCCTTTTAATTTCTGCTATTTCATCGTGCCAGCTCATGTTGGCTCATCTAGACTTAGGAAGGTCGCTATTTCCTGCCCCTCCAAGATCATATCTGTTTCTGCCACATGGAGTATTTTCAGCGTGCCCGCGCGCGGAGTGGGAACGGGTATCTCCATTTTCATGGACTCGAGGATGATAATAGCAGCGCCTGTGTCCAGATCATCACCGACGCTCGCGATAATTTTCCAAACAACGCCAGCCACTTCACTTTTCACTTTAAACAACATATACCGGTTCTCGTGTCGCAAAACCTCATTGCTTCATGTATATCACCCGACTGAAGCCACGAATAGTCCTTGGTCAAGCAACACTATAACGCAACTAAGTAGCGCTTCCAATATCCTAGCTATTGGCTACATATAAACCACTTGGGTAGCTAAGTGAGCATTGGCGCGCCAACTGAGGGTTTTTGTGAGAGCGTGGGTGGGAGTTTAACCGGAGTATTCTCTTATTGCTCATGACAGGAACAGTCAGTACCCGTACAAATTTGGTAGTTTCTAAAATGGGCAACAACAACACAAACAGAGCCTAAAAGGGTCAACTCTTTTTCTCCAATGCCGTCGAAAGCCTGCTCACCCAAGAGTACCGCAGCAAAGAGCGTTGTTAGCCCTAAAAGTCCGAGTAATAAGATGAAAACGTGTTTGTGATACGTATAGCCTCGTGCTAATGCGAACACGCTGATGGGGAATGCAAAGAGTAAAAGTGCTACATGTATGAATTCGTTATCGATTGAAAACGGCAGGAATCCGAACGACAAAACGATAAAGGAAGGACTCAGAAAGCAATGGGCCATGCAGACCGTCGATAAGGTCATTGCGAGTTTGTCGGTTATTATTTGTGTTTTGATCATCATGTTTATGTGGTGTCTCAAATGGTGGCGGTAGTGGTTTATGAATCCTGTTTGCGGCTGTTAACGGCGCTGAGCGGATTCAAATCTACTTCAAATCCGCTCCGGGCCTGACGGTTAAAAGGTCGCTGACAGCTTAATACCAAGGTTTCTTCCCGGCAAGGGAACATTGTCCTTCACAAACGATGAGTGGTTTCTTGCGCTTTCATCGAGCAGATTGTTTGCAAATAACGAGACATTAAATGCTGTTTTTGCCCCCACACTAAACGTCTTATTCATGTCTATATCAAGCATGGTATACCCGTCGGTGGCTTGCTCGCCCGCCCCGATGTTTGTCTGCTGTTCGACATCTTTAAGCAGTAACCTAACATTGAAGTCGTCCTCATTGTACGCAACTGTGGCAATGTTCCGAGAGGGAACGATTCGCGGCACATGGGTCTTATCGTTAAATTCTGCTTTTACAGAATCTCTTGCGACTGACATCATCAGATCCCCATTCCAGAATTGGAACGACGTTCCTAGCTCTATTTCATAGCCGGTTAAGGTAGCGTCCTTCTGCAGATATTCTGCCAACGTTAAGCCCATGTGTGGGTCAGATTCCCCCGCAGTATGCGTTGTGTGCTCTTCTTCCGTTTCATCCTGAAGATAGATGTAGTTATCAACATCGTTCGAGAAAAATGTGATCTCCGCAAAGAATTGGTCTGTCTCGTAGCGCGCAGCCAGGTCGATGTTGGTGGCTTGCTCGGTATCTAAATTCGGATTCCCGACCTCGAACCTGCCCGTTGATAGGTGAGGGCCATTGATAAACAGCTCTACATCTGCGGGTGCTCGTGATACGCGCGCCAGACCCATCTTCAAATTTAACGCTTCCGTGATATCGCGACTTACGGACAGCGCCAAACTTGTGTAGGATTTGTCGATGTTATAGGTGTCTATTTCTAGTTCTTCGTCTGCATGGTCTTCGTCTGCATGGTCTTCGTCTGCATGGTCTTCGTCGTGATGAGTAACAGAGCCATCTCGACTGGCTCGATCATGTCGAAGCCCCAAGCTAATATCGAGCCCTGCGATCTTTTGTGAGCGGAAATAGCCAATCGTGTATTCCTGTGTAGACGAAGGGTTCATAAAGGCTTCGTGCCCAATAATAGACGCCTCTTGTTCAGCAAAATTGAGCATGATGCTATGACTTTGGGCACCTGCCAAGTTAAAATTCAAAGAGATCTCTGTCGCTTCAGTTGAAAAAACTGTTGGTCCTTCCTCATGTTCAGGATGCTCGTCAGAAGGGGCATCAACAGCGTCATGGTCAGCATCTTCAGCGTGCTGTTCTGAGTGCATATAATCACTCACCCTAGCATGCAACATGACATTATTTATCACGCTATTATCTAAATTGAATTCGCCTTTTACATCGAACTTACTCGAATCGGTGAAGGCAAATATCCGTTCGTCTTCATGATCTTCATGCACGCCGCCCTCTTCGGGGTGAGCATCTGCGGGTTCAGTATGAAATGGAATGCCCATGATGACCTCACTCTCCGAATAAGATATTCCTGCGAAACCCCAATCGCCCACTCTAGAGATGCCTAATTTGGATTTAGTGAGCTCATAGTCAGAATTCGCAAGCGTTGTGGCTTCATCGTCATGGTGTTCTTCTTCATCTTCAAGGGGTTCTTCACCGTCATCATGATGCTCATCAGCGTGAGCCAGAGCACCTATCGGTATATCATAATCGCCAAAATCTGACGTCTTGTGCGCTAGTTTAACGTTCAACCCACCAAGGTTAGCCTTGTAAGAAAAGTTATAGGCACTTCCGTCGTTGACGGATTGACTTTCGGCGCCCACTTGAAACTCAGATGTGGTGATATCTTCTTCTGCGATGATTCCATCTACAACGTTAATGATGCCACCTATGGCACCATTGTTAAATAGTAGCGCGGATGGGCCCCTAACAACTTCTATCTGTTCGGCACTGTTGAGATCGACATCATTGACGTGATCTGCACCAAGGTTTGAGACATCTCTGATAACAAGGCCGTTGTGTAGGACCCTGACACGGGGACCAGATAACCCGCGGATAATGGGTTGGCCGACGGCTGGTCCATAGTCACTGGACGCGATTCCAAGCTTAGAATCAACTAATTCGCCAAGGCTCTGGGTTCCAACATTTTCTAATTCAGCACCAGAAATAATATGCACGGGATTAGATATTTCTGAATAGTTTCGTTGTACCAGTGACGACTCAACGACGATTTCGCGAATGTTTTTTTGTGCGTCAGAGTTGGTAGATTCTTCCTGCGTGATTGTATTTTCAGCTACGCAGAGCTGTGTTTGTACAAATAATAGGCCTACGATCGCGGTAAAGTGTTTCATTACGCTATTCCTTAAAAATTAATAAACAGGATCCGAGCAAAACCCGAATAAATTACGTTTTATTAAGTTCCAAGGAGGTAGGTGGTGCGCGCGCACTGTAGTGGAGAAACGCGGTGCGTCGGTAGGTATTGACTGCAAATCCAAAAGCAAGGCGTTTGACATGTGTTAGGGCAGGCGGAGTTTGCGCCGAGAAAAAACCGGGATCAATAACTTGACATACATCACAGGAATAGCCAGCCGAATCTTCGTGGTGCGCCGTTCCTAACGTACTTTCAGAGTGCGAATGCGAACCGGACACAACCTCAGCGTCGGCTATTTCAGCATGATTAACTGGAGTGGTATGTCCGTTCTGGCTTTCAAAAAGTTCAACTGTTTTACCAACCGGCGAGTCATATTCATCAGCCAAGTCAAAATGCTGAGCGGTATGCAGCGTTCCGTGAATGACGGCAAGGCATAACAGCGGAGCGATAAATTGACAAAAACGGGGCATTTTAATGAGGTTGTCGCTCTCGGTCAGTATCAGGGTAAAATTTTTAAAGAAATTAAGCGCGGGCGTTTGACACATCTTGGGCGCACACCTACCTTCTGGCAATTTGCGGCGGTAGTCTAAATAACCTACATGAAAACTTCAACTAACATCGAAATTTGTCGAAAATTAGCTTTGGCATACGCCTTTAGCCCCAATTTATTGAACTCGGTCAAGTGAGAGAGTTTTAGAAAGGGCCGGTCCAGAGGTGGCGCAGTGACAGATGTGATATTAAGGAAGTATAGGTTCCCTTAAAAATTAATGATGCGTGGATACTAGGGGGTTAGGAAAGGCATAGAGCCGCACTATTTCTGTGAGAAATCGTGCGTTTTGGGGTGGTCCGTTTAGACATCCTCATAAATCCAAGGACCCGTTTGAGCATCCTCTGATGACTTCTTGGATAGTTTCTGTGTCGTTTGAACATTCAGAGTGCTGTTACTGAAGCGCAACAGGCTACTGCGATAAATTGCAAAACGATGTATCTGAGCTATACAGCTTTACGCTGTTAAAAATCGTAGCGCATAACATGCCAATAATTGCTGGCACAGAAATTCACAGCACTAGGTCAACGCATCGGTTTAGCACTATCTGTTTTCGGGGGGTTGGCAGTGGCGTATCAAACGCGAGCATGTGGTCTTTTTTATTTGATGCCCAGCGTCTTGCGCCAGCGTTCTTATCATTTTATTCATTGGTTTGTTTGTTTTTTGGGACGTTGCTTGTTTTGGCCGGATATTTTTTGGCACTTGCCTAATTATTGGCTCTCGCTCGATGATCTACACCAGGCCACTTAGAAAAGCGCATTGAACGCCACGTTTTTTATACGTTCATTTGCTTAATGATGAAAACGACTTTTCGGCACCGAACAAGCCAAGCTTTTTGTCGAGTTCAATAACTTTTGATGCTATTTTTTTGTTTGAATCCGCACCAATTCGGCGTCGTAATTGAATTGCAACGAGTGCACCCAAAAAAGCTGAACAGCCCAAAATTGTGAACATATAGCGATATCCGCTAACGCCAGGATAAGAGTCCAACAAATACCCCCATAACAGGTAGGCAAAAGATGATGGTAAATAGACTACAAATGCGGCGGTAGCAATGACCGAACCAGAGAACCGAGGTGGTAAACCCATCTCGCCAAAGGGAGCGAAGTAAAGTGCACGCATAAAAAAGATAATCAAAATAAGCGGCATCATAATCGTCATAGCAAGCCATGCAAACGCTGCGCTATGCGGTAAAACGGCCATGCTGGCGGCTATCACGACGACCGCTATAAGGCCCGCGCGCATTCCACCACTTGTACCTCCAAAAAATTTCGCCGCGATGAACCCTGCTGGAAATGCAGACCCGATACGACCCGCAGAGGTCGCAGCGATCCCAAATACCGAAACAGCAAGGACCGGCAGTGTATGGAGATCGGTTAAATAGGTGATGTAGAACGGGAGACTGGTGTATAGGAAGTAGATAAAGAACCCTGTAAGACTCGCCAGCCAAACCTCTGGCAATTTGAGTGAGAGTTTCATTCCTTCAATGACCTCTATCATCTTGGTGTTGGAATCTCCCGTTGATTTGAGTAACGAATCCACCGGCAATCTAAACCAAGCGACTATCCCTAGCAGTATCATGATAAGTGCATTAAATTTAAATGCCAGTTCAAGTCCCAGTAGGCTGTGCCCTAATACGGTGTATAAGGTCACTGTCAGCGCGTTTTGAAATAGCTCAACAATGCCGCGGCCGCCCTCAAACACACCAAATATTTTGCCCTGATGTTCATCTGATGTTGATTTGCGAACCGATGATAAAATCGCAGGCCAGAAGGCGCCGTCACAGCACATGGCGAGCACCAAAAACAAAAAGCATAAGGTCTGGAAGTCTGACGTTTGGCCAAGAAAAAACGTCGTTATTCCACCTAGCACTAGGTTGATTGGAATGAGGAGCCGTGGCGAGAACCTATCTTGTGCCCACGAAAGGCCGACGTAAAAAATATTGTGTACAACACCATAAATGGTCATTAACAAACCAAATTGTGTTTTTGAGATGGCCCACAGCTCAAGCATTTGCGGCAATAGAATACCTTTCATCGCCAACACAGAGAAGGCAAACTGCGCGCATAACGTCAGCAATATAAAGTTTAAAAAAATATATCGCGATGCAAATATAGGCGGTGTAATCACATTATGTGAGTCCATCTGCTTCATAGTAGTCCTCAGCCGTCTTCGTATATGTTGTCATACAAACGACCACTCAAAAAACCCGTGCGACTCCAAGTAAGGCATAAATAATGCGACATAACAAACAGTGAGCATGTGAATAAGGCGATTAATTTACAGACATTAATGCAAACAACAAGGTCACCTAAAACAAATAGCGGCGCACCTTTACTAATAGTGGGTCTTTGTTGAGTGGATCACCCGTGTGTTTTGACTATGCTTCGGGTCAGACCTTAAAGACCAAAGAGCAGGCTAATGACAAGCATGGGCAGTGTATGCTTGCCGCGACGGTACGTTATCGGCATGAGGTGGCAGAATAAACGAACTTCAGCGATAGTGTCTTAATTATGGGTTTTTGAGGGGGTCTAAGAGACGAGCGGCTCGCAGCACTGCGATAGAAAAGTTGGGCGTGCTGAGGGTCGAATTGAATCTGATGATGGCCGATAGTTATTCGCACAAACATAGGCTATATTAGAGCGAAAATTTCGGGTCTCAAGATAAGAGATTAGCTGGGCATACTTATGGCTAGAGTTCGTGTTTTGTCGTCAAAAAGAGTCATAATTTTTTTGCTTTTTTCTGTGTTGGTCGGCTCGATAATATTAATTGTCGAGGTGGATAAACCGCTAACAACACAAAGAACGATGTCTGGTCCGACACCTCAGCCTGCTGAGCTTAAGCAGACTATGGAAGCACTCTTGAATGGAACTAGCCCCAAAAAAGTGGTGCCGGACCAGCCAAGGTTGAGGCGTATGATACCCGACGGTGTAGGTAGGTTATCGTCAGATGAATTGACTGAACGTGTCAAAAAAGATTTAGAGCAAATCGCGGCACTCGCAAAACCTCACAGTGAATCACTACCCAGAGACCATCCACTGTCCAAGGATCAGCTGAAGCAGTTACTCAGTTTAGAAGGGTTGTACAGCAAAGGACGCCCATCAAAAATAATCTCTAATAACTCAAATCGCGTTACCGCGATATTTCCTGACTTCGATATCGTGGGTGTTTCTTATGGGACTTCAAAAGATATGGGGGAACATATTTCTGCAATTGTTGAAGATCACAGAGAGCTCTTCGGTATCGCAGAAAATGGTGCAGTTTCAAGCTCCGATACTGATTGTATTGAGGAAGTTTGTCGTACTGTCATTAAAAAATCATTCGGCGGTTTGCCCGCGTGGGATCATGAGCTTGTGTTTACAACAAACGAAGAGAAACTCTATTCGATTCAAGGCGAATTTCACACCCCAGATGTTAGCAGTTATCCAAATGAAAGACTGTCTGAAGAAACTTTGAAGAATTTGGTCGCTGAGCACTTCGGCAAGGAATTAGAGCAACTTGAATTTCAATCACCAGAATTGGGCATCACGCTGGATAATGGCAGAGATTTTCTGGCGTACAAACTCGAGGTTGGATTGGGAAAATACAAGCGGTTTGAGGTTTATGTAGATATTCAAAGCAGACGTATTCCAAAGGTTATCCCTTTGGTTCAACATGGTCAGGTGACTGCTAGCGGTATTGACCTTGCCGGGAATAGCGTCTCATTTCAGGCCGAAAGTCGGTCGGGTATTTATGATTTAAAAGACGCGAGATTTCCGTTGAATGGGAGTACTCACGTTTATTCTGCTGAGGATAAGACCGGCTATGAGGAAAATTACACCAGTGACGTGTATTACATCTCTTCAGGGTCGCAAGACTTTGGCTGGGATCCCGCAGGGGTAAGCGCGATAAACAATGCTAAGACGCTGGTCGATTACTTTAAAGAAAATCATTCTTTTGATGCGCCGAGTCGGGGCGAGCAAGACATCACAATAGGGGTAAATCTTGCAGCCAACAATAATGGACTAAAAGATAACGCGCTCGCGCTGGGTAACAATCTATTTATCTTTGGCGCGGGTAACGGGGTCACTAGAAATAACTGGGCTTTGGGTTTAGATGTTATGGCCCATGAAATAACACACGGGGTTATTAGTAGTACCTCTCGGCTTGTCTATCGGCATCAGTCGGGTGCTCTAAATGAATCATTTGCAGACTTTTTTGGTGCGATGACCGATACCGAAGATTGGCTTATCGGTGAGGACATCTATATTCAAAAGGGTAAGTTCTTAAGGAGCATGTCCAACCCTCAAGATCAGAATGCGGATCCCCCGCAGCCAGCGCATATGGCACAATTTAATAGTGCAGGAGGTGTACACAGTAACAGCGGAATCTTCAATCGGGGCCTATATCTGCTGGCCGAGGGTTTGACGTCAGAGGGTTTGGGCACCAGCGTAGGTCGAACAACGGCCGCAAACATTGCGTTTAAAACAATGCGATCGCTGTCCCCTAATTCCTCATTCGATCAGGCCGCAACGGCAATGATCGCTGCAGCGCAAGCAGAATATGGTGCCTCATCGAGCGAGGTTATAGCGACCTCGCTTGCGATGAAAAGTATTGGGCTGCCAGAGGATACGTACACCACTATTAGCACCTCCGGAATCATCAGCCCTACCTCAACCGCTGCGGTGTATTTGTATCCAAGATATGCACCGAGTAATTACGGGCCCACTGATGCAGGCAGTAATGAGTATGAGGTATATGTGCAATATTTTACCAATAACGCGACGTCTTACAACTCAGAAACTGATTTTGGACCTCTGCCGGGGCTGCATGCGAGTTTGAAGCGACCGTCACTTATCATCACTGATGATGGGAGTTTTCGATTTATCTATGAGGGAAAAAGCGACGGAAAACTGTACTCTTACTCATCTGCCAGTGCATCTACGGAAGAGGTGGTAGTTGGAGACTATACAATATCAAATTTGGCATTATCGAATGATTTTTCAACATTGGTCTTCACGATCGTCGAGTCGCCGACTATCTATGTCCTCGATCTTGAATCGATGGCCTTATCTACGCATATTGTGCGGGGGCCGTCTACATCTCAGGCAGGCTCTGCCGGTCAGACGGCGGCGTACGTTGACAGTATTCGATATGACCCAACGCAACGGTATGTGGTTTTTGATTATCTGTCCTGTGGTGTGACAACTTCAGTCTGTAATTCATCCAATACGTCATCGTTTTGGACCATTGGATTCATGGATGTGCAATCCGGTAATTTTTCGTATCCATTTCCCAGTCAGTCACCCACCCTTGATGTTGGGTATCCCGCTTTTAGCAACACAACAGATCGCTACATAGTTTTCGACATCGTAAATTATGCCGCAGATACTGAATCTGGATATAATTCAGGGGTTTATCTGTACGATATTTATGATGGAGGTTCTCCAAGATATATAGGAAATACAGATAATACCTCCAGTGCGCTGGGTTATTTTGGGACTCCGTCATTCACCAGCGACGATTCTGGTGTTATTTATACTTGGCGAACCGACAAGGGTTCTACCCTTTGGCGAGCAGGTATCCAGAATTATTCCAGAGATGGAACCTATTACATCATCAACAATTATAATGTATTCCAGCCGATGGCAATTCCGACCGTGGCGACAAACCGCTCTCCGATACTCGCGCTATCGAGTAATGCTTTAGATTTTGGTGATGTGGCAATGGGTGAAATCGCAACTGCCCAGTTATGTGCACAAAATTCCGGCCATTTCCCCATCGAGTTAGGTGTATTTGCGGCCTCAAATGATGCCGTCTCTTGGAGCGCCGAGAATCAGGTAATTCTTGATGGGCAACAGGTTTGTGGATCCCTTTCAATCGACAGTGGCTACTACAGCAAAGGCAAGCTTTCAACCACTGAGTCCCTAACTCACAACGGATCGAACAGCCCTAAGGCGTTAACGATAAACGCTAGATTTGATTTGGATACTGACTCAGATGGAACGCTGGATTACGCAGATGCTGACGATGATAACGACGGTGTTTTAGACACTTTAGATACTTATCCGTTGATAAGCCTTGGGGGCTCGACCGATACAGACGGTGATGGCCGACCTGACGACTGCGATACCGACTGTATAGCACGAGGTATGGTGGCAGATGCTGATGATGATAACGACGGTGTTTTAGACACTTTAGATACTTATCCGCTGGTAAGTTTGGGGGGCTTAGTGGATACAGACGGCGATGGCCGACCCGACGACTGCGATAGTGACTGTATAGCCTTGGGTATGGCGGCAGATGCTGACGATGATAACGATGGTGTTTTAGATGCTAGCGACGCCTTTCCGTTGGATACAGCAGAATCAACTGACACTGATGGTGATTTGATAGGCAACAACGCGGATCTCGACGATGATGGCGACGGATTCAGTGACGCTCAAGAGGTATTGGATGGCACTGATCCACTAAACGAGGCTGATTGCTCTACGTGCGCGCCAGCCGTGTCGGGTATTGCTTATCATTGGAATACCCATGCCCTAATGGCATCTGTTGATGTCAATCTCGTGGGTATGACAGAGGGCGTAGCGAATGACTTTTCACAAGAGACCACGTCGAATACAGAGGGCTTATACGCTTTTACCGAAAAGTATCGCGGTGTTAATCGTATGACCGTAAGCAAAGCCATTACTGATGGTGAATCAAGGAGTGTCATTAGCTCTGCAGATGCGCTAGCCGCACTTAAGATGGCTGTCGGCATTAACCCCAATGCGGACCCTGATGGGCCAGGGCCGGAAGAAGCATTGCCCGTATCACCTTATCAATACATTGCTGCCGATGTGACCGGTGACGGGAAAATCACCTCAGCCGATGCTCTGGCGATATTGAAAATGGCAGTCGAACTTGCGTCGGCTGAACCTCGCAGATGGGTATTTGTTGCCGAGGACACTGACTTTTGGAATGAAGCGTCTGGTAGCTTCAAAACGACGCGTCAAAACATCACCAGGGGCAGCGACGAAATGACCTTTGATTACCCCGAAAAGAGCGTGCAGAACGTTGTGGGTGTGCTCATGGGTGATGTAAACGGTAGCTGGAGTGCCCCCGAGGGCAGTGAAACGGTCACAGAACATCATTTTAGAGAGTTTCTAGCCTCCCAAGGCGGCTCGCTAAGCCAGTGGGGACTCAAGGACAGCGCGGAGTTAGCGTTCGGCGAGGAACCGACACTGAATACGACAAACGAATTTGAAGATTTAAATGACGGAACCTCAACGCAAATGGCGAAACAATGGTTTCAAAATTACTCAGGTTCCCAAGAGGAGTCTCACGGCCACTTCATGCTTGCAACGTCTGATAATGGATTTTTACAGGTGGGAGAGACTGGCTTCATCCCCGTGGGGGCGAAGATCTTGGTCGTAAAAGTTGACGAGAATGGTTCACTATTGTGGCGCAAGGAATTTGGAAGTCTGGGTCATAACTTAGGAAACTCCGCAGTTGAGACCGATGATGCATACTGGATAGTCGGGTCAAAAGACCAAGACAGCGTTGTGTTAAAACTTGATAAACACACCGGCAATATCTTAATTGATCGAATATTTGATTTGGGGGGAAGTGACGCAATAGAGGCGCTTATACAGACTCCACGGGGATTTACTGGGGTCGGTTATCGCTACGCAGTTGATACCAACAACACGTTTTTCACTGAGGGTAAGGGAGTGATGGTATTCCTTGATCATCAAGGAAATAAGCTCAATGAAATAGACATCGGTAATTATCTCGCTCACGGATATCGCATTGAGCAATACAACAATGCCTACATTGTTGCTGGGCTAACACAAGATGCGCAGGATTACGGGCTTCTGAAATTTGATTTAGAAAATCAGTTAGTGTGGTCAAAAGTGATCGGCGGCGCTAATTCTGATCATAATTTCGCAATGGACATTTCTGATGACGGGTTTATCTATCTGTCCGGGCACACGTTGTCTGGCGTCGACAATTGGGACACATACACGGTAAAAGTTGATCAATCAGGCGACGTTCTATGGGAGAAAAAGCTCGGTAATCCCAGAGGATTTGACGCAACTTATATTCATGATGAAGCGTGGGATTTGGTAGTCGGAAGGAGTGGCAATGTATTTGTTATTGCGGGCACGGGCGACGAGTACCAAAGTTACTCTGAATGTAATGATCGCGGTTGCTCAGACCAATGGCGTGCATATTTGATCCAGTTCGACAAAGACGGAAATTTGGTTTCGCAACAAACATTTTCTGCCCCAGAAGCGGGTGACTGGGCGGGTGAGGCGTTAGTAATGACCACCGACGGCGGTTTGATGATCGGAATCGATAACGGTCAATTTGGCTTCTTAAAGCTTCTCCCCGAACAATAGCTGCCATTAGATCCACTAGCATTGGCAAGCATGCGTTGTTAGTAGCGGAAAGTCCGCCTGAGAAAGCGGGGAACATCCATGTGTCGCTACGGCTACGATAAAGGCGTTTTTTGGGTATTTCTTGCAGACAAAAAGAAGGAGCCTGGGATGGCTCCTTAAAAAAACCTTAAATAGGATTAAGAGGGGTTCGGCTTGTTCTTTGGTTTCTGAGCAGTTTCTTCGTGCTTATCGATCGCTCATATCATCTTTCGCAATAGTAATACCGGCGAGTGAAGTGAAACCCAAGATTACATCCATTACTGAAATGGTAAATGTCTTGAAGTGGTGGGGCCGTAACCCCGACGGACGCAATACACGGTGAGCTCCAGCATTATGCAAATGCATATATATTATAGTATTAATGTCTTTTTGGTATGTTTAATCTTAGCCCTAAAGTCGACATTACGGCAAATGGCAATTTGCGCTGCTTAATGTGGGTAACATTTACAGGGGCGTTGCGATTGCTTGCCGCTAATTGCTCCTTGCACCTGCAAATAGTTGATGCATTCGCTTGATTCACAAACCGATTGGTTTCAGACTGCATTATGGATAGACAACACCTAAAATTCTTCGCGTTTAAAGCATTCGTCTTGATAGGCTGTTTCAGCGTGCCGCTTCACGGAATTACCACTGAACCGAATGACGCGGTACCACAACCTGTAAACGAATCGATCGCTGGACCACTCTCTATAGATCTCGATGGAAATGGTAGCTACGACGCTCTAACCGATGGTCTTCTGTTGTTACGGCATTTGTATGGAGTGACGGGCAGCGAGTTGGTCGCGGGGGTCGTGGCGACAGATGCTGACTCCGCGGAACCATCCGAAATTGAGGCTAAAATAGCGACGCTGGGTAATAACATTGATATTGATGCTGACGGCAATATAGCACCTGACACCGATGGTTTAATCATTTTACGTTTTCTCTTTGGACTACGAGGGGAGTCGCTCTTGGAGAGTATTACTACCCAAAGTAGTGGCCTTACAGACGTTTCGCAAAAGCTGTCTGATCTTACGCCTAAGCCGACGTTTTCCCTTCACGGTAAATTAAAAGGACCCGTGGCAGAGGGTTTGTCGTTGCGCCTATCTGTAGATGGCGAAACGGTGGAACAAAGACCGATTGTGCAGGCTGGTACATTTAACTTCTCTTATGGCTTCGAAAATGGAGATCAATATTCGGTCGATGTGTCGCCATTAAATGCCAGCACCCACTGTGAGATCATCAACAAGCAAGGCGTATTCTATGACGACTTGGTTACAGATCTAGCAGTTTACTGCACGGAAACCCCACCTTGTGGAAGTACTGGGGCAGACAGCGTGGTACCAAACGATATGTCTGGAACGAACTTGACGGGTATTGTTGATCTTGTTAACTCGATTCAGTGCTCAACCGAGTCATGGCGAACACAAGCCCGACAGCGAATCGCAAGCCATAGAATGTCATCGTCGCAAATTCAAGTGTTAGACAGCGACGGAGCGCCAGCAAAAAATGTAGAGGTGAATTTTCGGTTGGTGAATCACGCTTTCGGTTTCGGCGGCCAAGTCGAATCTAAACTCTTAGCGGGTAACTCTACAGACCCTGTGCATCCGTCGCCTGATCTTTATAAACAAAGCTATATTGATTTTGGCTTTAATCGGGCGGGACTGATCAATGGCCACAAATACAAGTTACGAAGGTTTCTAACTAGCTCCGCCGAAGCGGCAACTGAATGGTTAAATGCGCAGAGTATTCCCCTTCGAGGGCATACCTTGGTGTGGCCTGACTTTAACAACATGGAACCCCTCATATCGGTATCTGACCAGGCTCTAATCGCTGCGTATAATTCAGACTTTATTGCGACAGAGTTAGATATCCCGCCGAGTGACTTGTCACCCGACCAACTTTTAATTTACGTCGATTACATAATAGATTTTCAAATGAACAAATGGCCCGATTTAATCGAGTGGGACGTGCTGAATGAGCCGATGCATAAAGGTGAACTCAGTACATCTGTGAATGCTCGTTTGGGCGACGCTATTTCTGCAGAAGTCTCTTGGTTTCAGAAAGCAAAAAGCCTTGAACCAAATGCGAAAATGTTCATTAACGAATATCAAATGATCTCAAATTCTCGGAATAGAACCGTTCCACCTGACTTGTCGGCTTTTAAGACGAGAATTAATACGATTTTGGAAAGAGGAGGCGCTGTCGAGGGTATTGGGTTTCAGAGCCGTTTTTTTTCTGACGTACCGCCTCAAAGGATCATAGAACGACTGGATTATTTTAGTGATTTTGGTGTTCCACTTGTGGGCACGGAATTTGAAATAAAAGGTGAAACCATAACAGATGAAAATGTCCGAGCTACGATGATGGAGCGAGCATTAACGCAGTATTTTAGTCATCCAAGTGTCACCTCGATCTACGTCTATACGCTTTTTGAAAACAGTAAAGTTAGCGCTAATGATATTCCTTTAGAACGACATTTAGTCGATCGAAGCGGTGTGCCGAATTCGAGAGGGCGGCTCTGGTTATATCTCACCAAGCAGCATTGGCATACCGACATTAGCACCCAGTTAGACCGTCAAGGGAGGTATTCTTTGACCGGTTTCAAGGGAGAGTACGAAGCACGCATCGGCTCTGAAGACGGCAGTGTTGAAGTCATCCGCTTTAGTTTAGGTGACCAGACCCAAATAACGCTTTCGCCTTAACGTCGATCACGTTGCAGGCGCTCGCTGTGTGTTTAAAAGTTATCGTGATTTAGATGCTGATCGTTGTCTGTCGGATCTAACGGATAGGTTAGCGCTCCACTAGTATCCGTAAAAAACGTACCTTTGCTAGTTTTTCGGTGTACATCGCTAAAGCCTGTTTATCAAAATTCATAGCCATGCGCCTAATACGTGAGCGGCCTCGACGATTGGACAGCAATGCCTACACCATATGCGTGGTTAAGCGTGCGAGCGCGTGGCATGCCAGTTAGCCCCATTGTATGCCAATGTGCTCTGGGAGCTATCCCAGATATTGGTCATTTCCAGACCGCCTCAAGTCTGACCGAAGTGGGGTTTGCGTTTATTTAAAGAGGCTTCATACCTTCCTGCCCGTCAGGGCTACCCGCTAATTTCGCAATGGATTTTTCTTCGAGCTCCATTTGAGTTTCCAGACTATTGTGATATGACTCGCGCAATAAATCCTTGACCGCGCCCATGGCAGGTAAGGACCCTGAGGCTAAAGAGGCCGCTAAATCAATACCACTTTGATCGACCTCATTATCACTAACCACACGGTTGACCAGCCCCCAGTCTAAGGCCGTTGCGGAATCCAGCCATCGGTTTGTTAGCATCAATTCGCGCGCACGGCTATCGCCAATACGCCGCGGCAAATGGTATGTTGCACTGCCATCTGGCGAGAGCCCAGCGGCGGTGTACGCAACCACAAACTGAGCCGATTCGCCCGCTACGACATAATCGGCGATGGTGACGATACTCAAACCGCCCCCAGCGGCAATACCGTTTACGGCAACAATGATGGGAGCCTTCATTCGAGTAAATACAGCGATCGATGAATGGAATCGTGCCGCGCATTTTGTGAGTTTTACGCTAACTTCGTCGCCTGCGTCAACGAACGCGCGCAAATCGCCACCGCCGCAAAAGATCGGCCCCTCAGCTAAAAATAAGACCGCACGAACCTCTGGGTTGGTGTCGCACTGCACAGAGATATGCAACAATTCGTCCATCATCTGGGCATTCATTGCGTTGGCGGAATCTGGGCGATTTAACGTGATGACAGCGGTATTTTTTTCGACCTTAAAAGTGAGCGTTTCATACTTCATTTCACATTTCCCTATGTTTAGCCATAACCAGCGATGGGGTTTGTAAGGAATTTTTCCATTTTAACGAGCCGCGTTAGTCAGCCTCGTAACCTTTCGAACTACAGTCTAGCCAAATGTGCAGGGAAATGGCTTGAAAATCTACCTTACTTTAAAACGCAGGCTTTAGCTGCGAATAGTGACATAATGAGGTATGTTTGACTGTAAAAATCGGTGAGAGGCCATGAGTGATACCACTATATTATTAGAAGGCTTATATTTCGGCGAGGGTCCACGTTGGCATGAAGGGCGCCTGTGGTTCAGTGACTTTTATGCGCATGCGGTTTCGTCTGTCGATGAAAGTGGTGCTGTGCGTATCGAGTTAGAGTTAGACGATCAACCCTCGGGCCTTGGATGGTTACCCGACGGACGTCTGCTGGTCGTGAGCATGAAAGAGCGTGCTTTAAAACGACTAGACTCGAACGGGCTGGTTTTGCATGCCGATATCAGCGCACTCACTCAGCATCTTTGCAACGACATGGTGGTCGATGCACGAGGTGTTGCATGGGTCGGCAATTTTGGTTTCGACCTGGACGCGGAATTCAGATCTAGGGGTGAAGATGTCCTTTATGACCATCCCACCGCCAATTTGGTCAGGGTCGAGCCCGACGGATCGGTTCATCTCGCCGCAACCGATATGCATTTTCCAAACGGGAGCGTGATCACGCCAGACGGATCAACATTGATCGTTGCCGAAACTCTGGCGAGCTGCCTTACCGCGTTTGATATCAACGCTGATAACTCTTTGAGTAACCGGCGTGTTTGGGCGCAGTTAAAGAATGTCAGCCCCGATGGGATCTGCCTGAATGCCCTTAATCAGGTTTGGGTTGCCAATGCTCGCGGTCATGAAGTGATTTTAGTGGCAGAGGGCGGTGAGATACTAAAGCGTGTAGAGACTAGTCAGAATTGTTATGCCTGTATGTTGGGCGGTGCTGATAGCAAGACCCTGTTTTGTATAACTGCGGCAGCATCTGCTGCACAACAAGCTTCGTTAACCGCCACCGGAAAGATTGAGACCGTGCGCGCTGAATCCCCAAGGGCCACGACCAGCAAAGGGCATGTGCCCAGCTCAAGCGCTTGAGAGCCCTTGCTTAGGGTAATAAAGACACAGAATGTAGATTGGCCTCTCTTACCAAAAAACATGGTTAGATCATTAGTAATGTTTGATCATTCGGACATGATATTTACAAAACAGGGCTAACACGATGGTTAGGGCCTATGGATAGGGTCAAAGAGCTTGTTGATGCCAGCGTACCTTTCTCCTCTGACATTCTCACAATGATCTATGCTAAGGACACACCATCCCTAGAGCGAACTTTACATGAGGCGGTGAGTCTGTCGCGGGCCAATGTGGTTAATCACCGAAAAGGGTTTTAGAACTGATTTCGATTCTATACAACATGCGGTTGAGAGAGTTGCAGGCATTGATGCCGACTTCAAAATGACTATTGCTGTAGCAAAATCCTGTGAGTCTAGGTGAATCAACGGCACGGTTGCCGGGGTTAATTATGAGCGTACTGATAAGTTTTATTAGCTGGTTAACAGACGTTGCTTATTTCTTTGTAAGTGCTTTATTGCTAGGTTTGGCAGTTGTAGTTGCAGTTGTAGTTGTAGTTGACGCTAACGTAGTTATTGTATCAATTGCACTGATGGGCTTCTCATTGCTAATAATACCGCCAGCTAAAAGGTGGTTTTCAGAAAAAACAGGGATGCAACCTCACCGTGGACTACTAATAGTATTTTGGTTTTTAACGTCGGTTTATCAAGCAGATAGATGGCTTGCAGAGCCTTCTGAAATGGAATCGGCCTACGAGGTAGAGGTTTTGCTAGATGAGCTAAAGACAATCCCGACAGCCAAATATAGTGAGAACTTAAGCCGCTATGAGGCACTTTTGGATTTGAGGCCCGATAAGCAAGACTATATTGATAAAGTCGCTTTTTATACGGCTAAAATTGAAGAGTCTACAGGTCAACCCTACGTTGCCAAATACAAATGTTCCAGTAAACATAAAGGTTGAGTCATTGAAATTTATCGACGGTGGCGGCAAATCGATAGGCAATGAAGTCGTCTTGGGGACTTCGCCTGTTGCAACCGATTCGCCAGTTAGGCTCCCAAGCAGAGCTAATAGCTCGTGAGATTCCCCATCGTCTAAAACGCCATCTTCGAGCATGAGATCTATTTTTTCAAAGAGATTCTGAATCATGGGGTTATCGCTAGTATGGCGATTTTGAAGCAGCCAGTTGTGTAAATATTCGGCTTCTTTTTGGTTGACTGATCCGTCGGCTAGCAGACCTTTACTAAGCCCAATTAAGGTATCAGTTTGCCTATCTTGAATATTTTTGCGGTTGTATTTTGCGAACAAGTCTATGTCCATAACTGGGTCTCTCCATGACAAATGATCATTAAGGTTACTCGAAGCGACTATGTAATCAAAGAGATATCAAAACTATTTCCTTAAAGTACGACCGTATCTGCTAGTTGGAGGTAGGGGGATTAAATCCCTGAAGGCTTGTGTTCTTTAGATCGTTGGGGAAGCTAATCTATCTTATTGGCAAAACGACGTAGGGGGGATATTCGAGCAGTTGTAATACGATAATGAATGGGCGCATCGTCATTTAATGAGTAGGTGTGCCGCAGGAACATCTAGGGTCTTTAACCTCAAACCTAACCAATAATCATCAAGCTTAGATGCAAAGACTTTGGATGCAGTTTTAGCTCTTAGTAGCGAGTTGGTTTTAAGTGATTGGACAATCCGTGGTCTTGTATAGAAACATCTAAGATCAACAGGAACTGATCTAGAAAAATAAAAGTTATTGTCTTTAAGGTAGGTGTATTTAGGGTATCTAAAATGTCTACTCACTTGTCTACGGCTCCTCATCAGTCTCGTAAGAAACGAGAGCTAACAAGGGCTGTAGAGACTTTGAAGAAAGAATATGGCGGTGAGAGAGGGATTCGAACCCTCGAAACGCTACAAACGCTTACACACTTTCCAGGCGTGCTCCTTCAGCCACTCGGACACCTCACCATTTTGAAGCGGCAGAACTTTACACAATGCATGTTTTAAAAGCAATGTAATTTAATTTGTTTAATCGAACGGCAGGTATAGTTTTTAGGTGCTAGTATATGAGAATGATTACCAATAGCTTTAACTCCCTGCCCACTAGTCTTGTCCATATACATAGAATGCTTCAATTTATAATGGGGAGCGTATTAATTCTCTATTCATGGCATCAACATAGTATTCAACTATTAGGGCTGGTTATTCTTATCTCTCAGATGAAATACTCATATCTGAAACCACATATAATCTTGTTAAAAGCCAAGTTAAATGCATAGAGAGACTATCTACAAAATTTCAGTGGCTATCTAAAGATTTAAGGCTTTTTTCAGCCCATAAAATACCTAACCAATGATAATGGCTTGCTAGGAATTTTAAGACTCTTGGTAATCCTTAATTGATGGACATGAACACACAAGATTACGATCGCCAAACACATTATCAAGTCGCCCTACCGGCGGCCAATATTTATTGGCCCGGCTAAACTCTGATGGGTAGATAGCTTTGCTGCGACTATAACCATGGGCCCATTCATCGGCAGTTGCAACAGCCGCTGTATGGGGTGCTCCAGCGAGAGGGTTGTCGTCTAAGGTGTACTTTCCTTCAGCAACTTCAGTAACTTCATCCGCAATTGCCAACATAGCATCACAGAAACGGTCTATTTCTCGCTTTGATTCGCTTTCAGTGGGCTCTATCATTAAAGTTCCAGCCACTGGAAAAGACATGGTAGGAGCATGGAACCCATAATCAATTAGTCGCTTGGCAATATCGTCAACACTAACGCCCGTTTGCTCCTTAATATCGCGAGTATCAACGATACATTCATGAGCTACACGATTATTGGAACCTGTAAATAAGATGCTGTACTTTGACTCTAAGCGCTTGGCGATATAGTTCGCGTTGAGTATAGCAACCTCAGTTGCTTGTCTTAGCCC